>WYBR01000109.1 GCA_011525805.1 Vicinamibacteraceae bacterium
CACCGTTTCGCCAGAAGTACGCCTCGCGCCGCCCGGGCGGTGGGTTGCTGAAATACCCGACGACTTCGGTGAGGTCATTGATGCCGTAGGCGAAACCGACCGCGTTGGTCGGCTCGCCGCCGATGTCAATCATCTGGCCGTTGCGCCAGAGGTAGGGTCGCGTGATGCGCTGAGCGTTGGATGACCGGCCGACGATCTCGCCCTGGGCGTTGATGTCGTTGGCGCCTTCGTTGCCGAACTGGTTGCCGAGCGAGCCGAGGTCGATGGGCGGGTCGAGACGCGGCCAGAGGGCCGAACGATTAGCTGCCGCACACCGCCCGACCATCCAGCCGAAGTCATTGGCTGTTCCGGCGAGGCAAAAGAGCGATCCGCCGAGCGAGGAGAGCAGAGTCGAACCGACGCCGATTCTCCACGCGGCCGCCCTGCTCCCTTGATTCACCATCGAATCTCCCACGAGCAACCCGCTCGTCGGGCTGATGCCGAAGAGGTTCGCAGTTTCACCACCCGGGGGCACAGGAGGGGTAAACAACACGCCGTTGAACCAGAGCACGCTGTGGGTCCGACCGCTGGACTCGCGCGACCAGCCGACGACTCGCGCGAACTCGTCCAGTTCATCGACAAACGAACCTCGATGGCCCTCCAATACACCGATTGACGTTGCTTCATAACCGGTTACGCCAATGGGCTGAGCGGACGCGAGCCTCGTCGGGGGTGCCACCAGGGATGCCATCGTCGCCGCGATTGCGAACCGCAGACGTGTGCGCATCATCGTCCGTCCCTCCAGGCAAGCCGGGCCGCCGCATCGCGTCAGAGTATACCGTCAGTGGCGCAGCGCGATGCCGGCCGTGCGGGTCGCGCGGGCAGGGAAGCCGCCCTGAAATCAAGTGGGTTTGGTGGTTGCTGCGTGGGCGGCGGCGTGCCGCGATTGGCCGGCCGCGCACGGCGTGGTATATTCATGAACGCCGGCGCACCCGTGTCATGCGGTGCGCTCGGAGAGGATCATGACCGGAGCGACGCTCACCTCCTTCGCCCTTTCCGCAGCCGCGCTCTGTCTGAGCGCCGCGCCGATGGCGGCGCCGCCGCAGCGGGCGAGTCGCCCGAAGAACCTCATCGTCATCATCGCGGATGAGTGGTGCGTTGACTCGATGGAGGGGCCTGCGTGGCCCAACGAATTCGGATGCTTCACGCCCGTGCTCGGTCGTCTCGCGCGACTGGGAGTGAGTTTCACGAACTTCCGGCCGCAGCCCCTGGACGCGGCAGAGGGCGAAGCGCCCGGCCGCGGCGGCTCGGCTGAGTTTGAGCCGTACCAGCGGGCGATCGTGCCGCTGCTCGTGGAGCAGGGCTACTACGTCGTCGAGGTGGACAGCGCCGATCTGGGGCCGGCGCGTGCGGGCCTGCGGGCGCCGCGGTTCGGCCCGGTCTTCGACGAGGGGCACCCCGAGCCGCCGCGCCTCGTGATCGACGATCCGCTGGAGGTTGGAGATGAGGCGATGGCCTCGGCTGTTCTCGTCGCGCTGCACCGCGTCATGTATCGTGCGCCCGAAGAGGTGGGCAAGCCGTACGCCCTCTTCTTTCGCCTGACGGCGCCGCGCTTCATCGATGAGCACGGCGCCGCAATCGACCCGGCGGGCGGGGACGGATATCGCTGGCCGCGAGTGGATCCACTCCTCTGCCGCGTGACGTGGAATCGCTATGGGAGCACGTTTGAGGCCGGACCGCGGGCCTCTGGCGGCGATGCGATCCGATTCCACCGGTACACCGAAGCGCGCGACTCGGTGATCGGCCGCCTCGTCGGCCACCTGGGCCTGGGCGTCATCGACGAGTTCACGGGGGATTACGGGCACACCTCCGAGGCAGTCGTGTGCATGCTGAGCACAAGCCCGTTCGATCGGCGGGTGTTTGTGACGCTCCCGGAGGAAGTGGAGCACGAGGTCGAGGCGCCGGGGTCGACGCCGGCGCTGCCGCTGTTCTTCGCGGGCGAGGGCATTGCGGGCGCGACTCGGATGGCGACGAGCGAAGATCGCCGGGTCGTGCTCGCCGACGTGGCCGCCACGCTGAGCGACATCGCCGCAATCCCTCTCGAGCGGCGCGTTGCGCTGGACTCCGGCCCGGGCGGAGCGGGCCGGTCGCTCGCCGCGGTGCTCGGCCTGGTGGATGCGAAGCCGGAGGTTTCACCTGATCGCGTGGAGGAGTGATGCGGCCCGGCCTCGGTGCCGGGCAGGGAGTCGGAAAGTCCGCGGGTCCGAGGCAGGATCGACCTTGACGCTTCCTGGTACGAGCCTCTCTGAGGGTGGATCCCGATGCGGTCACCACGGGCGCGGATGAGAGTCGTTCTCTCGGTTCGTGGACCCATTCCGGCGGGCGGCGTGTGGACACGAGGGCCGGTAATCCGGGTCATGGGCGGCGTGTGGGGGTAGGGGCGTGTGGGGGTAGGGGAGAAGCCCCGGATTGCAGTCCTGCGGATCAAAAGTGATAACCGTATCGATTTAGCATCATATACTTCCGATGACTCTCCCAGCCACCCCTCGCCCGCCACGGAGGCCACCATGAGCGAACTTCTCGAAGACCCCGCCCAGCAGCAGCAGCGCGTCGCGCAACTCAAGGCCGTTCTGCGCGAGGTCGTGACGGGCGACGATGTGCCGCAGGCGCGGCAGACGCTCGCGCACCTGCTTACCGGCTGCGACGCCTGCCTCGTCGCGCAGGCGGAGGATGAACTCATACGCGAAGGCGTGCCGGTCGAGCAGGTCGCCAAGGCGTGCGACCATCACGCCGCGGCCGTGCGCGAGGCGCTGCCGAAGGACGCGGGCGCCGAGTTCCCCGCGGGCCATCCCGTCGAGACGTTCCGCAGCGAGAACGCCGCGCTCAAGCGGCTTGCCGAGGCGATGCTCAACCACCTGCCCGCTCTCCTCGCGGAGGGCAAGGCGATCAGGTCCGACACGCTCGATCATCTCAACGAAGCGCTCAACTCCCTGCTGGACGTCGACAAGCACTATCTGCGCAAGGAGCACCTGCTCTTCACCTGTCTTGAGCGTCACGGCATCACCGGGCCGTCGAAGGTCATGTGGGCCAAGGACGACGAGATCCGCGCGCGGCTGCGCGCGCTGGAGGAGGCGATTCGAGCCGAGAGGCGCGATGAGAGCCAGTGGCGCCGCGCCGTGCTGTCGGCGGCCCAGGCCGCTTTGCCCGCCGTCCTCGACATGATCTTCAAGGAGGAGAACATCCTCCTGCCCATGTCCATCAAGACGCTCGCCGAAAGCGAGTGGGTGGAGATCTGGGCGCAGTCGCCGCAGTTCGGCTGGTGCATTGTCGATCCGGGACGTGAGTATCGGCCCAGCGCCAAGGCGCTGCTCGAAGCCGTGCCGCCGGTTCAGCGCTCGGCGGCGGGGACGGCGAAGCGTGATTCACTGGTTGCTGAGCGCGGGCCAGGTGGCGTCGGTCTGGCCATGACGCCGGCCGCCGCCCCGGCTCCGCCCGCCGCCGGCGCTCTCATCTTCCCCAGCGGCGCGCTGACCCTCGAGCAACTCGTGAGCCTCTTCAACGCCCTTCCTGTCGATCTGACCTTCGTCGACGCCGACGATCGCGTGCGGTTCTTCAGCGAAGGAGCCGGGCGCATCTTCGTGCGGCCCAAGGCAGTCATCGGGCGCAAGGTGCAGCACTGCCACCCGCCCAAGAGCCTCGACAAAGTCGAGGAGATTCTCGCGGACTTCAAGGCCGGGCGGCAGAACGTCGCCGAGTTCTGGATCAACATGAAGGGCCGCTTCATTCACATCCGCTACTTCGCGCTGCGAAACGAGGACGGCGGCTATCTCGGCACGCTGGAAGTCACGCAGGACCTCACGCGCGAGCGGGCGCTGGAGGGCGAGCAGCGGCTGGTTCGGTACGACGCCTGACACCGCGGCGGGGCAGGGTGCTTTCCCCGGTTGCGCTCCCGATCGTCAGGCTCGCCCGCGCGAGACGTACGATTGACCGTTGACCGCACTCGGGCGTGCGCGAGCCGCGGCGCCGCCGGTCGACCACTCACTGGAAGAGACGCCATGAGCCCCCAGGCCCCCACGTCCGAGACTCCCGTCCAATACCGATACGACGTCGTGCTCCGCGACGGCTCGGTCGTCCGGCTTCGCGCGCTCGAGCATGGCGACAAGATGAAGTTTCAGCATCTGACGGAGGATCTTCTTCCGGACTTCGCGGAGCCGCAGTTTCTGGAGACGCCGCGCACAAGCGCGCTGAAGGCCGGGGAAGGCGAGACGCCCGACCCCGAGTCGGCGTTCGTGCTCGTGGCCGAACTTCGCGGGCGCATTGTCGCCTTCGGCAGTTACGTGCGCGACGCGAATCGTCCGCGGGTGGCGGAGATGGCCTTTGCGGTGGATACGGCGCTGCAGGGCCGGGGACTGGGCACGGCGCTGCTCGACCGGCTTGCGGACGTGGCGCGCGAGCACGGCATCGAGGCGCTGGAAGGAGAGGTGGTGGCGGCGAACCAGCGCATGCTCAACATGGTCGCCGCCTCCGGCTTTGAGGTCATGCAGCGCCTGGCCAAGGGGCGCGCCCGCGTCCGCCTGGCGCTCGAACCGACGGAGGCGTACGCACATCAACTGCTGAGGCGAGAGGCGGAATCGGCCGTCGCTTCGGTGCGCATCTTCCTCGAGCCTCGAAGCGTGGCCATCGTCGGCGCCAGCCGCGATCGCACGAAGATCGGCTCGGTGGTGCTGCACAACCTGCTCACGTTGGGGTATCGCGGCCGCGTCTACCCGGTGAACCCGCAGGCGGAGGAGATCGAGTCGATCCAGGCGTTCGCGAGCGTTCGGGATGTTCCCGAGCCGGTGGACCTGGCGGTGATCGCGGTGCCGATCGGGCACGTGGATGCGGTAGTGGAGGACTGCATCGCGCGGGGCGTGCGGGGGATTCTGCTGCTGACGGCGGGGTATTCAGAAACGGGCGCCGCTGGCCGCGACCGCGAACGCCGCCTCGTGGCGCGCCTTCGGGAGGCGGGGATCCGGCTCATCGGCCCCAACTGCTTCGGCGTGATCAACACGGACCCGATGGTCCGGCTGAATACGTCCTTCTCGCCGACGCAGCCGCTGGAGGGCAGCGTCGGACTGCTCACGCAAAGCGGCGCGCTGGGCCAGGCGATCCTCGACTATGCGCGGTCGCTCAACCTCGGCCTGTCGCAATTCGTCTCGATCGGCAACAAGGCGGACCTCTCGGGCAACGACCTGCTGCGCTACTGGATGCAGGACGAGCGGACGAGCGTGATTCTCTTCTACCTCGAGAGTTTCGGCAACCCGCGCAAGTTCAGCCTCATCGCGCGCGAGGCGGCGCGGCGCAAGCCGATCATCTGCGTCAAGGCGGGCCGGTCGAAGGCGGGAGCGCGGGCGGCGAGTTCGCACACCGGCTCGCTCGCCGGCAGCGACCGGGCCGCGGAAGCGCTCTTCCGGCAATGCGGCGTGATCCGGACGAACACGCTTGAAGAACTCTTCGACGTGGCGCGGCTGCTCTCGCACCAGCCGCTGCCGCGCGGGCCGAGGGTGGCGATCCTGACCAACGCGGGCGGGCCGGCGATCCTGACCGCGGACGCCTGCGAAGCGGCCGGGCTTGAACTGCCCACGCTCAACGATCGCACGCTCGCGGCGCTGCGCGAGTTTCTTCCCGCCGCGGCGAGCGTGGCGAACCCCGTGGACATGATCGCCAGCGCCGATGCGGAGGACTATCGCCGGGCGATGAAAGCATTAATCGAAGATCCCGGCGTCGATGCGCTGATCGTCCTGTTCGTGCCGCTGCATCCGGGTTCGCCCGACCGGGTGGCGCGGGCGATCCGCGACTCGATTCCGCCCGGCTGCGACAAGCCGGTCCTGACGACGTTCCTGAGCGCGCAGGGGATGCCGCCGCCGCTGGAGGGCATTCCGAGTTACCGCTTCCCGGAGGGGGCGGTGACGGCCTTGGCTCGTGCGCTGCGATATGCGCGCTGGCGCAGCCGGCCCGCCGGCGCCGTGCCGCGCTTCGAGGACATGGACGAAGAGCGGGCGCGGGAGACGGTCGAGTCGGTGCGCCGGCGAGGCGGCGGCTGGATGAGCGCCGGCGAAGTCGAGGCGCTTCTTGACGCGGCGCGGATTCCCGCAGCGCGGGCCCGCGTCGCGGAGACGATCGAACAGGCGCTCGAGGCGGCGGAACTCATCGGCTATCCCGCAGTGCTCAAGGCCCTCGGGCCCACGATCCTGCACAAGACCGAGGTCAAAGGCGTGATCCTCAACCTCGGCGACGCTGCAGCCGTCAAGGCCGCCTACGAGGACCTTCATGGCCGCCTCGGAGACCGCATGACCGGCGTGCTCGTGCAGCAGACGATCCCCCGAGGCGTGGAGGTGCTTGTCGGGGCGACGCTTGACGCGACCTTCGGCCACATCGTCGCGTACGGCGCCGGCGGCACCCTGGCGGAACTCATCGAGGACGTCGCGCTGCGCCTCGTGCCGCTCACGGACCGCGACGCGGATGACCTCCTCGCCGAAGCGCGGACGACGCGCCTGCTTCGGGGCTGGCGCGGAGCACCCCCGGCCGATGAGGACGCGGTCCGCGACGTGCTCCTTCGACTCTCGGCGCTGCTGGAGGTCTGCCCGGAGATTGAAGAGGTGGACTTCAATCCGACGATCGTGCTCGAGCGCGGGGCGCGGATCGTGGATGCGCGGGTGCGGGTGGGTTCGTCGTGGAGGCGTTCAGGCCGGCGACCCGTGTTCTGAGGCGCGGCTCGCCGCAGCCCGGCGGACGCCGTTCGTCGCCGCGGGCAGCGTCATGCTGAAGGTCGTGCCGGCGCCCAGCCGGCTCGTGACGTCCAGGCGCCCCCCGAGGTGCTCGACGATGCGGTAGGAGACGGAGAGGCCCAGGCCCGTTCCCTTGCCCACCGGCTTGGTGGTGAAGAACGGCTCGAAGATGCGCTCGAGGTGCTCGGGCGCGATGCCCGTGCCGGTGTCCGAGATGCGCAGCGACAGTACGCCGTTGCGCTGCTCGGCGGCGATGGTGAGGACCGGATCGGCGGCGCGCTCCATCGCGTCGACGGCGTTGATCGCGAGATTGACGAGCACCTGCTGCACGGCCATGGGCAGCATCCACCCTTGGGCAAGTGAATCGGGAATGTCGCGCACCACGCGGATCCGATCGAGGCGGCGGTCGAGATCGACCACCTGGAGCACCCGATCGACGAGCGGCCCGAGGGCGATGGGCGCGCCGGCGGGAGAATCGGGACGCGCAAACGCGGTCATCTGGCGAACGATGAGATGAATGCGCTCGACCTGCTGGCGGAGGGTGGCGACGGCCCCGGAGTGCGGCGCCTCGGGGCGGCGCTGCATGAGTTGCAGCACGCCGTCCATCGAGGCGAGCGGATTGGCAATCTCGTGCGCGACACCGGCCGCGAGTTGCCCCAGGGCCACCATCTTCTCGTGCTGGGCCATTGCCTGACGCTGCTCGCGGAGTCGGCGCGACATGTCGAGGATCCGGGCGTGGTGCGAGAGCGCGCGGCGCTCGTGGTCGCGCAGGCGCCGGGTGATGCGGTTGACGATGAGCACGGTGAGAAACAGGGTGAGCAGGAAGCCCGCGGTGGCGAGGGTTTCCTGTCTCGTCCTCGGCGCCTCGCCGCCCGAGCACAGCAGCAGGAAGAAGATCGCGGCCGCGATGGAGGCGGCGGCGTACGCCCGCGCCGAGCCGAGCAGCAGGCTCGCGAAGACCATGTGAAAGACGAAGAAGCCGAGCACCGGGCTGGACAGCCCGCCCGTCCAGATCGCCAGGAGCGAAAGCATGAGCAGGTCGGCGACGATCTGGGTCCAGATGACGGCCATGAGCCGCCGCGGACGCCGCAGAAGCGTCGCGCTGCGGTGAATCCAGATCCGCATGAGCACGTTCACGCCGATGAGGGCGATCCCGAGCAGCACGCCTTCGCGCGAGTGCTCGAACCAACCCGTGACCTGCCAGTCGAGAAGGGAGCCGAGCAGCACCGCGGCGGCGGCGATCCACCGCAGGGCGATGAACCACCGCACCTGCTGCACGAGCAGCCGCGGATGAGCGGCGGCCTCCGTTCTCACGCGGACGGGTTGCTTCGGGACAGGCTCGTTCACCCCGGGTTTCCCTCGCGTGACTGGACCTCATGGGCCGCTTCGGGACGCTCGCCGACCGAGCGGGGCAGGTCGAGCATCTTCTCGCCTTCGAGGTAGTCGATGAGCACGATGCGACGGACCGATTTGAGGGCCGCGATCGTCCCGCTCATTCGCGCCAGGCAGTCGCGAATGTGCGCGAGGCGGTCGGCGAGTTCCGCGGTCTCCTGGGGTCGGCGGTGAAGGAGGTGAACCTGGAGTTCGATGATCGCCAGCGCGTTGTTCAGTTCGTGATTGAGCGTCCGGGCGGCCTGGTGGAGCGTTTCCAGTCGCCGCTGCTCGTTGGCCGCGAGTTGCTCCGCGAGATGGTTGTACGTCGCGGCCAACTGGCCGAACTCGCCCGGCAGGTCCGCCGGCACGCGGTGGCCGAAGCGCTCCTGCGCCCACTCGCCGCCGGCGCGAATGAGCAGATCGACGGGGCGCAGAACCATCCCAGTGATCCGGAGCACGACGAGAACGGAGATGTTCACTACGACGATGGCGGCGACGGCGATGCCCAGCACCACCCAACGGAAATACCACGTGATCTCCGCCTGCCGCTCCGAGGCGTAGGCACGCGCCAGCCTCGTCAGGTTGAGGATCTCCGCCTGCATCCACACGTGCTCGCCGGAAACGAAGACTCCCGACGCCGGTTCGCCCCCGGCTGCCTGCAGGTCCGCGGCCGAGTCAATCCGATCAGCGAAGCGCGGCAGCGCCTCGATGAGCCGGTCGCGCACGGCGGGACCGGTGGAGTCCGCGGGCCACTGCACATCATCGGTCTTGAGCCGTTCGGCGCCGCGACGCAGGTACTCAGCGATGAAGCGCAGGTCTTCAGGTCGGCGGATCGCGGCGTCCGGCGGGGTGGTCCCGCTCAGCATGGCCTCGACTTCGATGACCTGCCCGCCGAGTTCGTGCAGGCGAGAGATATAGGCCGTCACCGTCGCCCGGCTCTCATCGAGATCGTTGAGCAGCCGCTCGAGCAACAGCACCGCGCCGATTGACAGCACGGCAAAAGCGGCAATGAGCGAGCCGAGCCCGAGAAGGAGTTTGCGCCGAAGCATTGCTCGTTTGCCTGCAAGCGGCGCGCCACGGCCCGCGGCACGAGGTTTGCATCCCGCGGTGCGGAGCGATTGCATGATCCAAGGCGCGGATAACTCTTTGACACTGCCCCTGTACGCCGCCGCTGAGCGGACGCCGCCCGCGCCGCCCGCGTTTCAGGCGATGGACCGGCGGATGCGGCGCGACTTGCGAACCCTGGCCGTCTTCATTTCGATGTACTGCCGGTCGCGGCACGGGGAGCGTCGGCGAAGACCGGTCGCTGCGAAGAATCTCGACGTTGAGAAAATTGTCCGCGCACCGCTGGAACTCTGTCCCGAATGCACGAAACTGCTGCTGCACTCGTGGGTCAAGCGGCAGACGTGCCCGTTCGACCCCAAGCCCGCGTGCAAGCACTGCCCGTCGCACTGTTATCACCCGCGGTACCGGAGCCAGATCCGCCGGGTGATGCGCGACTCGGGCCGACGCCTCGTGCTCCACGGGCGGCTGGACTACCTCCTCAAACTCCTCTTCTGAACCGGGCCGGCTCGCCGGGAGCGCGGGTTCACTCTTCCTGCTTGGCGATGCCCAGTTCCTCCATTTTTCGGTAAAGCGAGGAGAGGCCGATGCCGAGGTGCCTGGCGCATTCGTTCTTGTCGTAGTCGTGGCGGTGGAGCGAATCGAGGATGTGCTGCCGCTCAAACTGCCGGAGGGCCTCGCGCAGTTCCTCGCCCGGCTCGTCGTTCTGCTCGCTTGAGCCGAACGGGAGGTCGGCGACGCCGATCTCGTGCCCATCCGCGAAGATCACGGCGCGCTCGATGACGTTTTCAAGTTCGCGGATGTTGCCCGGCCAGCCGTAGCCGAGCAGGGCGCGCACGGCCCCATTGGTCATGCCGGGAACGGGCTTGTTCATCTGGCCGGCGTACTTGCGCAGGAAGTGGTGGGCGAGCAGGGGAATGTCCTCGCGCCTCTGGCGGAGCGGGGGGAGTTCGAGTTTCACCACGTCGAGGCGGTACATCAGGTCTTCGCGGAACTGTCCCTTGGAGACCATCTCGCGCAGGTCGCGGTTGGTCGCGGCGATGATGCGCACGTCGACGGGCCGGCCGCGCGTGTCGCCCACCGGCACGACGACGCGCTCCTCGAGGACGCGCAGCAGCATGCTCTGCGTCTGGAGCGGCAGCGTGGAGATCTCGTCGAGAAAGAGCGTCCCGCCGCCCGCGGCCTCGAAGTAGCCGACGCGGTCGGCGGTGGCGCCCGTGAACGACCCCTTGCGGTGGCCGAAGAGTTCCGACGCGATGAGCGTCTCGGGGATCGCCCCGCAGTTGACGGGCACGAAGGGCTTGTCGCGGGTGATGCCGTTGTAGTGAATGGCCCGTGCGATGAGTTCCTTGCCGGTGCCGGATTCGCCGAAGATGAGCACGGTGCTCTTGACCGAGGCGAGGCGGCGCACCATCTCGAAGAGACGCTGCATCGGGGCCGACTGGCCCACCAGGTTCTCAAAGGCGCTCTCCGCGGCCAGTTGCTCAGTCATGAGGCGGTTGGCGCGCCACAGGTCGCCGTGCGCCAGCGACCGCTCGACCTTGAGGAGCAGGTCGTCGAACTGGACGGGCTTGAGGAGGTAGTCGGCGGCGCCAGCGCGCATCGCCTCGACGGCGCTGTCCACCGTGCCGTAGGCCGTCAGAATGAGCACCGGCGTCTGCGGGGCGAGCCTTCGGAGGTTGGCCAGAAGCGTCAGGCCGTCCATCTCCGGCATGCGGACGTCGGTGAGGACGAGGTCAAAGGGCCGCTGGAGCGCCATTTCGTGCGCGACGCGCCCGTTGGGGGTCTGGACGACTTCGTAACCCTCCTGCGACAGGAGTTCCGCGAGCGACTCGCGCAGCACCTGTTCATCTTCCGCGATGAGAATGGATCGGGGCATCGACGCGCCGTCCTTGCTGACTTTGCCCGCCGTGGTCCGGTCCTTTGCCATGACCGATTATTGCCCGATTCGCCTCGGCGGGGCCGGCCAGCCGGGCGGGCGGCCGGCTTGCGCTACTGGCGCAGAAACTCCTCCGGAATCGGCAGGTCTTCGGTCTCGCGCTGCCAGAGGACGCTGCTGATCCACCAGCGGCCTCCGCTCTCGACGAGTTGAATGCTGTTGACGCCGCGCGAGTAGGGCATCTCGTCCTCGGCGGCGCGGCGGCTCTCGTAGACGCTCAGCACGTGTGCGATCTGCCCGAAGCGCTGCACCTTCATCGATGCCGCACGCTCGAAGTAACCGGACTTCTCGATGTAGCCCGACTCGCTCTTGACGTATTCATCGATGGTGAAACTGCTGACCACGCCCGTCCCATGCGCCGAGCGAGCCACGCTCAGCCGCGCCTCGGGGAAGAACAGGTCGCGGTAGCGGTCCCAGTCGCGGGCCTGGCCCTTGGGGCCCGACACCGTCTCGTAGAACGCGGCGACGATCTGCTCGACCGTGCGAACATGTTCCGGATGCGATTGCGGCGAGTGGCCGGGAATCGGGTGCGGCGGCGCTTTCGCAGCCGAGATGGTCAGAACGACCGCGGCGGCGGTCAGTAGCAAAGCAAGGCGGACGACGGCGTGCATGGGGTGCTCCTCTCGTGCAGTGCGCCTCGCGATGCAATCGGCGTACCGCGAAGCAATGACGCCTCCGGCCCGTCGCGAAGTCGATCCCGAGAAGCGCGGACCGAGGAGCCGCGGCCCCGACCCCGGAATCGGGAAGGCCCGTTGCCGCTGATTCTCAAAGTCGAGAAAAATCCGCTCTCGCAGAGCGGCATTTGCAGCGGGGCCCGAATGAACGCCCCGCAGACGTGCCAATCCGGGGTGATATCCCTGATTCCGCAGGCACGGCGCGTGCTGGAGCGGTGTGGCGTCTTTCAGGAGGCACGAGTGATACCACTGCGCCTGACATCCCAACGGCAATGCATCTCGGCCAGCGTTCTGGCACTGGGTGTCGCCCTGGGAGGCGGCCTTGCGCGGAGTCCCGCGGCGCCCGTGGATCAGCCGCCGACGAAGCCGACCACCGTCACGCCCGACTGCACCGCCGGGGGATGTCACGCCGGCGTCCTCGCACACAAGTTTCTTCACGGCCCCACGGCCGGGAAGAAGTGCGACGCCTGCCACGAGTATGACGAGCCGCGCGAGCACCGGTTCCGCGCCGTGAGCGAGAGCGACCTGTGCGCGCGATGCCATCCGATGGAGCACCGCAACGTCATTCACAAGCCGGTGCGCGACGGACAGTGCTCGGCATGCCACGACCCGCACGGCTCAGAGCACCGGCTCATGCTCATCGCCGACCCGGCCAAGGGCCTGTGCATCAGTTGCCACATTCACGAAGAGTCGCCGGCTGAGCACGTGCATGGGCCCGTGGCGGCGGGCGCGTGCATCCTCTGCCACGAACCGCACTCGTCCTGGCAGCCGAGCCTGCTCGTCAAGAGCGCGAGCGACCTCTGCGCCGACTGCCACGCTGAGGTTCAGCAGGCGGGGGCGGGGCTTCACGTCCACGCGGCGATGGAGCAGGGCTGCACGAGTTGCCACAACCCGCACGCCTCGCTGCACCCCTACATGCTTCACAAGGCCACCGACGACCTGTGCGCCGACTGCCACGGCGAGACGATGCAGGCGATCGGGTCGGCCGCCGTCGTCCACGGCGCCGTCCACGAGGCCGAGGGATGCACGCAGTGCCACTCGCCGCACTCGTCGAGGTTGCCGAACCTTCAGAAGCACGCGGAACCGGAAACGTGCCTTGCCTGCCACGACAAGCCGCTTGCGACGGAGACCGGCCGGGTTCTCACGAATATGGCGCTGCTGCTGCACGAGTCGCCGGACCATCACGGCCCGATCCGCGAAGGCTCGTGCTCGTCGTGCCACGAGCCTCACGCAGCCGAGCACGCCAACCTCCTGGTGCAGACGTATCCGCCGGAGTTCTACGCGCCCTTCGAGATCGACCGCTACGCGCTGTGTTTCACCTGCCACATGGCGGAGATGGCGACGAGCAAGTCGGGGATGGGGTTGACGCGGTTCCGCGACGGCGACGTGAACCTGCACTGGTTGCACGTGAACCAGGAAAAGGGGCGCACCTGCCGCGCGTGCCACGAAGTTCACGCTTCGAAGCGGCCGTTCCACGTTCGAGAGTCCGTGCCTTTCGGCAGCAGCGGATGGCTGCTGGAGATCAACTTCGAGGCCCGGCCGGACGGAGGGTTCTGCGCGCCGGGGTGCCACGTCGAACGGGCGTACGCGCGCGGCGAGGCGGAGGAGCCGGCGGCGAGCCGGGACCCGAAGGGAGGTTCGCAATGAGATCGCTTCAGATCGCGGCGGCCTGGTGCTGCCTGGTGCTGGCGGGCGGGGCCGAGCCTGCACTCGGCGCCGCGGCGCCGCCTCGAGGCTCGGACGCGGCGCCGATACAACTCAATGACCTCGATGGAGCGGCCTTCGATGCGGCGCGAGTCGCCGGCCGCCCCTACATCATCATCTTCGGCGAACTCTACCACCGCCAGACGCGCGAGGCGTGCGCCGAGATTCAGCGCCTCCTCGACGAACCGCGCTTCGCGGGCGACACCATCCTGCCGCTGCTCATCGTCGCTCAGCCGCTCTCGCGCCTTGAACTCAAGACGCAGGCCGAGTCACTGGGGCTGGCCGGCGTCATTCTCCACGACCCGGAGCGCAAGGCCTTTGCAGACTACCGCGTGAGCGTCATGCCCACGGTCGTGGTGGTCGGCGGCGATCAGAAGGTCGTCCACAGCCTGCCCGGGCTGACGGCGCGATTCGCCGATCTCCTCGCCGATTCGCTGCTCGTCGCGACGGGCCGCCTGAGCGTGGAGCGATTCGAGCAGTCCCTGCATCCCGACGCGGCCGAGAGCCTGACGGACGAGCAGGTCCGGGCGAACCGGCTGACGCAACTGGCCCGGCAACTCGCGAGGCGCGGGCTGGACGACCTGTCGGACGAGAAGTACCGCGAGGCGCTTCATCTCTGGCCCCAGAGCACTGAGGCGCGGCTCGGGCTGGGCCGTCTGCACCTCAAGCGCGGGAAGATCTCCGAAGCCGAGGCGCAGTTCCGCGCCGTGCTCAGTGAGCAACCCGACCTCGTCGAGGCGATCCTTGGCGTGGCGTACGTGCAGACGCTGCGCGGCGGTGAGGAACTCGACGAGGCTCAGCGGCTGGTGCGCGGCGTGCTCGACCGCGACGCGAATCAGCCGCGGGCGCATTACCTCCTCGGACGGATCTTCGAGCAGCGGGACCAACCGGCCCAGGCCGCGGCGAGTTTCAAGCGCGCCGCTGAACTGCTCATGGAACGGCAAGTGACGGAGTGAAGCCCATGTCGCACGAGCACCCGCACCATCACGATCATGGACACGAGCATGACGCCTCGGGCGAGCCGGTCAGCGGCGCGCGCCGCCGGTTCTGCCAGGTGTGCATTGGCTCGGCGACGGCCATCACGGTCGGGACGGTGGTTTATCCGATCGTCGCGTTTCTCAAACTGCCGCTGCGCCTCGGCGACGCCAAGCCCGTCGAGATCCCGCTCGATCGACTTTCGCCGGGCCAGGCGTATTACGCCGACTTCCAGGGACAGCAGGTGATCGTCGTCATGACGGAAGCCGGGCCGAGGGTCTTCGATGCCGCCTGCACGCACCTGGGCTGCAACGTCGTGTGGGACACGGCCCATTCCAACTTCCATTGCCCCTGCCACGGGGCGGTCTTCAGCGGCGAAGGCAAGGTCGTCAGCGGACCCGTCAGTTCGCCGCTCAGAGAGATTCCGTTCGAGATCAAGAACGGCGTACTGGTGATCGCGTGAGAGCAGAGATGTCAAGGGGCCAAGGCATAAAGGGAATGAGTGTTCGGTTCGGTGGCGCCATGCGAGTCCGCTTGCGTCTTCGCCTCCAGCGCCTCGAGGAACTGAAGCGTCAGGAAACGGAAACATGCGAGTGATTCGACTCATCTACGGCTGGATCGACGAGCGGTTTGCGACGACGCCGCTGCTCGAGAAGAACGTGACCAAGAAGATGGTGCCGCGCACGCTGTCGTGGGCGGGCTGCTTCGGCGGGCTGGCGTTCTTCACGTTTCTCGTGCAGGTGTTCACGGGCATGCTGCTGCTCATGTACTACAAGCCGCATCCCGAGGCCGCGTGGGACAGCGTGACGTTCATCAAGTCCAACGTGACGATGGGGTGGTTGGTGCAGCGGATTCACGCCGTCGCCGCCAACCTCATGATCGCGCTGGTGCTCATGCACATGGCCCGCATCGCGTATTACAAGATCTACCGCAAGCCGCGCGAACTGCACTGGGTGAGCGGAGTCTGCCTGCTGCTGTTCACGACGATCATGGCGTTCACCGGCTACCTCCTGCCGTGGACGCAGTTGAGTTACTGGGGGGCGAAGGTCGGCACGGAGATTCCCAGCGCCATTCCGATCGTCGGACAGGACATCGTCGAGTGGGTCCGCCGCGGCAAGGCGATCAGCGGCGAGACGCTGGGGTTCTTCTTCTCGCTGCACATCTGGATTCTCCCGGCCGTCATGAGCGCGTTCATGGGGCTGCACTTTGTGATGATTCGGAGGACGGGCATCTCGAAGCCGCTGTGATCTGCCGCGAGGACGCGGCGGCTTGCCGCGGAAGCGATGGGACGATTCGCCGAGGAAGGACACGCCGATGGGCGTCGATTACCGGGAACAATACGAGCCGGACCAACTCGAGCCGTTCTGGCCCAACGAGATCATCAAGATGATCGTGTCGGTGCTCTGCTGCCTCGCGATCATCATGCTCCTCGTGATCCTGCCGGTGCTGCTCGAGATGATCGGGCTGCCGGGGTTGGCGCACGAGGAGCAGCCGGCCAATCCGCGCGGCTCGACGCCCATCGGCATCAAGCCCGAGTGGTACTTTCTCGCGGTGTATCAATACCTGCGCATCTGGCCCACGACACTTCTGGGATTGAGCGGCAAGACGTGGGGCGTGCTCAGTCAGGGACCGCTCATCCTCATCATCGTTCTGCTCCCGTTCCTCTACCGCGGCCGCCGGGCGTTCACGCGGCCGAACTGGTGGTACCGCATCGGCGTAACGGTCGTGCTCGCGATGGCCGTTCTCTTCACCTTCTGGGGCGGCTGGCCAGAGGCGCACACCGACGATGGCGAAGCGCTCATGCCGCTGGGTGAGTACTTCCGCCATCGCCCGCTCTTTTTCATCTTCACCGCCCTGGCAATCGTCGTGTTCTACGTGCTCGTCGCGCACGAGCGCCAGGCGATCCGGCGCGTGCTGCATCGCGAGTCCGACGGCCCGGCCCCCGGGGGGTCGGGCGCCTCGCCGGCGCCCGAGGCGGGCCGTCGCGGCCTGGCGACGTGGTGGATGCTCGGCGTGCTGGCCGCGACGGCGCTGGGCGCGGCGCTCGCAGCCGGCGCGGCGTCGCCACCCGCGGAGGAGGCGGAATACGGCGAGGATCCCTTCAGCCAGAACAACTGCGTGAACTGCCACGCCAACCTGCCGGGCCGCTCGAGCGAGATCGTCGAACTCGAGTGGAAGCACAGCGTCCACTTCGGCGCGAAGGTGGGATGCGACGGCTGCCACGGCGGCAACGCCGCGCTGCGCCGCGAGCAGTTCGAGTCCGAGGACGCCTTCAAGCGGGCGGCGCACCTCGAGCGCCACGCCGACTTCCTTGTCATGCACTCGTCAGAGCGCGAGTTCGTGAGCGAGGCGCGCGGGAGGGCGGTCTCCTACTTCTGCGGCAAGTGCCACTCGGACATCAAGGAGAAGCACCTGGGCAGCCCGCACGGCGACTTCGGCGACCCGACGTGCCTCTACTGCCACGGCCAGGGCAGCCACCGCATCACCGAACCATCGCCCGAGATCATCGACACGCGCTCGCGCGCCGAGGGCGGGCGCTGTTCGCCGTGCCACCGCGCCTCGACCATGGAGGCGGTCGCGCGGATCAAGGAGATTCTCGTCACGACCGAGGAGCAGGTGGCGGCTTCGACGGACCTCAGCGCCGACCTGACGGCGTGGGGCTACCGAAATCTCTCCCTCGAGCAGGCCCGGCAGAACGCAGCCGAAGTGAACTCACGGCTCCGCCAGGTCTTTCACAGTTTCAACATGCGGGAGATCAACAACTTCGCCTCGGAAATCCGCGACGGTGTGGACCGAGTGCAGGCGACGCACGAACTCGTGCAGCGCCTCAAGACTCAGCAGCGCGGGCAGACGATCGTGGGGAGCGCCGCGGTGGCGCTGCTGCTGGTGTTCTCGGGGCTTCTCGTGTATTACAAGCATGCGTTCCTCGACGGGAGTCACGCCCCGTGAGGCGGGTGGAGTATGGATGGCCTGACGTTCCATGTCGCGAAGCGCCCAAGCGCTGACGGCCCGCAGGCCCGGCTGCACCGCCTGATACTCTTCATCATGACGGTTGCCGCGGTCGCGGGGGCGCCGCGCGCGGACGCGCAGACCGACGCCGCGGCCGACAACCGCCGCTGCCTCAACTGCCACGGCCAGGCGCACATCGCCACGCTCGATCCCTTCGAGCGGCGGTCCATGATCGGCCTGGCCGATCGGGCCGCCGAGCCGAACGAGCAGGCGCCGGCGACCCGGCCGGGTCTGTACCTCTCGGCGAAGGACTATCCCTTCCCCGTGCATGCCACCGCGTCCTGCGTGGACTGCCACGCCGACGCGGGCACCCTGCCGCACGCGCAGCATCTCAAGCCGGCGACGTGCTCGACCGGCTCGTGCCACAGCCGCGACGCGGCGGCGTTCCTGCGCGGCGTCCACGCCGAGGCGGCGGTCGTCGGCGACCAGCCGGCGCCGACGTGCTCGACGTGCCACGGCGGGCATGACGTGCTGCCCCGGCGCGACCGCGCTTCAAGGGTCCATCCCGTCAACATCGTCGCCACTTGCGGCGGCTGTCACCGGACCCACGCGCCGCAATCCGAGGACCGGCCCGAGGGCCAGGTGCTGGTGAGTTCCTATCTCGAAAGCGTTCACGGCACGCTGGTGACGCAGAGCGGGCTCGCCGTCGCCGCCACCTGTGCCGACTGCCACGGGTCGCACGAGGTGCACCCCGCCGCAGACGAGCGATCGAGCGTGCATCGAGACCGCGTGCCGACGACGTGCGGCCGTTGCCACGTCGGCATCAGCGAGACCTACGAGAAGAGCGTTCATGCCCAGGTCCGCCTCAACGGCCAGGAGAACGGCCACAAGGCGCCGGTGTGTACGGACTGCCACACCGCCCACAGCATTTCGCGCACGAACGTGCCGACGTTCATGCTCGACATCGTGAACGAGTGCGGCGAGTGCCACAACGATCCGTCGATGTCCGGCTCGCGCCGCGCAACGTTTTACGAGACCTACCGAGCCAGTTACCACGGGCAGGTGACGCGCCTGGGATCGATGCGGGCCGCCCGGTGCAGCGACTGCCACGGCGCCCACGACATCCTCCCCATCAGCGATCCCGACTCGGCGCTGCACGGCGACCACCGAGTGCAGGTGTGCGCCAAGTGCCATCCAGGGGCGACGGCGAGTTTCGCGAAGTTCGATCCCCACGCCGACTACCGAGACTCGGCGCGCTACCCGCTGCTGCACGGCGTGTGGCTCTATTTCCTGATCGTCATCACCGCCGCGTTCGGGTTCTTCGGCCTGCATTCGATCCTCTGGTTCGTGCGCTCAGTCGTAGAACGGAGGCGCCTGCCGCGGCTCAACCACGCCGGAGGGCCGGCGATCCGCCGCTTCACGCGGATCAACCGCGTGAACCACGCGCTGGTGATTGTGAGTTTCTTCGGGCTGACGCTGACGGGCATCCCGCTGTTCTTCTCGGATCGCCCGTGGGCGCCGCGTCTGGCGGCGGTTTTCGGCGGGGTGGACTCGGCGGGGACGTGGCACCGCTTCTTCGCCGTCATGCTGCTGGTCAACTTCATCCTTCACGTCATCAACCTGTTCCGCTGCGGGGCCGAAGTCGCGCGGGCGGCGCAGGGCACGCCGATGGGACCGCGCCGCACGCTGCTGGGCTGGCTCTTCGGCCCGCACTCGCTCTTTCCGCGCTGGAAGGACGTGAAGGACTGCGCCGCGATGTTCCGCTGGTTCCTCACCGGCCGCGGCAAGCCGGCCTTCGGCCGCTGGACCTACTGGGAGAAGTTCGACTACTGGGCGGAGATCGTCGGCACGTTCATCATCGGCGGCTCGGGGTTGCTGCTGTGGTTCCCCGAAGTCTTCGCGAACTGGCTTCCGGGCTGGATCTTCAACATCGCCATGGTTGTCCACGGTTACGAGGCGCTTCTCGCTGTCGGATTCATCTTCACGATCCACTTCTTCAACGCCCACCTGCGCCTCGAGAAGTTCCCGGTGGATGACGTGATCTTCACGGGCCGGGTGTCGGAGGAGGAGATGAAGCACGAGCGGTCCGCGGAGTACGCCCACCTCGTGGAGCGCGGGCGGCTGGAGACCTTCCGAACCGACCCGGCGCCGCGCTGGCAGCGCCTCGTCGCCGTTGTCGTGGGGACCATCGCGATGCTCATCGGGACGTCGATGGTGGTCCTGATCGTTCTTGCCGGACTCAACGCACTGTAGAGGAGGGCGGCACCAATCTTGCACCTTGAGCCGTGGAACGGAGTGAGCCATGAGTACCCCTTCTGACACCCCTGAAACGCCCGATTCCGCCGTGCGCCCGGCGCCGCGGTGGTGGCGGTTTCTCGGCCTCAAGAAGGTCAATCGCCGCCGTTTCCCGATCGGCCTAGCGCTGTGGGCGAAGATCGCCTATCCGGCCCTGATCCTGGCGGGGGGCGGACTCGGGTTTGTTGAGTATTCGATGCAGCCGGACTTCTGCCGCTCCTGCCACATCATGGAGCCGTACTACAAGGCGTGGCACGAATCCACGCACCGCGACGTGCCCTGCGGCGACTGCCACTTCGAGCCGGGCCTCGAAAACACCCTCAAGGGCAAGTGGCAGGCGAGCAGCCAGGCCGTCAGTTACATCACGCGGACCTACGGCTCCAAGCCGCACGCCCAGATTCAGGACGCCTCGTGCCTCCGGGCCGGCTGCCACGACCAGCGGCTCCTCGAGGGGCTCAGCGAGTGGGAAGTCGCCACGCACCGGGGCGACACGATCAAGATTCACTTCGACCACGCGCCGCACCTCGGCGAGATGCGCCGCGGCAAGCAACTGCGTTGCGTCTCATGCCACTCGCAGATCGTGCAGGGCCAGCACCTCGTCGTCACCCTCGACACCTGCTTCACCTGTCACTTCAAGGGGATGAAACACGGGCGCGATGAAGAGGTGATCGGAGGCTGCGGCTCGTGCCACGGCGCGCCCAAGGGCGACATCCGGCTCGCCACCGGGCTCTTCAACCACAAGGAGTTCCTCGACCGCAAGGTCGCCTGCGAGAACTGCCACGCCGAGGCGGTCAAGGGCGACGGCGAAGTCCCGCCCCAGATGTGCTGGAACTGCCACAACCAGCCGCAGCAACTCGCCAAGTTCGGCGAGACGCAACTCATCCACCGCGCGCACGTCACCGACCACAAACTCGAATGCTCCGACTGCCACGTGCAGATCGAGCATCACCTGACCGCGAACGCCACGCGGGCCCTCTCGCTCATCGCCGTCAACCATCAGCCGATGGCGTCGTCGTCGGACGGGTGCGCCCAGTGCCACGAGGGCACGCACTCCGGCCCGGCGCTGATGTACGCGGGCAAGGGCGGGCGCGGCGCGCCCGAGATGCCCAGCCCGATGTTCAGCGCCCAGGTCGACTGCATCGCCTGCCACACTGAGAGCCGCGACGGACTCGCGCACGGCGTCTCCGGTCGGACCTATCTCGCCGCGCAGAGAGCCTGCGATTCCTGCCACGGCAATCGCTACGAGGGCGTGCTCGACGCGTGGAAGAACGCCGTCGATGGGCTTCTCGCCGAGGCGGAAGTCGCAGTGGAAGGCGCGCGCGTGGCGATCGAAGCCGCGCCGATCGCCGATGATCGCCTGCGCCTCGACCTTCAGCGCCTCTACAACGACGCGGGCGAAAACGTCCGCTTCGTCCGCGCCGCCCACGGCGTCCACAACATCACCTACGCCACGGCGCTGCTCAACGCCGCGATCGACGCGAGCGAGGAGATCCGCGCCAGGCTCGCGGCGCCGGAGGAAGAGAGCGAGCGGTGAGGCGCCCCCGCGCGACAGTTCGACCGATTCGGCCGGACGGGTCGAAGCCGCGACGGCGCCCGCCGGCGGCGGCGGCGGTTCGCGCAGCGCTCTTTCTCTCCCTCGCCGTCGCCGCGGGTTGCGGCAAGAGCGAGCAACGCGAGAGCGCCGAGCCCACAACGGCCGCGGCCGACACCGGCACGCGCTACGTCACCACCGCCCCAGGCCGAGCGCCTCCGATCGTCAGGCCCTCTTTCGTCGCCGCGGAGCACGCCGCGCCCAGGCCGACCGAAACGCTCACTCCAGATGCTTCGTGCGTTACCCCCGAATGCCACGCGACCTTCGGCACCGCCGACCGCGTGCACGGACCCATCGCGGCGGGCGACTGCTTCTCCTGCCACGGCGAGGACGCGGGTGGGCACGTCTATCCCCTCCGCCGCGAAGGCGATCGCACCTGCACCTTCTGCCACCAGACGGGGCAGATGCGTGAGCACCGCCATGCCGCGCTGGACAATCCCGGCTGCATGGGCTGCCACGATCCTCATACGGGCGGGAAGTTCCTTCTCGTGGCCGACTCGGTCGAGAAGGTCTGCCTCACCTGTCACGTGCTCGATGAGGGCAAGCACGCGCACGGCCCCTACGCCGCCGGCGAGTGCGCCGCGTGCCACCTGCCGCATGAATCGGATCACCCCGGCCTGTTGCGGGGCGGAAGCGGCGCCGATCACTGCTTTGCCTGCCACGCCGAGACCCGCCACGCCTTGGTCAACGCGCCGTACGTTCACGCGCCGGCCGCGAACGACTGCACGACCTGCCACAGCCCGCACGCGTCGGATCAGCCGAATCATCTGCGGCAGGCGATCGGCTCGCTCTGCCTCGACTGCCACACCGGCCTTGAGCAGGCGATCGAGGGCGCGACGACGGCGCACGCCGCGATCTTCACCGCCGACTCCTGCGCCAACTGCCACGATGCGCACGCCGCGGGCCGGCCGCGTCTGCTGCGCGACCGGCAAACGACGCTGTGTCTCTCGTGCCACAATCAACCCGTCGTCGCCAACGACGGTCGCCGCATCCCCGACATGACGGCGAGCGTCGTCAACCGCCGCTTCCTGCACGGTCCGGTCGAGTCCGGCGACTGCTCCGCCTGCCACAACGTCCACGGCTCCTCGCACGACCGCCTGCTGCGGCAGAACTTCCCGACGAGTTTCTATGCCAGGTTTGACCTTCAGAACTATGCCTTGTGCTTCAGTTGCCATCCGCAGGACCTGGTGCTCTCCGAGCGGACGACTTCGCTCACCGACTTCCGCGACGGGGATCGCAACTTGCACTATCTGCACGTGCACCGCGACGAGAAGGGCCGCACCTGCAAGACCTGCCACGCGATCCACGGCTCGGACCTGCCGCGCCACGTCGCCACCGACGTTCCCTTCGAGAGTTCCGACTGGCTCATGCCCATCGGCTTTGAGCGCTTCGAGGACGGAGGCAAGTGCGCCCCCGGCTGCCACGTCGCCATGACCTATCGCCGCGGAGAGCCCGCGACGCCCCCGCCGGACGATCCGCAGAAACCAGGAGGTCAGCCATGAGACTCCACCACCGACTGCTCGTCGCCGCGGGATCGCTCGCCGCCGGCGCGGCGCTGCTGGCGATGCAGGACCGGCCGCGAGCCGCGCGGCCGACGACCGCCGTCGCTCCCTCGTCGTGCGTGACGGCCGAGTGCCACGCCGACGTCAAGAAGCACGACACGCTGCACGGCCCCGTCGCGGTGGACGCCTGCGACGCCTGCCACGCTTCGGTCAGCGTCCCGGACCACACCTTTGCGCTCGTGCGCGACGCCAAGGACTTGTGCCTCTTCTGCCACGAGATGAACGTCGCCGGCGCCAAGACGGTTCACGAGCCGCTCACCACCGGCGACTGCCTCTCGTGCCACAGCCCGCACGGCGGGCCGAGCCGCCTGCTCCTCAAGGCCGCCAGCCCCTCCGCCCTCTGCCAGCAGTGCCATGAGAACGTCTTCGCCGGCAAGTCGGCGGTTCACGGCCCGGTCGCCGCGGGCGCCTGCGCCGCGTGCCACTCGCCGCACGCCTCGGAGCACGAGCATCTCCTGCTGGCGCAGGGCCGCGAACTCTGCCTCCAGTGCCACACGACGACGCGCACCCAGGTCGAGTCGATGCGCTACGTTCATGGCCCGGTCAACACCGACTGCGCCGCCTGTCATGATCCGCACGCGTCCGATCACCCCATGATGCTGCATGACGCGCCTGGCGCGCTGTGCCTCTCCTGCCACGAGACGATCAAGCACATCGTGGACACCGCCACCGAGCAGCACGCCGCCGTCACCACCGACCAGGAGTGCCTCAACTGCCACGAATCGCACGCCTCGGATCATCCGCGCATCCTCAAGGGCGACATGATGGACTTGTGCCTCAAGTGCCACGACCGCGAGATCAAGATGCCCGACGGGCGCAACCTCGCCAACATGAAGGCGGTCTTCGCCACCGGCACGAGCCTGCACGGGCCCGTGGCGCAGCACAACTGCGCCGCGTGCCACGAGATTCACGGCGGGGGCAACTTTCGCCTGCTCGTCCACGAATACCCGCCGCAGTTCTACGCCCCATTCAAGGAGGAGAGTTACGCCCTGTGCTTCTCCTGCCACGACAAGGCGCTCGTTCACGACGAACGCACCACGGCGCTGACGAACTTCCGCAACGGCGATCTCAACCTGCACTTCCTCCACGTCAACAAGGAGAAGAAAGGCCGCACCTGCCGCGCCTGCCACGAAACCCACGCCAGCAACAAGGCCAACCACATTCGCGAGTGGGTGCTCTTCGGCGAGGGTTACAAACTCCCGATCAACTTCACCAAACTCGCCGAGGGCGGGTCGTGCGCGCCGGGCTGCCACGTGCCCTACGAATACAGCCGCACGACGCCGGTCGAGTATCCGCCGCCGGCGCCGGCGACCTGGCCAGGGGAACAGCCCGGGACCAACCCCGCGCCGAACCCCGCACCGAACTCCGCGCCGAACCCCGCCGACCGGCCCGACGGCCGCTGAGGCCGGCGAACCCTCGCCGCGATGCGAAGGAGCATGACATGAGAACTGCACTCTGGACCACTCTCATCTTCCTTGCTTTCGGAGCCGCCGTCTTCGCCGACGATCTGCGCGTCGTCAAGCGCGGTCAGAGCGTTCCCGCCTACTCGCTGGCGACCGTGACCGGCTCGACGGTGGACAACGCCTCCAATCGCCAGCGTGCCTCCGTTGTCGTCTACCTCGCCGCCGAGCAGAACAGTTCCATGCGCATCGCCGTCGAGTCGCAGCAGGTCGTCACCGAACTTAAGCGCGACGATCTCGAACTCCACCACGTCACCGCCGACGTGGCGCAGGCCAACTGGTTCCGCGAGTTCCGCGACGGCGCCGGCGTCCGCTGCCCGCTCGGCCTCGATTTCGACCGCACCTTCTATGGCCAACTCGGCGTGATCGTCCTGCCGACGACGATCGTCGTCGATGCGCAGGGGCGCCTGCGCCACGTCATCGCCGGCTACAAAGCCGACTACGCCCACGTGCTCGACGCCTGCGCCCGCCACGCGCTGGGCCTGCTCGACGACGCCCAACTCGAGGCCGCCCTCGCGGCCAAGGGCTTCGAGCGCGACACGCCCGCCGACCGCGCCGCCCGGCACCGCGCCGCCGCCAACCTCCTGCGCGAAAAAGGCCTTCTCGCCGACGCCGAGAAGGAACTGCGCCAGGCCATCGAGATCGATCCGCAGGGCGTCGAGCTGCGCCTCGATCTCGCCTCGCTCTGCATCGCGCTGCGGCGATTCGACGAGGCCGAGACCCTTGTGAATGAGGCAGTGAAGATCGAGGCGGACAACCGTCGCGCCAAACTCCTGCGCGGCATGCTCCACTACCACGCCGGCCGACTCGAAGAGGCCGAGAAGGCCCTGAGCGAGTCGCTCATCCTCAACACCGATCCCGCGCGCACGCATTACTACCTCGGCCTGGTCTACGAAGCCCGCAAACAGCCCGACAAGGCGCTCGAACACTACCGCAAGGCCCTCGAGCGCCTGCTCGGCGAGCGCCCGTAAGCGCCGCTGCCGCAGAAACCTTTACTTTCTTCTCCATTTTCCCGAGTTCCCGATTGCACCCGGGTCGGATGGCGGTAGATTAATGACGACGAGCAGCTGAGCGGTCCGGCGCGGCACGACGCGGATCGAGGGGGGCGGTGAAGCGTCAGGATGACCTCGCCGCCTGGCTGCTCTGGTCACACGGATGGTGCGCCAACTCGGTGGTAGGCGGTAGGGTGCGTTGAGGCTCTGTGAAACGCACCGGGCTGAGAGGTAGAGCGCGCGATGGGCGTGCATTGAGGGAAACGCGTCGATGCCCAAGCGCACAATGAGTAGAAGCGCGAGGAGTCTCGAACGGAATCGGGCGCTGAATCCGGCGGGTTTCGCGGAGCCTCGACGCCACGCGACGTCGGAACGCACGCAAGTCGCTCACCACAGAGCATCGAGGGCGCGGCCCTTCGGTCCCGCCTTCGGCTCTGAGGCTCAGCCTCGAAGAGAGCGACTCCAGGTCGATGGGAGGGCGCACGGAGGGAAGTTTGATGTATGACAGGAGCATCCGGGAGCAAGGCCACGCAGGTGGAAGCGAAGACGATGCAGCGCGCGATCGACGCCCAACCCGGTGCGTTTCGCCGAGCCTCAACGCACCCTACGCCCGAACCCGCGCTACTCGCTGTTTACGCCGGGTGCCGACTGGTATCTCGACCAGTACGCGGCGCCGGCGCACAAGATCCAGAACTTCAGTCCCCACCCGAGCGCGTGTGACCCGAATCACACGTGTCCGGCCTGTCCGTAGTGACCTGCTGACTGCTCACGCCGGGAGGGGTTAGCGCCCCTCCCGGCGATTCATGCGTGGAGGCATTGTTATGGGTTCCATCGTGCGCAACTTTGTAATGATTCTGATCGTCGCCATGCACTTCTTCGTTTTGAACGCCTCCGGTCAGGAGATCCGATACGCGCTCTTCCGACTACCGCCTCTCAATCAGAGCGACCCCGCCTCAGCGCCATATTCGATTAGTGGGTTGGGGCGACTTTGCGGTTCCGCCGTGTCTCTCTCACGTGACATCCATGCGGCCATTTGGGAGCCCGGCTGGGTCTTGGATCTCGGTGCGATCGGAGGTGAAAACAGCGAGGCTAACGGCATTAATGACCTCGGCGAAGTCGTTGGCTGGACAGGCCTTAGTCCGGTGGACGGGCGGGCGTTTCTGTGGCGCAATAATGAAATGATTGACCTCGGCACTCTTGGCGGTCAATTCAGTGCTGCCTCCGGAGTAAACAATGTAACGCAGATCGTCGGCTGGGCGGGGAACGCAAATGGGTCAAGCGATGCATTCATCTGGGAGAACGGCCAGATGCGCGCCTTGCCAGCGCTCGAGGAAGGGCAGCCGACTCAAGCCTACGCCATCAACAACACCGGCCTTGTCGTCGGCTATTCTTGGCCGCCGCAGTCCCAGCAGATTGCCGTCTATTGGGAGAACGATGAGGTCTTCGAGTTGCCCAGGTGGACGAATTACAGCAGCGACGCATTCGCCGTCAACGACCTCGGCCAGATCGTCGGCCAGGCGGATG
Organism: Vicinamibacteraceae bacterium; assembly: GCA_011525805.1. GTDB lineage: Bacteria > Planctomycetota > Phycisphaerae > Phycisphaerales > UBA5793 > UBA5793. Next base: position 26,848 of record WYBR01000109.1, read on the forward strand.
TATCCGCCTCCAGGGTGCATGCGGCCGCGTGGGTCGACGGCCGAATCTACGACCTGCACCGCCCCGGCCTGGGCCGGGACAGTTCCGCGTGGGGGATCAACAACGTTGGACAGGTCGTCGGCTGGGTCGGAGACGGCGACACGTTGACCGTTCGGAAGGCCTTCCTCTGGGAGCAGGTCGGCGGTATGCAGATTCTCGATCCGATGGTCCCGCCTCGCTTGCGCGAAAACTGGACGCTGACCTTCGCGCGCGACATCAACGACGCCGGCCAGATCGCCGTGCAATGCGTGATCCAGGGGCGGCCCCTGACGCTCTACGCCTTTCTTGCCAGCCCGGTGAATCCGACGATGCAACTCGACGCCCCGACGCCCGGCCACGCGGGAGAAGCAAACACGCTGACGATCCGCGACGCCACCCCCGGCGCGCGCGTGACGTTCCTCTACTCCAGATTCGGCGGCGGCGCGAGCATCCCCGGCTGCACCTTGCAACAGAACGCGCTGCAACTCGACAGCCCGACGGTCATCGGCACCGCCATCGCCGACGCCAACGGCGTCGCATCAATCACCCGCACCGTCCCGCCCATCGCGCGCGGCCAGACCATCCTCTTCCAGGCCCTCGTCCAGAACGAGTGCGCCATCAGCCAGTTGGTTGTGCATCAGTTCGAGTAACGAGCCGCGCGTGTGAGCAAGCGGATGGGACTTCGAGGCACGAGGCAATAGGCACTGGGCACTTGGCAATAGGCACTGGGGACTGGGGAAGGCAGCAAGGCATCGACGGGCAGCGTTCTCCTGCTCACCTGTTCAACTCTCAACTTTCTCGGCGCTTCGCCGCCGTTCTCCTGCTCACCTGTCCAACTCTCAATTCTCTCGGCGCTTCGCCGCCGGTCAGTTGTCGTATTCCTCCGGCGAGTGGCGCTCGCCGTGGCATTCAAGGTAGCACTGGCCGCGGTAGCGGCCGTCGTCGATAAACTCGAGGCGGCCGGTGACGGGGTCGGGGAAGACGATGGAGATGTCGAAGTTGATGAGGTGGCTGTTGTGGCGCGTGCTGCCCTGGGCCGAGACGCCGTGCGCGTCGTGGCAGACGAAGCAGGGAGTGCGCTCCTCGACGATGTGCTTGCGGTGTTCGGAGAAGGACTCGTCGCCGAGGATGCTGTTGCGGCTGTGGCAGGTGTAGCAGAGGGCGTAGTTGGCGGCGCTCTCGCTGGAGTAGTCGTTCATGACGTAGCGCTTCATGAGCAGCGGCTCGCTGTTGGAGCCGTGCACGCCGTCCGGCCCTCCGCCGCCGGCCTTGGCGCCGGTGTCGGAGGTGTGGCAGTCGTTGCAGTAGATGACGCTCGCGGTCGTCCAGCCGGGCAGGAGGCTGGGCACGTCGCTGTTGCGCCCGGGCAAGGCGACGGGGTGGTAGGAGACGGCGGTGGAGTCGAACTTGAGGCGGTTGTTGGCGGTGGCCACCTGCCGTGCGACGCGCGGCGGCACGGCGTTCTGGTCGCCGTGGCACTTGAAGCAGACCTCGTATTCGAACTGGGCGGAGGGGAGCAGGGCGCCCGAGAGGCTCACGCCGCTGACCTGGCCGAAGTTCGGCGGGAGGCTGGGCGCCTGCGCCGTGCCGTGGCGCATCGTGTGGGCCTCGTGGCAATCGGTGCAGGTGACGTCGTAGGGGATCGGGTCGGGCGGATCGATCTCGCGATCGGTGTCGTGGACGTTGAGTTTGTGCAGGTCGGGGTCGATGTTGGGCGCGGCGGGGGAGGAGCCGTCGTGGCAGTTCATGCACGCGCGGGTGACGTTGGCGCCGCGGAGGAGGTAGGGCCCGCTCGGCGCGGCGTGGGGAGTGTGGCAGGCGATGCAGTCGCTGTGGCCGGCGACGGTGGTGGAGTCGATCTGGTGGCAGGCGCGGCAGAGTTCGGAATTGCCGTTGTGCATGACGAGGAACTGTCCGAGCGCGTTGTTGTGCGGGTCGTGGCAGGTGGTGCACTGAAGTTCGCCGTTGGAGTCGAGGCGTACGTCGTGGGGGAGGCTGGCGGGCGGCTTGAGGTGCGGGTCCTTCGCCGCCAGCGTCGAGGTGTAGCGGAAGGAGACGGGGTGGTCGTCGGAGAGGTCGGTGCCGAGGTTCGACCGGCCGGCGGGCATCGTCGTTACGCCGCTTCGCATCGTGATGGGCAGCGGTCGTGACAGGACGGCTCCGAGCGCGATCGTTCCATCGTGGCAGGAGAGGCACATCTTGGAGACGCCGGTGGGCTGGCCGGGATCGGCGTCGAGCGCGCGGCTCGAATAGGGCGTGTAGGCGTCGAGCGGCATTGAGCGGTTCCACAGCGGCACGATCGGCGAAGACTGGTGCGGCGTGTGGCAGAAGATGCACACCTGCGCCTCGGCCACGGCGCGAACCTCGCCCGGGCCGTCCGCCGAGAGATTGTGCAGGCTGTCCACGACGCTTGACTGCTGCGCGAGCGCGGCGGTCGGAACGAGGATCGCGGCGAGGAGCGGGAGGGTCGATTTCATGGGGCAACCTCCTGCGAAGCGCGGGCTTCAGCCGAGTTCGGCGCGGGGGCGCGATAGTCGAAGGCCTGGATGCGGCGGTTGTAGGTGTCGGCGATCCAGAGGCGGTCGGCGACATCGATGTGAATGCCCGAGGGGAGCCAGAACTCGCCGGGCCCGCGCCCTTCGCGGCCGAAGGCCATGAGCAGCACCCCGTCGCTCGAATAGACCTGCACGGCCTCGAACTGGGCGTCGATGACGTAGAGATGATCCTGGCTGTCCACCGCGACGCCCTTAGGCCGCGAGAAGTAGCCGGGCATGTCGCCGCGGCTTCCGATCTGGAGGCGCGGGAGGTAGGACGGGGATCTCTGCTGCGCAGTGCCGGGAGTGTCCGACGGCGCTTCGGGCACGAACTGCTGGATGCGGCAGTTGAGCGAGTCGCTGACGTAGAGGCGTCCCTCGTGGTCGAGGGCGACATCCACGGGGAAGTTGAAGGAGCCGGGCGACGCGCCGCGCGAGCCGATGCGGGCGACGGGCAGTCCGGCGTCGTCGAGCACGACGACCTGGTGTGCGCCGGCGTCGGCGATGAACAGCAGTCCCCGGGCGTCGTCGCGCGCCAGGCCGCAGGGGCGAACGAGGTCGTCCTGCCCCCACGTGTCGATGAGCGCGCCGCGCGCGCCGAAGACGCGGATGACGCGGGCGCCGGAGTCGGCGACGAAGAGCCGCCCGTCGGCGCTGCGGGCAAGCCCGACGGGGCTGATGAAGGCGTCAGGCTCGGGCGGGGCCCAGCGTTCATAGGTGCGACGGGCGAGGTCGAAGACGTGGACGACGCGCCCGCCGCCGTCGGCGACGTAGAGCCGCTGCTGATCGTCGCATTCAACGGCGATCGGGCTGACGACGCCGAGGATGGGCGACTTGCCGAAGAAGGTCTCGTGAAGCGCTTCGCCGAGCGACCGGCCGGGCTTGAGGTCGGCGCTGGTGGCGATCTGGCCGACGTAGTGGATGCGCGGCGTGTCGGGCGGTCCGGGCCAGGAGATGGGCGAAGCCGGAGGCTCGAAGATCACGCCCGGCTTGGCGCATCCGGTGAGAGCCGACGCGCCGAGCAGCGCCGCGGCGAGGAGACCGCCGGCCGCGGCGCCTCTCCGGCTCACCTTCGTCAGGATGGAGTATCGGGCGGGCATGGCGGTTCAGAACGTCCTCCGGAAGCCGACTTCGAGCGACTGCGCCGTTCGCTCCTCCGTGGGGGAGTCGAAGAAGGAGTTGCGCCCCGAGACGTAAATCTCCGTCTGGCGGTGTCTCCAGTTGAGGTTGAGGCGCTGCTCGAAGCCGTTCGAGTGTCCGTCGCGGTCGTCGCGCTCGTCGCGCCAGACAAGTTGGGCGCTGAGGCGCAGCGTGTCGGTCAACTGCTGGTTCCAGCCGGCGGTGACGAGGGCGAGGTCGACGTGGTTGGGGATGGAGGGAAAGTCGATCATCTGATAGGCGGCCGTGACATTGACGGACGAGCCGCGGCCGAGGGCGTGGACGTATCGCGCCTCGAACCGGGTCGCGTCGAAGGGAGAGATGGTGCTGTCGTACTGCTCGTATTCGGCGCTGACGGTAAGCGGGCCGGTGTTGTAGTCGGCGCCGAAGATGAGGTCGCGCGTCTCGTCGAGGATGAAGAAGGTCGGGTCCGGGCTGTCGATGTCGGCGTCGCGCTGGAAGTAGCGGACGTAGACGCCCAGGCCGCGGAGCGGGCCTTCGGCGATGTCGTAGCGGGCCGTGGTCCCGAGGCCGGTGGTCGAGACGGTGCTGGCGGGCTCCGGGCCGATGGTGTAGTCGATGAGCACCGTCTGCCCGTCGAGGATGCTCCCGCCGATGACGCGGCGGATCTCGACGCGGTCGACGAAGGCGTCCACGGTGTAGTCGAGCCCCTCGTCGTAGAAGATGAGTCCGGAGAGGTCGGTGATGACGATCGAGCCGGGGAGGATGTTCTGCCGGGCGATGATGATCGGGGCGGGGTCGCTGAAGGTCCGCGCGTCGTCGAAGATGCGCAGCAGTTCGCCGCGCGGCCCGTCGTCGCGGATGTTGTGGCTCGCCGAGACCGTGGCGGAGAGCAGGCCCAACGGGACCTTCTTGGTGTAATCGAGGGCGATGTCGCCGAAGTACTCGTTGCTCGTGAAGCCGTCGACGTCGAGGGTCGAGGCCCCGAGGTTCGCCGTGGTCACCAGGCTCTCGAAGAGCCGGTGGCGGAGGTTGAAGTTGCCGCGCAGAAAGTCCTGGTTCGAGTCCTCGCGCTCGCGCGACTCGTAGAACACGTCGTAGCGCGTCTGGAAGCGGTCGGTGTGGCGCAGGCGCAGCGACTCGTCGATGGTGATGCGGCGGAACGGCTCATCGCCCGTCTGCTCGAACCACCGGATGCGCGAGCGCAGTTCATCCTCGCGATCGTCGTCGAGGAAATAGGTGTGCAGGGCGGTGGCGTCGTGGCGGACGAACTCGAGTGCAGCGCGATTGGCGCCGCTCTGCTCGACGGCGTCCATCGTGTATTCGAGGCTGAGCGTCTGGCGCGCCGAGAGCAGGATGTTGCTGCGGATGTCGAAGGAGTCCTGCACGACGCCGAAATCGAGCAGGCCCCGGGCGTCGGTCTGCTCCTGGTCACGGTGGAAGTACTGTACGGTGGTGGGCGCGCGGTCGTTGACGAACTGGACGATGCCGCCGTGCTCGGTGATGATCGAGTCGAAGGACGGGCCGAAGAGGCGGTCAATGTTGGTCTGAGTGCGGCGGCTGTAGGCGGTGACGGGCATCGAGGACTGGCCGAGGATGAGCGCGCGGAAATCGTAGTTCGTGTCGAGGGTGGTGGTCTCTTCGCGCAACTGGATCGACTCGGTGTCGAGCGTCTCGTTCTCGAGCAGGAGTCGGCCGGTGAGGGTGAGGTCGATGAAGTTGGGGTGGACGATGTAGGCGTCGGCGGAGATCTGGAGGCTGGGGCGGAAGATCTCCTGAGTGTCGCGCGTGGCGCGCGAGCCGGCCGCGCGGCGCTCCTCGGCGCGGTAGCGGGCCATGAGTTCGAGGACGGCCTCGATGCGCTCGATGACGAAGGACTCAAACTGTTCGTCGCGCTGGCCCACGATGATGGGGCCTCCTTCCTCCGGGGGCGCCGGCTGCTGGGCGCGGGCCGCCGACCCCATTCCGACCGCCGCTGCGGCCGTTGCCGTCGCGAGCGCTCCGGCCCGCCGCTGGCTGGCGTGGGGCGTCACGGCCCGTCCTCGCTGACTGACTCGACGGGCGGCGGCTCCGGCGGCGCCGGCGGCGACAGATCGATGCGGAGCAAATTGCGATCCAGCCCGCCGTGGCCGTTGTGGCAGGCGAGGCAGTCCTTCGACAGATCCTCGTGCTGCGGCGTGCCGGCGGCGCGAAGGTCGTCCGTGGCGTGGCATTGCAGGCACAGTTTCGGCGTCGGCTCGATGAGCAGGTGCGCATTGAGAGACTCGTGCGGCTCATGGCAGGCGAGGCAGTCCACTGACGCGACCGGGCCGTGCATCACCGGGTACTCGTGCGCCACATCCTCGTGGCACTTGAGGCAGACCTGCGACGTGACGCCGCTGTAGCCCGAAAGCGACATGGTGAACTGGCCGACCTCGCCGTGGCAATCCGCGCAGCGGTCGGCGGCGTAGGGCTCGTGAAGCATCACGGAGAGGGCGACGGGCTGGCCTTCGTCATCGACCTCGGCGGTGCGCATCGAGGGAGGCAGCGGCACGCCGTCGAAGAAGAAACTGAGCACCTCATAACTGGCTTCAGGAGTACTGCAACTCCACAATGCAAGTGCGGCCAGCGCGAGCAGCCAGCCCAGAGGGTGGATTCGGGGAGCGGTCGATCGAAGTCTCATCGATCACGGTCTCGCTTTCGTCAATCCTTGAGATCGGCCGGAACGTCGTCCGGGGCCACCTGACCTCCGACGCCCTGCTCGACCTTGGCGGCGTCCTCCACCCCCAGCGCGACCTGCGCCTGGCTGGCGCGAATCGCCTCGACGCTCACGCCCGGCCGCAGTTGCCCAAAGGCATAGACCGACACCTTGTTCTCCGTGAACTGGTTCGTCACAAGGATCAGGTACTCCGGTTCGAAGTCGGGGTGAATGTAGGGCTTGAAGAGGTCGAGATCGCCCTTGTGGATCGTGACGCCGGCCGGAAGGTACATCGCGCCCGGATGCACGCCCGTTGCGCCGAAGAAGGTGAGGATGTACCCCTCGGCGTCGAAGACCTGGACGTTCTGGAACGCGGAGTCGACGATGTAAATCAGGCCGTCTTCATCGACGGCGAGGTGCTTGGGCCGGCGCAGGGCTCCAAGGTTGTTGGTGATCGTGCCGAACGAGAAGAGGAAGGTCCCGTCGGGGCTGAACTTCTGCATCTTGCAGCGTATGACGTCGGTGACGTAGACGTTGCCGTCCTTGTCCACTTCGATGCCAAGTGGCCGGACGAACTTGCCGTCTTCGTCGCCCTTCTCGCCGATGTGGCCGATCGGGGCGCCGTTGAAGCGATTGAGAATCTCGACGCGCTGGCCGACGAAGTTGCTCACGTAGAGGCGGTCGCCGAAGACCGCCACTCCGGAGGGCTGCAGGTCCTTCATCCCGTAGGTCGTGACGAAACGCTCGTTCGCGTCGAAGACGAAGATCATGTTGCGGCCGATGTCGGCGACGTACTTCATTCCATCGTCGGCGACGGCGACGTCGGTGGGACGGAGAAGGATTTCGCGCCCGGTGGTTCCCATGACGCGGGTCTGGCGGCTGCGCAGGTCGAAGACCATAACGCAGGCGGCGCGGATGTCGCAGGTGTAGATTCGACCGTTCCACATCTCGACGCCGTAGGGCTTGTTGACGGCGGTGTCGGTGGCCGATTCCTTGCCGTAGACGATGTCCGCCAGCGTGTTCTTCTTGACTTCAGCGACCTGGCCGCTGTGCTGGTAGGAGACGAGGAACTGGATTCGCGGCTCGTCGGGATAGGGCGGCCAGAAGGCGTACTCCGTCGGCGCGGCGGGCGCCAGTTCCGCCTTGGGAGAAGAAGAACACCCGAAGGTGAGCAGAAGCGCTCCCGCGGCAAGCAGCAGCGAGGCGCGGGTTCGTGAATGCAGTGGCGAGGTCAGTCGGCCGGGGATCATGGCTGGGCCTCTCTGTCGTCTTGCCGGCGCGGCTGTCGGTCTGTCGGTCCGGGGGGCCGTGGCGCTCGGTCCTGAGCCGAGCGTCCGCGCCCATCCGGTCCATCAAGCCTCTCCCCCCCTCGGGCCGCGCCGATCAACGCCCGAGAGGGGGAGGAGTGAACATTCAGGATTCGGTCCGCCTGCGAGCCTTACTTGATGTGGCACGCCAGGCACATCTGGCTTCCGGTGTTGCTGATCCGGAGGAGGTCGTCGTGTCCGCCGCGACGGTGCGGCTCATGGCAGGTCGCGCAGGAGATGACCGGCTGGACCTGGCCGTTGACGATCATGTCGCGGAGGCGACCCATGCTCGAGTTGCCGAAGGTCTGGCCTTCCCACGTTGAGCGCGGGTTGTAGCGGGTGCCTTCGTAGATCGGGTTCCACACGGCCGATGAGCCGACGGGATGGTCGTTCGTCAGGTCGGTGCCGATCAGCTCGCTGCCGAAGATGAACTGGCTTCCGTTGACCCCGCCGAAACTGTCGAGGGCGACGGTGCCGTCATGGCAGCCCATGCAGAGGATGCTGTAGGCGTCGAGGGCGTCGTTGCGGGGCATCGGGCCGTCCTGCGTCTCGTACACCTGGCCCTCGGAGGGCAGCGAGTGGTTCCACAGCCGCTCCGTGCCATAGCCGTTGATGTCAACGTGCATGGCGTTGTGCGGCGTGTGGCAGGGGAGACAGATCTGGTTGCGAGACCAGCCCGCGTTCGTGAAGTCGTGGGCACTTCCTCGAATCTGGGCGTTCGCGCCTGAGGCGCAGAGGATGCCTGCTGCCCCCAAGGCAAGCACCTTCAAACCGAGGTTGTTCATGTGGCGCCGTTTCATCGTGGTTCTCCTTTCGACTTGGCGGCCGGCCCTTTCGTCGGCCGCATGTTCCGTTCCCGCCCGCGTCCATTTCACTTGCGCGAGCCGCCCAAAGAGGAACAACATCCGTGCCAGATGGGGCGGGGTGAATTCCCCGAACCGGACCGCGGGCAACCCCATAATCACCGGTCCAATCGCCCTCGACGCCGGTCTGCGGCCGCACCGGAGCGCCGCCGTCCCAGCCCCAAGAAAGTCCATCCGGACTCAATCCCACGGTTGAGAATCTCTCGGCGGCCGATGTGCGGCGCCGCGGATCTCGGACGTGCCTGGCCGGCGCGCCGTTGAGTGCAATTCGCTCAGCGCCGTCCCCGCATCCCCTCGCGGCGACCCGGTCGCAAGCGGGTGGATTCGTGCTTTCCGCCCAATTCACGCTCTCGCAATCAGGGAATTCACCTCGCATCAGCGGTGAAGGGGCCCAAGCCCGGGTCTCTGGCACGGATGTTGTTGTCGGCGAGGCGGAAGCGGCACCGGAGACCAGCCATGACTCGCATTCGCACCAAACTCATCGTCGCCCTGCTGATCGTCGGCGGAGCCGTGGCGTACCTCGTCCAGGCCGGCGTTCGCGGCGGCTGGGTCTACTCGATGGACGCCGACGCCTTCCTTCAGCGCACCGAATTCCACGACCGCCGCGTCCGCCTGAGCGGCAAGGTGGCGTGGGAGAATGTCGAGTCCAATCCCGCGTCGCTGATGGCGAAGTTCGACCTCGAGAGCAACGACCAGAAGGTCCCAGTCGTGTATCGCGGGCCGATCCCCGACATGTTCCGCCCGGGGCATGACGTGGTGATCGAGGGTCGGCTGGACGCCGAAGGCGTCTTCCAGGCCGACGTCCTTCTCACCAAGTGCGCCAGCAAGTACGACGAGGCCTCGCCGCATGGCGAAGGCGAAACGATGATGGAGGCGGATCAATGATCCCGACACTGGGCACCCTGACGCTCGCCGTCGCGGCCGTGGCATGCGTCGCCGTCGTGATATCAAGCCTGTCGGCGGCGCGCTTTGACTCGCGGGGCGCACTTCGCGCGGCTCGATGGGGCCTCGTCGGCTACGCGGCGCTTATCACCATCGCCTCGGCGTTTCTGGTCACCGCTCTCTTGCAGAGCGACTTCCGGCTTGAATACGTTGCCTCCTACACGGAGCGCGCCCTGCCCACGGGTTACAAACTCGCCGCATTCTGGGCCGGGCAGCAGGGCAGCCTGCTCCTCTGGGCCGGAATGATCGCCTGGATGAGCGCCTTCGCCGCGTGGTCGCGGTCGTCGAATCGCGGCTTGGGCGAGGCCGTCACGCTCGGCGTACTCGCGGTGATCTGCGGCTTCTTCGCCTGCCTGCTTCTCTTCGCGGCCAACCCCTTCGAGGTCGTGGCCGGCGCCGTGCCCGCGGATGGCCGCGGCCTCAACCCGATGCTCCAGGATCTCGCGATGCTGGCGCACCCGCCGACGCTGTTCCTCGGCTACGCCGGATTCGCCGTGCCCTTCGCGGCGATGGCCGGCGCGCTCGCGGAGCGGCGCACCGACGCCCGGTGGCTCGTTGACATCCGCCGATGGGTGCTCTTCGCCTGGTTGGCGCTGGGCATCGGCATCATCATCGGCGCCTGGTGGGCGTACATCGAACTCGGCTGGGGCGGCTACTGGGCGTGGGACCCGGTCGAGAACGCCTCGCTCCTCCCCTGGCTCACCGGCACGGCCCTCATTCACTCGATGATCATGCAGGAGCACCGCGGCGTCTTCAAGCGCTGGAACGTCGCACTCCTCGCGGCGACCTTCATTCTCTGCATCTTCGGAACCTACATCACGCGAAGCGGCATCGTCTCGTCGGTCCACTCCTTCGGCGAGTCGCTGGTGGGAACCTTCTTCTTCGTCTTCATCATCGTGCTGCTCATCGGCAGCATGGGGATCATCGCCTGGCGCTGGTGGCTCCTGGCGCCGCAGCGGCGCCTTGCCAGTCTGCTCGAACGCGAGGGCGTCGTGCTGATCGCCAACGTGGTGCTCGTGCTCATGATGCTCATCACGCTGGTGGGCACGATGCTGCCGGTGATCACGCGCACGTTCATGCCCAACGAGATCACCGTGGACCAGTCGTTCTACAACCGGATCGTGGCGCCGATGGGGCTGGCGCTGGTCGGCTTCATGGCCCTGGCGCCGGCGCTGGTGTACGGCCAGCAGGCCGGCCGCCGCCTCGGGCGCGGATTGATCGTCCCGGTGGTTGCAGCCGTCCTGGTGACGGCGCTGGTCATCGGCCTGGGGGTGCGAAATGTCTGGGCGCTGCTCGCCGCCTTCTTTGCCGCCCTCGCCGCCAGTGCAGTGGCCGTCAACTTCCTCCATTCCCTTCGCATGGAGCGCGCTCACGCGCAGGTCGGATGGGTTTCGGCGGCGGCCCGGCTGCTCGACTCGAATCACCGGCGCTGGGGCGGGTTCGTCGTCCACCTCGGCATCGCCCTCATCGTCATCGGCTTCGCGTGGTCGAGCCTCTTCCCGGAGAAGACCACCCACCAGGTAACGCCGGGGCAGACCTTCGACGTCGGCCGCTACTCGCTCACTTTCAAGGACCTCGAGGAGCAGCGGCGCGAGAACTACACCGCGGTCGTCGCAGTCGTTGCTGCCGTCCTGCCCGACGGCACGACGATCGACGTTTCGCCCGAGCGGCGCTTCTACGACAAAGCGGAGGAGTCGTCGGCCCAGGTCGCGGTCCGCTCTGGCCTGCGCGAGGACCTCTACCTCATCCTCGCCGGCTGGGAAGCGGGCGGCAAGGTGGTGGCGCTCCAGGCCATCATCAATCCCCTGACGATCTGGATCTGGATCGGCACGGGCGTGCTCACGCTCGGTTCACTCATCTGCCTCGCACCGCGGATCGGAAAGGCCGCCGGCGTGGCGCTCAACGGAGGAAAGAGACACGCGGAGGACATCACGAAGGACATGAGGGCTCCGGCCACCAATAGGTCGTCGGCGGACACCGGCGAACGCGAGGACAGCAGAACTTCACCACGACGGCCGCATCGACCGGTGCTCGAGCCCGCGTCCGCGGCCATGTTCAACCCGGCTGATTCCTCACCCACGCGCCTCTCCACCGGACCGGCCTGACCCGCCCATGTCCTTCGTGATCTGCTTCGCATGTCCCCACCTCGGAAGGTCGAATCATGAACACCGCCCTGACCCTTGCATCGCTGCTCACCTTGATCGCCGCCGGCGCCGCGCCGGCGCAGGAGACCCCCTCCGCGCCGCCGGCGACCCCCGAGGCGATTCCTCAGGCGACTCCGCCGCAGGCCGCGCCGCTCGGCGAGGCTGAACTGCGCGAGAGGATGGCCGGAGGCAACGGCTCGCTCGCCATCCGCGCCATTCAGGGAACGCCCTACGGCAATGAGGTCGGCATCGCGCCCGTTGAGATCATCCTCGTCCACCGCGGCCAGGTCGTCCACAACGAGAAGACGCAACTCGACGAGCACGGCGTGGTCGTCGTCGAGGGCCTCCCCGTCGCCATGGAAGTCACTCCCATCGTGCAGGTGAACTACTCCGGCGTCTTCTACCAGGAGACCGGACCCAACCTCACGCCCCAGGCCAACCAGGCCAGCATCGAGATCACCGTCTACGACACGACCGATCAGCGGCCGGACTGGTCGATTGCGATGCGCCACGTCATGATCGAGAAGTCGGACAAGGGCCTGCTCGTCTCCGAGACGGTTGTGACGAGCAACGAGGCCACGCAGACCTGGCTGGGCCAGCCCGTCGATTCAAGCCCCGACGCGAAGCGCACCACTGCCGAGTTTCAGTTGCCCGCAGGCGCGCAGGACGTGCAACTCGTCGGCGGCTTCCACGGCTGGTGCTGCACGACGCTGAGCGACTCGGGCCTGCTCGGCGTGCAGATGCCCATGATGCCCGGAAGGGCGCAGTACCGCTTCTCCTACCTCGTGCCCGTCAAGGGAACCGAGGCGAGCTTGGCGCTGAGCGCGCCGGTTCGGACGGACCACGTCATCGCCTTCATGGCCGACGACGGCACGCAAGTGACGACGACCGGGATGACGGACGCCGGCGCCGAGGCGATGGGCGACTCGCGCGTGCGCCTTTTCCAGGCCGAAGCCCTGGCCGCGAACCAGATCGCGGGCCTGTCGTTCGCCGGCCTGGCGCCCGCGGGTTCGCTCGAAGCGGTCAGCAGCGCCAACAGCCGGATCAAACTCTTCGCGGCGGTGGGGGCTGGCGTGCTGCTTCTCGCCGGGATCGTCGTCGTGCTGATGAAGGCGCCGCGCCCCGCCGCGGCGGCCGGCTGAGCGCGCTCGGCCGCGTCGCCGTGTGCGACGCTGAAAGGACGCCGATGAACGGCCGACTCGCCATCCCGACTTCCGACACGCCGCAGCCCGCGAACCGCGGCGCCCGCGGGGATCGCGCGCCGGCGTCCGGCCTGCGGCTGACTCCGATGATCGATGCCGCGGTGGCCAGCCCCGCCGTCCGCTCCGTCAACCTGTGCAAGGTGATTGACGATCGCCCGATTCTCCGCGACCTGACCTTCGAACTTCCCGCGGCGTGCTACGTCGGCCTGCTCGGCGCCAACGGCGCCGGCAAGACGACGCTGCTGCGGCTGCTCTCGACGCTGACGACGCCGACACGCGGCGACCTCGAGATCTTCGGCCGCAGCGTGCGCGGCCACGGCCCCGCCATCCGCGCCGGCATCGGGTTGATCGGCCACCAGCCGATGCTCTACCGCGATCTCTCGGCGCTCGAGAACCTGGTCTTCTTCGGGCGCCTGCACGACCTGTCGGAGCCGACCGTTCGCGCAATGGACCTGCTCGAGTTCGTCGGCCTGGCGGACCGCGCCCACGACGCGGTCAAGACGTTCAGCCGCGGCATGGTGCAGCGCGTCTCGATCGCGCGGTCGCTGCTGCACGAGCCTCGCCTGCTGCTCGCCGACGAGCCCTTTGCGGGCCTTGACGCGCCCTCGGCTCGGACGGTCGAGCGCCTGCTCGAAGAACTCAATGGGCGGGGGATGGCGGTCATCCTCGCCAACCATGACGTTCGACAAAGCCTGCGGCTGGCGCAGCGCGTGCTCGTGCTGCGGCGCGGGCGGCTTGCGCTTGATGCGCCCGCCGCGTCCCTGAGCGCCGACGAGGCGCTCGAGGAGATCGAGAAGCGATGACCCGGGCTGTGCGGCACATCGCGATGCTCACGCTCAAGGACTTGCGCATCGAGGCGCGCGGCCGGCAGACGGTCGGCCTCGTCGCCGTCCTCGCGGTGCTCATCGTCGTCGTGCTCGGCATCGGCCTGAGCCCGGGCCGCGGCGCCGACGGCCTGAGCGCGACGGCGATCCTCTGGGTCGCCTACCTCTTCGGCGGCGTGCTCGTCTTCGAGCGCACGATGGAGGTGGAGCGGCACGACGATGCCCTGGCCGGCCTGCTGCTGGCGCCGGTGGACCGCGGGGCGATCTTCGCCGCCAAACTCCTTGCCAACCTGCTTCTCATGTTCGCGATCGCCGTGATCGTGACACCCGTCGCCGTGCTGTTCTTTCACTTCGACCTCTCCGCCGCGCCCGGGGGGTTCGCGGCGGTGATGCTCGTGAGCATGGTCGGCTATGCCGCGATCGGGACGCTCTTTGCCGCGCTGACGAGTTCGACGCGCCTGGCGGGCGGGCTGCTGGCGATGCTCGTCTTCCCCGTGGCGCTGCCGCTCGTGCTCGCTTCGACGCGCCTGCTGCACGGCGTGTTCGAGCAGGGCGAGGCGCTCGGCGGGGCCGGCCTGGCCGTGCTCATCGCCTTCGATCTGATTTTCCTCGTCGTATCCTGGCTCGTCTTCGAGATGGTCCTCGAAGCCTAAGGAGCGTTGCCATGAGTTCCTCCCTGAGCACAACGATCGTTCGGCTGTATTGGCTCGCGACGCTGCTGCTGTTCGCCGCGGTCGCGTGGATGCTGGTCTTCTGGACGCCGCGCGAGGCGTCGATGGGGGACGTGCAGAAGATCTTCTACATCCACCTGCCGGCGGCGATTCACACGTTCGTCGCGTGCTTCGTCGTCTTCGTGGGCAGCGTGATGTACCTCCTGCAGCGCCGCCTGTGGTGGGACGACGTCGCCAGCGCCGCGGCCAAGGTTTCCGTCCTGCTCGCCTCGCTGGTGCTTCTCACCGGCATGGTCTGGGGCCGCAGCGCCTGGGGGCACTGGTGGACGTGGAGCCCGCGGCTGACCTTCAGCCTCATCCTCTGGCTCCTCTACGTCGTCTACCTCGTGATCCGCCCGTCGATCGAGTCGTCCCAGAAGCGGGCGCTCATCAGCGCGGTGTACGGCGTGATCGCCTTCCTCGACGTGCCGCTCGTGTATCTCTCGACGAAACTCCTGCCGGACATCCATCCGAAGGAGATCGTGCTGACGGCGCGCATGGGCACGACGCTGCTGGCGTGGTTCGCGCCGATGACGATGCTCGCGGCGGGGCTCATCGTTGTCTCGTTCCGGATCAACCGGCTGCGCCGCACGAGCCTGGAAGAAGTCGAAACCGAATTTGAAGAGCCGCGCCTCGTGCCAGCCGGAGGCAACGCATGACCCCCACGCAGTACGCCATCTTCGCCTATGTCATCAGTTTCCTTCTCCTCGGCGGCTTCGCGCTGTGGTCGTGGCTGGAGCATCGCCGACTCACCCGCGGCCGCTCGGGATCGAATCCGTCCTGACTTTCCGGCCCCGTCCCCGGGCGCTCAAGGAGCAAGCCATGCAACGCCTCGTCACGCTTGACGTCATGACCCGGGCCCTCCGCGCGGAGGTGTGCCCGCAGTGCAGCCAGCGGCAGCCTCTCGGTCCGTGGCCGCTCAACCAGCCGCGGCCCTGCGAGAAGGACTGCACGATCTTCATCAACCTGCCGAAACTGCGGATCATTGCTGAGCAGGTCAAGTCGCCCGGCCTGGGGCCCTACGAGTACGCCATCCAGGAACTCATCTGCCAGGCCTGCCACTCCAGCCCGACGGCGGGGGACTACTGCGCCGACCGGACGACGCGCGACTGCCCGCTGAGCCGCTACAGCGATCTCGTCGTTGACGTGCTGGAGCGAGTCGAGAAGTCGCGGCCGTAGGAGCCGGTCCGATTCACACCCGCCGGAGCCGCACATCAACCCGCTCCGGGCGAGAGTGCCGTGCCGACGGGCTACGGTGCAAACACGGGTGCCACTGCACGCTCGCTGCTCTGGGCGAGAGTGCAGTGCATCGGGTCGGCGCCGATGATCGAACTTCACCGGGGTGCCACTGCACGCTCGCCGCCCTGGGCGAGAGTGCAGTGCATCGGGTCGGCGCCGATGATCGAACTTCACCGGGGTGCCACTGCACGCTCGCCGCTCTGGGCGAGAGTGCAGTGCGGAACGGCAACGACGCGCCCCAAGCCGAGCCCCAAGCCTTACTCAATCCTCACGACGTTGCTCGTCTTGCACCGGCTGACATCGACGAGTTGGAGGTATGCGCCGCAGGCGGAGCGGGGGATGGTGGTGACGAGGCGGCCGGCGCCGAAGTCGCCGGCGGAGCCGATGAAGGCGACCTGGAGATCAAGCGAACCGAGGCCCAGCGGCGTGCCGGCGCAGGGGTTGCCGTTGGGAATGACAAAGTTGCCGGTGCGCCGGCCGAAAAGAATCGCGATGCGCGCCCGGCGGTCCGGCGTGGCCTGAAACCATCTGACTTCGATCTCCCCGCCCTGCCCGCCGGCGCAGTCGGGGACTTTCTGAAGGGTGAGCACCGGCGGCGGACAGTTGCCCGGTTCGCCGGGGTCGAGGTCGAAGGAGTAAACGGCGCCGACGGCGTCGAACTGCGTGCCGCCGGGGCACTGCGTCGCCAGCGCGCCGACGACGGCCATTTCCGCGGAAGCGCCGCTGCCGAGGGCGAGATCAACCGCGAAGCCGTCATACTGATCCTGCTCGCGGCCATAGAGCGCCTGAGTTCCGATCCAGTTGCCGCTAATCTTGTCTTGATCAAAGACAAACACACCGCCGGACTCCTGGCCAAAGCGTGGATCATTTGTTGCGCCCACGAGCAGTCGGGTCGAGCCATCCTGCGCCAGATTTACACTTTGTCCGAAGGACATGTTGGGAGGATTCTGAATAGGCGGCAGCAGGTGTGCTTCTTGTTGCCACGTTCCGTCATTGGCACGAAGATAGAGATAGACCGCTCCAGGTCCGGACGTCGAGCCGAAGCCACCTTCGTTGCGCCGCCCCACGGCGGCGCGATGCGTAAAGCCGGGGAGGTTGGTCACCGGCGACACCGACACGCCTTTCCCGTACTGATCCTGCTCGTACGGATCAGGCGCCTCAAACTGGGCCTCCAGCGTGAATTCGTTGTTGGACTCATCGAAGCGATAGAAGTAGGCGGCGCCGGGCTGCCTGAAGGGCATGTTGATGTGGCCCGATGCACCAATGACGAGAATGGTCATGTCTTGACTTTCAGCCGAGTCCAGCGCAATACCAAAGGCGTCTTCGGGCGTGCCGTCCGGGGCTTGAAGGCGCGCTTGCTGCCGCCAGATGCCCTTGCCATCGCGTTCAAAGACATAAGCCGAACCGAGCAAGCCGAACCCGTCCGTGCCCTGCGCTCCGACGATGAGGAACGTCCTCTCGCCGGCAGTCGCCCAAGTCACATCGGTTCCGAACCACTCGTGAGCAATGACGACATCAGGAAGCACTTCGTCCTGAAGGACCCAGGATCCAACGCCATCAAGCGCGAAGACGTACCCGGTCCCGGAATTCCGCTCAGAAGTGCTGCGTTCCGGACTCCCCGCCGCGAGAAGCCATTGACCGGCCGTTGGCTCGAAGTGCAACTCCACCGAATGTCCGAACGTGTCCGGGGACTGTAAGCCGGGTGGCACGATGTCCGACTCGAACTCCCACAGGCCGCTGAGTTGACTTAGGACGTGAGTTGTTACCCTTCCACCTCTGAGATCGAATCGGCCGACGGCTATTCGATCATTGAGGACCGAGACGCTTTCACCAAACGTGCCGCGGTCCTGGCAAACGGGCATGAGCCGCTGCATCTGCACGGGCGGGCAGGGCAGCGTCTGGGATCCCACTCCGTCTGCGATGACCAGCGCAGCCCAACATACAGTCGCTAAGTTGATCCCCTTGTGATCGATGAAACTCATTGCTGGATCCCCTCTTGGCGATCAATCGCAAACAAAGCGCTGCAAACGCGATCCTCAGAAAGGAATCATGTAGATGCACCCGCGGTCATCGGCAGAGTCGGGATAGGTGTTGTGGTCCCATCCCGGGGCCCCGATGATGAAGTCATCGTTGTAATTCGCCACGACATTGGCATCCCCGATGAAAACGATGGACCGGCCGAGTTGCGGCGCGTACTTCCCATAGAGACTCTGATTGCATTGAATGCGGAAGTAGGCCGCGCTGTTGGCGACAGCCGCCCACGTCGCGTGGTCGCCGTCTTCACCCGGGTCGAAGGTGCCCGTTACGCGGAAGAGATACGCAAAGCCGCGATTCTCTTCGAGCGAATCTGGCGTGAAATCACAACTCCTCCCCCGCGGCGCGCCGACGATCAG
Source organism: Vicinamibacteraceae bacterium (assembly GCA_011525805.1). GTDB lineage: Bacteria > Planctomycetota > Phycisphaerae > Phycisphaerales > UBA5793 > UBA5793. Next base: position 44,820 of record WYBR01000109.1, read on the forward strand.
GTCCGCGCGCGAGTCAGTCTGCTTGTTGGTATTCCCGTTGCACGCCATGTCGTAGCCGAAGTGAACGACGTCTTCCCCCGTCGGACCATCGATGATGACGTTGGCCTCCCAGGCGTCCCAGTGCTTGGCGTCATCGGTGCTTGGCCAGCCGGCATTCACTGTATTCGCGCGCATTCGAATCTTGCTCCCTTTCCTTGCCTTACTCAATCCTCACCACGTTGCTCGTCTTGCAGCGGGTGATGTCGATGAGTTGGAGGTGGCCGCCGCAGACGGCTCGGGGGACGTTGGTGACGAGTCGTCCGGCGCCGAAGTCGCCGGCGGAGCCGATGAAGGCGACTTGCAAATCAAGCGCGCCGAGGCCCAGCGGCGTGCCGGCGCAGGGGTTGCCGTCGGGGATGACGAAGTTGCCCGTCCGCCGGCCGAAGAGAATCGCAATGCGGGCGAGGCGATCCGGCGTGGCCTGGAACCATCTGACTTCAATCTCCCCGCCCTGCCCGCCGGCGCAGTCGGGAACCTTCTGCAACGTAAGCACCGGCGGCGGACAGTTGCCCGGTTCGCCGGGGTTGAGGTCGAAGGAGTAAACGGCGCCGACGGCGTCGAACTGCGTGCCGCCGGGGCACTGTGTCGCCAGCGCGCCGACGACGGCCATGTCCGCGGAAGCGCCGCTGCCGAAGGCGAGATCAACCGCGAAGGCGTCATACTGATCCTGCTCGCGGCCGAAGAGCGCCTGCACAGCGTTCCACTCGCCGGAGATCGCATCGCGCTGGAGTACGTAGGCGCTGCCCGACTCGGCGCCGAACTCGCGGCTGTTGACAGCGCCGGCGAGGAGGAGGTTCGGGTCGTCAGGGGCGAAGTGAACGCTGTGGCCGAAGGCGATGTCGGTCGGATTCGGCACCGGCGGCGGAATCCGCGTTTCCTCTTCCCAGGCGCCGGTTGCGAGTCGACGGTACATGTACACTCCGCCCGGCCCGAGGCCGGTGCCGTTGCTGTTCTCGCCGGCGGCGCCGATCGCGACTCGATGCGTTGCGTCCGGCGCGTCGTTCAAACCGACGATGGCGACGTCCCAGCCAAACCGATCGCACGGGACGGGAACACGTGCGTTGAACGTCGCTTCCAGCACCCATTCCTCAGACGATCGATCGAACCGATAGGCATATGCGGCGCCTACGGGCCCCTCGGGCACGGATTGACACGCCGGAGCGCCGACCATGAGAATGGTCTCGCCGTCGTGCTCCGCTGCGGAGATGCTCCTGCCGAACCCGTTGTCAGGCACGCCGTCGGGCGCCTGAAGGTGCGCCTGCTGCCGCCAGATGCCCTCCAAATCCTCCTCGAACACGTACACCGATCCGATGACCCGATTATCAGGCGACCCGTGCGCGCCGACAAACAGAAGCGTGCGGCCACCTGCGGTTGCCCATGCCACTGTCCATCCAAACCGACCTTTTGGAACCGTGACCTCTGGAAGAATCTCCGCGCTCTGCACCCACTGCCCGAATGAACGCAATCCGAAGACATATGCCTTTCCGGCAGTTTGCGCGAGATCGCTCTTTTGAGGGCTGCCGGCGGCCAGCAGCCAGCGATCGTTCAGAACGTCGTGATGGATCGCCACGGAGCGACCAAAGTCGTCGGACGCAGCCAAATCGCCGGGTCGAAGGAGCGCTTCCTGCCGCCACCGATGGCTCTGCTCGTCAAGCGTGAATGTAGTAACCAATCCACCCAGAGGTTCGAACTCTCCAACGACCATTCGTGCGTCCGCTAGGGCGACTGCTTCTCCGAATGTACCCGGTTCACACGGCGGCATCAACCGCTCAAGTTGCACTGGTGGGCAGGGAAGTGACTGCGCTGTCGCCGCATCCGCCATGAACAGCGCCGCCCAGCACACCGGCGCCAGGTAGCCCGTCTTGCGGTGAATGAAACTCATTGACCCATCCTCTCGGATGTCTGAATTGCAGACGCAACGAGGCGAATGCGATCCTCAGAAGGGAATCATGTAGATACAGCCGCGATCGTCGATGTCAGGATACGTCGTTGTATCCCAGCCGGGACAGCCGATCACGAAGTCATCGTTGTAGTTGGCGGCGACATTGGCGTCTCCCATGAACACGATGGATCGACCCAATAGCGGCGCCGACTTGTTGTAAGTCGCCCCGCAGTCGATGCGGTAGTACGCCGCACTGTTCGCCACTGCTGCCCATGTGAGGTGGTCGCCGTCTTCGCCCGGGTCCACGGTACCCGTCACGCGGAAGAGGTACGCGAAGCCACGGTTTTCGTCGAGTGACGGAGGTGAGTAGAAGCAGGGTGACTTGCCGCGCGGCGCGCCAACGATCAGGTCCGCGCGCGAGTCGGTCTGCTTGTTGGTATTCCCGTTGCACGCCATGGCATAGCCGAAGTGAACGACGTCTTCCCCCGTCGGACCATCGATGATGACGTTGGCCTCCCAGGCGTCCCAGTGCTTGGCGTCATCGGTGCTTGGCCAGCCGCTTGAGTAATCCGGCAGCAGGAAAATGTACACCCGCCCGACTTCAGTATTGCTCGTCTCGGTGTGTTCGCGGCTGGCGATGACGACGTCGTTGATGCCGTCGCCGTTGAGATCGCCTCCGGCCGCGAGGCTCTGACCGAAGCGGTCCTCGGTGTCCTCGCCGTTGAACACGAGTTTGGCATAGGCCTCGGCGTCCTCCTCCGTGGATGGATACGTGGCCGCGCCCGCGAAGAGATACGCCTTGCCGACGCGGCAGTCCTCCGACAGACTTTCGGAAATCGTCTCCTCGCCGTTCCACCAACTGAAGTTCTGTCCGGTGCAGGTTCCGGTGAAGTCGGCCGGCGTGCGTCGCGGCGCCGTGGCCACGAAGTCGTCGTAGCCGTCGTCATTCACATCGCCTACGGCCGCGACGCGGACGCCGAAGTAGCCGCGTGTCTGCTCCCCGCCGTCGATGGGATTCCAACTCGCTTCACCCCGGATGATCAGTTCCGCTTCAGGCACTTCGCGCCACGTCGAAGATGATTCCCAGCCGTCGTGGTCGAAGACGTAGACGCTGCCGGTCCAATCCTCGAGCAACGTGGGGCCCGGACCGTAGACGCAGTTGTCCTCCTCTTCGCATTCGCTCCAGTACCGCGCTCCCACGATGAGGTCGAGATCGCCGTCGCCGTTGAAGTCGGCGAGGGCGACGGACCAGCCGAAGTTGTCGCCCAGTTGCCCGCCGTTGTATTGATTGCTGCGGAACTTGTGGGTGAGGGCAAAGGCGCTGGACTGGCTGTCCCAGTCGTAAATGAAGACGACGCCGTCTTCGTCGGCCCCGGCGCCATCGCCGCCGGGCGCGGTGACAACAAGTTCATCCTTGCCGTCGTTGTCCACATCGCCGGCAGTCATCGCGTATCCGAAGTAGACGCCGGCAGGCGGATCGCCGCTCACTCCCAGGTAGAACACCTCCACGCCGCTGCTCCAGGTACCCGGATTGCCGGGCGTGTACTCGTAGACGTAGACGTGCCCCTTGCCTTGGTTCCAGGTGAAGGAGGTACTCTCTTCTTCGAAGGTGGAAACGGCGACCTCGCGCTTGCCGTCGCCGTCAAAGTCGCCCGCCGCCATCGCGTGGCCGAACTGCGGTCCGGCGTACTCGTTCAGGTTCGGCCCCTCGATGTCCGGGGCCTCCAACTCAGTTTGCGCAACAGCTACTCCCCCCCCCGAGAAGGGCGACGACGATCGGAGCGACGCGGAGCCACGATGAGTGAGCATTGCCTGCCATGTTGTCCATCCTCCCGGGGGGCTCGGGTTGAAAAAGGGGAGAAACCGCCATTCACGCTTTCGATTATCTTGATTTCTTCCCCCTTGTCAAGGGAGATTTCCGGAATTGCGCGAAGATCGGCCGGTTTCTGCGGGGATTGGATCTGGCTTGGAACGAACAGGCTAGTCAGCGTGCTCGGGCGGGGATGCCTTGGACGGTGGCGCCGTCGGGGACGTCGCGGCAGACGACCGCGGCTGCGCCGGCATCAGCCCGCGTTGGGCGAGGTGCCGAGGCGCCGCCTCGGTCGTTGGAACGGCGCGAGCGTTGTTGCTGGTCGGTCCTTCGGCCGATACACTCCGAGGGACCGGTCCGTCCCCCAAGGCAAAAGATGCGTCGTATTCGATCCATCCTGGTTTCCGTTCCTCTGCTGGCGCTGGCGGCGCTGTGCCTGCAGATCGGGGCCGGGGCGCTGGGCGGGCATCTGTGCCGAGGCGTCGCGCTGGCGGCCGCCTCCGCCTGCGAGCGGGTGTGCTGCGCGGCCGATTGCGTGGATGACCAGGCCGTCCTGCCCCATGGCGTCCGCCCGGAGCACGGGCCGCTCGATTCACCGGATTCGGAGTGCTGCATTCGGGCGTCGCTGGTGCTCATGGCGCCGACGCTCTCGGCCGAGGTCCGCCCGGCGTCGCAGGCGCCGCATTGGCTTCTCGCGCCCGCCCCGCTGGCGCCCGTCGCAGGGGCGTCCGGCCTGCTTTCGCATTCGCGTGCGGCCCCGCCTCGGCCGCCCGAGTCGCTCGCGCTCGTTACCTTCGCGATCCTCAACATCTGATCGTTCGATCCACCGCGTCGGCCGCCGCCCCGTGAGGCTGCGGCGTGGCTGCGCGCCCGCGCAGCGGATCGTGTCTGGGTCTTGCGGAGTTGAACGTTGCGTACTCGCTGGTGCAGATGGTTGACGGCGGTTCTGACGGGAGGCGTGTGCGCGTGCAGCGGGCCGGACTATGGCGTGCGCCTCCTCGACGATCTTCGGGCTCAAGGGCTGATCGTTGACGACTCCGGCTCTCCCTCGCCTGCGCCGTCGCTTGCCGAGCGCGAGTCCGCCGTCGTCGAGCGAGGCTCGCTGTCTCTCGATGCGCTGCTGGCGATCGCGGATGCGCACCACCCTCGGCTGGCCGCGGCGCGGGCGGCGATCGGCGCGACCGGCGCGCGGGCGTGGCAGGAATCCCTTCCGCCCAACCCGGAAGTCGAGGTCGAGAGCGAAAACGTGCGTCCTTCAGACGGCGGCTTCGGGGTCAGCGAGACGACTGTGCGCGTCGCACGGCCCCTCTTCAGCGAGCGCCGACGAAGCGCCGCCGTTGAGGCCGGCCTTGCCGAGATCGAGCGAGAACGATTCGCGGTCGAGGAAGTCCGGCGCGAGATTCACGCGGCCATTCGGCGCATCGTGGTCGAAACGGCCTTCGACCGCGAGGCGATCGAGCACTACGACGGGCTGATCGAAGCGGCCGGCGAGTCGCTGCGCATCGCCGAGGCCCGCCTGAGCGCCGGGGCCGCGCCCGAGACGGAAGCGATCCGCTTCCGCGTCGAGGTCAACAGCCTGGCGCTCGCCCGGGATCGCCTGCGCGGCGCCCTGGCGGTGGCGGCGGAGGAACTTCGCACCGCGCTGGGCGGAGTCGCGATTGAGTTCGACCGCGTGGAATGGCCTTCGACGGCAAGCCTGGCGGAGCAGCCGCTCGCGTCGCTCGATGAAGTGGAGCAGGAGTTGGCGCGCACGCACCCGGCGATTCTCCGGGCGCGTGCGGAGGTCGAGGCGGCGCGGCGACGGGTCGCCGTGGCGGAAGCCCTGGCCCGCGCCGAACCAACGGCCCGGCTGGGCGTCGGGATCGATCACGCTGACGACGAAGGGTTCATCGAAGCCGGCGTGAGCGTGCCGCTGACGATCTTCGATCGAAACCAGGGCGCGGTGCTCGCGGCGCGGTTCGAGGTGATTCAACGGCGGCGCGAGGCGGAGGCGGTGGAGAATGAACAGCGCGGCGCGCTGGCGCGGGCGTGGCGTCTCTGGGAGAGCGAGCGCGAGCGCCTCGACGCGTTTGAGTCGCAGATCCTCTCGGGCGCCCGCCGCGCCCACGAGCAGACCCGGGTGGCGTACGAAGCCGGCCGCGTGCCGCTGCTCGATCTCCTCGACGCGCAGCGAACGCTGATGGAGGCGACGCTCTCGCAGGTGGAACTCCGCCGCGCCGTCGGGGTGGCGCTGAGCGAAGTCAATTCGATTCTCGGCCGGGAAGTTACAGCCTCTTCGGAACCTCAGACAGGAGAATTGCCATGAAGCCAGTTGCCATTGCAGCGATCGCGATCATTCTTTTCGGCGCCGGGGCGGGCGGCGCCTGGTGGTTCGTCAGCCAGCGGGGCGCCGCGAGCGGCGGCGCGGGTGGCTCGGTGGACCGCGAGCAAGCGGGAAGCGGAGCCGCCGCGCCGCACGGCACGCCCATCGAGATCCCCGCGGACGCCTCGCTGTGCGAGAAGCACCGGATTCCGCAGGTGGTCTGCCCCTTCTGCGATCCATCGCTCATCGAATCGCGCGGGCACTGCGGCGAGCACGACGTGGCTGAAGCCCTCTGCACGCGGTGCAGCCCGATCCTCATCGCCGCGTTCAAGGCTGAGAAGGACTGGTGCGCCGAGCACGAACTGCCCGAATCCCAGTGCCTCATCTGCAATCCGAAGACGGGCGGTTGAAGCCTTGAGACTGAACTCCGCTCCGGCAAGGAGGGACATTCCATGAAGTCGCTCTCACTCATCGTTGTTCTGGGCGTCGGTTCGCTCGGCGCCGGCATCGGCCTTATCGTCGCGGCGGACCGCTACGGCTGGATCGGCGCCGGGCAACCTGACGAGGCGCCGGGCGCGCGGTGCGTCCACGACGTTGAGGCCCGGGGCTGTCCCTTCTGCCATCCGGAACTGATTGAATCGCTGGGCTGGTGCGAAGGGCACGACGTGGCCGAGGCGCTGTGCACGCGGTGCAACAGCGCCCTGATTCCCGCCTTCAAGGCGCAGGGCGACTGGTGCGGAGAGCACGGCCTGCCGGAGTCGCAATGCGCGATCTGCGCGGCCGGTCCCGGTTCGGGGAGCGCGGTGAGCGTGATCAGCGCTGGCGGCGGCGGTTCCGGCGAACCGGTGCTTCGCGCCAACCGCCCGCCGTCGGCCGAGTGCCCCAACGCCTTCGCCACCGTAGTGCTCAAGTCGCCGGAGATCGCCCAGCGCGCCGGCCTGACCGTCGAGACCCTGCGCCAGGCGACGATCGAGGAGTCGATCGCGACGAGCGCGCAGTGCGCGTTCGACGGCGACCGCGTGGCGCACCTCGCCTCCCGCGCGCCGGGAACGGTCGCCCAGGTCCGCGTCCGCCTCGGGCAGCGGGTTGCTGAGGGCGACGTGCTGGCCATGATCGAGACGTCCGAACTGGGGTCGGCGAAGGCGGCCTACCTCCAGGCGAGCACCCTCGTCGAACTCTGGGAGCGCAACCTCGAGCGTGAGAAGCGGCTCTTCGAACAGCGCGCGGGCACCGAGCGCGAGGTGCTCGATGCGGAGACGAACCTCGTCGAGAGCCGCGTGCGCCTCTCGAGCGCCGCCCAGCACCTGCGGAACCTCGGCCTGTCGGATGAAGACCTGGAGCGCGTGCTCAGCGAGCGCGACACGTCCTCGCTGCTGCCGCTTCGAACGCCCTTTGAGGGCGAGGTCATCGAGCGCCACGCGGTGGTCGGCGAGGTCATCTCGACGAGCGAAGCGCTCTTCGTCGTCGCCGACACGAGCAACATGTGGGTCATGCTCGACGTCCCCGAGCGCGAGGCCGCGCGCGTGCGACAGGGGCAGACGGTGCGTCTGGCCTTCGACGGCGCCGCGGGGCGCGCGTTCAGCGGTGAGATCGCCTGGATCAGCACCAACGTCGATCCGCGGACGCGAACGCTCGCGGCCCGGGCGGAAGTGGAGAACGGCGAGGGGGCGCTGCGCGCCAACATGTTCGGCCGCGCCGAGATCAGGATCCGCACGATCGAGAACGCGGTCCTCGTGCCCGAGGCCGCCGTGCAGTGGGACGGCTGCTGCAACCTCGTCTTCGTCCGCCAGACCCGGACGGTCTACCAGCCCTACAAGGTTACGCTCGGGTACAAGCGCGACGGCTACTACGTCGTCGAGGAGGGCGTGCCCGCCGGCGAATCGGTCGTCACCCAGGGCAGTTTCCTGCTCAAGACCGAGATTCTCAAGGGGCATATCGGCGCCGGCTGCTGCGAAGTCCACCCGGGCGCAGAGAAGTAGGCCCTCAACACGCACGTCTCGCATCCCGGGCGCCACTCATGCTCAACTCCCTCATCACCTGGTCGCTGCACAATCGCCTTCTTGTCGTCGCGCTGACGCTGATCATCGTCGGCGCCGGGGCGTGGTCGATGCGCCGCCTGCCCATCGACGCCTATCCCGACACGACGCCGGTCATGGTGCAGATCAACACGACCGCTCCCGCGCTCTCGCCGCTCGAAATCGAGCAGCAGGTGACCTTCCCCATCGAGCAGGTCATCAGCGGCCTGCCGGGGCTCGAGCACGTGCGCTCGATCTCGAAGTTCGGCCTTTCGCAGATCACCGCGATCTTCGAGGACGGGACGGATCTCTACCTCTCGCGGCAGATGGTGATGGAGCGTCTCCAGTCGGTCGAGACGGCGGCGGGGATTGACGCGCCGGAACTCGGCCCGATCTCGACGGGCCTGGGCGAAGTCTTTCACTATGTGGTCTCCGGCCTCGGTTACAGCCTGGAGCAACTCACGACGATTCATGACTGGGTCATCCGGCCGCAGTTGCAGTCGGTGCCCGGCGTGGCGGAGGTAAACACGTGGGGCGGCGAGCGCCGCCAGCACCACGTCATCATCGAGCCGGACCGCCTGCTTAAGTATGACCTGACGCTTGATGAGGTCTTCGACGCGCTTCGGCACAACAACCTCAACGTCGGCGGGGGCAACATCACCCAGGCCGGCGAACTACACCTCGTGCAGGGCGTCAGCCTCACCTCGAGCGTGGAAGAGATCGGCGCCATCGTCATCGCGGCGCACGAGGGAGTGCCCATCCGCATCCGCGACCTGGGCGAGGTGGCCATCGGGCACGAGATCCGCCGCGGCGCCGCCACGGCGATGGGGGAGGGCGAGGTCGTACTCGGCCTGGGCTTCATGCTCATGGGCGAGAACAGCCACGACGTTACCGCGCGCCTCCGCGCCCGCCTCGAAGAGGTCAAGCGGTCGCTGCCTCCGGGCGTCGAGGTGCGCCCCGTCTACGAGCGCACCGAACTGGTGAACCAGGTCATCGGGACGGTCAAAGAGAACCTCTTAATCGGCGCGATCCTCGTCGTCGCGGTCCTGTTCATCTTCCTGGGCAACTTCCGCGCGGGGATGATCGTGGCGCTGGCGATCCCGCTCTCGATGCTCTTTGCCTTCAACGGCATGGTGCAGATCGGCATCGCGGCGAGTCTCATGAGCCTCGGCGCCATCGACTTCGGTCTCGTCGTGGACAGCAGCGTCATCATGGTCGAGAACTGCGCCCGCCGCCTCAACGAGGAGGGCGGAACGCGCCGCCGGCTCGACATCGTCCGAGACGCCGCCATCGAAGTCCGCAAGCCCACGATGTTCGGCGAACTCATCATCGCGATCGTCTACCTGCCCATCCTCACGCTCGAAGGCATCGAGGGCAAACTCTTCCGGCCCATGGCTCTGACGGTCATCCTCGCCCTGCTCGGCTCGATGATCTTCTCACTTACGCTCATGCCCGTGCTGGCCAGCCTGATGCTCAGCGATCGGGCGAGCCACCGCGACAACCTCGTCGTGCGGCTATGCAAGTGGGTGTACGCGCCGGTCGTTTCGCTGGCGATCCGGCTGCGGCCGGCGGTGATCCTCCTTGCCGTGGCGCTGCTCGCGGGCGGCGCGTGGCTCGGCTCGCGCCTTGGGGCCGAGTTCATCCCCCGGCTCTCCGAAGGCGCCATCACCATCAACACCATCCGCCTCGCCGGCGTTTCGCTCGAGGAGTCCGTCCGCTACGCGACGCAGATCGAGCGGGTGATTCTGGAGGAGTTCCCCGACGAGGTGCGCGACGTCTGGACCCGCGTCGGCAGCGCGCAGATTCCCACCGACCCGATGGGCATTGAAGTGTCGGACGTCTACCTCATGCTCCATCCGCGGGATCAGTGGAAGCGGGCCGCCCACCAGGATGAACTCGTCGAGCGGGTCGATGCCGTGCTCAGCGATCTGCCCGGCATGCGCGTCGTTTTCTCCCAGCCCATCGAAATGCGCCTCAACGAGATGATCGCGGGCATCCGCACCGATCTCGGCGTCAAGATCTTCGGCGACGATCTCGAAGTGCTCAAGGAGAAAGCCTCCGAGGTCGCGGCCATTCTCGAATCGACACCCGGCGCGGTCGATCTCTATGTCGAGCAGATCACCGGCCAGCCGGTCGTCGAGGTGCGCGTCGATCAGGACGCGATCGCGCGGCACGGCGTGCCGGCACGGCACGTGCTCGAGATGGTCGAAGCCGTCGGCGGGACCGTCATCGGCGAGATCCGCGAAGGGCAGCGGCGATTCGATCTCGTCGTCCGCCTGCCCGATCGCTTTCGCGGCGATCCGGCTGAACTCGCCTCGGTCCTGATTCCCACGGCCGCGGGCGAGCGCCTGCCGCTGGGCCGCCTGGCGCGCGTCAGCCAGTTCGAAGGGCCTTCCACCATCACCCGCGAGTGGCAGAAGCGCCGCATCGTCGTGCAATGCAACGTCCGCGACCGCGACGTGGCGGGCGTTGTGGACGAAGTGCGCGAGCGGATCGCGCGCGAGATCGATCTGCCGGTCGGATACTACATCGCCTTCGGCGGGCAGTTCGAGCACCTTGAGCGGGCCCGGCTGCGCCTCATGTTCGTCGTGCCGGCGGCGCTGCTGCTTATTCTCTTCCTGCTGCACACGAGCACGAACTCGGTCCGCGATGCGCTGATCATCTTTACGGGCGCGCCCTTCGCCACGCTCGGCGGGATTCTTGCCCTGTGGTGGCGCGACATGCCCTTCACGATTTCCGCGGGAGTGGGATTCGTGGCGGTGTCAGGGGTGGCGATGCTCAACGGGCTGGTGATGGTCTCGACGATCCAGAACCTCATGAACGACGGCGTGCCCCTGCACGAGGCCATCCGGCGCAGCGCGCTGACGCGCCTGCGGCCCGTGCTCATGACGGCGCTCGTGGCGAGCGTCGGGTTCATCCCGATGGCCGTCAACACGCATGTCGGCGCCGAGGTGCAGCGCCCGCTGGCCACGGTCGTGATCGGCGGCGTGCTCTCCGACACGCTGCTGACGCTGCTCGTGCTGCCGGCGCTGTACGCCGCCTTCGGCCGGGGCCGCGCGCCGCGCGAGAGTGCCGAGGCCGCGGCTCCGCTCGCGCCCCGACCCGCGTGAGGAGCGCGCCCAGAACTCGCACACCCCGAAAAACAGGCGCGCCTCGGCTGGGACTCGCCGAGGCGCGCCGACCTGAAAGGAGGATGGACTGGAGGGAGAATCGCTACCGGCTGCGGCGCCGCGTCAGGGCGAAGCCGCCAAGGCCCAGCAGCATCAGGCTCCCGGGGGCGGGGATGCTCTGAAACTCGATCGCAAACTCGGCGTCGTTGAAGTCGCCGTCGTATCCCCGCTGCGAGCGGCGCAGATCCTCAACGCCGTAGAAACCCGTCGAGGCGTCGTAGACAAAGTTGAGCGCATCGTCGCCCACGTCGGTGCGGAAGAGGTCGCGCTTGGGGCGCGGATGGACGATCTCGTAGGCGAAGTGCAGCACGCTCTGCGACTCGAAGAACGCATCAAGGGCGACGGCCGCACCGACCTCGCTCGAATGGTTGTTGAAGAGCCACTGGCCCAGGCCGGTCTCGCGCGTGTCGGGGGCGAAGTGCAGAATCGCGTCAGACGTGCCCCAGCCGAGGAAGTAGAAATCACCGGTGTAGCCCGCACTGCTGCCGGTGAACTCGATGGTGGCGGTCGAGGAACCGACGGGCGAGACGACGGGCCCGCCGATGACGGCGTCGGCTTTCGCCGAGCCGGAAAGGCCCAGCGCGATAAGACTCGCGAATGCAATCTGCCGGAAACTCCGTCTCACGATCCACTCCCTTTCCTGAAGAGGGCACACTTCTCGGGTTCTCAGGCGGCGAGCCGGCCCACGGCCGTTCGCACGCCGGATCAAGCATCCAATTCACGGCGGGCCGACGCCACCCCGCGGCGACCGCGTGAGCGCCCTCGCGCCGTCGTATGCGGACTCGGCAAGCGCGGCAAGCCGCCGTGTTTCCGGACCTTGACGCGGTCGGAGCGCCCTTGCCGCGGACGATGAATCGACCCATTGCAGGGTCGATGCATGGTCAATCAAGTCGTAGCGGCGTCGATCTTGTTATGCGCACTCTGCGCCCCTCTGCGGCGACAGATCTCATCCTCGCTGGCGCTTCGGCCTGGTTGACTGCTTCGCTGCACTTTCAACGCCCTCAGCACTCTCTGTGTCCTCTGTGGTGAATGCCCCTTCACCATTGCTACTGCCAAAGGCCTCCTTTGCCAGTCCTCTGCGCCCCATTGATGCTCTAGAATCCGCGCATGGCTGACTTCGCTCGTTACCACCGCCAGATGCTGCTGCCGGAGATTGGGCGCGAGGGGCAGGAGCGCCTGCTCGCCTCGCACGCGGCGGTGATCGGCTGCGGGGCGCTGGGCTCATGCATCGCGGACAGTCTCGCGCGTGCCGGCGTCGGCCGCCTCACGATCGTGGATCGTGACCTGCTCGAACTGACCAACCTCCAGCGTCAGACTCTCTACGATGAGCAGGATCTGGCGGACAACCTGCCCAAGGCCGAGGCCGCTCGCCGGCGCCTCGTTCGCATCAACTCCGTCGTCTCCATTCATGCGATCGTTGATGACGTCAACGCCTCCAATGTCGAGTCGATTATCGGCGAGGCGCAGGTGATCGTGGACGGCCTGGACAACTTCGAGACGCGCTATCTCCTCAATGACGTCGCGGTCAAGCGCGGGATCGCCTACGTGTACGGCGGGGCGGTGGCAACGCACGGCATGATGGCGACCTTTCTACCGCACCCCCCGCCCGCCGGCCGGGCGCGGCGCGCGTGGGATGCGTTCGCGGGCCCGTGCCTGCGCTGCGTCTTCGACGCCGCGCCCCCCGCGGGATCGACGTTGACGTGCGACACGGCGGGCGTTCTCGGGCCGGTGGTGGGCGTGATCGCCAACATGCAGGCGGCCGAGGCGATCAAGATCCTGGCCGGCCGCTCCGACGCCGTCAGCCGCGACCTCACGACCATCGACCTGTGGCGCGGAGAGCACCAGCGCCTCGATCTCACCGGGGCGTGGCGCGGCGGCGAGTGCGTCTGCTGCGGCCAAGGCCGTTTCGAGCATCTTTGCGGTGAGTTCGCCGGCGCGACGGCCTCGTTGTGCGGGCGCGAGGCCGTGCAGATCGTGCCGCGCGCGGCGGGGAGGACCGACCTCGCCTCACTCGCCTCGCGGCTCGAAGCGCACGGCCGGGTCGAGCACAACCGCTTCCTGCTCCGCGCCTCGCTCCACGACGCCACCGGACCCATCGACCTCACCGTCTTTCCCAACGGCCGCGCGATCATCAAGGGAACGAGCCAGCCCGAGGTCGCCCGCGGCATCTACGCCCGCTATGTCGGCTCGTGAGACGGCCCGCGCCGCGATACAATCGCCCCCATTATCCGCAATCCATCAAGAGGAGTGAGTTTCGATGACCTCTTCCGCACAGTTCCTTGCCGGCAACCTGCGCCTGGCCGTTGGATACGCCGAGAGCCTCGCCAAGGACATCCCGGCCGAGAAGTTCGCCTTCAAGCCCCATCCCACCATCAACCATCCCGCGTGGTGCTTCGGGCACCTGGCGCTCTATCCCGACCGCACCTTCGCCATGCTCCTCGGGCGCAGCGACCTGGCGCGCGTGAACGAACGCTTCACGAAACTGTTCGAGCCGGGCAGCAAGTGCGAGGCCAACGCCGCGATTTACCCGCCCAAGGACGAGATCATGGCCGAGTTGCGCGCCCGCCACGCGGTCATGATCGACTATCTCGAACGGGTGGACGATGAAGTCCTGCAGCGCGAAACGACGCACGAGCGCTACAAGGCGCGCTTCCCGAAGATCGGCCACGCGCTTCACTTCCTCTTCGCCAACCACATCATGATGCACCTCGGCCAGGTCTCGTCCTGGCGCCGGTGCGTCGGCCTGCCCTCGGTTTCCTGAACTGGCGGCGGACGGCGTGAAAGTCGCCCGCGCGCTCTACGCCGGGTACGTCGGCTTCTGCTGCCAGTCGAGTTCGTAGGAGCCGGGGATGCCGTGGTATTCGCGGGGGAAAACGTAGTCTTTGCGCAGAGGATGGCCGACCCAGTCTTCGGGCAGCAGAATGCGGCGCAGGTCGGGGTGCCCCGGAAAGTCGATGCCGAAGAGGTCGAAGATCTCCCGCTCGTGCCAATCCGCCGCGGGCCAGAGGTCGGCCACGCTGGGGATCGAGGGGTTGCCGCGGTCGGTGTAAACCTTGACGGCGAACTCGTGCCGGTGCTTCATCGAGCGCAGGTCGTAGACGGCGCAGAGTCGGTCCTCGGCGACGTAGTCCACGCCGGAGATGCACAGGAGAAAGTCAAAGTCGAGATCGGCGCTGCCGGCAAGGAATTCGGCCACGCCGCGCCATTCGGCGGCATCGAGGTGGATGCGCGGGTGCTTGTCGAGCGGGTGCGAGGTGAGGATGCGTCCGGGGAACTTCGCTTCAAGAGCCTGGGTGATCTGCGTCGGATTCATGGCGGCGGATTCTAGGCCGCGTCGTTGCGCGGGCGCCGCGCGTTGCGGACGCACCGAGTCCATGGTCCGACACTTTGATCCCTTGGTGCCTCGATGCCCTGATGCCTCGATCCCCCGATGCATTCTCCCTACGGCGTGCCCACCACGTTGCTGACTTCGCACGGTCCGGTCGGCTCGCGGATGAGGGCCTGGAAGTGGCCGGGGCAGGCGGCGGCGGGGAGGAATCGCTCGACCACGCCCGAGCCTTCGCCCGTCTCGACGCTGAACGCGACCTGGAGGCGCTGCCAGCCGAGGCCGAGTTGCGTCCCGCCGCAGGGGAGGTTCGGCGGGATGCGCACGTTGCCGGTCTGCTTGGCGTAGAGGAACGTCAGTGTGCTCTCCGGCGAGGCGTTGCTCCAGGAGAACTGCGCCGTGCCGCCGCACTCGCCTTCGACGGCGATGGTCATGGGGTCGAAGCAGCCGATGATCTTGATGAAGGAGTCCGCGGCACGCTGTCCCTGACTCCCCGCGGAGCGCCAGTCAGTGAAGCCCCAGCCTCCTTCGCCGTTCGGCCCGTCTTTGACATAGGCGTCAGCACCTTGGAGGGCCTGATTGAAGTTACGGTTGATGGACCAGTAACTTCCCTGCGGCGTCTCGTCGCGCGGCTGTACCGTAATCCACGTGCGCCCTGCGGCAAACGGAATGTCAAGGCCTGAGACGTGAATCTCAACATGATGCCGAAATGCCAGATCCTCAATATGCCGTATGTAAATGCCCTCCACAGGAATCTCCAGGCTAAGAGTCGGCTCTTGTGACGGGGTTTCATCCGTTCCCCACAGATACACGCGCACTCCGTTGGCCGGTATACCATTCCCCGTGAAAACGAGGCTGTATGTGAACACATCAGTGATGCGACCCGCGCGCGGCGAAATAAAGTCGTCCGACACCAGCAGATCAAATAGCCTGTTGGTTCCTATTGTTGAGTTAAAGTTGTCGAGACCAGAATTAAATCTGAACAGCTCCATCTGACCTAGTTCTGCGTCAAAGATGACCATACAGTTTGCTGGATGCTCCGACGGCAATGTGACCGACGGGGTTGGCGGCATCAAATGAATAGCGGGCGGAAGTTGGCCAAGGCAGACAGCGGAGCACAGAAGCATGGATGATGCAAAGACGTGTGAGCGCATGATGATCCTCCGAACGCGCGTGGGTCGAAGTCAGGGAAAAGTGTAGGTAACGACGTTCGATTTGCGGCATGGATTGCCGTATTCGATGGCCTGAATCAACATGGTTCCGGTTGACCAGTTGGAAGGAATGAACACGGTCTTGACGGCGGCGCCATTCGCGCCCGCCGTCGCTGTTCCAAAAGACGCCGCGTTCGCGATATCGATGTTGACGGAACATCCTTGGACCGATGTCGAACCGTCATCTGCTCCGTAGAAGAACTCGATGGTCGCGTCGTTCGCGGCGCCCGCCACCTTCAGGTCGTTGACCTCGTCCGCGATGCCGGGATTGGGCGTGCGCGTCCACAGGGTGCCAGAAGCCAGGGCGAGTGAATTGAAGACACTGATGCGCCCCTCTCCGTGCTCGCCCGGTATATGATCATCCAGTTCAGTACACCCGTCCAAGATAAAGCCTTCAACCTCCGCCGCCGTGAAATCGGGATCGAGCGACCAGATGAGATTCGCGAGTCCAGCGGCCTGCGGCGCGGCGAATGATGTACCGCTATTGTAGTGGTAAAATCCCCAAAACCAATGCTCCTGAATTGTGAGCCAGATTTCCCATGCCGGGGCCATGAGCGTAATGAATTCCCCAGTGGCGCTCCCGCCGCTTGGACCAGAGTCCACCCACCAGACCTTTTCAATCCCATTCTGATCCAGCATCGTCCCGCCGACCATGAGGGCGGCCGAATAAGGAGAACAATACTCAAACGACGGGTTGTTTCCTGCGGCGAAGAAGATCAGGAGATTGCTGTAGTTCTCCTTCAACTCAACGGTATTGTCCTCCCAGGCTTGCCATGTCTGCTGGATTGCCTGATCGCAGGTGTCGGGAGGGGTATAGCCGCTCGTCGCCCACGAAAGCGAAAACACGCGATCACCGGCATTGGCGGCTACCTCCATTCCATAGAAGACCGACGCCATGTATGCCGCTGGGGTTTCGGGATCGGTCTCGACGATTTTCACCATGCGGTGACGCAGAGACCATCCGATACCACACACCCCCTCTTCGTTATCTCCAGTGGCCGCCCCAGCGCCTGCAACGAGAATGCCGTGAGCGAGTTCGCCTGGCTGATCCCGCATATCAACATCTTCAGGGTCGCTCGGATTCTCCCATCCATAGGGGGGAAGTGGGAAGGGGCCGGTCGGAAAGACCGCGTTGTAGCCGAGTCGGCGATACTCGTTGAGATCGCTCAGGTCGGGATGATCGCTGTAATCGGGCAGATGAATCCCGCTGTCGAAGAAGGTCACGACGATGTCGTCGTGCCCTTCCTTGCGAATTTGCCAGCCGGCGCGCGACTCGATTCTCTCATGGTGCCACTGGTCGCCGAACTTGGGGTCTCTCGGGCAAAGCGGGTCGGTCGGCTGCGGGCAGTCGAACGGAAACAGCCGCCAGTTGGGGCAGACGTAGCGGAAGTTGCCGGTCTGGAGCAGCCTCATGCCGACCCAGTCCTCCGTCTCCATCGGCCTCAGGGGAAACCAGAACTCATCCATCGACTCGCGGTGCCAGAAGGGCCGGCCATCAAGGAACTGGAGCAGCCAGCCGACGGTGAAGTCGTGCTGCCGGCGCGCCTGCTCCTCAGTGAAGCCGCGCTCCATCCAGTGCCGGACCTGGAGGGGCCGGGCGACCATCGAGCCGGAGAAGAACCTCTGCCCCGGCGCCTCCCGATAGAACTCCTGCCCCAAGACCATCCGCCCGGGCAAGGCGAGCAGCATCCCCATCAGGACGACGCGGAACGCGACGCTGGTGACGCGGGGGGGGGGCGAACATGGCGGATTCTCCTTGCCTTGTGTCAGTATAACCGACGAACGTCACAAGTGCCGCCGGAAAGCCGGAAAGTGCCGGAGAATCGTCGAAAACAGGGCGAAATGCTCGTCAGTCGGTCGAAATCCGGCCTTCGCCGATGGCAGAAGGGGAGCCGACCTTCGGCGGATCGATTCGTGTGCCCTGTTGCTGTTCCACCGGCCAGTAGTGCAGCATCGCCGGGGCGATGACGCGCAGGGCGAAGCGCTGGTTGAGCAGGTCGAGGTGGTCTCCGCTGTTGCGGTGTTCAAGCCAGGCGGGGTCGTAGCCCCACTGCTCGAAGCGCGGGTGATTGAAGGTGAAGCCGATGCGGCCGCCGGCGTCGCCGAAGTGTCCGTCCGAGGTGCCAAAGAGCGTCGTCCCCATGCCGAGGATGAGCCGGTCATGCTCCGAGGAGAGCGCGACGATGCGCGGTACTCGCTCGAGCGCCGGGCCAAAGTCGTACTCGGGCGAGAGGGCGGGCGCGAGAATCCAGACCTGTTCGACGAGATTTTCGCCGATCTCAAGCAGTTCGGCCGCGCGGATGACGATGCGGGCGCCGCCGCTGTGCCCGGTGAGGATCACGCGGGCCTCGGGCGAAGTCGCCTTGAAGCCGCGCACGCGCTCGACGAGTCGCCGCGCTTCGCGCTCGTGCAGGGCGGCGTCGCTGAGGTTGCGGCCGGGCAGGAGGGTCGCCCAGGCGACGAAGTGCACTTCCTGAATTCCGCCGCGGATCAGGCCGCGCGCGAAGTAGTGATCGTGGGGCACGTCGCCGGAGATGCCCGGCGCATGGAACACGTACACGCCGTCGTGGCGGATGATCCCTTCGCGCTCGTTGAGCGCCACGCCGCATCCTCCCGCGCCGAGCAGGGCGGCGGCTGCCGCCACGGATCGCCAGTGTCTCAGGAACATGAACATGCGTCGCCCGTCCGATGCGTCCGGCGTCAATCGAATTCGTCGCCGCGGAACATCGACCCGAGGTACGAGCGGCGCACGACCTCATCGCGGATGAGGTCCTTTGGAGCGCCTTCGGCCAGAATGCGCCCGTCATTGAGGATATACGCCCGATCGCAGACGCGCAGCGTCTGGAGGACGTTATGGTCGGTAATGAGCATGGCGATGCCGCGCTGCTCGCGCAGGCGGATGATCTCGCGCTGGAGGTCTTCGACGGCGAGGGGATCGACGCCTGAGAACGGTTCGTCGAGGAGAATGAGATCGGGGTTCTTGATGAGGCAGCGGGCGATCTCGAGTTTGCGCCGCTCGCCGCCCGAGAGGGTGCGGGCGGACTGACTGCGGTTGCGCGTCAGGCCGAACTGCGCCAGCAGGTCGTTGAGGCGGGCCTTGCGCTCCTGCCGGCTCAGGGGCTGGAGTTCGAGGAAGGCCATGAGGTTCTGCTCAACGGTCGCGCGGCGGAGGATGCTCGGCTCCTGGCTGAGGTAGCCCATGCCCCGGTTGGCGCGGCGGTACATCGGCTCGCGCGTCACGTCGTGGCCGTCAAAGATCACCTCGCCGCCGTCGGCCGTCGTCATGCCGATGCTCATGCGAAAACTGGTCGTCTTGCCGGCGCCGTTGCGTCCGAGAAGGCCGACGATCTCCGCCCGGTCCACGTGGAAGGACACCTGGTCCACGACGGTGCGCTGGCCGTAGCGCTTGACGAGATTGCTGGCCTTGAGCAATTGCATCAGGTGGGGATGTTAGGCAGGCTCAGGCGCGCGCCAGCGCCGCGCGCAGGCGGCGCACTGCCGCGGCCGGATCGTCGCTGGAGCAGACGTATGAACTGACCGCGACGCCGGCGGCGCCCGCCTCGACCAGTTCGCCGACGTTGCGATCGGTGATGCCGCCGATGGCCAGGTGCGGGAGGGGCACCTTCTGAACGTACTCGCGCAGATACTCCGGTCCGGCGAGGTGAGGTTTGTCCTTGGTCGTGGTGAGGAACATCGGCCCGACGCCGCAGTAATCGGCGCCCGCCTTCGCCGCCGCCTCCGCCTGCGCCAGGTTGGCCGTGGAGACGCCGATGAGCAGCCGCCGCCCGGCGAGGCGTCGCACGTGGCCGACGGGTAGATCGGACTGTCCGAGGTGGACGCCGTCCGCGCCGGCGAGCAGCGCCACATCGGCGCGATCGTTGATCACGCTCGCTGCTCCCGCCGCGCGGCATCGCTCGACGACGACCGTCGCGCGACCGAGGAGTTTGCCGTCTTCGAGGTCTTTTTCGCGCAGTTGAATGCAGTCGGCTCCGCCTTCCAGTGCGGCGTCGAGCACGTCGAGCCATGGGCTGGCGCAGAGCGACTCGGTGAGCAGGACGCACAGGCGCCACTGCGGCGCGATCACCGTGCCCAGGCGGCGCTGCAGGCGCTGCTCGGCGTCGTAGGCGCGGTAGCGCAGCGACTCGACCGCCGCGGCCGCGCCGCCGTCGATCGCCTTGAGGTACTCCTCAAGGGAGCGCAGCGACTCGCCGAGGCGCTTACCGGCCGCGACGACGACGGCCGCAACGCTTTCTCGCCTTGCTTCCGCTTCGGTCTTGATCGCCCCGCCGACGTCGCCCGGGGCGTCGCGATTCGCCTCCAGCAGGCCGGGGCCGAGGCGATCGAGCGCTGCGCGGAGGTCGTGGCGGATGGACTTGAGGCGCGCGGAGAGATCAGCGTCATCGGCGATGAAGCGCGCGTAATCCTCCATGACGCGCAGCGCCTCGCGGGCGCGATTCGCGTTGGCGTCGAGGAGGCGCAGCGCCGTGCGGCTCATGACTCAATCCTATGCGGGGCGGCGCCGACGCGATCCCGGCGAGCGACGCTCACTCGAGCCGCCGCGCCAGCAGCCACTCGACGACGTCGGGAAGGACGTACCCGACGACGAGGGTGTGGCCGAAGTCCGGCACGAAGCGGTACTCGACCTCCAGCCCCGCCTGCTTTGCGAGGTTCACGGCCGGCTCGATGCGCGAGGGAGGGACGATCGAGTCGAACTCGGCCGCGATCGCAAGGGTCGGCGGAAGGCGCGCAGCGCGGGCGTAACTCGCCCCCGCCAGCCAGCACGCCGCGGCAACGCGCTCGCCGCGCCCGCTGCACATGCCGCCGGTCAGTGCCGCGCCGAGAGAGTGGCCGATGACGTAGACGCGCGATTCGTCGATCGAGTAGAGTTGCTTCATCGTGTCCACGATGGTGTCGAAGGCGAGGCCGAGGTCCATCAGGGGCGCCGCGAGCGGCGAGACGACCGCGAAGCCGTGCTCTTCCGCCAGGCGGGTGATGACGCCCGCCCCGTACCCGTCGATGAACATGTTCTCATTGCCGCCCGCGCCGTGCAAGGCGATGAGCAGGGGCATGGAGTCCTTCGCCAGCGCCGACTCGGGCACGAAGATGCGCGCCGGCAGGTGCACGTCGGTTGTGAGCGGCAGCCCATGCCAGGTGTCTCCTGATCGGCCCATGTAAGGATTGACGCCCGCGGCCACCGCCGCCCACTCGCGATCGAGGTCGCCGACCAGTTGCGCAAAGTCGGTCAGCAGCGCAGTGATGTCCGCGTGCGAGTCGATCAGATTCAACAGGGCGACGCGCTCGCGCAGCAGACGGTGGGGGAGCGGTTCATCCGCGCCGTCGCGGGATTGCGCCAGCGCTTCGAGCCGCTTCGCCAGCCGGGCGCGCGACGCCTCGATCGGCTCGGCCAGCACGGTCCACCGGCCGATGAGTTCAAAGGTCTGCGGAACCTCGGGCGAGAGGGGGCGCAGCGGTCCCGATCGCAGCATGAGGTCGCGCCGCCCCGGCCTGATCGGCCTCTCAAGCATGAAGTCGATTTCCACGTCGACTTCCCGTGCTGCGCTGACGACCGGCGAGGCCGAGATGAACCTCGAAAGATCTCCCTCACTCACCACCAGAGCAAACTCCGCTGGCGCCGGCACATCGGGCGGAAGCGGGTAGATCGACGTGAGTCGAGCGCGAACGCTCGGCGCGGAGTGGGGGTCCCCCGCCAGGTCGTCGAGCGATGGGTGGGCCGGGTCGAGTTCGATTCGAAGCGAGCGGGCAAACGCGGCGAAGGCTCTGTCGCGGCCGCTCCCGGGTCGTTCGAGCATCAGCGCATTCATGGCCTGCACGACGGTGGCGAGGTTCCCTCCGAAGAACGCCAGCGTCGCGCGGTCAAAGTCCGCGTTGAGGCGCCGCATGGTTTCTGGATCGGCGAGCGTCCATCGCCTCCACTCGTCCGAATCGACGTCCATCCCCTCGGGCGGCGTCGCGTGGCGGTCGGCGAGGCGCTGCATGATCTGCGCATCGAGCCGCTGGAAGGACAGCGCCGCGTCTCGATACGTCGCCCGCGGCGCCGCGGCGCCGTGTGGTCGGCGCTCCGGTTCCCCCTGCGCCGCCGCATCAGTCGGCAGCGGCGCGCCGATGAACGACAGCGCCGCGATGCACATCCAGACCGCTCGGATCATGATGAATCTCCCTGTCTGACCTGAGCAAACGCGGCCAGCGCGCGATGCCGCGCCTCGGCGTGATCGACGATCGGATGAGGATAGGTGCGTCCGAGCGCGACTCCCGCCTCCGCCAGCGCCGCGGCAGGCGCCGCCCACGGCTCGTGAATCCAGCGGTCGGGAAGCGCCGCGAGTTCCGGCACCCAGCGGCGCACGCAGGCGCCGTGCGGGTCGAACGTGCGGCCCTGGGTGATCGGATTGAAGATGCGGAAGTAGGGGGCTGCGTCCGCCCCGCAGCCGGCGCACCACTGCCAGCCCAGGGTGTTGTTCGCCAAGTCGGCGTCGACAAGCGTGTCCCAGAACCACTCGGCGCCGCGACGCCAGTCGATAAGCAGGTCTTTGACGAGGAACGAGGCGACCATCATGCGCGTTCGGTTGTGCATCCACCCCGTCGCCCACAGTTGCCGCATGCCGGCGTCGACAGAGGGATACCCCGTTCGTCCGTGCTGCCAGGCGCGCAGGTCGCGGGCGCTGCGCCGCCAGGGGAAGCGGCGGAAGTTGCGGCGCAGCGGCGCCTCGGGCGTGCGCGGGAAGTGGTGCAGCAGATGGTGGGCGAACTCGCGCCAGGCCAGTTGGCGCAGAAACGCCAGCGCCCCGCGCGACGGCGCCTCGCCGCCGCGAGCCGCTTCGGACTCGATCACCGTCCGGTACACTCGCCTCGCCGAGATTTCGCCGAAGTGCAGGTGCGGGCTGAGCCGCGACGAGCCTTCTTCATCCGGCCGATCGCGGGCGGAGTCGTACTCAGCCAGCGCCGCAGATCGGAGCGCCTCAAGGCGGTCGGCAGCGCCGCGCTCACCCGGACGCCACTGTTCCCGCAAGCCCCCCGCCCAGTCGCCCGCGGGCAGCAGGCCAAGATCGCGCAGCGCCGCGGACGCCGGCCACGTTTTCGGCGCACTGAGCCTTCGCGGGGCCGCAAGCGGCTCGCCGACCTCCAGCGACGCCTCCAGCGCGCGCCAGAACGGCGTGAAGACCTGGAACGGGCCGCCCGACTTTGTTCGCACCGCCTCCGGATCGTGCAGCAGCGCAGTGTTGAGCCTCTCAAACGCGACGCCGCGCTTCATCAGCGATCGCGCGAGGCGATCATCGATCTCCGATGCGTGCGGCTCGAATCGCCTCGACGCGACGAGGCGTGTGGCGCCCGTCTCGGCGAGGAGTCGGGCCAGTTCATCTTCCACTCGCCCCTGCCGCAGGACGAGGCGCGACCCGCGCCGGCGCAATGCGGCATCGAGCGATTCGAGTGAATGGTGCAGCCACCAGCGGCTCGCCGCGCCGGGCGGCCAGGAGCGCTCCTCTTGCGGCGACCAGATGAAGACGGGCGCCACGCCGCTTGGCCGCGAAAGCGCGCCGTGTACGGCCGCATGATCATCCAGCCGGAGATCGTTGCGAAACCAGAGAATCGTGGTCATGGCCCGCAAGCGTAGAGCGGCCAGCAGCGCTCGCGCACCCGAATCCGGCGAGGTGAATCAGAAGCGGATCGGACGGCTCACGACGTTGCTCTTCACATCCGGCCGCACCGCTTGGAACCAGACGAGCGGCGCGCTGCGGATCGGAACCGGCAATGTGAAGACCGCCTGCCCGTTTCCATCGGCACGGCGGATCGGTCCCGCCTGCTGCGGCTGGGCCAGGTCGATTGTCACTCCCCAGCCGTTGGGCCGCACGCGGCCCGGGCCGCGGAGACTGTAGGCCAGCCCGAAGAGCGCCCTGGGCGGAGCGCCGGTCAGGCGGAACTCGGCGTTCGTCCCCATGATGATGTCGCTCACCGCGAGCACCAGGCGCCGGCGCGGGTTCCACGCCGCGATCGAGTTGGGCGTGCTCGAGCCGGTGTTGAAGAGGTCCGGCCCGTTCATGACGAGCGAGCCGTCGATCTGAACGGCGAAGGAGTACACGCCGCTCTTGCCGTCGATTGCGGACGAGTTGTCGGTGACGAAGACGAGGCTCTCCATGACGGCGACCTTGCCGAGCGTTCCCTGAAGGCCGACGTCGAAGGAGTATCCGGTTGAGACGAGCCGTCCGTCGCTCTCGACGCGCATGGTGCGCAGCGTGGCGTCGGTGCCGTGGCCGACGAAGACGTAGCGGTCATCCTCGGAGGCGACGGCGAGTTTGGGTGAAGCGCCGGGCGACTGCCAGGGCGAACCGGGCAGCGGCGCGAGCAGGCCGGTGAGGGCGTCGATGCTGTAGCCGTGTACCGCCGTGCCGCCGCTGCTGATTCCACCGCCGGCGTAGACCTTGGTGCCGTCGTTGGTTATGCCCAGGCCGAGCGGGTAGATGCCGCCGGTCGGCAGCGAGCCGCGCAGCGCGCTCGCTCCATTCGGGAGGATTTCGATGGTGTAGATCGCGTTGGCCGTGGAGTCGTTGGCGAAGAGGAACCGGCCATGCGGGTGCATGGCGAGGCTCGAGCAGAATCGACCCGTGGGGTGACGCGCCACTTCCATCAGCGACGGCGTCGCCGGGTCGAACTCGTAGAGGCCGACCGTGTTGTCGCCGCTGAGTTTCGTCTGCGTTACCGCGAGCAGATTCTCGCGCACCCACGTGACATCCAGCGGGCTGTCGGGGACGAGTTTCGTCAGGACGAAAGTCATCGTGGCGTCGGCGTTGACGCGGAAGACGTCCACCTTCTCCTCGATGTTGTTGGCCGTGCCGTGCGAGAGCGCGACGTAGCGCCCGCCCGGCGAGAGGCTGATGGCCTGCGGCCCGGTGTCGGAGGTGTCCCACACGCCGACGAGGTTGAGCGTGCCGTCGGGATTGACGGTCAGCGATGAGAGTTTCCCCTGGGCGGCGTTGGGATAGGTGACGACGAAGACCGCCGGCTCGATCGATTGCGCTGCGGCAGCGGCCGCCGCGAGAAGCGCCGCGCCGCAGGCGGCCATGATCCTGAACGAGTAGACTGACATATCGGACTCCCCTCTGATCGCGCTCGACGGCGCGACTCCGCGGCAATAGTACTGGGAACGCGGCCGAAACGCAATGGAATCTCGAAGAAGAAGGCAATTCGCCGGAGGATCGCGCGCGGCCGCGCGCGGTCGCAACTCGCTGCTCCGCCGATCAGGCGCTGCCAGGTCGAAGCAGGAGCGGCGCGCCGCACTCGGTGCAGACGGGACTGGTTCCGACCGGATAGGCGCACTCAGGGCACCAACCCCGTCGGATGCGGCGACGGCGACGCCAGGCAAGCGGCAGCGCGAACGCAATCCACGCGGCTGCGCCATACACCACTGTGTTCACCGCAAAGCCGAGCGGGATCGGCCGCATCGGCAGGACGAGGTCGGTGACGATGAAGGTGTTGGGCGTCTGTTTGTGGCCGAGATGGATGCCGCCCTGCACCCGGCCGTGCGTGCCCTGCTCGAAAGCGCACCACATCGAGAGCATTGGCCAGCCGCGCGCCGTGTGACCGAGGGGAATGTTCATCGACTCATAAACGTCGCGCGGGTCGCGGCCGGCGAGCGGACCCCAGTGCGGCCAGAGCGCTTCAAGCGGAATGACCGGCACGTCCGCCCAGCGCATCGTCCACGGTCCTTTGTGTACCAGCACGTGATCGGCGCCGAATTGCCTCCAGCGGCTGAGCGACAGGCCGGCCGGGCCGACCAACTCGTTGGGAACCTCCCGAGGCACAAACTCCCCCGGCTCCATCGGCTTGTTGGTGGACTGAAACGAATCAGGCTGGTAAAGCACCCGCCAGCCGAGCCACCACGCCACGGTCACGTTCACGACCGCGCCGACGAGCAGCCATGCGGCGATGCGTGAGAGTGCGCGCGTGCCCCTGTTCATGCGACCCATGATACGGCCGCCGCAGCCGGCGTTCGCCCGAGGGCCCGCGCCGCGCGGCGGTACCATTGCGGCGCCCCTATGAGCCTCCGCGCCGCCCAATTCCTCGCCCTGATCCTCCTGCCCTGCTTCCTCACGGCGGCGACGCTGTTCGGCTGCGCCTCCCGCGCCGCCGTCGAGTCGCCGACGGTGTTGCAGCGTTTCGAGTACAGCCAGCTTCACATGGGCGTCCGCGCGCGGATCGTGCTCTATGCCGCCGGCGATGATGCCGCCGCCGACGCGGCCCGCGCCGCGTTTGCGCGCCTCGCCGAACTTGACGCCATGATGAGCGACTACCGCAGCGACAGCGAACTGATGCGCCTCAGCGCCGCAGCGGGCGGCGGTCCCGTTCGCGTGAGCGCGGAGCTCTTCGAGGTGCTCGCGTTCGCGAAGGAGTTGCACGCGCGCAGCGGCGGGGCGTTTGACGTGACGGCCGGGCCGGCCGTGCGTCTCTGGCGCGAGATGCGCCAGACCGGCGCCCTCGCCCCGCCCGGGCGGATTAGCGCAGCGCAAAACCTCATCGGCTCTCAGTGGATGCGCCTCGATGCCGGGGCGCAGACCGTCGAACTCCTCAAACCCGGCATGCAACTCGATCTCGGCGGCATCGCCAAGGGATACGCGTGTGATGCGGCCTCGACCGTGCTCCACGCTCGCGGCCTCGATCGGCACCTCGTCGCCATGGCGGGGGACATCGTGGTGGGCGAATCGCCCCCCGGCGAAAAGGCCTGGGAAATTGCGATGGAAGGCGGCGCGAATCGAAGCGCCGGCGAGACGGTTCGACTCCTCAACGCCGCCATCTCGACCTCAGGCGACGCCGAGCAGTTCGTCGAGATCGAGGGCCGGCGCTTCGGCCACATCGTCGATCCACGCACCGGGCTCGGCTCGCCGAGGCGAGTCTCCGCGACGGTCGTCGCGCCGCGCGGGATGATGTCCGACGCGACAGCGACGGCGCTGTGCCTGCTGCCGATCGAGGAAGGTATGAAACTCGCCCGGAGTTACCCCGGTATGGTGGCCAGGATCCGGGAAGCCGACGAGCCGGATCCCTCCAGCGCCTCCACCGCCCCCGCCTGGCGCATGAAAAGCGTCCCGTAGGGGATTTGAACCCCTGTTACCAGGATGAGAACCTGGCGTCCTAGGCCGGCTAGACGAACGGGACGTGCGGCTGATTCGCGTTGGGAATGGAGTGTATTCCGCAGGCGAAACGAATCAACGCCCGACCGCCGCCGGTCGTTTCACGCCGGGAAACGGCATCGCGGCGCGTCCTCGGCGGTATGATTGTCGTACCCTGCGCAACTGGTGGGCGCGGACCACATCTTCACCTCGTCCGGGCGGACCGTGCCATCGATCCGCCGCTGCGGCATCGGCCGCAAAGGAGCATGACACCGTGACTCGACCCCTCTCTTCCCGCAGCGCGGCGCCGCTGGCGCTCGGCGCGGCCTTTCTTTTCGGGTTCTCGGCCGCGGCCGACGCGCGCGACTTTCCCCCCTTCGACAAGGTCTCCGAAGGCTACCGCAAGGTGATCTCGACGGCGGACGGGGCGGAGTCGATGTACACGCTCTACCGCAACGACAAGGAGAACCAACTCCTCGCCGAACTGCCGCGCAACTTCGAGGGCCGGCGCTTCTTTGCCGCCGTCTCGATCGCCGGCGGCAGTTCCTTCACGGGCTGGCAGTGGAACGAACTCTACTGCTACTGGCGGCGCATCAACGATGAACTCGTCCTCATGCAGCCCGAACTCCAGTACCAGGCGCGCGGCGACAGCGAGATCAAGTCCTCCGTGGTGCGGACCTACTCCGACCGCGTGCTCCTGTCGGTGCCGATCGTGACGATGGGGCCCAGCGGCGGGCCGGTGATCGACCTTGATGCGCTGCTCGTGGGCCAGTCGGGGCGCTTCGCGCTGCCGCTCAATCCGCGCCTCACGACGATCGAGAACTGCAAGGCGTTCCCCGAGAACATCGAACTCTCCTTCGAGGGCCCCGGTCCGGACGGGCGCCTCACGCAGATTTACTACTCGCTGAGCACGATTCCGCGCACCGACTATCAGCCGCGCGAGGCGGACGAGCGCATCGGCTACTTCATGACCGTTTTCAAGGACTTCGCCAAGGACAGCACGGACGGCAAGCAGTTCGTCCGCTACATCAACCGCTGGAACGTGAAGAAGCGCGACGCCTCGCTGGCGCTGAGCCCGCCGGAGAAGCCCATCATCTTCTACGTCGAGCACACCGTCCCCGTGAAGTACCGCCGCTACGTCCGCGACGGCATCCTCGAGTGGAACAAGGCGTACCGCGAGATCGGTATCGACGGCGCCATCGAGGTGCGCCAGCAGGACGCCAAGACCGGAGCCTACATGGACCTCGACCCCGAAGACGTGCGCTACAACTTCATCCGCTGGATCACCTCCGAGTCAGCCTTCGCAATGGGGCCGAGCCGCGCCAATCCCGAGACCGGCGAGATCCTCGACGCCGACATCATCTTCGACGACTCGATGATCCGCTACTACGCGCTCAACTACCGGCAGATGATCGCGGAGATTCCCAAGGAGGAGGCGACGCCGGAAGCGATGGAATGGCTGCGCCGCCATCCGCACTGGGATCCCGCCGCGTACCTGCGCCCGCACACGAGCGCCGGCGAGCAGTCGCCCTCCGGACTTCCGCAGGGCGACGAGGCGGGCGTGATGTTCGCCGAGGACGACTCGAACCCGGGCTCGCTGCTGGCGCGGATCGTCCAGAAGAACCGCCGCTGCGACATGGCCTTGGGCAAGGCCCACCAGATGAACCTCGCCCGGCTCGCGGTCGCGGCCCGGATGGACCCCGCCGCCTACAGCGATGAAAACCTGATCGACGGCCTGCCGGAGAAGTTCGTCGCGCAGGTCATCAAAGAGATCGTCGCGCACGAGGTCGGCCACACGCTCGGCCTGCGGCACAACTTCAAGGCCTCGACCTGGAAGGGTCTCGAGGAGATCAACCAGGGCGTCGGCGAGGCGCAGGTCGCCTCCGTCATGGACTACAACCCCCTCAACCTCGCTCCCGAGGGTCAGGAGCAGGGCGACTGGGTGACCCCCGTCATCGGCCCGTATGACTACTGGGCGATCGAGTACGGCTACACGCCTGAGGAGAAGAAACTCCCCGAGATCGCCGCGCGCGTCGCCGAAGCGGGGCTTCAGTACGGCACCGATGAAGACGCCTCCGGCCCCGACCCGCTCGTGCGCCGCTTCGACCTCGGCGCCGAGCCGATCGAATACGGCCGGCGCCAGATCGAACTCGTCCGTCGCCTGCGCGGCGAGTTGCTCGACCGCGCCGTCGCTAAAGGCGAGCCGTGGTACCCCGCCCGGCAGTACTTCAACATGCTCCTCTATCAGCAGGCCGGCGCCGTGAGCATGGTCAACCGCTTCGTCGGCGGAACGTACGTCAACCGCGACCGCAAGGGCGATCCGAACGCCCGGCCGCCGATGATCCCCGTCGAGGCGGTTCGCCAGCGCGAGGCCTTCAAGTTCGTCGTCGAGAACGCGTTCCGGGACGAGGCGTTCGGCCTGACGCCCGAACTGCTCACCTACCTTGCGACCGACAAGCAGAGCCACTGGGACAACTACTCCGAGTCGCCGGAGTTCCCCGTGCATGACACCATCATGGGCGTGCAGCGCGGCGTGCTGTTCCAGATGATGAATCCGACCGTGCTCCGCCGCGTCCACGACAACGAGTTTCTCCTTCCCGAGGGGGAGGATGCGTTCACCCTCCCGGAACTGCTCAACGGCCTGACCGGAGAAATCTGGAGCGAGGTGCTCGCCTCCGACGCGGCCAACGGCAAATACACGAACCGCAAGCCGATGATCTCTTCGCTTCGCCGCAACCTCCAGCGCGAGTACATCACCAACCTCATCGACCTCAACGAGGCGTACGGCTCATGGGGGCCGCCGCGAGCGGTTCAGGCGCTGGCGATGGAGTGGATGGTCAACCTCCGCGACCGGATCGACAAGGTGGTGAGCGGCAACAACGCCCGCAACCTCGACGACTACACCCGCACGCACCTCAAGGAGTGCCAGACGAGGCTCAGCGCCGCGATCGACGCGGTCAAGACCTACTCGGGCAACTGATTGGATTGCACATCCCTGATTGAACCGACACGGGCGAAGGGCCTTCCCTTCGCCCGTGTTCGCGCGATCGCCGCGCGCGGCTTCGCGAGATTACATCGCGACCTTGAAGTGAACGCTGTCGAGGTCGGTCATTCGTTTGGAAGCGTCGAGGATTTCGACGCCGACGAGGTTGCCTGATGCGTCGTAGTCGAGGATCACGCCGGGCTTGTCTTCGTCGCTCTCGCTGACGGGGCCGTCCGTGAAGAGCACGCGAAGCGTGTCGCTTCTCTGATCGTAGGTGACTTTCACGGTCGACTCCTGTACTTGCGCATCTGGCTGGTGCGGTAGGCGATCACCAGTTCCGGCGGATCGCGATCAACGTCAACGAACACTCGAGACAGATAGTCCTTGCTCGGGCTTCCCATTGGAATCATACGCTGCGCCACGACGCGACCGCGTCGGATGGGGAGCACTTCGTCGGGCCGCACCAACACGGCTCGTACCTGCTCTTCACTGATCCCACGCACGACCATCTGGTCGCGAGCATGATCTCAAACGATCGTCGCGGACAGATCCGGCGGCGAATCGGACGGAGCGGGAGGATGGGAATCGGCCATGGCTCGGCATGATACGCGGCGAAGGAGGGAAATGATCGGACACCGTCCACTACTCGACGATCTCGCCGGATGCGAACTGGGTCACGAACATGTCCGTCGCGCCCGAATCGACCAAACGTCGCGCCTTGCACGGGCCATCCACCGGGCTTCGGTCCGCTGGGCATTGCTCACGACAGGCACAGGGGCGGTCTCGGCCCACCGCACCTCGACTGGCCTGTTTGCCCGCTCACCTGCTCTCGGCCTTTCGCCGCTCCTATATTGATGACGCCACACGTCATCCCGGAGGAGCACGCCATGAATCGTATCGGAAGCAACCGTGAGGGTGGAACAGTCACCCGGCGCGAGTTCGTCAAGTCCACCGCCGGCCTCACCGCCGCCGCGGCTTTGCCGATCATCCCTTCCGCCGCGTGGGCGGCAGCGAGCGCGCACGTCGCCGGGTCTGACGCCGTCCGCATCGGCCTCATCGGCTGCGGCGGGCGCGGGACCGGCGCGGCCTACGATGCGCTCAACGCCTCACCCGACACGCGCGTCGTCGCACTCGCCGACGTTTTCGCCGATCGCCTCAACGGCAGCCGCAGCCACCTGGCCAAGCACGAGCGGGGCAAGGTGGACGAGGCCAATTGCTACGTCGGCTTCGATGCCTTCAAGCAGTTGCTCAGCGGCGCCGAGGTGGACATGGTGATCCTCGCTACGCCGCCGCACTTCAGGCCGATTCACTTCGAAGCGGCGATCAAGGCCGGCAAGCACGTCTTCATGGAGAAACCCGTCGCCGTCGATGGGCCGGGCATCCGCAAGGTGATCGCGGCGGGGCAGGCGGCGAAACAACAGAACCTCTCGGTCGTCGCGGGCACGCAGCGGCGTCACGAGGCGTGCTACCTCGCCGCGATGCAGCGCCTGCGCGACGGCGCCATCGGCGCCATCACCGCGGCGCGCTGCTACTGGAACCAGGGCGGCCTGTGGGTCAACGAACGCAAGAGCGAGTGGTCCGACATGGAGAACCAGTTGCGCAACTGGCTCTACTACACCTGGCTCAGCGGCGATCACATTGTCGAGCAGCACGTGCACAACCTTGATGTGGTGAACTGGGCCATGGGCGGCCACCCCATCAAGGCGATGGGCATGGGCGGGCGGCAGGTGCGCACCGCTCCGCAGTACGGCCACATCTTCGACCACTTCGCGATCGAGTATGAGTATCCGAGCGGGGCGTTCCTCCAGAGCATGTGCCGACAGATCGACAACTGCGCCGGCCGCGTCGAGGAGATCATCCAAGGCACCGAAGGCCGCATGCGCACCCACTCCGGCCACGCCGAGATGAGCGGCCGCGGCGAGTGGCGCTACGAGAGCGACAACCCGAATCCCTACATGCAGGAGCACGTCGATCTGCTCGCGAGCATCCGCAACGGCGACGGGTTGAATGAGGCGCAGACGGTGGCGGAGGCGACTCTGACGGCCATCATGGGCCGTATGAGCGCCTACACGGGCCAGGAAGTGACGTGGGAGCAGGCGCTCAACTCGAAGGAGGACCTGAGTCCGCCGGCGTACGAGTTCGGCCCGCTGCCGATGCCGCCGGTGGCGACGCCGGGCAGGACGCCGCTGGTGTGAGTCGCGGTGAAGGCGCGGGCGCACCCCACGATTCGCTCAAAGACTCGCTCATCATGGGCGTGCCGTTCATCGTGGGCGTGCATTGAAGAGTGTCAAACGCCCACGATGAGGCTCTGCGAATCGTGGGGTGAATCAAAGACAAGGACACGATCATGATGCGACGGGAATTCGTGAAGATGGCGGCGGCGAGTGCAGCGGCGTCCGGGGTGGCATGGCCTCGCGCTGCGCGCGGTGCTGCCGAAACCGCACGTGCAGCCAAATCAAGCGCGATCCGCACGAACCGTGCGCCGTTCAAGCTCAAGTACGCCCCGCACTTTGGCATGTTCCGCCACCACGCCGGCGACGACGACGTGGATCAACTCAAGTTCGCCGCCGATGAGGGCTTCACGGCGTGGGAAGACAACGGCATGGCCGGACGCAGCGTCGAGGAACAGGAGCGCTTCGCCAAAGCGATGAGCGACCTCGGCATCGCCATGGGCGTCTTCGTCGTCAACATGGACACCGCGTGGGGCGCGACCCTGTCGAGCGGCGCTGCCGATGCCCGCGACAAATTCGTTGCAGCCTGCCGCCGCGCCGTTGACGTCGCCAAGCGCGTCAACGCCAAGTGGATGACCGTCGTGCCCGGCACCTTTACGCAGCGACTCTCGCTCGACTACCAGACCGCGAACGTGATCGACTGCCTGCGCCGGGGGGCGGAAATCTTCGAGCCGCACGGCCTTGTCATGGTCCTCGAGCCGCTCAACCCCTGGCGCGACCATCCCAACATGTTCCTCACGACCATCGGGCAGGGCTACCAGGTCTGCCGCGCCGTCAACAGCCCCGCGTGCAAGATCCTCGACGACCTCTACCACCAGCAGATCACCGAGGGCAATCTCATTCCCAACATCGACCGCGCCTGGGAGGAGATCGCCTACTTCCAGGTCGGCGACAATCCGGGCCGCAACGAGCCGACGACCGGCGAGATCAACTACCGCAACGTCTTCGCCCACATTCACAACAAGGGCTTCACGGGCATCGTGGGCATGGAACACGGCAACAGCCGCGGCGGCAAAGAGGGCGAGCGAGCCGTGATCGACGCCTACCGCGCCTGCGATTCCTTCGGAGGTTGACGGCGATGCGCTTGGGTTCCGCGCCGTTCTTCGTCCTGTTGATGCTCGTGCTCTTCGCGCCATCGGCGCCGGCTGCGCCGCCGGACGAATCGGACGATCGACTCGACTGGTGGCGCGAGGCGCGCTTCGGCCTGTTCGTTCACTGGGGCCTCTACGCGATTCCCGCGGGCGAGTGGAACGGCGAGGCCGTCCCCGGCGTCGGCGAGTGGATCATGCACAACGGCGAGATTCCTCCCGCCGAATACGCCGCGTTGGTTCCGCAGTTCAATCCTGTGAAGTTCGACGCCGACGAGTGGTGCCGCATCGCCGCAGATGCCGGCATGAAGTACCTCGTCGTCACCACCAAGCACCACGACGGCTTCTGCCTCTTCGATTCGAGGCACACCGCTTTCGACATCATGGCCACGCCCTTTAAGCGCGACATCATGCGCGAGATCAGCGAGGCCTGTCGTAAGCACGGCCTGCGCATCGGCTGGTACCACTCTATCTGGGACTGGTCGCAGCCCGACGCCTCCGGCGAGCGCTTCGACGAGTATGCCCGCGTCCTCAAGGCGCAGGTCGATGAACTGCTGACCAACTACGGCCCGATCGACATCATGTGGTTCGACGGCGAGTGGATTCCGGAGTGGACCGAGGGCAAGGGCCGCGACCTCTACGAACACATCCGCCGCGTCGCGCCGCGCGTGATCATCAACAACCGCGTCGGCAAGGGCCGCGCCGGCATGGCGGGCCTGCACAACCCCGAAGAGAACGTCGGCGACTTCGGCACGCCCGAGCAGGAAGTCCCCGGCCGCGGCATCCCCGGCTACGACTGGGAAACCTGCATGACCATGAACGACACCTGGGGGTATCGCCGCGATGATCACAACTGGAAGTCTGCGGCGACGCTGGTGCGCCAACTCATCGACACCGCGAGCAAGGGCGGCAACTACCTCCTCAACGTCGGACCGACCGCCGAAGGGCTGATCCCGCAGCCGAGCGTCGAGCGCCTCCAGGCCGTCGGCGCCTGGCTGCGCGTGAACGGCGAGAGCATCTACGGCACTCAGGCGGGACCGTTCGACCGTCTCGCGTGGGGACGATGCACGCGCCGCGGCGAGCGCCTCTACCTCCACGTCTTCGACTGGCCCGCCGACGGCGTCCTGCCGGTTCCGGGCCTGCTCAATGATGTCGTCGGCGCGCGCCTCCTTGGCGCGGCGGAGACCGCTCAACTCCGAACGGCGCGACAGGGCGAGTCGATCGCGATATCCCTCCCGGTCCGTCCGGCGGGTGAGATGCCGTATGTCATCGCGGTCGATCTCGTCGGCGAGGTGCGCGTCGTCCGCGTCCCGATCTGTCCGCAAGCCGATGGGTCAGTCGTTTTGCGCGCCGTTGATGCCGAGGTGATCGGCCACACGGCCCGCTACGAGTCGGGCGGGGGCAAGGACAACATCGGATTCTGGACCGATCCGTCCGACGCGGTCGCGTGGGAGTTCCATATCGAGAGGCCCGGGCGGTACTTCGTGACGATGTCGCAGGCCTGCCCGGTAGACACGGCCGGCGCCCGGATTCGCATCACCGTCGGTTCCGAAGAACTCACCGCAGATGTCCGGCCGACTGGCGGGTGGTCCGAGTTCATCGAGGTGGATCTCGGTGAAGTCGCGCTCGACGCCGCGGGCGGCTGCGTCGTGCGCGTCGAGGCGCTTTCGAGGCCGCCACTTGCGGTGATGAATCTGCGGAGCGTAACGCTTCGACCGAGTGCCGGGCGCTGAGAGATTCGGCGCAAAGGCGTTGGGCGGGCAGGGTCGGCACTCTTATCGCTGCGGGGAGCCACCCGGGTCAGCCGTGCCGGAAATGACCATGCATCCCCCGGGTTGAGCCGCCCGATGATGGAGGCGAAGGCGATCATCGCGCCGTGATGTGCCGCGGGCCGGGTCGACGCCGATTCCGCCCGCCCCACATCCCCAGTCAATCGCGCCTGGTGCGGAACCGGCTGAAGTCGGCCGGCCGCAGCGCCTCCGGAACGGGACGACGGCATGACCAATTCAGTCACCGGACTTCAGGATCGACCGGAGCGCGCGCCGCCCGAGCCGCTCGTGCACATGCCCCCGCGCTCGCATCCGCACCGTCCGATCATGAGCGGACCGCAGAGCCACGCCGCCCAGATCCGCACCGTCGTCAACAACTTCCCGGGAGCGGTGTACCGCTGCTCGATCGACGACGCGTGGACCATGCACTTCCTCAGCGACGAGGCGCAGGAGATCACCGGGTATCCGGCCGTCGACTTCATCGGCAACCGACGCCGTTCGTTCGTCGACCTCATTGATCCGCAGGACGACGCCCGCAATCGAGGTATCGTCGATCAGTGCATCAAGTCGAGAATGCCCTTTCAGATCGAGTACCGGATCAAGCATGCGGACGGGACGGTCCGATGGGTGCACGAGAAGGGGCAGGCGTGGTACGACGAGCGCGGGCAGGCGAAGTTCCTGGACGGCGTGATCATCGACGTCACGGCGCATCACCAGGTGCAAGAGGAGATCCGCCGGGCGTGGGAGTTTCTCCGCGCGTCGATCGACTCCTTCGTCAGCCAGGTCGCCATTCTCGACGAAGCGGGGCGCCTCGTGATGGTGAATCGCGCGTGGAGGGATCTGGGCCTGAGCAGCGGGCTGAGCGAAGCGCAGGTGGACGAGATGCTCGGCCGCGACTACGTCGAGGTCTGCCGGGCGATGAAGGGGAGAGAGTCGCCCGAGGCGCGGCGGATCGCGGAAGGGATCGCCGCCGTGCTCGCGGGGCGCGAGCGTCTCTTCGCCATGGAGTATGCCTGCCATGCGTCGCCGACGCCCCGCTGGGTGCTGTGCCGCGTCAGCCGCTTCCTGCACCAGGATCGCGCCTGGGCGACGGTGGCTTATGTGGACATCACGGAACGACGCCTCGCGGAGGAGGCGCTGCGCCTGAGCGAGGAGCGTCTCGCGCTGGCGCTGCGCGGCGCCTCGTCGTTCGTGTGGGATTGGACGCTCTCCCCGCCGCGGTCGTGCCAGGCGCCGGGGCTGCTCGAGGCCCTCGGCCACGCGCCCGATCGCCCGGCGTCGGGCCGGGTGTTCTACAGACTTGTTCATGAGGACGACCGCGCCGGCGTGCGCCGCGCCATGCGCCGCTGCCTGCTGCACGGCGAGTCGCCGGCATTCGAGTTGCGCCTGCGCCGCGCCTGCGGCGAGTACCGCTGGTTTCGCGCCGCGGGGGCCGTGGTGCGCGAGTCCGACGGTCGCCCGGCGCGCGTCTCCGGGACCGTCCAGGACATCGACGATCGCAAGCGGGCCGAGGAGATCGAGAGCGAGCGAAACAGTCTGCGCGACGCCGTCGAAGCGATGCGCAAGGTGCTCGGCGTGGTCGGCCACGAGTTGCGCACGCCCCTGGCCGCGCTCCGCGCCATG
Source organism: Vicinamibacteraceae bacterium (assembly GCA_011525805.1). Classification (GTDB taxonomy): domain Bacteria; phylum Planctomycetota; class Phycisphaerae; order Phycisphaerales; family UBA5793; genus UBA5793. Next base: position 81,382 of record WYBR01000109.1, read on the forward strand.
ACCGAACTGGCGCTCGACGTCGGCGCTTCCGCGCCGCCGACCACGGAGATGATGGGCGCGATCCACAACGAGATCGTCCGCATGGCCGAGATGGTCAACAACATGCTCGACGCCGCGCGCCTCCAGAGCGGATCGGCGGAGTGGCGCTGGACCGAGTTCTCCCTGCGCGACGTGTGCGAGGCCGCCCTGGCCGTGGTGCGGCCGCTGAGCGCCGGCGACCGCGTGGCGATCCGCCTCGACCTGGCCGACGCGGCCCTGCGCATGAAGGGCGATGCCGATGCCGTGCGCCGACTGCTCATCAACCTCATGCACAACGCGCTCAAGCACACCGAGGAGGGCAGCGTAACGCTTCGCGCCGCATTGGTCCGCGAGGACGACGCCGCGATGATCGAACTCGAAGTGCGCGACACGGGGCGCGGCATCGCGCCTGAACTCCTCCCGCACCTCGGAGAGGCCTTCGCGCTTAACTCGGGCGCGATCGGCTCTGATTACGTTCAGGGCAGCGGCCTCGGCCTGGCCATCTGCCGATGCATCGCCGCCGCGCACGGCGGACGGATTGCCGTGCGCTCAAGGCCGGGCGAGGGCACCACCATCCTGGTTCGAATTGCGGCCGACCGGGACGAACCTGTTCTCGGCCGGTCCGTCCGGACCGTCATTGAAGGGTCAGCCCAATGAGCGTGTCAGGGATCGCCCTGCGGCTTGAACCACGTCTCCCCATGCGCCGCGAACCCTTCGTGCAGGGCGGGTCGGCGTCGGCGGCTTCCTCGTGATTGCCACTTGTCGCCTCGGGCGGGCTCCTTTCGCCATGCGTGCGAACCGCCGGGCGGACTGATCACGAGGAAGCGCCGCGCCGCGACCCGCTCAGTCGCTCGTCGTCCAATCAGGTTGAAGTTCGAGGCCCGTTCGGTTTGTGGTTCACCCGCAACCACTTTTCCTCCGGCCGGTACTTGCCCGTTCACGTTCAATCTGCGAGAATCGGGAAGCGTGTCGGGCGCCGCGCTCGAAGGCGGCTCGGCCCGACAGTCGCGGCGCGAGGCCTGGCCCGCCACCCGGCGCGGGAGTTGTGCGCGGCCGCGCGCACCGGAGTCTGGCCATGGTTGAACAACCTGCGCTGGTCTGGATTGTGGACGATGACGACCAGGTCCGCAGCGCCGTTACCGCCATTCTCAAACACGCCTCCCTCGAAACGCGCGAGTTCGACCGCGGCCGAACGTTTCTGCGCGAGTTCGATTCGGCGAGGCACGGCTGCGCCGTGTTCGACCTCCGCCTTCCCGACCTCAGCGGCCTGGAACTGCTCGAAACATTGCGCCGGCAGGGCCATGAAACGCCTGTAATCTTTCTGAGCGGATACGGCGACATCGCGACCGCGACGCACGCCATGCGCCTTGGTGCGATCGACTTCATCGAGAAGCGGCAGGCCTCGGAGACGCTCCTTCCGCGCGTGCGCGAGGCCCTGGCCATCGACCGCCGCCGGCGCTCCAGCCGCGATGAGATCGGCGATCTTCTCCGGCGGCACGAGTCGCTGACGCCGCGCGAGCGGGAGTTGCTCGAACTCGTGGTGGCGGGCCGGCTGAGCAAGGAGATCGCCTCGCTCCTGCGCATCTCCGAGAGGACGGTGGCGAACCACCGCGCCAACCTGATTCAGAAGATGGGAGCGGTGAACACCGCCGACCTCGTCCGCATGGCGGTGCGCGTGCGCGAGCGCCGGGGACCAAAAAGCCCTTCAACATGATCACGCGCCCGGCGGGGCGCGCAGGAACCGGGAGCGCGCCGCGTCCGGGGCCGGCGCCATGCATCGGCCCGCGCCGGGTTCGATGCACGACGACCGCGCGGGAGGCGTTGTCGATTCTGACGGCGACCGCGCGGCGAATTGCCTGAATTGGAGGTTCGTTAGCGCCCCTCGTGCTCGTCGAGGGGGATGAGCGAGACGGTGAGCGCGTACGCCCGTCTCGGCGCGTCGTGCGGAGACGTCGCCAACTTCGCGCCGCGGCGTCGCGCCGAGGCGTGCGTGGCGAAGAGCGATCCCATCTCCTCGAGCAGTTCGTAGAAGCGTGCGAGGTCTTCATCCCTCAGTCGGCCGCGCTGGCGGCGCACGTAGATGTTCTCGCGCCGGCCGACGCGGCGGACCAGGCCGTGCGTCAGTGCATCGCGGTAATTGCGCTCCGTCAGTTTGAGGACGGTGCTGTTGAAGCGCAGGAGGGTGCGCCGCTGATCGTCCGCGGCGTCGCCGCTGCCGGCGAGCCGGAAGTGGCCGCTGACGAGTTCATAGATGGCCTCGTCGCGCTTGCCGGCCTTGCGGCTCCCCGACTGGCGCAGCAGGCCGACCTTGACCATGATCTCAAGGTGGTAGTAGAGCGACTGCGGGGAGCGGCCCAGTTCGCGGGCCAGTTCCGCGACGCTGCACGGACCGATATCCGACATGGCGTCGACGATCTCCAGCCGCGCGGGCGACTCGGTGATCGCCTCGCGCTGCCGCGGATTGAGAATCACGATCTTCCGGCTGCGCCTGGGCATACGCCAGTTTCGCCGCCTCGGCCCCGGGGTCAAACCCGGGGCCATTCAGGGACCGGCGGGTTTTGGATTCAAATTTGATCGGATATTTGAACAATGCGGAACCGGGGCTATACTTGCTCCGAATACCGTGGGTGAGGCCGGGCCCGCGCCGGGTCGTCTCCCCGGGCGGGCGCGATCCACGCCGATCGGCCTGCCGGGTCGGCCGGCGGGCCGGCGCACCCCGCTGCACGACATCGACCGCCAAGGAGAAACTCAGATGAAGACCTCAACTCGACAGGCCCTTTTCGGACTCGCCGTCGCCGGATGCTGCACCGCCGTCGCCCTCGGCGCGCTCATTCGCATCACCGAGAACTTCGAGAACATCCAGCCCCACGAAGACCCGCAGCGCGGCTGGACGTTCAACTCCGGCGACGAGAGCGTCGCGCAGCGCAACGGCAACCACTACCTCCGCACCTCCACCGACACCTGGGGCGTCACGCTGAGCACGAAGACCGACGGCTCGAACCGACTCGTCGGCAACCGCGATTACCGCCGCGAAGGCGTCGCCGGCTTCGAGATCACCACCGCCGGAACCGCCGACTTCAACACCCTGCGCGACATGAGCATCTCCCTCGTCAACGACAACGGGACGCCCGGCGACTGGTCCGACGACTTCGGCTTCTACCACGTCACGGGCCAGATGATGCGCTTCGACGGCTCGCCGCGCACCTACCGCTACGTGGTGCCGAGCCAGCACACCGGAAGCACGCCCACCGGCTGGGTGGCGTGGTCGATCGGGCCGAATTCACCGACGGAGTTCACCTGGGATCAGGTTATCACCGACGTAGATGAACTCAACTTCCACTACTACCACCCCGAGAATTTCTACATCTTCCAGTTCCACCACGTTGGCGTGGACAACATCCGCACCGTCATCAACACCGACTGGCGCTGAGCCCGGCAAGGCGTCGCCGCCTCGCCGCGATCATCCTCCGCTCCCAAAGCCCATGTTCATCGAACATGGGCTTCGGCGTCTTGCGTCAGGCGCGATTGCGGTAGAGACTCTCGTCCACGACGCGAGCCATTGCGGCGACGTCGAGGTCGCCGCCGAGAAAGCCGTTCAGCCGTGCCGCGCCCTCGCTGGGATGGGCGATCATCTCGTGGTAGGGGATGTCGAGCGTGCGGATGTTGGGCTGGCGGGCGAGCCACTGGTCCACCATGTCCAGGTGCTTCTGGAGCAGGGTCAGCACTTCCTCGTCGCTGATCTTGTCCGGATCCTCGCCGCGCCGCACGAGCATCTTCTTCTGCGACTCGATGCTCTCCTCGAGGCGCCGTCGCATGAAGACGACGCGGTACTCGTAGTCGGAGGGAAGATGGCGAAGCAGCGCGGAGATCACCTTGACGGACTTGCCCACGGCGTCGGCGACCCAGGCGGTGTCGCCCTTGTCAAGGGCCTTGACGCGCTCAAACTCGTAGTAGCCCTTCGGGTTGTCTTCGTCGGCGGTGCGGATGTTGTCGATGATCGGCGGGACGCCGCCGGCGTCGAGCATTTTCATCATCATCGACGTTCCCGATCGCGGCAGGCCGGAAACGACGGTCACGAAGGGACGCGCTGGCGAAGCGGTCTTGCGGCCGAGAAGGCGCTTGAGAATCGACATGGGGCAGTCCGGAGAACGCGGTGCAGTGGACTCAGCAGCCGGACCATCGGCCCGGAACAGCAGCGATGGTAGTCCGGATGGCGCCCGCCGTCGCCACGATCGCCCGGCCGACCGGGGCGTTGAGGCGCTACTTATTGTGCTGCGCGCCGCGATCGAGTTGCGCCCAGATCTGGCTCCGAGGCCAGTTCTCGGTGGCGCGGTTGGGCAGCATGTTGTAGAGGCGCTGCCGTTCGTCAACCATCCACGCCACGCTCAGGTCGTTCATGAGCAGGTTCGAGCCGGTGAGGTGGCTGAAGTCGCTCTTGGTCCGCAATCCGTCGGCGAGGATCGAGATGCCTGCCGGGTGCTCTGCGTTGATCTTGTCCCGGTCGTGGCGGTCGATGGGGTCGGGCGGAAGACTGGCGAGGTTGAGCAGCCCGCGGTAGTGGTAGTTGCCGAAAAGCACGGCTCGGCTGCGGCGGTTCCAGAAGTTCTGATAGCGCTCGATTGGGTGCTCGCCGGTGTGCGAGGGGCAGTAGAAAGCGCCCGGGTCCGAAAGGTAGTTCTGGGAGTAGAGTCGTCCGACGCCATCCCACGTGTCGCCCCACGTGCCGCGATTGAGGATCATCATGTCCTGCGGCCGCGCCTCGCGGCGCTGGTCGCCGGCGTAGTAGGAGTGCGGGAAGCGGTTGCGGTTCTCGCGCGCGAAGGACTCGAGCGCGATGGCGATCTGGTGCATGTTGCTCGCGCAGCCGACGCGCCGCGCGGACTCGCGCAGCCGCGCGAAGGCCGGCATGAGCAGCGCGATGAGCAGCCACGTCACGCCGAGCACGACGAGCAGTTCGAGAAGCGAAAACCCGCGCCGACCGGCACCCGGCCGCGCGTCTTCGCGGACGGCGCGCTGCGCGCGACGCGCTTGATCCGATCTGTCTGGACCCTTGGCCACGGCTGGACTCCACTAGCGTCCGTCACCGATTAGTGTATCACGAACCGGGCGGGAACCACCCCAAATCCATCCGGATTGCACATTTTGTCGAGTTTTCTGCAACAGGCCCCCGGGACTTCCCAACGGGCGGCAATCGACCAAAATCCTGAAACCGCAGACCCTTAGCGTGCGGACAGAGGGGTGGCGGGGTCGAATCCCTGCTAGGATCATGGTGCCATGCACGACGACTGGTCACTCATGCAGCGCGTCGCTGAAGGGGACCGCGCAGCGGTCGCGGAGTTATACGACCGTTTTGCAAGTCTCGTCTACAGAATGGCTTACCAGTTGCTCCCCACCAAGAGCGACGCCGAGGACGCCGTACAGGAGGTCTTTGTGCGTCTCTGGCAGAGCGCCGGGCACTTTGATCCCAACCGGGCCTCGCTCGTGACTTGGGTCATGCTCATTACCCGTCGCTACTTGGTGGACCAGTTGCGGCGGCTGAAGGTTCGGCCCAGGTTTGCCGGTTTTGACGAGCACTGGTCCGCGGAAGACGAACTCGTCGTGGCACCCGGAACGGGGATGCAGCGGCGCGAGCGAGGCGAGCGGCTGCGGGAACGAATCGCCGCCCTGCCCGACCTGCAGCGCCAGGTCATCGAGCGGGCGTACCTCGGCGGCAAGACGCTGCGGGAGATCGGACAGGAACTCAACAAGCCTCTTGGAACGGTGAAGTCAGCATTGAGTCGAGCCTTGGCCGTGCTGCGGGAACGCATACCGAGTGAAGAAGGTATCGCATGAGATTCTCACGAGATGAATTGATCGAACTGGCGGGTCGAGACGCCCTGGGCATTCTCGACCCGGATGAGAAGGAGGCGTTCGACGCCGCCTTCCGTCGAGCTGACGCCATGCTTCGCGACGAGATTCGCGGTGTGCAGCAGTCGGCGGCGCTTCTGGTTGAGGCGGCGCCCGGGCCGGAGCCGGACGACGACCTGCGCCAACGGGTGCTCGCGCGAGTGGACGAGTGCATCGAGCAGGTGCCGCCGGCCGCGCTCAAGGGGCGAGTGCTGCGCAACGTCGAAGAACTCGTCAAGCAGGACCTGGAAGGGAGCCTGCAGTTCGGCGTCGGCCGCGAGCCGGTCCTTTCCGGCCGGCACGAGTGGATCGAGCGCTTCGCCGCCGGCCGCGTGTCGCCGATGTGGCGCATCGCCGCCCTGATCCTGCTCACCGTTTCCCTCGGCCTCGCCTGGCTGGCGCTGGACGCTTACTCCAACGCCATGCGGCTGGCCGATCGCGTCGCGACCAATCGCATCGAAGAGATTCTGCGCATCCAGTTCAAGCAGTTGCCCGAGGACTACTGGTTCAATCCCGAGTCGCGGCTCGCGACGTTCAACGTCGTCTCGACCGACTTCAAGGGACGCGCCATGCTTGCGGTGCTCAACTCGCAGGATCGCGGCTTCCTGGCGGCGATCAACATGCCTGAGTCCGCCGATCCCTATCGCCTCAAGATGGGCTTTGGCGATGATCCGGCCCAGGCCCGCACTGTCGTCGAGTTCTACTCCAAGGACGGCACCTGCGCCGTGCCCATTTCGCTCGGCGCGATGGACGTCACTCATGCCACGTGGTGGATCATGGGGCCGAGCGCCAGTGCCGAGGGCACCGAGACCGCCCTTCTCCAGATCGTCCCGTAATCTGAATCGCGATTCCTGATTCGAGTTTGTTCGAGGTCCGCGCCGGCGAGCGCGGACCTCGGTGTATAATGGACGCATCGAGGAGGGGCTGAATGCAACGGACAATCTGGATGGTCGCTGCGCTGGGCGTGGCGACCGCCACAGCCGCCGGCGACGTCGTTGAGATCGGCGCCAGCGGGGATAACACGCTCTACGAAGACTTTCGCGGCGCCTGGAGCAACGGCGCCGGGTCCTACATGTTCGCCGGCTCGACGGCAGGCTGGGCCTACCGCCGCGCCCTCATCGCCTTCGACGTCGCCGGCTCAGTCCCGCATGGTTCAACGATCACCGGCGCGACGCTGCGGCTGCATATGTCCAAGACGATCGCCGGCAACCAGAGCATCAGCCTTCACCGGCTGCTTTCGGACTGGGGCGAGGGCTCGTCCAACGCGTTGGGCGAAGAGGGGGATGGCGCGCCGTCGCAGCCCGGCGACGCCACGTGGATTCACACGTTTTTCGACACGCAATACTGGACCACTCCGGGCGGCGACTTTCTCGCTGATCCCAGCGCCGCGGCCGTCGTCGGCGGCGTCGGGTACTACACCTGGCAGAGCACGACCGATCTCGTCGCGGATGTCCAGACGTGGTTCGACAATCCGGCGCAGGCGTTCGGCTGGGTGATTCTCGGCAATGAATCGACGTGGACGACCGCCAAGCGGTTCGACACGCGCGAGAACAGCGTGATTGAGTTTCGACCCGTGCTCACCATTGAGTACGTTCCCATCCCGGCGCCGGGCGGGATCGCGCTGCTCGGCCTGGGCGGCTTGTGTCTGACGCGCCGCCGCCGCACGCCGGCGCGTTGATCGCACCGGGCGCGGCGTGCTATACTCCCGCGGATGACACCCACTGTCTGATCCAGCCTGCGACGGACCGACCACGCGCCTCGACGTGCCTGCACGCCGATGAGGCGTGTGCGTTGTGTGCGTGGCGCGCCCGGCCTCGTGCGAGATCGAGGTTGCGGGCGGCGGGCTGGCGCCCCGGCATCTCTTCGTTCATGAGAGTTCGCGCGGCCGAAGTCGGCGGCGTCGGGGATTCGATCATCCATGTCACGAAAGTCACGCCCGGACGGGGGCTTCACCTGCATGCGCTGCCGACAGGTGGTCGGTTCGCAGTCGCTGGGTACCTCGCATCGCAATCACTGTCCAAATTGCCTGTGGTCGCGGCACGTCGATGAAGAAGTGGGGGATCGGCGCTGCGCCTGCCGCAGCCCGATGGAGCCCATCGCCCTCGAGGTGCGCCGCGACGGCGAGTGGGCGATCGTCCACCGCTGCACCGGCTGCGGGACGCTGCGCACCAACCGCGTCGCCGGCGACGATCATGTCCTGGCTCTGCTCGCGCTGGCGCTGCGGCCGCTCGCCAACCCCGCCTTCCCTCTCGATCACCTCGATCCTTCCCGACCGCGGGTCTGAGCCGCGCGGGGCGAGACGGCGGCCTGCATCGAGTTATACTTGCCGCCGCGCCGGCGGGGCCGCTTCGGAAAGCGGCGCCGGGCGGCGCCCGGATCAACCCACAGGAGTGCCCCTTGTCAACGCCGGCGATGAACCCTGACCGAATCCTGAACCTCGGCCTCTCGTTCTGGAATGCCCGCACGCTCCTCAGTGCTGTCGAGATCGGCGTGTTCACGGGGCTGGCCCGCGGCGGGGCCGATCTCGAAACCATCCGCGCCCGCCACAACCTGCATCCGCGCAGCGCGCGCGACTTTCTTGATGCGCTCGTCGCGCTGGGGATGCTCGAGCGGCGCGACGGGCTGTACTCGAACTCGCCCGAGTCCGATCGTTTCCTCGACCGCGCCAAGCCGACCTACGTCGGCGGCCTGCTCGAGATGTGCAGCCGGCGCCTCTACGGCTGCTGGGACCACCTCACCGAGGCGCTGCGCACGGGTCAGCAGCAGAACGTGAGCAAGGGGTCGGACGACATCTTCGGCGCGCTCTATGCCGACGAAGGCCGCCTGCGCGAGTTTCTCTCCGCCATGACCGGGCTGAGCCTCGGCGTCGGAGAGGCGATTGCCGGGAAGTTCCCGTGGGGGCGGTATCGCACGTTCGTCGACGTCGGGGCGGCCCAAGGAGCCGTGCCCGTGTGCATCGCGCGCTCCCACGCCCACCTCACCGGCGTGAACTTCGACCTTCCCGTGGTCGGGCCGGTGTTTAGCGAGTACGTTGCGTCGTTCGGCCTCTCCGATCGCCTCGCGTTCCAGGGCGGCGACTTCTTCAAGGATCCGCTGCCGCACGCGGACGTAGTGATCATGGGGCACATTCTCCACGACTGGGATCTGCCTACAAAGAAGATGCTCATCGCCAAGGCCTACGCAGCGCTTCCGGCGGGCGGGTCGCTGCTCGTCTTCGAGTCGCTCATCGACGACGATCGGCGCCACAACGTCTTCGGCCTGCTCATGAGCCTGAACATGCTCATCGAGACGCCTGGCGGGTTCGACTACACCGGAGCGGACTGCATCGGCTGGATGCGCGAAGCGGGATTCCGGGAGGCTCGCGTCGAGCATCTGTGCGGCCCCGACTCGATGGTGGTCGGCCTAAAGTGAAAGGCTTGTGGGCGCCGGTGCGACGCGGGGACGATCGCCCGCCGAAGGGAGGGAACATGGACCGGGAAACGCTGCTGCGTCACTGGGAAGAAGCGTGGCGCGAAGGTCTGTGGGCGGCCCCGTGGAGCCGCGTTCTCGAGGGACTCACGCCTCCCGAGGCGGTCTGGCGGCCGCAGCCGGAGCGCCACTGCATCTGGCAGTCCATCAACCACATGATGTTCTGGCGCGACGTTGCGCTGCGCCGCCTTCGCGGCGAGACCGTCGCGGCCGAAGAAAGACAGCGCCGCAACTGGGAGATGCCGAGCGACACCAGCGAAGCCGCGCTCGATGCCCTTCGCTCCGCGTGGACCCGCTCGCACGGGCAGGTGCGCGCCGCGATCGCCGATGAGCGGGCCAGCCTCGCCGACCTCCAGAACGTCGCGTACCACGACAGTTATCACGTGGGGCAGATCATGCTCCTGCGAGCGTTGCAGGGCCTGCCGCCGATCGAGTGAGCCTTGGGATCGACCCGTTGCCGGCGCGGCCGCGGCCGCGCCCTTCAGAGAGATGAGGTGCGTTCATGGGGTTCCTTCAGGAGTTCCGCGAGTTCGCCGTCAAGGGAAACGTCGTGGACATGGCCGTGGGTATCATCCTCGGCGCGTCGTTCAACAAGATCGTGAATTCGATGGTGAACGACATCATCATGCCGCCCATCGGCATGGCGCTGGGTCGCGTCGAGTTCAAGGACCTTCAGTTCGTCATGAAGGAGGCGAGTGTGGATGAGGCGGGCGTCGAGATTTCGGCCGTCGCCATTCGTTACGGAATGTTCATCAACACGGTGATCGAGTTTCTCATTGTCGCCCTGTCCGTTTTCCTTGTGATCAAGGTGATGAACCGGGTGCTCCGGGCGCGCTCCGCGGCCAAGCCCGCCTGACGGAAAGAGGGGATCACCGCCATGCACGGCGCACCGGCGGGCGCCGCCCGGCGCCTCTTGCTCGCGTCCCTCCTCGCAGCCGCGGCGCTTGCTTGCGGCGCCGAGGCCGCCCGAGCCCAGCCCGACACCGCGCCGCGCGACTTGAGCGATTCCATCGAGAGAGTCCGCGTCGCACACGACGTGCCCGCGCTCGCCGTCGCGGCCGTGCGCGGCGGAGAAATCGCCGCGCAGGGCGCCGCGGGCGTGCGCCGCGCCGGCCGCGGTGAGCCGGTCACCATCGACGATCGCTGGCACATCGGTTCGTGCGCCAAGTCGATGACGGCCACGCTCGCCGCGCGCCTCGTGGAAGCCGGCGCGATCCGGTGGGAGACGACGATCGGTGAGTCGCTCGGCGCCGTCGAGTCCCTCCGCGATCGCCTCCGCCCTGCGTACGACGCCGTCACGCTGCGGCAACTGCTTTCTCATCGCGCGGGCCTGCCGGAGGATCGCGCGCCCGATCCGACCATCTGGCCGCGCATCATGTCGCTTCGTGGAACGATGATCGAGCAGCGGCGCGCGGCGACGGCCATCGTCCTCGCGCGCGAGCCGGCGTCGGCGCCGGGTTCGGCGATGGCCTATTCCAATTTCGGCTACGTCACTGCCGCCTCCATGATGGAGCAGGCGACCGGCCGGCCGTGGGAGGACCTCATCCGCGAGCACGTCTTCGAGCCGCTGCACATCACCACCGCCGGGTTCGGACCGCCCGGCGGCGGCGAAGTGGGCGACGCCGCGGCGCAGCCGCGCGGCCATCGGCTGGCTCGAGGCCAGGCCCACGCCGTCGAACCCGGCACGCCCGGCGCCGACAACCCGCCGGCCTTGCGCCCTGCGGGCGGCGTGCATCTTTCCCTTCAGGACTGGTGCCGATACGCCGCCGCGCACGCCGCGCACGCCCGCGGCGTCGACACGGCGCTTCTCAAGGGGGAGTCGTGGGCGGTGCTGCACGCCGATGAGTACGGCCAGGGCTACGCGCTGGGCTGGGGACTCGGGCAGCGCGAGTGGGCGGGCGGGCGCGTGCTCACCCACAGCGGCAGCAACGGCCTGTGGATGGCGGTCGTGTGGGTCGCCCCCGAGCGCGACCTGGCGATCGTCGCCGCGACGAATATCGGAGGCGACGCGGCCGCGGCCGCCTGCGATGAGGCCGTCGTCGAAGCGCTCAAGGCGCTCGACGTGCTTGCGCCGCCGCAGTGACGGACTGTGGTGCGGTGCGCAGGGCGTGATCGCCGCTCATGCCGACCAGCCCCACGCGCGAGCGCGGACCACCTCTTGTTGACGAACCCTCGTCGCTTCGCTCCTCGCGTCCTCGTTGGCGCTTCGGCCTGGTTCGGTGTGCTTCTCGTAATGTGGGAGTCCTTTACCGTTTGCGCATCGCGGCGCCGGCGAGCACGCCGACGGCGCCGATGATCGGATTGAGGATGTACGAGAGCACGGGCTGGCGCGCCTTCGAGGCGGCATCCTGCATCGTGATCTCGCTCGGTCGAGGCGTCGCATCCGGTTCCTTCATCATCGCTGGAATGGACATGACGATTCCGAGCACGAGCACAAGACCCGCGAGCACGCGTGGGGCCTTCGATCCCCTTGAGGCAATGGCAGCGCAGGTCAGCCCGCCCAGCACGGCCGCAACGAAGCCAGCGGCGAAACTCATCACCAGCCAGGTCATCGAGGCGTCCCACGAACCGGGCTTGAACGAACCCTCTTCGCCGAGAATGAACCATGCGCCGGTGAAGCAGACCATCACGACGACGACCATCGCCACGTAACCGACGATGACACCCACTATGGCCTTGAGCATGACATGACTCCTTGATTGGAGATTGTTCGGACACCGCGTCCGATATGGTGCATCGGCGAAAGGGGTTTTGCCTCTACACGCTTTGGACGATGCGAGCGGGGCGAGAGGCGCCGTTCCGTGCGGCCGCGCGAGTCGGCGGCGGGAGGAGTCCTCGTCGCTTCGCTTCTCGCGTCCGCGCCGGCGTTCCGGCGTGGCGGCGGCGCGGACGGTTTCTGCCTTTGCAGCCGCGATTCCTCGTATTCCGATGAAGAAGGGGCCATGCCGCGGCCGGGACAGACGATCATCATCTGCGTTATCGCCCTGCTCACTCTGGGGATCGTCATGGTCACCAGCGCGGGGTTGACGATCGACGCCCGCCACGCGGTCTCGCTCAAAGGGATGCTCACTGGACGACCGGTGCTGTACGCCCTCTGCGCCGTGGCGATGATGTTCGCGGCGTCGTGCGTGCGCATCGAGTGGTTTCGCGGGCCGGTCGAGGGGAGCGCGGCGCAACGCGTGCTCCTGACGCCGGCGACGTGGCTGGCCGCGATCGCCGTGCTGTGCCTGTGCCTCGTCTACGTGGACGGGTTCGGCAAGGAGGTCAACTACGCCCGCCGGTGGGTGCGCCTCGGTCCCGAGTCGGTCAACCTCTCCTTCCAGCCCAGCGAGGTGGCGAAGTGGGCAATGGTCTTCATCATCGCGACGTACGTCGTTCATCTCGGGCCGGAGCGGATGAAGCGATTCGCCACGGGCCTCGTGCCGGCGCTGGCGATCACGATGCTCGTGTGCGGGCTGATCGTGCTGGAGGACCTCGGCACGGCGGTGCTCATCGGGGCGGTGGCGTTGTTTCTGCTCTTCGCGGGCGGGGCGCGGTGGTGGCACATCGGCATTCTCTTTCCCCTGCCCGCGGCCGGAGTCGTGTTGGCGGTGCTGACGAGCGAGTATCGCCGGGCGCGGATTCTCGCCTTCCTCGACCCCTACGCCGACCCACAGGGCACGGGTTACCACATGATCCAGTCGATGGTCGCCGTTGCGGAGGGGCATGTGACGGGTCGCGGTCTCGGGCACGGGGTGTACAAGTTCGGCTACCTGCCGGAGGACACGACGGATTTTCTCTTCGCGGTGATCTGCGAGGAACTGGGGCTCTTCGGCGCCGCACTGGTTGTCTTCCTCTACGTCATGCTCCTGTTGGCCGGAGCGAGCGTCATCCGGCGGCAGACCGAGCCGCTGGCGCGATTCGCGGCCCTGGGCGTGGTGGCGACGATCGGGATGCAGGCGGTGATGAACCTGATGGTCGTTACCGGCCTCGCGCCGACCAAGGGCATCGCCCTGCCGCTTTTGAGCAGCGGGGGAACGGGATGGATCCTGACGGCCGTCTGCCTCGGCCTGCTGGTGGGGATGGACCGTCGCGTGGCGCGGCCGGTTGAGCCGAGCCGAGAGCCGGAGGCGCCGGGGCTTGAGCGGGCTCTCTCGATCGCCGCGCCGGCATCACTCGCGACGCGTTGAGCCGGGCGGCGCCGGAACGGGGCGGCACCACCTCTGCCACGGAAAGGCGTCAATGCGCGGCGGCTGGAACATCTGCACCAGCCCCGGCTGATCATCGAGGCGGACTTCGCGCGAGGCGCTCTCCACCCGCACCGAAGCGCGGCTGACGGCGGCGATCCGGCACGGCGAGGCGTCGGCGAGGCGGCTGATGGCGTGCGTGACGGCGACGCCATCGCGCTCACTCGCCCACGTCAGCGTCATCGGATAGCCGAGCAGCCAGGCCGACCGCTGGAACTCGGCGCGCGGCGTGCGGTCGCCACGGATGATGCGGGGCGGCTCGCCCTGAGCGAAGATCATCAGCGAGGGGGCCAGTTGGATGTACTTGCGGATGATGATGAGTTCTCCGATCGCGGCGCCGCCCGGCCAGCAGACGCGAGCGGTGAAGAACCGCCGCAATCCTTCGCCGATGGGTCCGCTGCCTCGAAAGTGGTCCATCCCACCGTCGGCGTCGTCGAGGATGAGGGTGCGGCGCTGGCCGGCCGCGTCGCTCCACACGATCGTCCCGCTCGCCGATCCGCACGGGCACGCGGGCAGCCAGTCGTGCAGCGCGCCGGCGGGCGAGTCGGGCAGGAACTGGCGAAGGTAGCAAGGGGTGTGGAAGCGGGGCGCGAGCGTGAGTTGAACGCTCAGCCGACGGCCCGCGGCCAGTCGGGGCTGAAGGACGTGGCGCCAGCCGGTGGTGGTGCAGGGAGCGTCGAGCGCCAGTCGCCAGCCCTCGCCGTGCCCCGCGAGGCGGCCTCCTTCGAAGGCGATCGACCAGGGGGCGTCGGCGTCGGGCTCGACGAATGACCGGGGATCGAGGGCGAGGTCGCTGCGCGCCGCGAGCCGGCCGAGTGCGAGCACCGCGACGCGAAGCGAGACGGCCGCGGTCTTGCGCCCCAGGGCCGCGTCGATGAACCGCCCGGCGCGAATCTGCCGCACGCTCCGGCGGTACGCGGGGCTGAAGGCGTCGCCGAAGTGGATCGAGCACACCAGCCCCGAGCCGTTTGCGTCAAGCGCGCTGAGTTCCCACCATTCATAGGCGCCGAGTTCCTCCGTCCACGCGGCGCGGTTGTGGACGTGGATGGCGCGCGTGTCCGCCGGCCGCAGTCGCAACTCGGGGTGCTGCTCGGCAAGTTCGGTGATCTCGGGCACGAGGCAAGGATAGGGGAGGCTCGGCCTGCTCAGCGCAGGCGGATCGTGGCGAGAGCAAGCGCCGCGAGAATGGCCGTGATGAGCCAGAAGCGCACCACGACCTGCTGCTCGGTCCAGCCGCCGAGGTGGAAGTGATGGTGAATCGGCGCGCAGCGGAAGATGCGCCGGCCCCGGCTCCACTTGAAGTAGCCCACCTGGAGGACGACGCTGAGGATCTCGACGTAGTAGACGCCTCCGATGAGCAGCAGCAGGAACTCCTGGCGGATGACGACGGCGATGTAGGCCATGAGGGCGCCGAGGGCGAGCGAGCCGGTGTCGCCCATAAAGACCTGCGCCGGCGAGCAGTTGTACCAGAGAAATCCGAGACAGGCGCCGGCCATCGCTCCGGCCATCACCGCCAGTTCGTTGCTGTAGGGGATGTAGGGCATAAGCAGTTGCTTGGCGATTTCCTCCGACCCCGCCACGCCGCACAGAATCATGAGAGAGAACGAGCAGATGATCGCGATGCCGCCCGCGAGGCCGTCCATCCCGTCGGACATGTTCACCGCGTTGGAGGAGCCGGCGATCATGAGCACGGCGAGGAGGGTGAAGCTCCACGCGGGCAGTTGCCAGAGAAGTTCCGGCTCATCGGTGCCGGGCTTGAAGGCGCGGACCAGAGGAAGGGCCGGGAAACTGTGCGTCATCTCCGGGTTCTGCAGGCCGTAGCGATACACGAAAAACCCCGCGAGAAACGCAAACCCGAGTTGGAAGATGAGCTTCTCCCACGCGTGCAGCCCCTCGCGCGCACCCTGGCCGCGGCGGGCATTCGTGAGTTTGAGCCAGTCGTCGATGCCGCCCAGGACCGCCATGCCCAGCAGGAGAATCAGCCCCAGGTTGACGTAGAAAACGCGGAGATCGGCCAGGAGCAGCGAGGCCGCGAGGATCGATCCGCAGATGAGCACTCCGCCCATCGTCGGGGTGTTCGCCTTCTGCGCCATGAGGCGGTTGAGGTCGGCGTGGTAAAACTCCGGCGCATCGCCGACCTTCTGGCGCAGCAGCCAGCGGATCACCGGCCGGCCGAGCATCACCACGAACAGGAACGAGAAGATCACCGCCGCGATGGCGCGGAAGTCCACCCGGTCGAAGATCCGCACGTAGCCGTAGAGTTGGTTGCTCTCCAGCCAGCTGCGAATGAGGTTGAGCAGGGCGACGATCATCGGGACGATTCGAGTGCTGCGGGGAGGCGCGGCGCGCTCGCCCTTGAGCGCGCGAGCCGAGGCGCTCCGGGATTATCGACCCGTCCGGGGCCAAGGCGTTGGGATTCTCAGCCGCTGTTCGCCGCGGCGGGGGCCGACGATCGCCGCGATGCATCGAACCGCTCCCGAACCGCGGCGACGATCCGTTCCAGCCGCATCCCACGCGAGCCCTTGACCAGCACGCGGTCCGTCTCGCCGAGCAGATCGACAAGTTCGCCGATGGTCGCGTCGTTGAGGTCGTCGGCGTGATGCACTTCGACGCGCGCCTCGCGCTCCAGCGCCTCGGCCGCCATCCGCATGAGCGGACCGATGAGAATCGCCAGCCGGGGCGGGGCGAGGCCCTCCGACTCGTCGAGCAGTTCCTCGGCGACTTCGGCATGGGCGGCGGGGCCCAGGTCGCCCAGTTCGAGCATGTCGCCGAGGATCACGACGCCGCGCCCGGCGCCCTCCGCGACAAGGCGTCGGAAGGTGCGGATCGACGCCTTCATCGACTCCGGATTGGCGTTGTAGCAGTCGTCGAAGAGTTCGAGCCTCCCGAGGCGGTGCAGTACGAAGCGCATCTCAGGCGCCTCGATCGTCAGCAGGCCGGCCTGTATCTCGGCATCGGTCAGGCCGCAGCGGCGGCCGACGGCGATCGCCGCCGTTGCGTTCGAGGCGTGGTGCATGCCATAGAGCGGCAGGCGCCAGGGTGTGCGGTCGTTAAGGGTGAAGGTCGTTCCCGCGCTGGTGACCGAGCACTGGCAGATTCGCAGGTCGGCATCCGTCGAGAAGCCGAAGGTGATGCCGCGCTCCATCGGCTCGATGTGCGGGAGGATCGCCGGTTCGTCGATGCAGACGGCCGCCCAGCCGCCATGCGCGATGGCGCCGAGGATGGCCGCCTTCTCGCTCGCCACGCCCTCGACCGAGCCGAGGCCTTCGAGGTGGACTCGACCGATGCTCGTGATGATCGCGATGTCCGGCTCAACGATGGAAGCGAGATCAGCGATCTCGCCGGGGTGGTTCGTTCCCACCTCACAGATGACGTACTGGTCGCGCGGCTGGGCGGCCAGAATGGTCAGTGGCACGCCGATGTGGTTGTTGAAACTCTTCGGACTGCCCGAGACGCGGAAGCGCCGGCCGAGCACCGCCAGGAGCATCTGCTTGGTCGTCGTCTTGCCGCTCGAACCGGTGACGGCGATGAACCGCGTCAGGCCGAGGCGACGTCGATACGCGGCCGCGAGCCGGGCGAGGGCCTTGAGTGTGTCCTCGACGAGCAGGACGTGCAGGTTGGGCGGCCAGCGCCCCATGTCCCCGGGCGGCCGGTGGACGATGAGCATGGCCGCGCCGCGATCGACGGCGTCGTCGAGATGGTCGTGGCCGTCGAACCGCTCGCCCCGCAGTGCGAGAAAGACCTGCCCCGCGCTGAGCGTGCGCGAGTCGGTGCCCAGTCCGTCGGGATCGATCCGGGCGGAAGCGTTCAGAGGCCGCCGCAGCCAGCGACCGCCCCCGGCCGCGGTGCGCAGCGTCTCCGGTTCCCAGAATGTCTCAGGATCGGTCATGCGCCGGCCGCCTGCGGCTCGGGGATGGGGCCGAAGCGGGCCTGAAGCGTCGCCGCGGCGATGAGTCGGTCGTCGAAGGGGTACCTCTTCGTTCCGATGATCTGGTAATCCTCATGCCCCTTGCCCGCGATCACGACTACGTCGTTGCCTCTCGCCTCGGCGATGCACCGAACGATCGCCGCCTTGCGATCGACCTCGGCGGTAACCTCGGCGGCGGTGTCGGAGGGCACGCCCGCGAGAATCTCCTCGACGATGGCGCCGGGGTCTTCGGTCCGCGGATTGTCGCTCGTGATGAAGACGCGCTCGGCGAGTCGGCAGGCGACGGCGGCCATGCGCGGCCGCTTGGTGCGGTCGCGGTCCCCTCCGCAGCCGAAGACCACGGTGAGGCGACCGCCCTCGGCCACGGTCGGGCTGGCGGCGCGGAGCACGTTGGCGAGCGCATCGTCGGTGTGGGCGTAGTCGACGAAGACGGCGAAGGGAGCGAGCGGGTGGCGCACCGGTTCGAGGCGCCCCGGCGGAGCCGTGCAGTGCGACAGACCCTGCTCCAGGCTCTCGCGCGGCACACCGCACCACGCCGCGGCGCACGCCGCCTGGAGCGCGTTGCTGACGTTGTGCCGGCCGAGGAGCGGCAGGTCAACCTCGAACGAACCCCACGGGCCGGCGAACTCGGCCGAGGTCTGCCCGGGGCCCAATGTTCTGATCGACGCGATCGCTTCATCCTCAGCCGACGGCGCCGCGGCCTGGTCGGTCAGCCTCGTCCTCCGGATCGGCGCCCGGCAGCCGGCGGCCATCGTCTCCGCCGCCGGATCGTCGGCGTTGAGGATCGCCAGCCCGCCGGGCGGCAGGGAGGCAAAGAGCATCGCCTTCGCCGCCGCGTAAGCCTCCATCGAGCCGTGGTAGTCGAGGTGATCGCCCGTGAGGTTGGTGAAGACGCCCACGTCGAACTCGATCGCGGCCGTGCGCCCCTGGTGCAGGGCGTGGCTCGAGACTTCCATGACGGCCGCGGAGCACCCGTGCGCGACCATGTGGGCGAAGGTCCGGCTGAGTTCGATGGCGGAGGGAGTCGTCAGGTTCGAGGGGCGGCGCGACTTGCCGTCGTTGGTAATGACGGTGCCGATCAGGCCGCACTTCCATCCGCTGCGCGCGAGCAGTTGCTGGAGGATGTGCGTTGTCGTCGTCTTGCCGTTGGTTCCGGTGACGCCGATGAGCGTGAGGGCGTTCGAGGGCCGGCCGAAGAAAACCTCCGCCGTCGTCGCCATGACCTGGCCGAACCCGAGCGAGGCGCCGGCGGGGCAGATCAGGGTGGCGCGGCCCGGGTCGAGCGAATCATCCTCCGCGAGGATGCCTGTCGCTCCGCGCTCGAGCGCCTCGGCGATGAATTGCCGCCCGTCGCTCTTCGCGCCGCCTCGCGCGATGAACAGACAGCCGGGCGTGGCGAGCCGGCTGTCCTCGGTGAGATCCTCAAAGCGGCGATCCGCCGCGCCGCGAACGACGCGCAGGCCCGCCTCCTCAGCCAGTTCACGCAGTGCAATGCTCATGCGCCCGTCCGCCGTCTCTCCCCCGGCAAAGGATATCGTCGAAGCCCGCAGCGCGAATGCAGATTTGCACGCGCGCCCGCGAAGGCGCACGCCGCCCGGGGCGATCAGCGACGCATCGAGTCGAGGATGGTTGATCGCCCGTGGCTCGATACCTCCTCGCGGAGCAGTTCGATGAACCGCGCGAGGGGGACGCTTCCAAGATCGCCCGCGGTGCGGTGGCGGACGCTGACCGTCCCCGCCTCAGCGTCCTTGCCGCCGACGATGAGCATGCAGGGGGTCTTCTCCTCCGTCGCGTTGCGGATCTTCGCCTGAAGACGCTCCGGCGAGTCGTCAAAGCCCACTCGGAACGACCCGGCCTGCTCAATCGCCCGGCGGACCTTGCTGGCGTACTCCGCGAACTTCTCCGAGATCGTGAGAATGCGGACCTGCTCCGGGCTGAGCCACATCGGGAAGTCGCCGGCGAAGTGCTCGATGAGGATGCCGATGAACCGCTCCAGCGAGCCGAAGGGCGCGCAGTGGATCATGATCGGCCGGTGCTTCTCGTTGTCGGCGCCGATGTAGTTGAGGCCGAAGCGCTCCGGCAGGTTGTAGTCCACCTGCACCGTGCCGAGTTGCCATTCGCGTCCGATGCAGTCGCGGGCGACGAAGTCGATCTTCGGGCCGTAGAAAGCCGCCTCGCCCGGCTCGATCGAATAGGGCACGCCCATGCCTTTAGCCGCCTCGATGCACACCTTCTCCGCCAGCGCCCAGTTCTCCGCTGAGCCGACGTACTTGCTGCTCGCCGGATCGCGCAGGCCGACGCGCACGCGGTAGTCGTTCAGGCCGATCTCCGCGAGCACCATCCGCGCCAGTTCGATGTCGATGTCGATTTCGCGGCTGAGTTGATCGGGTGTGCAGAAGATGTGCGAGTCATCCTGAGTAAAGCCGCGCACGCGGGTCATGCCGTGGCACTCGCCCGACTGTTCGTAGCGGTAGACGGTCCCGAACTCGGCGAGGCGGATGGGCAGGTCGCGGTAACTGTGCTGGTCCGCCTCGTAGATCTTGATGTGGTGCGGGCAGTTCATCGGCTTGAGGAGGAACCCGTCCACCTCCGGCGCGGCCATCGCGTTGGCGATGTCGGCGCAGCCGCAACCGCCCCCGTGCGCGAGAAGCGAACGGCTCAGGCCTTCCGCATCGACGAGCGGCGGAAACTGCGAGTCGGCGTAGTAGGGGAAGTGCCCGCTCGTGCGGTACAGGTTCAACTTGCCGATGTGCGGCGTGTTGACCCACACGAACCCGCGCTCGCTCCGCGCCTTGCGGAGAAACTCCTCGAGTTCGCGGCGGATGATCGCGCCGTTGGGCAGCCAGAGGACCAGCCCCGTGCCGACATCCTCGTTGAGGCTGATGAGGCGCAGTTGTTTCCCGATCACGCGGTGATCGCGCTTCCGCGCCTCGTCGAGCATCTTGAGGTGGTGGTCGAGGTCTTTCTGGTTGGCGAAGGCGGTGCCGTAGACGCGCGTCAGCCGGTCGCTGTTCTCGTCGCCGTGCCAGTAGGAGGAGGCGAGGGACATGACCTTGAACGCGCCGATGCGCCCGGTGCTCGGGACGTGCGGGCCGCGGCAGAGATCTTCCCAATCCTCGCCCGGCTTGCCGGTCGCGTAGAACGAAAGGCGGTCCGAGCCGGCCTCGATCGCCTTTTGGGCGTTGTCGATCTTGTACTTCGACCCCTCGCGCTGGAGTTTGCTCATTCCCGCGTTCACGGGCATCTCGTAGCGGCAGAAGGGGCGGTTGGCTTTGATGATCTCCGCCATGATCGCCTCGACCCTGCCGAACTCGTCGCTGCTCAGTGATGCGCCGTCGGGGAAGCGCATGTCGTAGTAGAACCCGTTCTCGACCGGCGGGCCGTAGACGAGTTGCGTGCCGGGCTTGAGGCGCTGGATCGCCTCGGCCATGACGTGGGCGGCGGAGTGGCGCAGCAGGTACAGCGCGTCGGGATCGGGCTGGCCGTCGCGGGTCTTGTCCGTGACGATCGAGACCTTGGCGTCGCGGTCGACGACGTGGCCGAGATCGTGCAGTTCGCCGTCAACCTTGACGCCCAGCGCCGCCTTGGCGAGTCCCGGGCCGATCGACGCGGCGATCTGCGCGCCGCTCACCGGCTCGGGATACTCGCGAATGCTTCCGTCAGGCAGTGTGATCCGAGGCATGACTGATTCCCTTGACTTCTCCTCGCCGCCCAAAACCCAGGCAAGGCCATGCCTGGGCTTTGGACGGCGATGTACCCCAAAACGCACAACGCACGGCTCAGTATCGGCCGTGCGTCTCTCCTTCCATCGCTGAGCGCACCAACCGATCACGGCCGCGTCATCGCGGTCGTCGTCCGGGTCGTCGTGGCGGTGCGGTTCGGATGCATGACTCCAAAGCCTAGTCGCGCTTTACGCCGGGTCAATCGGTCTGGCGGGCGCGGAGTTTGAGGCGCAGACCGGCGCCTCTTCCCGCCCCGGCTCTGCGCGGCGGTTCATCCGCAGCATGAGCAGGCCGATGCCGCTCAGGAGCAGGACGTCGGCAATGTTGAAGACCCACGGGAAGACCTCCGAATTGCCTCCGGGCCAGGTCCAGTTCAGCGGAAGGTGCGTGTCGGGGAGGATCTTCAGAAAGTCGCGCACCGCTCCGAACATGATCCGGTCGAAGAGATTGCCGATCGCCCCCGCCAGGATGCAGCCGATCGCCAGGTGGGTGACGGCGTCGCCCCGGCGCGTGCGGCAGGCGAACACGTAGAACCCGACCGCGACGGCGATGAGCGTGAACGCAACGAAGAACACTCGCTGGCCCGGCCCAATGCCGAAGACCGCCCCGCGATTGAGCACAAGGTGCAGATCGAGAATGTCGGGAATCGCCTCGAAGTGCGCGTTCGCCGGTGGATGCCAGTTCGGATCGGCGAGAATGACGTCGCGATCCAGCGCGACCGGCTCGTCGCCGATGAACGCGAATGCGGCGCTCTTCGACGCGAGGTCCGCGGCCAGGCCCAGAGTCAGCACGGCGAGCAGCAGCAGCCATGACGCGAGGGAACGTCCGGCCGGCGGACGGAGATCGGGCCCGGGAAACTTCAGCGTGCGCTCCTGCATCATGGAGGTCAATGGTAGGAAGTGCGATCGCGCCGCTCCGCCGGCTCTGAAGCGGCCGACCGCTTCGAGGAAGCCGCGCCGGATGAGATCAATGCCGGAAACGGTGGAAGCGATCCCGCTCCCTCGCCACCTCGATGCACACCTTGGCCCAGGGCTTGGCCTCGAGGCGCGGCAGGCTGATCGGCTTGTCGGTCACTTCGCAGATGCCGTAGGTGCCGTCCCTGATCTTCTCGAGCGAGCGGTCGATCTCCATGATCAACTCGCGCTCGGTGGCGGCCAACTGGAGGGCGAATTCCTGATCGAAGGTGTCCGTGCCCGCGTCCGCCATGTGCATCGGGGCGTGGTTGGCGTCCCCCGATCCGCTCCCCCGGAGCGCGCCCGACTCCATCGCCTGAACGTCCCCGAGAATTTCGGCGCGGCGCTTGAGCAGCAGGTCGCGGAAGTGATCCAGTTGCTTCCTCGTCAGGCGCGCCGGCGTGCTCCGCGCGTAGGCGGCGTCATTCGGATGCGCCGGCGTCGGATCGAGCATCCCGGCCTTGCGCGCCGGCGGTCCGGGCGGCTTGTGCCGCACGCGGGAGGTGCCGGTTGAATTGGGCGATGGGGAGGTGCGACCGCCGGTGGCGGCGATGGGCCGACCTTCCTTCACCGGCGCGGGGGAAGTCGGTGGCGCTGCCGGGCGAGCGGGGCGGGACGCGGTCGGCGCCTTGGGCGAACGCCTGGCGCTCGTCTTCTTCTTCGCGGCCTTTCGCGCCGCAGGGCGCTTCGGCTTTCGCGCGCGGGTCTGCTTCCGGCTGCCTGCCTTGCGGCGACTGGACTTCCGGCTGGCGGACTTCCGGCTGGCGGACTTCCGGGCGGCGGACTTCCGGGCGGAGGACTTCCGGGCGGAGGACTTCCGGGCCGGCCGCGTGGCTCGTCGCTTGGAAGCAGGCCTCCTGGAGGCCTTTTTCTTGTTCTTTTTGGGGGTGGCGCGACGGCGCGAGGCGGGTTTCCGGGCGGCTCGCTTCTGTCGGCTCGATCCGGCCTTCCGGGAAGTCCGGCTGGTCTTCTTCTTCGCCACGGCCAGGCTCCCTGGGTTAATGTGGATAAGCCGGAAAGCGGTGGGTGATTTCGAGGTAAGCAGCCGCGTCAGGTGCGGAGCCGAGAAGGATAGTCCCGCCTGCACAAGCGGTCAATTCGCCGCAGGATTGCCGGCTCGACGCGGTTCAAGCGGGGGAAACGGCCTCAGCCACCACCCCGATCTGGCGAAGCCGCTCGTAGCGGCGTCGAACGAGGTTCTCTATCTTGAATCGCTTCAATTCGGTGATCTTGTCGATGATCCACCGTTGAAGCATCTCCGCCGCTTGCTCGTGGTTGCGATGCGCTCCGCCCACGGGCTCCTCGACGATCTCATCGATGGTGCCGAGTTTGAGGTTCTGCTCCGCCGTCAGGTGCAGCGCCTGTGCGGCCGCGGCGTTGGTGTCCGGCCTGGCCTGCTTCCAGAGGATGGCCGCGCACCCTTCCGGACTGATGACGGAATACCACGAGAACCGCATCATCCCCACGCGGTCGGCCACGGCGATGCCCAGCGCGCCGCCCGATCCGCCTTCTCCGATGATCACGCTCACGATGGGAGTCCGCAGGCGGCTCATCTCTCGCAGGTTCACCGCGATCGCCTCGGCCTGGCCGCGCTCCTCAGCCCCCAGGCCGGGATAGGCGCCGGGGGTATCGACGAGCGTGACCACGGGCAGGCTGAACTTCTCCGCCAGTCGCATGTTCTTCAGGGCCTTGCGATAGCCCTCGGGATGCGCGCAGCCGAAGTTGCAGAGCATGCGCTCGCTGGTGTCGCGGCCCTTGCGATGTGCGACGACCATGACCTTGAATTTCCCGATGCGGGCGAAGCCCGTCAGGATGGCCGGATCGTCGCCGAAGTGGCGGTCGCCGTGCAACTGGCAAAAGTCCGAGCAGATCCGCCGCAGGTAGTCTGTCGACTGCGGCCGCCGCGGGTGGCGGGCGACGCGGCTGACGATGTCCCACGGATCGAGACCGGCGTAAACCTGTCCGAGTTTGGCTTCATGCTCGCGCCTGACCCGGTCGAGGAGGCGCGCTTCCTCCTCGGTGGGGGAGGCCTTGCCTGCAAGGCGATCAATCTCCTCCTCAAGGGGCAGCAGGGGGCCTTCGAAGGGTGCTCGGTTCGGGTCGCTGGCCATGCCGGTCGCTGAAGGAAGTGAGGGAGGACGAGGTGAGCAGCAATGATAGGTTCGCGCGGGACGCCGAGCTGTGGAGTCGCGCGAGGGCAAGCGGAAGGCAAAAAGCGGCGGACCCGGCGGCTGGAGCCGCCGGGTCCGTTTGAGTGCTCAGGCGATCGGCGAGTGAAACGCCGGCCGCGGGTCCCGGATTCTCCGATCAGTTGATCGGATCCCAATACTGGGTCGGGGAAGTGGTGTTGTCGGGCGAGTTGCCCCACATGCACAGCCAGATGTCCTTGCCGCCCGTGCCGCCGCTGATCGGGTCCTGCTGCTTGAAGAGGTTGTCGAGCAGGTCCTTCTGGACGGAGGTGTTGCGGTAGGTCACGCCGGGCGGGCAGAAGGCGAGTTCCGTCTGGTCCTCGGACTGCAGGCCGAGTCCGGTCTGCTCCTGGAAGCCGAGGACGTGCCCGTCGTTGAATCCGACGTTGCCGCTCCAGGTCGTCCGGGCTCCGTGGAAGAGGTAGGTGGGGCTCTTCTTGTCGGGGATGCCGTCGCGCACGCCGCGGTCGGAGATGACGGCATAGTTGGCGTTGAGGCTGTCGGCCCACTCCGCGTTGTAGCGACTGCCGGCGGGAGCGAGAGTCGCGTAGGACGCATTCGTCTTCGCGTTCGTGTCCTGCACATTGCAGGAGAAGTCAGGATCCCACATCCAGACGTCCTGCCAGCCCGGATCATCCTGCGTGCCGTAGCGGTACTTGGTCTTGACCTCGAGGTTGGAACTCGCGTCGCCGGGGCAGGTCACGACTTCCGGCGAGTAGTAGGTGTTGAAGATCATGTACGAGTAGAAGTTGGCGGAGGAGTTGCCGTTCTGGCCGTACACGTTCGCGCCCGCCGTGAGGGGGCTGATGCGGACGGGCTTGGGATAGGTGCCGCCGAAGTCGTTGGCGAAGAGCACCATGCCCTTGTGAATCTGGTTGACGCGAGTCGAGCAGGTCAGGAACTTGGCATTGTTGCGGGCGCGCGCCAGCGCGGGCAGCAGGATGCCGATGAGCAGAGCGATGATGGCGATGACCACCAGCAGCTCGATGAGGGTGAACCCTCGGGACCGGGAAAGACGATGCATGGCTTGCTCCTTTGAATGATGGTATGGATGAGATCCAAAGCCAATGCTTCAATGCACGCCCCCGCCGGACCTTCCGGCGGAACAGGGTGATTGCCTGCGGAACTCTCGCTCGCTGCCTACACCCGCGAAATGGACCAGCATCCGGGCTGCTGACCTCGGGGCCACGGCTCGCGGCGGAGTGAATTGCGTCGGATTGTCGTCGGATCAGTCAGGGGAAGGGCGTTCAGCGGACCCTGGGAATAATGAACGATGAATGCGGATGGTCCTGAGCGTCTCGACGGCGCCGGCGGGCGAATCGCGCGCCGGCGTCATTCCATACGTCAAATATAGCGGCGCGGTTGCCCGCGTCAAGCCGATTTCGCCGGTTGAAGCCGCAAAGTGCGGCCGAAAAAGGAACCGGGCCGGCTAAGAGCCGGCCCGGCGTCGATTCAGACCGCTTCGGCCGACGAAACGTGCTCGGCGGCGGAAGGGTTGTGGCGAGCGGATCAGCGCTCGACCAGCGGGTCAAAGATGTTGCGGGCGCGGAAGCGGCTGACGACCTGCTGCTCCACCCAGAAACCAATCTCGATGTCGAGGTCAGTGTCGGTCTGGTCGAGTTTGAAGATGTTGTCAGGCGTCTGGAGGTTGTTCACGGGATTGAAGAAGTAGATGCCGTCGGGCACGAACGCCATGTCCGCCTGGCCGTCGATGACGAGGCCGTCGACCTCGTAGCGCTCGGTGAAGCGGTTGACGCTGTTGTCGTTGTAGGCGATGTTGCCCGTCCAGGCCTTGTTCGTTCCGTGGAGGATGTGGGCCAGCGTGGGATCGCCATGCTTGCCGTCGCGCACGCCGCGGTCGCTCATCACCGCGTAGTTGCCGTCGTGGCTGGAACTGATCCACTGCTGGCGGAGGCGCTTGCCGGTCATGCGCATCATCGCGTAGGAGACGTTGCAGCCGTAGCCGACACTTGAATAGGCGTCTGAGAAGTTGCCGCCGAAGCGGTTGTCGAACACGCCCTGCGTGTAGACGTAGTCCGGCTTGGTGGAATCGGTCTCGTAGGCATAGACGGGGATCGTGCGGATGTTCGGGTTGATCTCGCCGGGATCGACCGCGAACTTGGGATCGAAGAGCTTCTGGAAGATGAGCATCGACATGATGTTGCCGACCGAGTTGTAGCCGTGCCCGAGCGTCGTCCCGGTGGACTGGGAATGGGCGAGGTTGGCCTTCTCGGGGACGGGGAACTCATCCCGATTCGCGTCGCCGTAAAAGACCATTCCCTTGTGGATGTCGCGCTGCTGGGAAGCGCACTGCATGAGGCGGGCGGTGCGGCGGGCGCGGGAGAGCGCGGGCAGCAGCAAACCGATGAGCAGCGCGATGATTGCGATGACCACCAGCAGTTCGATGAGCGTAAAGCCGAGTCGTCGATTCCTGGTCATGTGTGACCTCCTTGGAAGTGGGCCGCGGCGGGCGGCGCGTCGAGCCCGTGTGGCGCGAACCCTCAGGCGGACTGGCCGCCGCCGGAAAAGTCTGAGAGTCGCATCAACCGCCGTATTGTCCTTCGCCCGTCCCCATGACGTGCGAATCTGCCGATTTGCGGAGCAAACGGCGGACTCGGCTGAAGCCCCGATTGGTCCGGTGCGCCTGGCCGAAACCGATGCACCCTGCGAGTGACGAGGGGTGCAGCGCCGTGCTCGATTCAGGTTGTCGGCGGGGCTGGAGGGTCAACCGGGGAACCCGGTGAATGATGGCAGTGAGTATCAGCGAATGAATCGAGGAATGCTCAGCCGCCGCCAGATCGAGTTGTCGAGACAAGGGTAAACGATCTCACACCCCTTGTCAAGAGAAATCTTCGCAGGATCGTCCAGTTCGGTTCCACTCGATTCAACCTCGCCGGCCCTCCGCCGAGCGGTCGGTGCCGCCCGGCGGGCGGCCAATTCGCGGTCGCCCCGCGCTGCTCAGCAGCAGGTCTGCGATGGCGCCGGCGGCTTCCGCGGCCGGGCGCTCCGCCAGGCCCGTCCGCACCCGGGCGCGGGCCGGCGCATCCGCCATCACGCCCAGCAGCCTGCGCCCCATGAGGTCGAGGTTCTCTTGCGGATCGATGCGATCGGCCTCCAGCCACGCGAGCCCGGCATCAACCCACGGCTGGGCGTTGAGGCGCTGATGCTGGTCACGATGCCAGGGATAGGGCGAAAAGAGCGTCGGCACGCGGTTGGCCACCGCCTCGGCGACGCTCGACGCGCCGCATCGGGAGAGCGCGAGATCAGCCGCTCCCCACGCCAGCGCCATCTCGCTCAAAAACGGCAGCACGACGGCCGGCACCGCGCGGCCCGCATAGCCCTCCCGGACTTCCTCGAAGTCCGCCTCGCCGGTGAGATGCAGGATCTGCCAACCGCTGAACGCCGCCGGATGCTCCCGGATCAGGTCGGTGACGAGGCGGTTGAGCGTTCCGGCCCCCTGGCTGGCGCCGGTGACAAGCAACGTGAGACGGTCGGGCGCGAGGCCGAGGCGGCGGCGGCACTCCTCCGGCGCCGCCGCCGCAATCGCGCGGCGGCGGATGGGCATTCCGACGACTTCGCGGCTGAAGGATGGGAAGTCCGGGCACTCCACGGCCGAGACGAGGCGCGAAACGAAGCGGGCGGCGAGGCGGTTGGCCTTGCCGGGCACGACGTCGAGATTAACGAGGACGACGGGAAGGCCCGCCGCCCGAGCCGCGCGCGCCGCCGGGGCCGCGACGAAGCCGCCCATGAGCGCGACGATGGCCGGGCGCGACGCCGCCCGCCGCTCTTCCAGCACCGCCCGCGTCCGGGCGACGGCCCGGCGCCAGCCCACGGCAAAGCGCCACAGCGCCGCGGGAAACGGGCGCCAGGCCAGCGGCTGGGCTGCGAGCGGAACGAACGCCTCGCCCGCCTGCGAGAGGATCGATTCGTCAATGCGCCGCTGCGAGCAGAGAAAGACCGCCTCGGCGTCGGGGACGCGCTCGCGCACGCGCTCGGCCACCGCCAGGGCGGGGAAGAGGTGTCCCCCCGAGCCCCCGCCGGCGAAGATCACCAGCGGCGGTTGGTCGGCGCCTCTCGCGGTGGGTGGCTGGTCGGTCACGATGGATCAGAGCATCGGCCGGAAGTCTCGGCCCGGTACACACGGCCTGGCAGGCGCCGCCCGAGGGCCCGCTCGATGATCGAACCGGCCTCGATGAGGCGCGGCAGACTGACCCCCGTTTCGATCCCCATGCGCTCAAGGCAGTAGACGACATCTTCAGTGGCGAGATTGCCGGCGGCGCCCCGGGCGAAGGGGCAGCCGCCCAGTCCGCCGGTTGAAGCGTCGAACGATCGCACGCCCAGTTCGAGGGCGCGAAGAAGGCAGGCCAAGGCCGTGCCGCGCGTGTCATGCAGATGAAGCGTGGTGCGGCCCGGATCGACAACGGCGCCAACTGCCTCGTAGAGGCGATCGATCTCAGTGGGCGCGGCGACGCCGATCGTGTCTCCGAGGTCGATCTCATCCACACCGAGGTCGAGAAGACGCCGCACCACTTCGGCCACCGCCTTCGGGGCGATCGGGCCCTCATACGGACACGCGATCGCGCAGGAGACGTAGGCGCGAACGATCATGGCCTGCGCGCTCGCCTCGGCAACGACGGGCCTGAATCGGTCGATCGACTCGGCGATGGTCGCGTTGATGTTGTGCCGGTTGAAGGTTTCCGAAGCGGCGGTGAAGAGGGCGATCTTCTCGACGTGGCAGGCGACGGCGCCCTCCAGGCCCTTCATGTTGGGCACCAGCGCGCTGTAGACCACGCCGCTTCGGCGCGTGATGCCGGCAAAGACCTCGGCCGCGTCGCCCAGTTGCGGCACCCACTTGGCAGAGACGAAACTGCTTACTTCAATCTCCGCCACGCCGCTGTCGGAGAGCGCATCGATGAAGGCGACCTTGTCGGCGGCTGAGACAGTGTCGGGCTCGTTTTGAAGACCGTCCCGCGGCCCGACCTCTGTGATGCGAATGGCGGTCTGTTGGGCGATGGGCATCGTGCGGATCATAGACGCACGGGCTGAACGTCAGAGCGGCGCGCGGAAGCGCCGGTACAGAACTCTGCAGCCGGCTGCCCAGAAGATCAGCCAGAATGCCAGCAGCGCCACCATCGCTGCGGGATGCGGCCCGACCATCCGGAAACTTCCCGCCTGCTGCACGGTGAAGAGTCTTGTCATCGGATCTTGCGCAAGCGCCGACGAGAGCGCCGCGGGCGAGGGGCGATTGTCAGAAGCCCACAAAACCAGGTCGCGCAGCGGCGAAGCGATGTCGTCGGGACCCGCGTTCTCTTCCGGCGGCGGCGTCGATCCGAGCAGGCGGCCAAGAGACTCGGCGTCCAACTGCGACAGCGGCCGCCGGCGCTGGTCACTATGTGTCCACCACGCGGCGGCCTCCAGATCGACGTGAAGCGAGCCGCCGTTTGCGCCCGGCGCCGATCCGGCGACCCGCAGAGACATCGAGTCCGCCAGCTCGACCAGCGCCGATGGACTCGACCGGCTCCTGGCGCTGAGCGGCCAGACCATGTCGGTCGAGTTGATCGTCACTTCCACGTGCTCGAAAGAGGCGGGTGCGATGGGGAGGAGATCCCATGAGGTCTCATGCACGTTCCGCGTCGGCACCGCCAGCGAAGCAATCAACCCCGAGAGCGCGAACGCGGGAATGGGAAGGAGCAGCGACCACAGGACAACTGCCGTCCAGGCCCTGATCGGCCGGCGCATGGCGGGGGTGAGGATGCCGACGCGACGCAGGTCTGACCCGCACTCAGGGCACGCCAGTGAAGTCAGTCCTTCGACGGGATAGCGACACGCCGCGCAGCAGGGCGCTGAGACGGATCCGATCTTCGATCGCCGGCCGATGGCGAAGGCGATGAACATGAGCGCGCCGATGAACAGCACGACGCAGACGAGAAGCAGCGGGAAGGCGATGCTCATGGCGGAGGGGCTGGACGGGCTGGAAAGGCGTCGGAGCCGGGGGTTGAGGCGGCCGCGATGAGCGCGCCGCATTCGGGGCAGATCGGCGAGACCGTGGCGGAGAGGTCGTATCCGCACTGATAGCAGCGGCCTTCGGGCCTGGACGCGGCGCGGGGCAGGAGCAGCGCCGCCAATGAGACGATCGGCACGCCGGCGCAGAAGGCGATGACGGCCGGCAGCGGCGCCTGCGCCGCCATCAGCCCCAGCCCCAGCGTCAGCGGAGCGCCATACACGAGCGGGAGCGCCAAGGACCATCGGCGGCGGGCGAGCGTGGCGCCGAGGACGGGCGCGTGGCCGAGCCCGACGATCACGCCGCCCAGGGTACACAGCGCCGCGAAGAAGAGCACGCCGGCGGGTCGCCGCGCCGTCGCGGCCGCGGCGGCGCCGATCAGCCCCAGGCCTATCGCGCCTCCGGCCAGCGCGATGATCACAAGCAGGCGGCGGCGGCGCTGCGCCTCAAGTTCGTCGAACACGTCGTCGATGGGCTGGTTCTCGATCATGCGGCACCGCTTTACCACGGCCGTTCGTCAACGGCCGTCCTGCTCCTGCCGGAGTGTATCCAGCCGTCGGCGCGCGGTGTCCTGGAACTGGTCGCGCAACTGGCCGAGGTGGGCGATGAGGGATGAGAAGTCGCCCCGTTCGATGCTCAGCACGTCCATCGCGTCGAGGCATCGGACCGTGGCGCTGCGCGGCGCGCGGTGGAGCAGGGCCATCTCGCCGAAGTACTGCCCGGCGCCAAGTTGCGCGATGACGTCGGCGCAGCCCGCGGCTTCATTGAAGCGCTCGACCGCGGCCGTTCCGCGAATGATGACGTAGACGCGGTCGCCGAGGTCGCCCTGCTCGAAGACGGTCTGCCCCGGCTCGAAGTGCTCGTGGTTGATGCCGCTGCTGCGGCCGAGGCGCAACTGCACGATGTCCGGCGGGAAGAAGAGATCGACAAGCCAGGAGAGGCCGACGCGGACCTTGGCCTGCACGCCCGGCAGTTTGCTCCAGTAGACGGTGCGCCAGAGGAACCACGCGGGCAGGCCGGCGAGTTTCAGCCCCATCACCTGCGCGACGCCCTTGCGATGCCCCAGCGCGCAGAGCGAGCCGAGGCCCTTGAACTCGAAGGGCGTGAGCGTGCCGCTTTCGATCGACGCGAGGATGTTCGCGGCCGCGAGGCGCGCTTCGCGGATGGCGTGCTGGGCGGTCGGCGGCGCATAGCGCGACTCGCCCGACTCGTCAGCGCCCGGCAGGGGCACGAGCGCGCAATCGCCCAGCGCCCAGAGGTTCGCCGCGCCTTGCACCCGAAGGAACGAATCGACGACGATGCGCCCGCGATCCTTCGGAACGTCGAGCGACTCGCACAGCGGGTTGGGATGGCTGGGGACCGTGGCCACCAGCGTGGCCGTCGCGAGGCGCGATCCGTCGGCGAGCAGGGCGTGGTCGGCCGTCGCCGCCGCGAGGCGCGCGCCGAGCATGATCTCGACGCCCCGCCGGCGAAGCAGATTCTGCGCGTAGAGCGCCAGCGACTCATCGACCTCCGGCAGGATGCGCTCGCGCGAATGCAGAAGGACGAACCGGCACGCGTCGCGGCGGATCGAGGGGTAACTGCGGGCTGCCCGGCGGACGAAGTCGTGCAGTTCGGCGATCACTTCGACACCGGAGAAACCGCCCCCGGCCACCACGAATGTCAGCAGCCTCGTCCGCAACTCGCCATCGCGCTCCGACTCCGCCTCCTCGAGTACGCGGATGACGTGGTTTCGCAGCGCGAGGGCGTCGCCGTGCGTCTTGAAGGGCATCGCGTGCTCGGCCAGACCGGTCTGGCCGCGGAAGTCCGTCACGTTGCCCAGCGCGATCACGAGATGATCGAAGGGCAGGATGAGCGGCCGCGGCCGGAAGCCCGGCGAGCAGATCACGCGGCGGTTCACGAGATCGACGCTCTCGACGTCGCGCACGTGCAGCCGCACGCCGGGGATGAAGCGGCGGATCGGCGTGGTCGTGTCGGCGATGCCCACGCTGCCGGAGATCACCTCGGGCAGCATGGGCTGAAAGACCAGGTAGTTCTCGCGGTTGACGAGGTGGACCTCGACGCGCCCGCGGGATCGGCGGAGCAGTTCGCGGGCGGCGTACGCGCCCGCGAATCCGCCGCCGAGGATGACGATGCGCGTGGGGTCGGACATGATCCGGTTCTCTGATCCGCCCGGCGCCGAGACTACGGGCCGATCGTCTGGATCATCGCCTTGATTGCCTTGACCCAATCGGCGCCCTCGCCACCTTGCGCAGCCACTTCCCACGCCTCCCAGAAGGCGTCGGGCTCCGTGGCGCCGGTTCCCACGAACCACGCCTGGCACAGCGCGGTGACGCCGAAGGCGATGTTCTTGCGCGCGACGCTTCCGCTCGCCTGATCCGCCAGCGCGGCGAGTTCCTTCGCCGCGGCCTTGCAGGCGTCCGCGGAGTAGTTCCCTTGGGCGAGGCCTGCGGGTGAGTCCGAGCCGAAGTGCTTCTTCGCGATGGCGGCCCCGGCGCCGTACATCTTCTCAAGCGATTCAGCGGTTGCGGCGTCCCAGCCCTTGCCCTTCCACGCCTGAACCTGCTCCTTGGCGGCCTGCCACGAAGCGGCCTGGCCGATCGCCCACAGTTTCGCGTTGATCCACTCGCGCTTCGAGTCGTCCCAGTGCGTCGCGTAGGCGCTCGCTGGGTCGTAGGCATAGTAGTTGTACGCGTACAACTCGAATTGCAGCGGCGGGTGCCCCGCGTCGAGCAGATCCTTGTCGATCTGCAGGTGGCAGGAGACGCACGTCGCGGCCCGGAGCGCGAGGTCCGTCGTGTCGATGAGACCCCACTCGCGCTTCAGACCCTCCGAGCCGAGGCGCGTTCGCTCCCTGGTCGTCCATCCGGCCTCGGCATGCGGATCTTTGTAGCCCTTGGCGGCGTCGTTGCTGAGCGACCCGCCCGAAGGGCCGTGGCAGATTTCGCAGCCCACCGCGTTGGCGCTGAGCACGAACTGCTCGCCGCGCTGAGGGGCCGGGACGCTGGTCGCGTGGCAGGAGAGGCAGCGGTCTGAGGCGGAGGCGTCGGCGAGTTGCATCTTCGCCGCGATCTCCTTCGACGCAGCCTCGAAGAGGGTGTTGAACGCTTCGCGGTGCGGATCGCTGGCCGCCCAGATCGTTGATTCATCGCCGATCATCTGGCCTGACTGCTCGGTCGCGCTCTCGGCGCTGTGGCAGTCGCCGCCGGTGCACGAGGGGTTGCCGAGGTAGCGGAATCCCGGCAGGATCATGGGGTCGGTGAGGGTGGCGTGCGCCTCGAAGGTGCGCCCCCACTCGGCGCGCTCAATGGTGGGGGAGGCGGTCAGCGGAGTGGCGACCCGGAGACCGGCGGCTGCGATCACGCCTCCTGCGAGAAGCGCCAAGCCGACGCCGGGCGACGCGACAAGACCAATTCCGTGCGACATGAGCGGACTCTCCAGATGGACCGAGGCGGGACGGGGACGCCAAGAGCATACGGGCCGCGCGGCGGCCGGGCACGGGCCGCTTCGCCGACGAGGTGGCCTCGCGGTGGCGCTCGTCGGATCAAGGCGACGGCTCGGGCAAGCCGATGGGACTGTATCAGTCCCCGGTATCGGCCAGAACGCCCGTTCGACCCCATTCGGGAAACCGATCGCAGCGCCGAATGCGCCTTCGGGAGCATGTGAAGATGGCCAAGCGGATGCTGACGGCGAAACTCTCCGTGGACGCCGGCGTCCGGATGACGGCCGCCGACCTCGTCGGCATCGACATCTTCCGCGACCTCGACCGCCGGGTCATCGAGAAGTTCCCCGGCACGGTCGTGCGCCGCGAGTTCGAGGCGGGCGAGGTGATCTGCCGCGAAGGGGAAGGGGGCACGACGGCGTTCTACCTGCTCGAAGGCTCGGTGCAGGTCTTCATCGCCCGTCGCCTCGCGGGCGGCGCGGCCGGGCCGCGCCGCGGATGGGGCGCCGCCCTGGCGCGGTGGATCGGCGGCCGGCGCATCCGGCCGCCGCAGCACGGCGACGACGCGATCATCCCCATCGACGCCAACGTCGATCTGACGTGGGGCCAGCCGCGCACCACGCTCGGGCCGGGGGAGGTCTTCGGCGAGATGAGCTGCCTCAATCTCGCCCCGCGATCCGCCACCGTCGTCGCCGAGACCGACTGCGTCATGCTCGAAATCCTCCGCAACATGTACGAGCAGTTGCAGAAGGCGCCGACCTTCCGCGAGCGGATGGATGCGAACTACCGCGCCCGCGCGCTGCAGGGGCACCTGCGCAACGTGCCGATCTTCCGCGACCTTCCCGATGAAGTGATCGAGCGCCTTCAGGGGCGCGCCCAACTCGTCGCGGTCGACGCCGGCACGACGATCTTCAGCGAGGGCGACGAGGCCGACGGCGTGTACATCATCCGCCTAGGCCAGGTGCGCGTCAGCCAAGCCTTCCCCGGAGGGGAGCGAACGCTCGCCTACCTCACGCGGGGCGACTTCTTCGGCGAAACGGGCCTCCTGCGCCGGGCGCAGCGCAATGCCACCTGCCGCGCCGTCGATCATCCCATCGTCGAAGGCGGGCGCAAGCGCAAGCCGGCGCGGGTCGAACTCGTGAAGATTGCGCGGGAGGACTTCGCCGCGGTCATCGAGGAGTTTCCACGCATCAAGGGGCGGCTGGAGTCGGTGGCGCAGGAGCGGCTGCGCCAGCAGCGCAAGGCTCGCGTTTCGCTCACCGTCTCGGCCCCGAGCCGGCGCGTTGAAGACCTTGGCCTGCTTCAAGGCCAGAACCTCATGCTCATCGACCTCGAACGCTGCACGCGCTGCGACCAATGCGTCGACGCCTGCGTGGAGGCGCACGAGGACGGGATCAGCCGGCTCTTCCGCACCGGCCCGCGCTACGACAAGTACCTCGTGCCCTCGAGTTGCCGCATGTGCCTCGACCCCGTGTGCATGATCGGCTGCCCGGTCGGGTCGATCCGGCGCAGCGAAGACCTGAGCATCGTCATCGAAGACTGGTGCGTGGGCTGCGGCATCTGCGCCAAGCAGTGCCCCTACGAGTCAATCGTTATGCACGAACTCGAGGAGTTCGGCCAGGAGGTGAGCGAGCGGCTGGCGCGCGTCGCCGAGAGCGGCGAGGTGATGGCGGTGACGCAGCGCGCCGCGGTCTGCGACCAGTGCGAAGACCTCCCCGCCGGACCCGCGTGCGTTTACGCCTGCCCGCACGACGCCGCAGCCCGCGTCAACGCCGCGGAGTTTCTCAGCGCGGGCGGGCTGTTCGCGACCGCGGCGAGGGAAGGCGAGAGGGAGTAAGGCAAGGAGGCGTCGATGGATCGGGGCATCGGGGTATTGAAGGTACGACGTGCAGACACACCCGAGGCCGCTTGCGTCTTCGCCTCAAGCAGTCGCGTGAACTGAATGCTCATCGATCGATCGCACATCCCGTGGGGACTCGCAAGCGCGCTGGCGGCGGGCGGGGCGTCGTGGTGGTACGTGGCCGACGCCCCGCGGCACTTGAGCGGTCCATCCGGCTCGACGCTCGTCGGGTTGACGCTCGGCGCTGCGGCCCTGGGCATCATGCTCTTCTGCACCGCCCTCTCGCTCAAGCGCAAGGCGCCGCATCGGCGCCTCGGTCGCGCTTCGACGTGGATGCGAGGGCACATCTGGCTCGGTCTGCTTGCGTGCGTGCTGGTCGCGCTTCACGCCGCGTTTCGACTCGGCGGCCCGGCGACGGCTTTGCTCTGGGCGCTGCTGGCGCTGGTGACGCTCAGCGGACTCTTCGGCCTGCTGCTCCAGCAGGTCATTCCCCGCCTCCTGCTGCACAGCGTGCCGGGCGAGACGATCGCCCAGCAGGTGGAGCGGCGGCTGCGCGACCTTTCCGGATTGGCCGAGCAGGTCGTCGTGCGCTTCGCCGGCAGCCTCGATGAGCCCGCGCCGGCGTGGGACGCGGCGGCGCCATCTCCGGCCGGGCCGCCTGCGGGGGGTGAGCCGATCCGCCGCTTTCATCTCGACCACTTGCGCGGTTACCTCTCCGGCCAGGCGGAGGGTGAAATCGACGATCCGCACCGGGCCGAGAACCTCTTCCACGCCCTGCGAACCATGACGCCCGAACACGCGCACGCCGGAGTTGACGAACTCGAAGCGATCTACTGCCTGCGGCGCGACCTGCTGCGCCAGCGCCGGCTGATGCGAGTGCTGTTCGCGTGGCTGCTCGTTCACGTGCCCTTGAGTTGGCTGCTGTTGCTGCTCGTGCTCGCGCACGCCGTGACGGCGTTGCGATTCTGGACATGAAAGGAGAGGCTTGAGACTGGAGACGTGAGATCCGGGGCTGAACGCAGGCGGTCGAGCGACCGCGACGTCACAGGTTCCGCGCCTGTGAGCAACCGCGGGCTGCCGCCTGCGGTTATGGCCCCAGCCCAAGCCCCAAGCCCCAAGCCGCCATGCCCGACACTCGACCAATTGAAGAGCGATACGACATCACCTATTTCCGTCGACGGCACTGGCCGGACCGCGCGAATCGATGGCTGATGTGGCTGGTCGTCCTCGGCGGCGGGGGAGCGCTCGCTGTTCTCGCGGGACGCGGCGATCACCGGCTGTACTCCTCCGGGCCGCTGAACGTCGTTCACGCGAGTTTCGGCGATGATTGCGCGCAGTGCCACCAGCCGGCCGCGGAGGCGGGCGTGAATTACTTTGTGCCGGTGTCGGACTCCGCGTGCCTGCGCTGTCACGCGGCGGCCGCGCATGCGTCGGACCAGTCCGCCTACAGCGCCGAGCGCGAGGTCCTCGTGCCCGGCCACGCCAGGCCCGTGCTCATGGCCGCGCGCTGCGCCGAGTGCCACATCGAGCATCGCGGACGCGAGTCCGACCTTCGCCTCGTTGCCGATCGCACGTGCGTGCAGTGCCACGAGGATCTCAGCCTCAAGGGCTACTCGCAGCGCGTCGAGCGGGACTCGTCCGGCTCGGACGTCGCCACGGAGGACTCGCCATGAGGGTGCGTCTGGTCATTGGTGCGGCGGCCGCGGCCGTTTGCGGCCTGGCCGGCGCGGCCGCGGTGCTGACGCCGCGGACGGAACCGCCGGTGGAGGCGTCGATCGTGAACTCGATCACGGGCTTCGTCGCCGATCATCCCGAGTGGGCGGTGCGGCGCGAGGAGCGCCGCGATCTGGCGACCGTGGGCCTCAATCACGCGCTGCACATGAACCACGATTCGTCGAAAATGCAAAAGCGCCTTGCCGCGGCCGGCGCGGCGGCGCTGGCGGTCGAGCGGCTCGAAGACGGCCTGCTCGCGCTCACGTGCGCCTCGTGCCACGAGCAGGATGCCGCCGGGCGGTACATGGACCCGATCCACTTTGACCGGCACTGCGCCCCCTGCCACACGATCGACCTGCCGACGCTCGGCGGCGAGCGCGTGCCGCACGGCAACATGCCGGCGCTCATCAATCACGTCGATCGCCACCTGCTGCGCGAACTCGCGAAGGAACTCAATCGCGCAGCGGCGTCGGCCCCGGCCGGCGGCGCGGCGGCGCTCGCCTATCAGCCGGGGGCGGGCTGGATCGAAAGGGCGCGCGTCGAGTCGGCCGCGACGGGCCAGCCGCGCAAGACCGGCCCCAAGGCGACCGAACCGGCGGCCGCGAGGCTGGACATGGACGCGTGGCTGGCGGAGCGGCGGGCGACGGCATACCTCACCCTCGTCGCCGCCTGCGGCAAGTGCCACACGGCCGACTCGATCACCATGCCCCCGCCCGAACCGCGCGGCAGGCCCTTCGATGTCGCGCCGCCGAACATCCCCCAGCGCTGGCTTAACCGGTCGATCTTCTCGCACCGTGCGCACCAGGCGCTGACGTGCATCCAGTGTCACGAGCAGGCGTCGACGAGCCGGGTGACCGCCGACATCATGCTGCCTTCGATCGCGTCGTGCCGCCAGTGCCATGCGCCCGCGGCGGGCGTGCGCTCCGACTGTGTGATGTGCCACGTCTATCACCCGCCGCTGACGCCGTCCCCGCCAGGCTCGCTCACGATCGAGGAATACGCGGGGAGCGGCAAGCGGTAGCCGGCGGTGCATCGGAGCGGATTTCCTCCGAGGCTTCTTCCTTGCTCGCTCGCGGCCCGGTCAGGCGCGAGGGCGGAGTCGGCGCAGCCGCTCGATCGCCGCGCTGAGCGTTTCGAGCCGCTTGCAGAAGGCGAAGCGCACGAGGGGCCGGCCGTGCTCGGGATGGTCGTAGAAGGGCGTCGGCGGGATCGCGGCAACGCCGATTTCATCAACAAGGTGGGCGCAGAAGGCGCGGTCGTCCTGGAACCCGAATGGCGTGTGATCGGCAAGGACGAAGTACGTGCCCGCTGGTCGAAACACGACAAACCCGATTTCCTCAAGCGCATCACAGAGCAAGTCGCGCCGCTGCCGGTAGTTGCTCAGAAACCGGTCGAGGTACTCGGGGCCGGCGCCCACCGCCGCGGCCGCGCCGTGCTGCAGCGGCGTCGCCACTGAGTAACTGAGAAACTGCCGGCCGGATCGCACGCAGCGGCTCAGGTCCGCCGAGGCGATCGCCCAGCCGATCTTCCAGCCCGTAAGCGAGAACGTCTTGCCGACGGAGGAGAGCGTGATGGTGCGCTCCGCCATGCCCGGCAGCGTCGCCAGCCGCACGTGCTCGCCCTCGAAGACGAGGTGCTCGTACACCTCGTCCGTGACGGCGATGAGATCGCGCTCGCGGCACAGGGCCGCGATGAACTCGAGTTCTTCGCGACCGAAGACTTTGCCCGTCGGATTGTGCGGGGTGTTGATGAGGATGGCGCGGGTGCGCGGCGAGATCGCCCGCGCGAGCGCTTCACAATCGAGCGCGAAGTCCGGGGCGGCGAGGGTGAGCACGACGGCCTGGGCCCCGCACATCTCGATGCAGGGCTTGTAGGAGTCGTAGTAAGGCTCGAAGGTGATGACCTCGTCGCCCTCGTTGAGCAGGCCCAGGCACGTCGCCGCGATCGCCTCGGTGCAGCCGTTCGTCACGCTCACCTGTGTATCCGGGTCGATGGCCTGGCCGGTGAGGCGCTCCCAGCGCGCCGCGAGGGCGCGGCTGAGCGGCGGGACGCCGGACATCCGCGCGTACTGGTTGTGCCCTGCGCCGATCGCTTCGACGGCCGCGCGGCGGACGAACTCGGGCCCGTCAAAGTCGGGAAAGCCCTGCGAGAGGTTGATCGCCCCGCGCTCGTTGGCCAGGCGCGTCATCTCCGTGAAGATCGAAGTGCCGTAGGAAGCGAGTCGATGCGAGACGGGCATGGCGGGTCCGGTGTCGGGGCGTGGGCGGAAGTGACGATGAAGGAAGGGATGATAGCGAAGCGCGATCGC
Organism: Vicinamibacteraceae bacterium; assembly: GCA_011525805.1. Lineage (GTDB taxonomy): Bacteria > Planctomycetota > Phycisphaerae > Phycisphaerales > UBA5793 > UBA5793. The sequence continues at coordinate 121,076 of WYBR01000109.1, forward strand.
CGTCGAACGCTGGGAATCTTCTACACGCCTCCGGAACTCATCGAGCCGATCCTCGATGCGGCTCTCGATCCTGTGCTCGCTCAGTGGCGCGATGAGCGATCTTGCGCGACGTCGCTTGGGCGGCTGCGCCTCATCGACCCGGCGTGCGGGAGCGGGCGCTTTCTCCTCGCGGTGTGGCGTCGACTGGCGGAGCGCGTGCGTTCGATCGCCTCGCCGCCGGGGCGTTTGCCGCTGCTGCGCCGCGCGGCGGCGTCGCTGCACGGAATTGACGTCGATGAGCAGGCGCGCCGGGCCGGGGAGGAGGCGCTCCAGGGCGAGTGTGCGCGATGGGGAGTGGAACCGCGCGACTTCGTCAACTGGTTCACACTCGGCGATGCGCTGCTCGACGTCGATGTGCTGGAGCGGTCGTTTGACGTCGTGATCGGCAACCCGCCGTTCGTCGACGCGGAGACGATGTGTGCCGCAGATCGGGACCGCCGCGCCCTGCTCGCCTCGCGCTACGAAACGGCTCGCGGCAACTGGGACCTCTCGTCACTGTTCGTCGAGCGGGCCATTCAACTCGTCCGCCCCGGCGGGCGCATCGGCCTCGTGCTGCCGCGGCGCCTGCTCGCCTCCGACCATGCGCGGCATGCGCAGAATCTCATGGCGGCGCAGCGGATCGAAGTCATCCGCATGAACCGCCCCGACGCGTTCCCCGGAACCCGCGTCGAGACGGTCAGCGTCGTCATGCAGCGCGCCGAGCCGGGGCCGCGGCACGCCCTGCGACTCGTCGATGAAGCCGGCCGCGAGCGCAGCGCCGAGCAGCGCACGCTGCGCCTCCTCCCGCCGGGTCACTGGTCGGCGGTGCTGCACGGAGACTCGCCGGCCGCCGCCGCGTTCGTGCGGCATCAGCGCGGCAACGGTCGGCGAATCCTCGACGCGGCGTTCGTCGGGGACGGCGCGACGACGGCCGAGGCCTACCTCATCCGCGAAGCGATCGTCGAGTCGGAGGAGCGCCACGCGCCGGCCGTGCGGTTGATCAATACGGGGACGATCGACCCGTGGGAGACGCAGTGGGGACGGCGGCCGACTCGCTATCTTCGCGGCGCCTGGCATCGGCCCGTGGTCCCCCTGCGATGGCTTGAAGCGAGTCTGCCGCGCCGCGCCGTACAGGCCCGCGCGCCGAAAGTCCTTATCGCCGGACTTGCGGGGCGGATCGAGGCGGTCGTCGACGAGGGCGGCGCGCTGTGCGGCAAGTCGGCGGTGCAGGTCATTCCCCGCGATCCCCGTCTGTGCCACGCCCTGTGCGCCTGGCTTAACTCGGCGCCGCTCAACGCCATTTACCGGGCGCTGTTCGGATCGCGCGGCTTCGGCGCGCGGTCCATGCACCTGGGGCCGCGCCAGATCGAGCAGTTGCCCCTCTGGCCGGCCGACCATCCCGGCTGCGGCGATGCGATCGACACCCTGACGCGATTGAGCCGCCGACTTCACACCCCGCGGACAGCCGGCGGGTCGTCCTCCACTCGGCGGGCGCAAAAAGGACTCGAGCAGCACATCGACCTGATCGTCGAGAGGCTGCTCGAGCGGAAGGAGGCGAAAGGGCTCAGCGCAGCGACTCGGGGGGCACGGCCGGGCCCGGGTCAAGTTCCATAACGAAGCGGGCGACCCACAACTGGCTCTCGCCCCGCCGACCCGGCTCCATCGAGCGCTGGCTCGTCCACATCATGTGGCGGCCGTCAGAGTTGAAGACCGGCAATCCGTCGAATCCCGGCGCGTGCGTCACGCGCCGCGTGAGCAGGCCGTAGCGGATGCTGCCGTTGGAGCCCGGCAGGTCGCCGGGGTCAGCCGTGGTGATGAAGACCTCGTAATTGAAGTGGCCGATGGCGCTGCTGGCGTAGACGAGGTGCCGCCCCTGCGGATGCCAGTAGGGGCACCAGTTGACCGAGTCGCCGTCGGTGAGTTGAAACTCCTGCGTCAGGCCGACCGGCACGCCGTGCTCGTCGAACTTCAGATGGCCGACGAACAGTTGCAGGTAGTTGTTGCCGAGGCGGTCGGAGCGGTAGGTGATGCGCTTGCCGTCGGGGCTGAAGAACGGTCCGCCGTCGTACCCTTCGGCCGTGACGATCCGGTTCGATTCGCCCGTCTTCATGTCGCGGATGTAGAGGTCGGCGAAGGCCGGGGCGGCGTCAACCCGTGTGTAGAGCAGGAAGCGGCCGGTCGGGTCGAGCGAACCCTCGGCGTCATAGGTGTCGTTGCCGGTGATCCGACGCAGTTCGCCCACTTCGGGCGGCGGAAGCGGGGCGCCGGGATGCTCATCCGCGAAGATCTCCGGGACGATCATCGTGACGATCTCAGTCTCCGGCGGGAACATCCACTTGTACTTCGAGCCGTCGCGCTGAAAGCCCGGCGCTTCGCTCGCGCTCGGAGGGATCACCGTTGAGCCGAAGTAGATGCGAGAGACGTCGCGCGGGTCGAACCAGCCGCAGGTGTTGGCCGATCCCGGCGGGCTGACCTGGATGGCCTTGTCGGCGCCGATGATCCGGTCGCCTTCGAAGCGGAGGCGCGCCACGTACATGGCGTAGAACGGATCGGGCCGCTGCCCCTCCGCCGGCCGCGGGACGGCCTGGAAGATGATCCACCGGTCGTCGGGGCTGAAATACGCCTCGCCGGCCTTGGCGAAGTCCTCGTCGAAGGTCAGTTGCACCTGCTCGGCAAGGACGCCGCGCTCCGCGATGCGCCAGTCGAGCGGCGCTTCCGCAGCGCCGGCCGCGGGCGGGCCGCCGGTGTTCTGTGCGATCGCGACGCCGCTCAGCGCGAGAACCGCCGCGCCGCACGCTGCGGCCGTCGTGAGGATCATCTGCCTGCGCCCGCCGCTCAAACCCACTGTTCCGGTCATGGAATCACCTCATTACACGGGATGACACTCTGGACCAGTATAGTCTCGGCTGAATCGCCTCCGGTCATTGTTCAACGTCTTTGCGGCGGATCAGGGAAATCACCTCGAAGCCTCCCGGTCGCGCCGAAGGAATCTCCCATCCGGGCGGGGGATTATCATCGCGGATGCGGATTCTCTTTGCCGATGCGCATCTCGCCTGCGTGGACAAACCCTCCGGCCTGCTGAGCGTGCCGGGCCGCGGCGAGGCGAAGCGCGACTGCGTGGTGGCCCGCCTGGCGGAGCGCTTCGGCTGGGCCCGCGAAGCGCATCGCCTGGACCTCGACACGAGCGGGCTGATGATCGTCGCCCTCGACCCCGCCGCCCACCGCGACCTCTGCCGCCAGTTCCGCGATCGCACCGTCGAGAAGCGCTACGAGGCCGTCGTCTTCGGCCACCCCGCCGTCGATTGCGGAGTCATTGACCTGCCGATGCGGGCGGACATCGACCGTCGCCCGCGTCAGATCGTCGATCATGTTCGCGGTCGAAGGGCGGTAACGCGCTTTGACGTCATCGAGCGCCGTCGCGACGGGTGCGCCCGGCTGGCGCTCGTGCCTGAGACGGGCCGATCTCACCAGTTGCGCGTGCACCTGGCCTCGGTGGAGCACCCGATTCTCGGGGACGACCTCTACGCCCCGCCCGAGATCGGCGCTCTCGCCCCGCGCCTGCTGCTGCACGCCACACGACTCGCGTTCGACCATCCCGCCGGCGGCGAGCGCCTGACGCTTGAGTCTTGCTGTCCGTTTTGACTGTCCGCGCCGCGCGGGGCGGCTCGGGGCGGCGGGCGTATTCTTGGGCACTGTTTTTCTGCAATGCGCCGCGGCGGCGGGAGGCTGGGCGCAAGGAGTATGGCTCCGTGGCCTCACCGGTGGTGGAAGAGTCGGGTCATTCGTCCGCGCTGGCGCCGACGTCCGCCGGTCGCGAGGCGCGGCGGTCGGCGCACGCTCCGGCGGCGCACGTCTCCGATCGGCTCGACGAGGCGGCCGCGATCCCGTCCCCTCCGCGCGGCGACGGTCGAATCCGCACCGGCCGCCTCGCGGGCCTGTCCCTCGGCGCCGCGATGTGGGTGCTCTCCTGGCCGATCATGGCCCAGTCGTTCCTCGATGCGCTTCTCGGGACGGTGGACACCGCCGTGGCGGCGCGGCTCGGCGTCGAGGAGACCGATGCCGTCGGCCTCTCGACGTACATCATGTGGTTCACGGGGGTGATCACGATGTCGGTGGCGATCGGCGCCACGGCGCTCATCAGCCGCGCCGTCGGCGGCGGCCACCGCAGCCGCGCCAACGACGTGCTCGGCCAGTCGATGACGCTGGCGGCGATCATCGGCGTGCTCGCCGGCGTCGTCATGGCCCTGGCCGCGCCCTTCCTCGGCCGGCCCGTTGGGCTCGATCCCGTCGCGTCGCGCCTCATGGCCCAGTATCTCTGGCCCATCGCCGCCTCGATGCCGGCGATGGTCGTGACGAACGTCGGCGTGGCGTGCCTGCGCGGCGCGGGCGAGTCGCGCAGCCCGCTGTGGATCATGCTCGTCGAAAACGTCATCAACCTGCCGCTCAACATCATCCTCTCCGGCGTCGCGTTTCACTTCACGCTTCTTGGCCGCGAGGTGAACTGGGCGGGCGTTCCCGGCGTCTCGATGGGCATCGCGGGCATTGGCATCGCGACCTGCGTGGCCCGCTGCGTCGGGGCGGGCATCGTCCTGTGGCTGCTGGCGCGCGGCGACGACGCGATGCGCCTGCACTGGCACCGCATGCGGCCGCGCTGGGCGTCGATGAAGCGCCTCGTCAACGTCGGCCTGCCCAACCTCTGGGAGTCGCTTGGGATGTGGTCGGGCAACTTCATCATCATCCTTGTCATCGGGCAGGTGCTCGCCGCGGCCGCGGGGGTGCCGGGCCTTATCGGCGCGCACCAGATCACCATCCGCCTCGAGTCGTTCAGTTTCCTTCCCGGCTTTGCCATGGGGACGGCGGCGGCGACGCTCATGGGCCAGTACCTCGGCGCGGGCAACGCGAAGATGGCGGCGCGCGCGGCGCTGCTCTGCACCGCCGTCGCGGCGATCGTCATGTCGATCTTCAGTTACGTCTTCATCGTTCATCCCGTCGCGATGCTCTCGCTCATGTCGGATCAGCCGATGCACCGTGAACTCGTGCCGGACCTGCTGCGCCTGGCGGGATACGTCCAGATTCCCTTCGCCGTGCTGCTCGTTCTTCGCGGCGGGCTGCGCGGCGCGGGCGACACGCGCATGGCCATGATCCTCACGAGCATCGGCATCTTCGGCCTGCGCGTGCCGGGATGCATCATCGTCGCGCTGCTTTGGCCGGAGCGAGGGCTCTACGCGCTCTGGCTCGTGATGGTCGTCGAACTCACCATCCGCGCCGCACTCTTCACCGCCCGATTCCTCCACGGCGGATGGATGCGCGTGAAAGTGTGAAAGTAAGAGGCGACCACAGGCGAGCGGCCGCACGCGCGAGCGTGGACAGCCTCTCGTCGCTTCGCTCCTTGCGTCCTCGCCGGCGCTTCGGCCTGGCTGCCGCGCGTTCTCGGTTGGCGTCGCCGCGTTGTCAGGATTGCTACGGTCGACTACCCTTGCACACCGCGGCCGGATACCCAAGCGGTCCAAGGGGACGGATTGCAAATCCGTTATTCGCGGGTTCGAATCCCGCTCCGGCCTTTGAGGTTGTGATCAACACCGCCGCGGCCGTGGGGGGCGCCGGATCGCGGCCAGCCACGGAGCGTTGCATGTCGCCGCCTGCGGATCCACGGGCCAGCCACCTTCACCGGCTTCGCTTTTCACGCGGCGCGATGCTCCGGTTGATTCGCGACCTTCCTCCCGGGCGCGTCTGCGAGCAACCCGGGCCTTGCCGCAATCACGCCATGTGGATCGTGGGGCACATTGCCTGCACAGACGACTTCTTCCTGCGCGAGTTCGGCGGACGCCCGCTGGCGCTGCCGGAGGCATGGCACACGTTGTTTGGAGGCGGCTCCGTCCCGACGGACGATCCCGCCCGCTACCCCTCCTTCCCCGATGTCCGGCACGCCTTTCGCGAGCAGCGCGAAGCGCTGACGACATGGCTGGAGGAGATGAACGAGACGCAACTCGACCAGGCCGTGGCCGAGAAGTGGCAGCCCTATGCGCCCACGATGCGCGACGTCGGGCACTTCGCCGCGTGGCATGAAGGGTATCACGCCGGCCAACTCTCCAACCTCCGCCGGGCCTTCGGCCTCGATCCGGCATTCGGCTGAGAAGGCGGATCGCCGCCCCGCGCACCGCTCGGGTAACCGGCGGCGCGGATGGGGCTCATTTCGGGAATCTCGCCCCGTAGGTGTTCGCGGGCCGCTCCTCGATAATCAGGGTGAACAAGGGTTGCAAGGCCGGGATGGCTCGGCCGGCGGAGGGCCTGCCGAGTCGCCTCGCGCCCGCGGTCGGACCGCCCTCGTTCCGCGCGGAAGAGCGCCCGGAGGCTGCCGATGCAGGAAATCCGAATCCACGGCCGGGGCGGGCAGGGGGGCGTCACCCTCGCCAAGATCATCGCCACCACGCGGTTTCTCAAGGGCGATTCCGTGCAGGCGTTCGGCCTCTACGCCGCCGAGCGCACCGGCGCTCCGCTCCAGGCCTTCTGCCGCTACGACGGCGAGGCGATCACCAGCCGCAATCTCATTTACGAGCCGGATCACGTCATCGTGCTCGATCCGACGCTCGTCGGGCCCGCGATCACCGCCGGCCTCAAGCCCAATGGCTGGATTCTCTTCAACACGGAGCGCTTTCCCTACGAGTTCGCCGAGCAGTTCCCCGGCTACCGCGTGGCGACGGTGGACGCCACGTCGATCGCGCGGCGGCACGAACTGGGGACGCGCAGCGTGCCGATCGTGAACACGGCGCTGGCGGGGGCTTTCGCGCGCCTCCTCGACTTCGATCTCGAGTCGGTGCGGGCGGCGCTGGAGCATCTCGCCTTCCGCGGGAAGAACTTCGACGCCGCGGCGGAGGCGTATGAGAGGGTCGTGATCGTCGATGACATCGACCGAGCGGGAGCGGCGCCGCGGCGGGCAGCGCCGCCGACGTCGCGCGTGCGCGGCCTGGTGGATGGAGGCGGCTCGGAGCGACCCGCGATCCTCACCGGGCAGTGGGCGACGCAGCAGCCCCGCCGACGCGAGTGGACCCCGCCCTGCAATCACGTCTGCCCTGCGGGCAACGACGTGCAGGGGTTCCTCCAGGCGCTGGCGCTCAAGCAGACGAACGAAGCGCTCGAGATTCTGCTGCGCACGACGCCGTTTCCTGCGATCTGCGGTCGCGTGTGCCCGGCTCCGTGCATGGAGTCGTGCAACCGCCTCAGTCTCGACGAGGCGGTAAACGTGCGCGAACTGGAGCGCTACGCGGGGGATCACGGCCGGTGCTTCCTGCGGCCGCACACCTTCCGGGCGCAACAGATCGCGATCATCGGCTCGGGCCCGGCGGGATTGAGCGCGGCGTATCACCTCGCGCTGCTCGGCTATCAGGTGATGATCGTGGAAGGCGGGCCGGCGCTCGGCGGCCTGCTGCGCACCGGCATTCCGCCGTACCGCCTGCCGCGCGATGTGCTCGATCGCGAGATCGAGCGCATCCTCGACCTGGGAGTGGAGGTCGTGCTCAACACGCGCATCGACCGGCGGCGTCTCTTCGACTTGGCCAGCGAGTTTGACGCGGTGCTCGTGGCCACGGGACTCCAGGAACTTCGCGGTCTCGATCTCGGCTCGACGTGCGAAGACGAGATAGTCTTGCAGGGCATCGACTTTCTCGATCGCGCCAATCGCGGCGAAATGCGCGTTGACGGCGAGCGCATCGTCGTCGTCGGCGGCGGCAACACGGCCTTCGACGCGGCGCGCTCGGCCCTGCGCCTCGGCGCGCGGAGCGTGCGCATTGTCTACCGCCGCACACGCGAGGAGATGCCCGCGATCGCCGAGGAGATCGACGAGGCGATCGAGGAGGGGATTGCGTGCGACTATCTCACCCTGCCGGTCCGCATCGAGCGGGGCGGGAGCGAGGCGCGTCTCGGTCTCATCTGCCGGCGCATGCAACTCGGCGAACCGGATGCCTCGGGCCGCCGGCGGCCTGTCGAGATCGCCGGTTCGGACTTCCGCGTGGACGCCGACCGCGTGCTGCTGGCGCTGGGGCAGTCGCCCGATCTCTCGGTGTTTCCCGAGGGGACGGAGGTGCGCGACGGCGATGATGTGCTCGGTCTGCTCCAGACGCCGGTTTACGCGATCGGCGACCTGGCGACCGGCGACGGGACGGTGGCGGCGGCGATCGGCAGCGGCCGGCGCGCCGCGCAGGGCATTCACTACGTCTTCAGCGCCGAAGACCTCGCGCCGCTGCCGATGCGCCCCGAGGAAGTCATCCGCAGCGGCGCGATGAAACTCCACCTCTTCGAGTCGAACCCGTCGCATCACGGCATGTCGCGCCCCGCCGAGGAGCGGCGCTTCGACCAGCAGGAGGTGCACGCGGGGCTGGCCGATCCGTCCGAGGCGGTCCGCTGCCTCAGTTGCGGCGTGTGCAACGAGTGTGACCGCTGCGTGACCTACTGCCCCGAGGGGGTGCTCAAGCGCGTCGGACACGAGTTCATCTTCGACTACGAGTACTGCAAGGGCTGCGGCGTGTGCGCCGCGGAGTGTCCGCGAAACGTCATCCTGATGGCGCGCCTTTAGGGCCATCGCCGCCGGCGAAGGAGCGAGGCATGACTCTCGAACTCGTCACGGGCAATCACGCGGCCGGTTACGCGCTGGCCGCGGCGGGTGAGGCGAACCGCTTCGCGCGCGGCGCGGCGTGCGGCATCTACCCCATCACGCCCCAGACCGAGATCGTCGAGTACGTCGCGAAGTTCCCCTTCAGCAAGGGGCGCGTCATCGCCGTCGAGAGCGAGCACAGCGCCATGGGCGTTTCGATCGGCGCAGCGATGGCGGGCGCTCGCGCCTTCACCGCCAGTTCCTCCAACGGCCTGGCGTACATGACCGAGAACATCATGGTCGCGGGCTTCTATCGTCTGCCCATCGTCCTGGCCGCGGTGAACCGCACGCTCGGCCCGCCCTGGAACATCTGGGCCGACCAGGGCGACACGCTCTATCTCCGCGACTTCCCCTGCATCCAGTTGTACTGCGAGACGAATCAGGAAGTGCTCGACTCGACGCTTCTCGCCTTCCGCCTCGCCGAGGATCGGCGCATCCTCCTGCCCGTCATGGTCATCATGGATGCGTTCATCCTCTCGCACACGCAGACGGAGACGGACCTTCCCGAGCAGGCGCTCGTTGACGAGTTTCTTCCGCCCCTTTCGCTGCCGCATCGGCTCAACTTCGATCATCCCGCGACAATCGGCGGCCTGACCTGGCCGCGCGAGACGCTCTCGCAGCGCGTCGAGATCGACGAGGCGTTTGAGCGCGTACCGGCGGCGTACGAGGAGCACCGCGCGGAGTTTCGGCGGCTCTTGGGCCGCGATCCGGGGGGCGCGATCAGCGCGGAGGCGACCGAGGACGCCGAGACCGTCCTCGTCGCCTCGGGCACGATCGCCTCGACGGCGCGGGAGGCAGTGCGGCAGCGCCGGCGGCGCGGCGAGCGCATCGGTTTCGTGAAGATGAAGATGTTCCGCCCCTTCCCGGGCGAGGCGCTGCTCCAAGCGTGCCCCAACGCGCGGAAGTTCGGCGTGCTCGACCGCGACTACGCGGCCGGCCTCGGAGGTGTGTGGTGGCACGACCTTCGCGCTGCGCTGCAGGGGCGGCGCGACGGGGCGATCGTCCAGGGCTACCTCACCGGCGTGTGCGGCGGCGACGTCACGCCCGACATGATCGACGAAGTGATCGACGACCTGCTGGAGCGCCGCAGCGCCGGCAAGCCCGTATGGAAAGGGATCGACAGATGAGCGCCGCACCGCAACTCGCTCAGGCGCCTCTCGCGTGCAGCGAAGAGTGCCTGATGCGCCCGGGCAACACGAACTGCGGCGGGTGCGGCATGAGCGTGGGCCTCACCTTCCTCAGCCGCGCCCTCAAGGAGACCGGGCAGACCTGCCAACTCGTCATCCCCGCGTGTTGCGGGATCGTAACGGCGGGGGGCTATCCGACGACGGGCTACAGCGTGCCCGTGCTCGCTTCGACCTTCGCCTCCGCGGCCGCATTCGCCGCGGGCGCGGCGGCGGTGCGCGACCTCAATGGCGAGTCGCACCACGTCATCTGCTGGGCGGGCGACGGCGGGACGTATGACATCGGCATGGCGACCATCAGCGCCGCGGCCGAACGCAACGACAACATCCTCTACATCTGCTACGACAACGAGATCTACGGCAACACGGGCGGTCAGCGCAGCAGCGCCACGCCGATCGGCGCGCGAACGACTACGACTCCCTCGGGCAAGATCGAAGGCAAGAAGGACATCATGGCGATCATGGCGGCGCACCGCATCCCCTACGCCGCCACCCTCTCCATCGCCCATCCCGACGACTTCACCCGCAAGATGAAGACCGCACTGGCGATGACGGGCTTCCGCTTCCTGCTCATCCACTCGCCCTGCCCGACGGGCTGGAAGTCCGAGCCGGGCGAGTCGATCGAACTCGTGCGCCTCGCGGTCGACGCCGGCCTCTTTCCCGTGTACGAGGTCTTCGATGGCTGGCGATACCGCATCAACGTCAGGCCCAGGGGCGGGGACGTTCGCGAGTATTACCGCCGACAGAACCGCTTCCCCGCCGACGCGATCGACTTCGACGCGGTCCGCGCCGAGATCGACCGGCACAACGAGCGCCTCGCCCGCCTGGCGCAGGTCTTCCCCGCCGCGGAATGAGCCTGCGCGGCGCGAGCGTCGGGCGAGCGTTCCCCCGTCCGGGCTACACTTGTCCACATGCCGGCCGTGCTGAACTGGCTTCTGCGCCTCATCATCACCAACCCGATCGCGGTGCGCCTGGTGTCCAACGGCTCGAAGCGCACGCGGCACCTCTTCATCCGTTCGGGCTACCTCGCGGCAATCACCGTCACGCTTCTGGCGGCGCTGCTGGGCCAGCAGGGTGTGTCTCTGCGGGAGATGGCGGCGGCGGGGGCGTCGGCGTTCCAGTTCGTCGCCTACCTGCAACTGGGCATGATCTGTCTGCTGGCGCCGGTCTTCATGGCCGGAGCGATCGCGCAGGAGGCCAATCCCCGCACGTGGGACATTCTGCTTACCACGCCGCTCAACTCGCTGCAGATTGTGCTGGGCAATCTCTTCGGCCGGCTGTTCTTCATCCTCGCGATGCTCGTGAGCAGCCTGCCGCTCTTCGCGGTCACTCAGTACTTCGGCGGAGTGCCGGGTCGGTCGATCTTTCTCTCCTATGCGATCGGCGCGGCCTCGGCGCTTCTCGTCGGCGCGGTGGCGATTGCGCTGAGCGTGAGCCGCCAGGCCGGCCGGCGCGCCGTCTTTCTCTTTTACATCACCGTGGTCGTCTACATCGGCGTCACGTGGTCGATCGACCAGGCGTTCCGCACGGGGACGGCGACGACGTGGGTCACCCCGCTCAACCCCTTCCTCGCGCAGCGCGTGCTGCTCGACAGCGAAAACTACCACTCCTGGGCACCGGCGGATCTCATCGGCCACGGCTGGCTCTTCCGCGCGTGGTTCGGCTCGCCGGTCGCGTCCTTCTGCTGGCTGTGCGGCCTGCTGAGCCTGGGGCTGATCGGGTGGTCCACCGCCTTTCTTCGCCTCATCGGCGCCCGGCAGGGCGGCGCGCCGTGGTTTCGCAATCTCATCCGCCTCGGCGCGCGGCGCGCCCGCATCTCCGGAAGCCGCGAGGTCTGGCACAACCCGATCGCCTGGCGCGAGGCCTCGGGCAAGCGCAACACGGTCGGCGCGATCGTGGCGCGCTACGGCTTTATCGCCGTCGGCCTGGTGATCGCACTCGGGGCGATCCTCCTCTACCACTTCGGCAAGATCAGCCTGCCGGCGCTGCGCCAGGCCGCTCTGACCATCATCTCCACCGAAGTCGCGATCATCACCCTCACTGCGATCAACGTCTCGGCGACGGCGATCAGCCGCGAGCGCGAGGACGGGACGCTCGACATTCTGCTCACCACGCCCATCACGCCTTCGTACTACGTGAGCGGCAAGTTGCGCGGGATCGTGAGTTTCATGGTCCCGATGATGTCGGTGCCCATCGCCACGCTGCTCATCTTCGCCATGTACGTCATGTCCGACGGGCTGGGCGTGCGCGGGGGGGTGACGCTGGGCGTGACGGCCAACACGATGACGCGCAACGTTCCCTTCATCCTTCCTGAAGGCGCGCTGCTGTTGCCCTTCACCCTCGTTCCGTTCATCGCCTTCTGCGTGATGGTCGGGCTGAGTTGGAGCCTCAAGAGCCGCGGCACGATCGGCTCGGTCATCGCGGCCGTCGGAGTGATCGTCGCGGTGGTCGGCGTGCTGAGCCTGTGCACGCTCCAGGCGGGCAAGAACGTGAGCGTTATCGGGCCGGTCTTCTCCGCCCTTTCGCCGGCGTCGGCGATCATGGCCATCGTCTATCCCGAGATCGGCATGACCGACGCCCTCGCGGACGAGATTGCCAGCGCCCGCGTCTCGCTCGTGATCGGGTCGGTGATGGCGACCGCGGCTTACGCCGCCGTCGTCTACGCGATCCACCGCGCGATGCTCGGCCCCAACGGCCGCACCTTCGACATGACCGTGCGCCGCCTCGCGGGAACGAACTGATACGCCGTTCAGCCGCGACCCGGAGGTGTTGCGCAGGGGAGCGCGGCGCCCGCGAAGGGACTAGCGAATCGTAACCAGCGCGGACGCCTCACACCAACGCGTCAATCGCCCGCTGCACCTGCGCGCGAATCTGATCGCGCACCTTGCGGAATTCCTCCGGCCCCATGCCGCGCGGATCGGGAATCCGCCAGTCCTCGCGCTTTCGTGCGCGGACGGCGGGGCAGGCATCGCCGCACCCCATCGTCGCGACGAAGTCCCATTCGATGTCCGGAACCTCACCCAGCGAGAGGCTGCGATGCGTGGAAAGGTCGTAACCGATCTCGGCCATCGCCTCGATCGCCCTTGGATTGACCGAGCCGGACGGCCGCGAGCCGGCGCTCCACGCTTCGACGGCCTCGCCGCCGAGCATCCGCGCAAACGCCTCGGCCATTTGGCTGCGGTTCGCGTTCTCGATGCAGACGAAGAGCAAGCGCTTTCGGGGGGTCCGGTCGGGGCAGGTCATGGGATGGTTCCGGGTCTGGGGCGGTTATCCGCGCCAACAAGCGTAGCCCCGCCGCGAAAGGCTGAAGTTCCACCGCGGGCCGACCGATGGAGCATGCATCTCCCCACTCCGGGTGGACCAGCGGAGGCGGACGATGCGATCCACAACCGGCCGGCGCGCCTTCACGCTCACCGAGGTGATCATCGTCGTGCTGATCATCGGGATCCTGGCGGCGATTCTCATTCCGAGTTACGCGAACGCGAGCGGGGCCGCGGCCGTCTCGGCGACGGCCGTGGACCTTCGCGAGTTTCAGCGCGCCACGGGGCTCTACGCGATCGAGGTGAAGGGCGATCTGCCGACGACCAACGAGGAGTATCGACTGGGGATCGCGCCCTATCTTGAGCCGGACGCGACGCTTCGCAAGCCGCCGATCGGCGGCGCGTTCGGATTCCACGTGTGGGGGGCGACGGACATGGCCGCGATCGGCATCTGGGGGCCGGAGCGGGCGGACCTCGGCGCCGAGATCGACGCGCAGGTTGACGACGGCAATCTCTCCACGGGCGCGATGCGCAGCGCCGCGTCCACTGGGCTGCTCTTCGTCGTCTACGGCGACGCTTCGGCGTTCATCTGGCCGTGACGCCGCGGGCGGAGATGGCCGGCCGCTCGCGCCGCCGAAGCGGGCGTCAGGCCGTCGGCCACATGAGCCAGAGATAGAGGCCATAGCCCGCCAGCAGCACCGCCCCTTCCCAGCGCTTCACGACGAAGCCGCTCCGCGCCAGCGGAAAGAGCAGCACGGCAAAGGCAAGCATCGCGCCGAGGTCGATGCGCGAGAGGTCCGGCGCCGACATCGGCGCGACCAGCCCCGCGATGCCGAGAATCCCCAGAATGTTGAAGATGTTGGAGCCGACCACGTTGCCGACCGCGATGTCGGGCTGCTTGCGGATGGCCGCGACCGTTGAGGTCGCCAGTTCCGGCAGGCTCGTGCCCGCGGCGACGATCGTCAGGCCGATGACCGTCTCGCTTACACCCAGCGATTGCGCGATGGAGACCGCTCCGGTGACGAGCGCGCGCGATCCACCGACGAGCATGAGCAGGCCGCCGACGAACAGGGCCGCATCGAGGGCGAGATGGCGATGCGCCGGCGGATTGCCCTGCGCAAACTCCTGCTCGACCTCGGGCGGGGGATGGGCGGCGCCGCTGCGGAAGGCGAAGATCGTGTACGCCGCCATGCCGACGAGGAAGATCGCGGCGTCGAAGCGCGAGACGGCCCCGTCGAGAAGCAGCGCCGCCAGGAGCATCGAGACGCCGATCATGATGGGGATGTCCAGGCGGATGAGTTGGACGTGGACGCGCATGGGGTACACGAGCGCGGCCAGGCCGAGGATGGCGGCGACGTTGAAGATGTTGGAGCCAACGACGTTTCCGACGGCGATCCCGCCCTGGTCGTTCCAGGCGGCGATGGTGGAGACGACCAGTTCCGGCGCGCTCGTGCCCCACGCCACGATCGTCAGCCCGATGATCAGCGCCGGCACGCCCAGACGCGCCGCGATCGACGCCGCCGCGCGCACAAACGCCTCCGCTCCGCCGAACGTGAGGACCAGTCCGACCGCCAGCCACCCCATTGCCGCGAGCATCGTGTCTCCGCTTGCCTGAGCGCGTCGCTTCCCGTGCGCGGTACGATCATAGCGGATGCCGCGGGACAGACCTGTCTCGCGCTCGAGGACGGAGGACAGGCAAAACGCCTACGATGGGGGCTATGAAGTGGTCCCAGACGCTCATTCCGACGTCCCGGCAGGTGCCCGCTGAGGCGGTTGTCCCCTCGCACCAGTTGATGCTCCGCGCCGGGCTGATCCGCTCGATCGGCGCTGGCCTCTATGACTACCTGCCCCTGGGCCTTCGCGTCCTCCAGCGCGTGATGAACATTGTGCGCGAGGAGATGAACAGCGCCGGCGCGAGCGAACTGCTCCTGCCCGCCCTCATCCCCATGGAGTTCTACGCGCAGACGAAGCGCGACATCGACTACGGCGACAACCTCTTCAAGTTGACCGACCGCCACGGCCGCTCCAGCGCGCTGGGCCCGACGCACGAGGAAGTCATCACCGAACTCATGAAGGCGTACGTGACCTCGTACCGCCAGTTGCCGCTCAACCTCTACCAGATCCAGACGAAGTACCGCGACGAGTTCCGGCCGCGCTTCGGCGTGCTGCGCTGCCGCGAGTTCCTCATGAAGGACGCCTACTCCTTCCACGTCGAGGTCGAGGGGCCGGGCGGGCTCAACGGGACGTACGACCGGATGTACGCTGCCTATTGCCGCATCTTCGATCGCTGCGGGCTGAACTACTCAATCGTCGAGGCGGAGAGCGGCCCGATCGGCGGCAGCGCCAGCCACGAGTTCATGTGCAACTCGCCGGTGGGTGAGGACACGATCCTCAAGAGCGACAAGGGCAACTACGCGGCGAATGTTGAGAAGTGCGCCATCGGCGATCGGCCGCACGATCTCAGCGGCCCGCCGACGGGCGAATTGACGAAGGTGCATACGCCGAATCTGCCGGGCATCGAGGGGGTGTCGGACTTTCTCAAGGTCAAGCCGAATCGGATGCTCAAGACGATCGTCTGGCCATGGATGGCCGAAACGAGCCGCGCCCGTGAGGAAGCGGGCTCAGCGCCCGATGCGGGCTGGGTTATTGCCGTCGTCTGCGGGCACCACGATGTGAACGAAGGCAAGGTGCGCGACATTCTGCGCCAGCGGATCGATCGATCGCTCACGCTCCAGCGCGAGGACAGTGAGGCGGCGGCGCGCGCCGCGGGCTTCGCGATCGGCTACGTCTCGCCCGCCGCAGCGGTCGGCAAGTCCGACTGCATCCTCATCGCCGACCCCGACGCCGCCCAGGGAGGCTTCTGGGCCACCGGCGCCGATGAGATGGATCATCACGTCAAACACTTCAACTGGAAGCGCGATGTGCTCGACAGGGGCGTGCAGGTCCACGTCGCCGACATCCGCAATGCGATGGACGGCGACCCGTCGCCACTCAACGACGGCGGCATCCTTTGCGCCAGCAAGGGCATCGAGGTCGGCCACGTCTTCAAACTCGGCGCGAAATACTCCGACGCCATGGGCTTCGCCGTCCTCGACGAGAAGCAGCAGAAGAGATCGGTGATCATGGGCTGCTACGGAATCGGCATCGGCCGCATCATCGCCTCGGCCATCGAGATGAACCACGATGAGAACGGCATCGTCTGGCCCGCGTCGATCGCCCCCTTTGACGCGCTCATCACGCCGATCAAGTATGAAGGTGAAGCGCGCGAAGTCACCGACCGCCTTGAAGCGCAACTCACCGCCGCCGGCCTCGACGTCCTCGTCGATGACCGCGACGAGCGGCCGGGCCCGAAGTTCAAAGACGCCGACCTCATCGGCATCCCCATCCGCCTCACCATCGGCGACAAGGCCCTGGCGCAGGGATGCGTCGAGATGGTGAAGCGCGACGGCTCGCTGGGCAAGGGCGAGATGGTGAAGATCGAAGAGGTCGTCGCGCGCTGCACGCGTTAGCGAGTGGCGCACACTCATTCGCGCGCTGCCCGCAATAGCCTGGCGGCGCAAGCCGCAGGTCGCACCGCGCACGACGACAGCGCCGCATTCGCATACGTCGAAACCCTCGGCTTCCGCCGAGGGCTATTGCTGCAGAGCCATCCTTGATTGCGCCGAAGAGACTGTGGAGGAATCGCCATGACCGACATCACCGACCTGCTGTCCGCCTGGCGCGAGCGTACCGACCGTGTCGAGCGCCTGGGCCAACTCTTTGTCATCGGCTGCGGCAAGTCGGGGACGACCTGGCTGCGCTACATGCTGAGCGGCCACCCGCAGATCGTCGTCGAAGGGGAGGGGAGTTTCGCGTGGCGCCTCCTGCCACACTTCTTCCAGGCGATCGAAGCCTTCAACAAGCATCAGCAGAAGGGCCAGCCGCCGGTGACGCACTTCGCGGCCGACGATGCGCTGGTCATGGCCCGCCGACTGATCGACACGCAGTTCGCCCGCTACGTCGAGCACGCGCGGCAGTCGGGGCGCGACATCAGCAACCTGCGCTGGGTCGGCGACAAGACGCCCCAGCACACGATCGCGATTCCCCTGCTCAGCACGCTCTATCCGGAGAGCCGGTTTGTTCACATCATGCGCGATCCGCGCGATGTGGCGGTGAGCGGGTGGTTCCACGACGGCAAGGGCTCCGGCCGCACGTTTGAGCAGTTCATCCATCACTACATGAACGAGGTCTGGCCGCTTCAGGTCGGCTCGGCGCGGCGCGACGGCCCGACGCTGGGCGCGAAGCGCTACTTCGAGTTGCGCTACGAGGATCTGCTCGAGGCTGAAGCGGCGATCGTGGCGCGAATCCTCGAGTTCCTCGAAGTCGACGCCTCGCCCGCCGCCGTGGAGCAGTGTCGCGCCGCCGGCTCCTTCAAGCGCCTCTCCGGCGGGCGGGAGCGCGGCGACGAGGATGCGACGAACTTCTACCGAAAGGGCGTCGCGGGCGACTGGCGCCGCCACATCCCGATTGACCTCGCCCAGCAGTGCTGCGACCGGATCGCGGGCTTGATGCGCGATGCAGGGTACGACCCGGATTGCGCCGAAGTCGCGGCCGCTGCGTCATGAGCGAATCGGGGAAACGATCCTGATCGCGCGGAGTTGACATCGCCGCGCGCGGGCGGTTTGATGAGTTGTCGAGGTTGGTTTGCACGGGACGGGTGGAACACGCAGCATGTCGGCCACGATGAACAGCCGGATTCGCGCCTTTCTCGCCGGCAGCGGGGCGGCGCTGATGCTGTCGTGGATGCTCGGTGTGCTCATCGGCCTGGGCGGATACACCTTCTCCTACGCCGAGGGAACGTCCTACCTCTCCGACGATCCGAAAGCCTGCGTCAACTGCCACATCATGCGCGACTACTACGACGGCTGGCAGAAGGCCAGCCACCACGCCCACGCCACGTGCAACGACTGCCACCTGCCGCATGACTCGTTCATCGGCAAGTACCTGACGAAGGCGGAGAGCGGCTATCTGCACTCCAAGGGCTTCACCCTCCAGGACTTCCATGAGCCGATCCGCATGCGCGACAAGAGCAGCCGCGTCCTGAACAACAACTGTCTGCACTGCCACAATGATTTCGTGAGTCATCTGACCATTCACGCCGCCGATCCGCGCGATACCGATCCACGGATGTGCGTGCGCTGCCACGAGGGCGTCGGGCACGGTCCGGCGCGTTGAGGAGGAATCACCGTGAACCCGACCCAGCCCAGGCGTCCCCATGCCGCGTTCCGTTGGACCGTCTATGTCACGACGGTGGTGATTGTCGCGGTCTCGACGGCGCTGGTCATGTCGCTCTTTCAGAACATCGCGCAGCGCAAGCGCGAGGCGGAGCAGGTGGTCTTCTCGCTGGTGGACAT
This sequence comes from Vicinamibacteraceae bacterium, assembly GCA_011525805.1. Taxonomy (GTDB): domain Bacteria; phylum Planctomycetota; class Phycisphaerae; order Phycisphaerales; family UBA5793; genus UBA5793. The sequence goes on from WYBR01000109.1 coordinate 139,578, forward strand.
CACCGAGGCGACGGTGGACCCGGCGCTGTGGGGCAAGAACTTCCCGCGCCAGTACGACAGTTACATGCGCACCGTCGACGTCGAGCGCACGACGCACGGCGGGAGCGAGGCGTTCCAGAAACTCGACGAGGAGCCGGTCTGGCGCACCATCTTCGCCGGCTACGGCTTTGCGCTCGATTACCGCGAGGAGCGCGGCCACGCCTACATGCTCACCGACCAGCGCGAGACGCAGCGCGTCACGATGCTCAAGCAGCCCGGCGCCTGCCTCCACTGTCACGCCTCGGTCGTCGCCGCCTACCGCGAGGCGGGCCTCGAGAAGGGGGCGGGAGGAAGCCTCACCGACCCGCTGCTCTCCGAGACGGGGCTGGCGCAACTGCGCCAGGGATTCGAGGCGATGTGCGCCATGCCCTACGAGGAGGCGACCCAGCGCGTCGATCATCCCGTGACGTGTCTGGATTGCCACGATCCGGAGACGAACCAGTTGCGCATCACGCGACCGGCGTTCATGGCCGGAATCGCGCGACTCGCCGAGTCCGACGATCCCGTGCCGCATCTGCCCAGCGTCGAGCGATGGCGCCGCGGCGACCGGGCGGCGGAGTACGACCCCAACGCGCTGGCGACGCGGCAGGAGATGCGCTCGCTCACCTGCGCTCAGTGCCACGTCGAGTACTACTTCAAGGGCGAGGGGAAACTGCTGACCTACCCCTGGCACAACGGCCTCAAGGCGGAGCACCTCGAGAAGTACTACGACGACGTGGGATTCTCCGACTGGACGCACAAGGAGAGCGGGGCGAAGGTCCTCAAGGCGCAGCATCCCGAGTTCGAGTTGTGGAGCCAGGGCATCCACGCCCGCAGCGGCGTCTCCTGCGCCGACTGCCACATGCCCTACAAGCGCGAGGGGGCGATCAAGGTGAGCGACCACCACATCCGCAGCCCGCTGCTCAACATCGCCCGCGCCTGCCAGACGTGCCACCGCTACCCGGAGGAAGAAATCCTCGCGCGGGCCGAGGGGATTCAGAACCGCAATCGGGCGCTGCTGACGCGCGCGTCGGACGCGGTGGTCGATCTGATCACGGCCATCCACGGAGCAAAGGAGGCGGGCGCTTCGGATGAGCAACTCGCCGAGGCGCGGGCACTCCAGCGCAAGGCGCAGTGGCGGCTGGACTTCGTCGCCGCGGAGAACTCGATGGGGTTCCACGCGGGGCAGGAAGCGGCGCGTCTGCTCGGAGAGGCGATCGACTACGCCCGGCAGGGCGAGGTTGAAATCGCTCGGCCGCGCGCCGGCGCACCCTGACCCCTCGCGGCGCTCGTTCAGGTATCGACCCCACTCTCGGGCCGGGCGGGTCGTCCGCGTCGTTCTCAGACGGCCGATTCCGCAACGCGGGGGCGAGCGGCGAGTACACTAGGCAACCATGCTCCACGCCCAGCGCCGCATCCGCCTTGTTTGCCTGCCGCTCCTCGTCTCGCTCGGCGGGGCCGCTCTTTCGGCGCTTTGGGGATGTTCGCCCGGCCTCGCGGGCATCGACCGGAAGGCGTCGCGGCTGATCGCCCAGCGGACGGAGGCGATGGGAGGCGACTCGATCGCCCCGGACTTTGAGCATCTCGATTCGGTGCGCACTGAAGCGGACCTCATCCGCCACACGGCCGACAACACGAACCTCGCCCCCGCGACGCGCAACCCGCCGGCGTCGGACCTGAGCATCCCGCGCGGCGATGCGCAGGGCGAAGTGGATGCGCTGCTCGCCCGCTACGGCGACGCCTCCGCGGACGTCGAGCGCTTCACCCTCCAGGAAACGCTCAAGTACACCGTCTCCCACGCCCGCGAATATAAGACGGCCAAGGAGGAACTCCTGCTCGCGGCGCTGCGCCTGCTCATTCAGCGCCACCAGTTCGGCCCCCGCTTCTTCAACGAGATGAGCGCCTCGTTCGACGGCGACGCGGAGGACGGCGACTACGAGATCGCGACCCGCCTCATCAACGAGTTCCGCGTCACGCAGCGCCTGCAGACCGGCGGCGAGATCTCCGCCCGCGCGCTGGTCAGCGCGACCGAGCAGTTGCGCCGCCGAGTCGGGCAGGGCGACAGCGAGTCGCAGTCCGCGAGCATCATCCTCTCGGCCAATCTCCCGCTTCTTCGCGGGGCCGGGGATGTCGCCCGCGAGTCGCTCATCAGCGCCGAGCGCGACATGGTCTACGCCACGCGCACGTTCGAGCGATTCCGTCAGCAGTTCCTCTTCAACATCGCCAGCGACTACTTCGACCTCGTCCGCGCCCAGGCGCAGATTGAGAACGCCAAGCGCGTGCTCGCCAGCCGGCAGAAACTCTACGAGGAGACGCAGGCGCTCTACACGGCGGGGCGCAAGCCGCAGTTCGAGTTGAGCGAGACGCGGGCTCGCGTGCTCAGCAGCGAGAACAGCCTCGCGAACCAGCGCGACAGTTACACGGTGCAACTGGAGCGGTTCCGTATTCGCCTCGGCCTGCCGCCGGACAATCCCTACCTGCTCGACACGGTCGCGTCCTTCGACCTGCCCGTGCCGGCGCTGGACATGACCGAGAGCGTGCGGCGCGGCCTGCTCTACCGCCTCGATCTCCAGACGTCGCGGGATCGAGTCGAGGACGCCCGGCGCGGCGTCGCCAACGCCCGCAATGACCTCCTGCCCGATCTCGACCTCAGCGCCTCGATGACGCTGATTACCGATCCTGACCTGAAGCGCGGCGGCCTGCAGTTCGACGAGGAGGAGATCGACTACACCGCCGGCATCACCTTTGGCCTGCCCCTCGACCGCGAGATCGAGCGCATCGGCCTGCGACAGGCGACCATCAGCCTCGAACGGTCGCATCGCGACCTGCGAGAGGACGAGGACAACGTCGAATTGAGCATTCGCTCGGCGGTGCGCGACATTCAACTCGCCCTCTTCAGCCTTCAGATTCAGAACGAGAGCGTTCGGATCATCGAGCGGCGGCTCGTCGGACTCGAATTGCGGCGTCAGGACGTGACGACGCGCACGATCATCGATGCGCAGGACGAACTCGCCGCAGCCCTCGACGCCCGCGACGCCGCCATCCGCAACCTGCGCGTCGCGATCATGCGCTACCTGCTCGAGACGGGCCAGTTCCGGGTGGACGTGGACGGCCAGTTCATCGCGCCGCCGGGCATGGAACTGCTTACTCCTGATGAGGCCAAGGCGCTCTACGAAGTGGGCACCCGCGGCGAGGAGTTGTACGAACGGACCGAGGAGTCCCGCCCCGGTGCCGGACCCGCGGCCGGAGAGGGCGGCGAGCCTCCAGCCGGAAAGCCGGCCGGGGAACCACCTTCTCGGGAATCTCCCTGAGAAGCGGATCGAAATCGCAGCTGGCCGATATGATTGGATGAAATGAGCACTTCCGCATCCGAAACGCACACACGCTCCCGTCGCCGCCGCGCCCTGATGCTCAAGGTTCTGCTGGGCATGATCGTGATCGGCGGCCTGGGCGGCACGGCGATCGTCTTCACCATGAACCGTCCCTCGGGCGGCGACACGGCCGACGACGACCGCTACCGCGTCAAAGTGACGAGTTTCGACATGACCATCCCCGCGACCGGGGAACTCGAAGCCCTCAACTCGGTCGAGATTCGCAATCAGGTCGAGGGCCGCACGCTCATCAAGTGGATCATTGAGGAGGGATCCCGCGTCGCCAAGGGCGATCTGCTCGTCGAGATCACCAGCGACGAGATCGTGAACCGCATCGAGGAAGAGACGCTGCGCGTCGAATCGGCGCGGAGCGAACTCGTGGCCGCCCAGGAGGCCGTCGCCCTCCAGGAGAGCCAGAATCTGTCCACGCAGAGCCGGGCCGAACTGGCCGTGCGCCTCGCCGACCTGGAACTCAAGCGCTGGCAGGAGGGAGAGGTCGCCACGCGCAAGAAGGACATTGAGGTGCGCCTCAACCTCGCCGTTCGCAACGCCGATCAGCGGGCCAAGGACTTCGAGAACTCGAAGATGCTCTTCAAAGAGGGCTTCATCAGCGAGAGCGAACTGGTGGACGACCAGAATCGCCTCGACGAGGCCACCGCCGAACTCGAGAAGGCTCAACTCGCCAGGCAGATCTACCTCGACTACGAGTACCCGAAGGACTTCGAGGCCAAGACGAGCGACCTCAACGAGGCCAGAGCCGAACTCGACCGCGTGATTTCCTCCAACTCCCGCACCCTCGAGCAGAAGAAGGCGGATCTGATCAACAAGGAGCGCCAACTGGCGATTCGCGCCTCGCGCCTCGCCAACCTCGAGCAGCAACTGGCGGCGTGCACGATCCGCGCGCCCGGCGACGGGCTGGTGGTCTACGGCACGAGCGTCGGCCGCAATCCGTGGCGGCGCGAGGAGCCGCTCCAGATCGGCCAGGAGATCCACACGAACCAGTTGCTCATCATTCTGCCGGACACGAGCCAGATCGTCGCGTCCGTGCGCGTCCACGAGACGCAGTCCAGCCGCATCCAGATCGGCATGCCGTCGAGCGTCAAGATTGACGCCCTGCCGAAACTGCAACTCGGCGCCAAGGTCCGCGGCGTCGGCGTCATGGCCGAGCAGAACGGCTTCGGCAGCCAGGTGCGCGAGTACACGGTGCGGTTGCTGCTCGAAGGGCCCAATGAGTGGGACCTCAAGCCTTCGATGCGCTGCAAGGCGGACATTCTCCTCGGCCGCGTCGAGGAGGTCATCGCCGTGCCCATCCAGGCGGTCTTCGTCGAGCGCGGCAAGTCCTACGTCTGGACTCCCAGCGGGTCGCAATGGATCAAGACGTCGATCACGACCGGCCGCAACAGCGAGACGATGATCGAGATCAAGTCCGGGCTGAACGCGGGCGAGACCGTCCTGCTCCGCGCGCCTACGCCGGGCGAGATCGCCGGCTGATCGGCCGCGATCGCCTCGATCAGGCACAGGCGGCGCCGAAGGTCGATCTCACCAGGCCGAAGCGCCCAGCGAGGACGAGCCGCAAAGAGACACAGAAGGCAACAAGGGGCCATCGCCATCGAAGCGGCGACCGCGCCGTGACGCCCGCTTCGCCTGGAACGGCCCGCGAAAAATGAAGTGCGCCGCGCAAGGCGGCGCACCGAGTGTTGTCGACTCGATCAGACGCTCGGGATCAGCGCGTCACTTCAGTGCGGCGGCGCCGGCCTGCGACGACGACGGTGCCGAGCGTCAGCAGCGCGAGACTGCCGGGGCCAGGCACGCCGAAGACGCGGCTGAGGCGGAAGTCCACCGCCACGCCCGGATCAAGGAAGACGCTGATGCTCTGGAGGCTGCTCACGTCAAGCAGGCCGATGCCGCCGAAGTCCGCCAGCGCGAAGAAGAGGTTCTGGGCGCCGGAGGTCGTGAGCGATCGCGTCAGGCTCGCCTGGTTCTGGCCGTCCGACAGCGTCACGAGGACGGGCAGCGGCTGGCCGTTGGCGAAGTCGAAGCGGCCGAAGTCGAGAATGATGTCGGTGATGCCGGTGAAGTCGGCGTTCAGCCCGGCCCCATTCGCGTCATAGAGCAGGTTCCAGTCGCCGCGCGCGCCGGCCGTCGAGGAGTAGTCGAGGATCATGCCGAAGTTGGGCACGATCGCGGCCTGAACGAAGTCAAGCCCGGGCTCCTCAAGAAAGGTGGCGCGCACCGTCGAGTGGCGCGTGCCGCCGATCACGTTGCTCAGCCCGCTCTCGAAGACGTCCACCGAGTCGATCGTCAAGATGACCACCGGCCACTGGTTCGGGTCGCCGACGGACGAGAAGTCATCGATGATGACGTCGGCCGAAGCCGGGGCCGTGCCAAGTCCCGCGACGATCGCGAGGCAGACCGCTGTGCGCATGCAGTTCATTTCTCTCTCCCTTTCAGTCGTTCGTCCCGCCCCGCAACGGTCGACCGAACGCGCCGCGATGCGAGGCGTCGCAGGATAAGTTTGCCGGATGATCGGACGCTTGTCAAGCGAAAGCGGGGGGATTGGGGAAAAGTACTATTGTCCGATAACAATGCCCGCTGCGCTCGGGCAGCGGCCCGTTCCCTTGAACCGCAGGTATGATGCACAAATGAACGATGCCGCACCCGAGCCTCCGGGTCCCCGCGCCGCCGGCAGAGCAGCCGGCGCCGCGCCACTCTGCATCGTCTGCGGCTACGACCTCCGCGCTTCGCCGCCCGAGGGCCGCTGCCCAGAGTGCGGCGCCGCCGTCGAGCGCTCGCTGCACGGCGACTGGCTGCGCTACGCCGATCAGCGCTGGGTGGCGACGGTGCAGCGCGGGTTGAACTGGATGTGGACGAGTCTGGGAGTGCTTCTGGGCGTCTTCGCCGTCTTCGTGCTCACTGTTCCCATCGTGCTGCTGACCGACCCCGACGGCTTCCATCCGCTGGTCGACTGGAGCCTCTACGTTGTGGTGGTCGGCATCGTCGTCGCTCTGGCGTTCGCCGGCGTCGGTCTCATTGTGGGGCTTTGGCTCGTCACGACACTCGAGCCGCGGATGGCGACCAGCGAACCGCTTCGCCCCTGGATCCTGCGCACGCTGATCATCGCACTCGTTCCCTCGCTCGCGTCAATCGTCGTGAACACCGGTGGATCGGCGGCGCTGGTCATTCTGACCGGCTGGGGCGGACGGGTCGTCGCGGTGGGCGCGCCTCTGGTGATCGGCGCCCAGGCCTACCTGCTGCTGCGCCACACCCAGTCTCTCGAACAGCGCTGCGGCGGTTTCGATGAGGATCGGACCAGGGTGCTGGGCAAGTACCTGCGCGGTGTGAGAGGGTTCACGATTGCGATCGTGGGCCTGACGGTCCTGTTCTACTCGTCGATCCGCACCAGCGAGACGGGCACGTCAATCATGGCCATCGTCTGGCTGGCGGCGATGAGCCAGGTCGGCGAGACGCGACGGCGCATCCGCGCCGAGTTGGACATGCACACACAACGATCCGAGGAGAATGCGGGATGAGCGCGACGACCGAAGCAGCACCCCCGCCCACCTGCATCGTTTGCGGCTACGACCTCCGCGCTTCGCCGCCGGAGGGCCGCTGCCCCGAGTGCGGTGCCGCCGTCGAGCGCTCCCTGCACGGCGACTGGCTGCGCTATGCCGATCAGGATTGGCTGCGAGCCGTGCATCTCGGTCTGGAGTGGATGTGGACAAGCCTCGCGATCGCACTCAGTGCTGCGGCGGCGGTTCTCGTGTCCGTTACCCTTGATCTCTTCACCGACCCTCTGAGCCGTCCAGCGCCGCTTAACTGGCTTATCGGATTCCTTGTGATGTTGGTGCTTGTCGGGGCTTTAGTGGCGGCCAGTGGCTTTCCTATCGGGTTGATTCTGCTCACCTCACAGGAGCCTCGCCTCGCTCCCCAGGAATCGCGCCGAGCTCTCATCCTCCGTGCCGTCTCGATCGGTCTGCTGCCTGCGCTCGTTTCGCCGGCGGTTGGCGCGGGTTGGGCTTCGGTGCTGATCGCATTGCCCCCGTGGGGCGGGCTGCTGCTCGCTGTGGTCGCATCGCTCCTGATCGGCACGCATGCCTGCCTGCTCCTTGACCACGCCCGCTTCATCGAACGGCGGTGCGCCGGCTTCGATGAGGAGCGAATGCGCTTGCTGGGCAAGTACCGGCGCGGTGTGATCGGCTTTACAATCGTTATCATCGTGCTGCTTCTGTTGATGCATCTGAGCACCGGTAGCAGTGCGGGCTCTGCCCCGATGATCATCGTCTGGATCGCCGCCGTCAGTCAGATCGGCAAGACCCGCCTGTGCGTTCGCGCCGAGATGGACATGCACATTGCCGCCGGCCCAAGGGGGGCTGGATGAAGTCCGTGACAGTCTCACCGCGTTCGCTCCCCACCTGCATCGTCTGCGGCTACGACCTCCGCGCTTCGCCGCCGGAGGGCCGCTGCCCGGAGTGCGGCGCCGCCGTCGAGCGCTCCCTGCACGGCGACTGGCTGCGCTACGCCGACCAGCATTGGGTGCGGGCGGTGCATCGCGGGCTAAGTTGGACGTGGCGCGGCGTGGCGGCGGTGCTCATCAGCATGATCGCCCTGCTCGCATTCGTCATTGGACTCGCGCTCATTGACGCCGTCTCATCCGCGCCCATCCCGGGTTGGTTCGAAGGGACGTTCATCCTGATCGTGACGATCCTCTGGCTGGCCGGTGGGGCGAGTCTCGCGCTCGGTCTGTGGCTGCTGAGCACTCCCGAGCCGCGCACCGCCGACGCTGAGCCGCTGCGCCCGGTCATGCTGCGCACGCTCAGCCTCGCCATCCTCCCGGTGATCGTCCTCTGGCTCGGGCTGGACACGGCCTTCGGCGCGTCGCTCGGTCTGCCGCCATGGACGCAGCCGATCATCACGTCGCTCAGCGTGCTCATCATCGGATCGCAGACCTGGCTGCTGGTGATGCACCTGTCTTCGCTCGAGCGGCGCTGTTTCGGCATGGACGCCTCGCGCGACCGGCTGCTGGGCAAGTACCGCCGCCAGGTTCTGGGCGTTTCGATCTCCGTGGTCGTGCTCACCTTCGGGACGTACCTGCTCATGGGCCGCTCGATCGGCGCCGGCATCGTCATCATCGCCTGGATCGCGGTCCTCGGCCTGACGCGCGAGACGCACCGGCGGGTGCGCTTCGAGATGGCGATCCTGCCGGAGGAGAGCGTAGAGGCATCGGGTGATGCAGGCTGATCCCGGGCGCCGGATGCGGTAAGGATTCTTTGGCGATCAAGTCGTTTCGTCTTCATATCAGGCATTTCACCCGTCTCGCGAAGCGCCGTCGCCCTCCATATACTGGCCCGCTCTGACTCGTTTCGTTCACCCGCCACCATGAGATACTGCGGAGAAAACCATGCCGACCGCCATCGCCATGACCCCCAAGGGTCTCAACGTTCCTGACCAGCCCATCCTCCCCTTCATCGAAGGCGACGGCACCGGGCCGGATATCTGGCGCTCCAGCGTTCGCGTCTTCGACGCCGCGGTGGCCAAAGCCTACGGCGGAAAGCGGAAGATCACCTGGCGGGAAGTGCTGGCGGGCGAGAAGGCCTTCAACAAGACGGGCGACTGGCTGCCCCAGGCCACGCTCGACGCCTTCAAGCAGTACCTCGTCGGCATCAAGGGGCCGCTCACCACGCCGATTGGCGGCGGCATCCGCTCGCTCAACGTCGCGCTGCGGCAGATGCTCGATCTCTACGTCTGCCTGCGGCCGGTGCGGTGGTTCACGGGCGTGCCCTCGCCGGTGAAGAAGCCGCAAGACGTGGACATGGTCATCTTCCGCGAGAACACCGAGGACATCTACGCGGGCATCGAGTACGCCGGCGGCTCGCCGGAGGCGAAAAAGGTCCTCGACTTCATGGCCGAGCACTTCCCAAAGGAGTTCGGCAAGATTCGCTTCGGCAGCGCCGAGAAGTCGATCGCCTGGCAGAAGGTGCTCGAAGGGATCGGCGCGCCGAAGCGCGACATCACCGCCGGGCCCTGCGGCGGCGTGATGGTCGGCATCGGCTTCAAGCCCGTCTCCTACCTCGGCACCGAGCGCCTCGTGCACAGCGCCATCGGCTACGCGCTCAAGAACAAGCGCCGCAGCGTGACGCTGGTCCACAAGGGCAACATCATGAAGTTTACGGAGGGCGCCTTCCGTGAGTGGGGTTACCACGTCGCCCGCGAGTTCTACCGCGCCCAGACCGTCACCGAGCGCGAGTCGTGGATCTTCGGCAACAAGGAGGCCGACCCGAACCTCAGCAGCGAAGCCAACGCGAAGATGATCGAGCCGGGCTACGAGATGATGACGGCCGAACAGAAGAAGAAGATCGTCGCCGAAGTCGAGGCGGCGCTGAAACTCTGGCCCACGCACGGCGACGGCAAGTGGAAGAAGATGCTGCTCATCCGGGACACCATCGCCGACATCACCCTCCAGCAGGTGCTCACGCGCGCGAAGGACTTCGACGTGATTGCGACGATGAACCTCAACGGCGACTACCTGAGCGACGCCCTCGCGGCCCAGGTCGGCGGCATCGGCATCGCCCCGGGCGCCAACATCAACTATATCACCGGCCACGCCATCTTCGAAGCCACCCACGGAACCGCGCCCAAGTACGCCAACCTCGACCAGGTGAACCCCGGCTCGGTCATCCTCAGCGGTGAGATGATGCTCCGCTACATGGGCTGGATCGAGGCGGCCGATCTCATCATCAAGGGCATCGAAGGCGCCATCGCCGCCAAGACCGTCACCTACGACTTCCACCGCATGATGGAGGGAGCGACGAAACTCAAGTGCTCCGAGTTCGGTGAGGCGATCGTCAGGCACATGGGCTGACGCCCCGCGCCGCGCCCGGCGGCGCGAGATCACGCGATACGGTCGAAACGACCAAGCCTCCGCGCCGGCACCGCCTGCTTGATTCTGCGCGCTGCGGGGGCCGGCGCCCTCGCGGCGCCGTCGGCGAGGACGTATGATCGGCGGCCATTCGCCCGTTTCCCGGAAGGAGCGTGCCGTGGAAGTGCTGCTGGCTCATGCCGCCCAGGCGAGCGCCGCCGCGGGGAGCCCCGAGACCCTTGCGTCCGCCCTGCTCGCCCTGCTCACGCTCACCGCAATGGAGGTCGTGCTCGGCATCGACAATGTTGTCTTCATTTCCATCGTCGTGGAGCGTCTGGAGGAGTCGAAGCAGGCGGCGGCGCGGCGGCTGGGCCTGATCCTCGCCATGGTCCTGCGCATCGCGCTGCTGCTGAGCATCAACTGGATCATGGGACTCGAATCCGCGCTCTTCACGCTTCTGGGCGAGGAGTTTTCGGGACGCGATCTGATCCTGATCGCGGGCGGCCTCTTTCTCGTCGCCAAGGCGACGTACGAGATTCACGAACGGATCGAGGGACCGGACTACGAGGCCGGCGCTCACCGCAAGGCCACGGCCTCCTTCACGCGCGTCATCGCACAGATTCTCATGCTCGATCTCGTCTTCTCGCTCGATTCGGTCATTACTGCGGTGGGCATGGCGGACGATCTCTGGGTGATGATCACGGCGGTGGTGATCGCCGTCGCGGTAATGCTCATCTTCGCCGGATACATCTCGACGTTCATCAAGCGGCATCCGACGTTCAAGATGCTGGCGCTGGCGTTTCTGCTGCTCATCGGCGTAATGCTGCTGGTGGACGGGATCGGGCATCATGTGAGCAAGGGGTACATTTACTTCGCGATGGCGTTCTCGCTCGTCGTGGAGATTCTCAACATGAAGGCCGGCAGGGCGGCGCAGGCCGCCGCGGCGCATTGATTGCGCCCGCCGGATTTCGGGAGACGAGCACAATGAGTCACTCATGTTGCCGTACCTGGTTCGCATCCGCTCTGGCGTCGCTGACGCTGCTAATGGCGGCCTCGGGAGCGCTTCGGCCGCAGGAACCGGCAGTGCCGCCGAAGCAGGCGGAGCCGGAGCGCAGCGTCAAGCCGGGAATCAACGAGAAGTGGAAGAGCGATGACATTGATCCGCTCGTCGCGCTGCTGGAGGCCGAAGGCCGGGCGATCTACGAGCAGCGCGAGCAACTCGCAGCGCTCGCCGGGCCGCGCAAGGGAAGCGTCGTCGCCGACGTCGGTGCCGGAAGCGGATTCATGGCGGAAATCTTCGCGCGCCTCGTCGCCACTGAGGGCAAGGTCTACGCCGTGGACATCAACGCCCTGCTCCTGAAGCGCCTCGCGCAGGACGCCGCCGCCAAGGGAATCACCAATCTCGAGGTCGTCGTGTGCGGCGAGCGCGAGGTCAACCTCCCGCCGAACTCGATCGACCTCATGTTCATCTGCGACACTTACCACCACTTCGAGTATCCGGTGAGCACGATGAAGTCGATCCACGAGGCGCTCAAGCCCGGCGGGCAGATTGTCCTCGTGGATTTCTACCGCATCGAGGGCGTCACGCCGCAGTGGCTCATGGACCACGTCCGCGCCGGCGAAGAGGTCTTCACGCAGGAGATCATCGACGCGGGGTTCGAACTCATCAACGCCCACTACCCGCCGTTTCTCACGCAGAACTACGTGCTGCGGTTCCGCAAGACTGAGAAGGACTGATGGGCCACTTCACCCCGGAACCCATCCGTGCTCGGCCCGTGGTCCATAGACTTGCAGACCAACGCACGCCACGATTCGCTTGAAGAACCGCTCATCATGGGCGTGACCGCCTCTGAAACCTGATGCCCCGCCGCAAGCGTCCCATCCCGACCTGGCTCAAGAGGATTCTGCTCACGCCCACCGTCGAGTTGAACCGCTGGCAGTACTTCGTGCGCTTCGTCGCCGAACTCATTCGGACCGGAATGAAGCAGTTGCAGGAGGACCGGGCCGGGCAGATGGCTGCGGCCCTGGCGTTCCGGACGATCTTCGGCCTGGTGCCGGTGAGCGTGATCGGGCTGCTCATCTTCCGCCTGCTCGGGGGCATCGATCGCTTTGAGTCGTTCATCACCGACCTGCTCTCCGCCGCGCAACTTGATGATCTGAAGATTCCCCAAGCCGCCGCGACGGAAGGGGCGGAAGCCGACGCCGTTTCCGTCGTCGAATGGCTTACGGGTCTCATCCGCCAGATCAACGAAACGGTCAACTTCGAGTCGATCGGCATCATCGGCCTGCTGGTGCTCATCTGGGCGGCCATCGGGCTGATGACCACGATCGAGCGCTCCTTCAACACGATCTGCCGGGCGTCGGAGAACCGGCCGCTGTCGCGCCGCGTGCCGCTCTACGGGTTCACGGTGATCATCGGCCCCGGTCTGCTCTACCTCAGTTTCTTCCTCGACCGGCGCTTCGAGGAGATCGTGACGCGCTTCGCCGACAACCTTGGCCCGCTGGCGGCTTCGAGCATCGTCGCGGCTGGCATCGTCACCTCGCTCGGCTCGGCGTGGCTCTTCATCATGCTCCTGTACACCTCGGTGCCGAACACGAAGGTCAAGTGGTCCGCCGCGGCGATCGGCTCGCTCATCACTGCCATCTGCTGGTCGCTGGGCGCCCGCGCGCTGGGGGCGTATATCACGACGATCTTCGGGATGAGTTCCAACTATTCGGTGCTTTACGGCACGCTGGGGCTGATCCCCGTCTTTCTCTTCTGGGTCTACGTCATGTGGCTGCTCGTCCTCTTCGGCCTCGAACTGACTTCGGCCCTCCAGGCCGTTGGAGTGCGGATGGTGCAGTCGATCCCCGACCGGCCGCGGATTCCGCCCGTGATGGATCCGGCGCTGGTGGTGCCGATGCTGCGTGTGGTCGGGCAGCGCTTTGAGCAGGGCCAGTCGACCGACGCACGGCACATCATGCAGGCGACGCACATCAACGAGCGGGCCGTCGAACTGGTCCTCGCCGCATTGGCCAAGAGGGGGCTGCTGCATCGCGTCGAGCCGAGCGACCGGCCGACGTTCACCCTCGCCCGCCCGCCGGCCGGCGTCGCGCTGCGGGAGGCGATTGAATGCACGCAAGACCTTCTGGGGTCGGAGGATGCGATCGGAGCCGATTGGCCTCTGGTGGCGAGCCTGCGGGAGGCACAAGTGAGGGCGCTTGGGGCCCGGACGCTGGCGGATGTTCTTCCGGGCGGGGCAAAAACGGCGTAGGTTTTCCCCATCTTCTCACTTTGACCCTGCGGGCAGGCCGACTATCCTTGGGTCTGGACTGTAGTGGCGTTTTTCGGACTGCCAGCGCGGGAGTACGCGGATGCACGGTTGGGAAGAACCCAGTGCGTGGTGAGCAGCGAGTCAACTCGCACGCGGCCCGCACGCCCGGACTCGGGTATTGCGAAGGGCGCGTCATGACCTGAGGCACTGCCACAGGTTGGGTTGACCGGTTGCGAGGCGCGGCGTCGCCCCGCGATCGACTACAGGCCACAGGCGCTGCGGATGCGCCGGTGGTTTTTTGTTTGACCGGATGGATGGGCCGGGCCGCGAAGCACGGCGCAACTCACAACTGAATAACAACTCGGCGAAAGGACAATCAGCATCATGAACCAGGAAACCCTCCGCATCATCGACTCGATCGCGCGCGACCGCAAGATCGATCGCGAAGCCCTCTTCCGCGACATCGAGACGGCGATGATCTCAGCCGCACGCAAGCACTTCGGCTCACTCGACACCGACGAGTTCCGCTGCGCCATGGACCGCTTCAATGGCGAGATCCGCCTCTGGAGACGCTTCCCTCCCGCCGAAACCGATCCCGAGACCGGCGAACCAGTGGGCGAGTGGACGGAAATCGAGATCGACCTGCGCGAACTCGGCCGCATTCCCGCCCAGACCGCCAAGCAGGTGATGATTCAGCGCTTCCGCGAGGACGAGCGCGAGGCGCTCTTCGAGGAGTTCTCCAAGCGCGTCGGCGAGATGATCACGGGCACCGCCCAGCGCTACGAAGGCGGGGCGCTGGTGATCCAGATCGACCGGGCCGAGGGCTTCATGCCCCGAAGCGAGCAGATTCCCGGCGAGAACTTCCAGCCTGGCGACCGCGTGCGCTGCCTCATCCTCGACGTGCGCGACATGGGCAACCAGGTGAAGATCGTGCTCAGCCGGGCGCATCCCGACTTCATCCGCCGCCTCTTCGAGGTGGAGGTTCCGGAGGTCAGCGAGCGGATCATCGAGATCAAGGCGATGGCGCGCGAGCCGGGGTTCCGCACCAAACTCGCCGTGTCGTCGATCGACTCGAAGGTGGACGCGGTGGGCGCCTGCGTCGGTGTGCGCGGCAGCCGCATCAAGAACATCGTCGATGAACTCGGCGGCGAGAAGATCGACATCGTCCGCTGGAACGACTCGAGCCAGATTCTCATTCAGAACGCGCTCAAGCCGGCGGAGGTCAAGGACGTCTCGCTGTGCTTCGAACTCGGCCGGGCGACGGTCGTGGTCGAGGAAGACCAGTTGAGCCTGGCGATCGGCAAGCGCGGGCAGAACGTGCGCCTTGCAGCGCGGCTGACGGGCTGGGACGTGGACATTCTCACCCCCACGGAGTACGCCAAGGGTCTCGAGATTCTCGTCGAGACGCTGCGGCAGGTGGAGGGCGTGACGGAAGAGCAGTTGGACCGCCTCGCGGCACTGGGCATGGTGAGCGTCTTCGACGTCGAGGAAGTTGGGGCCGAGGTTCTGACCGAGGAACTCGAAGTGACGCCCGAGCAGGCGGAGAAGATGGTCGAACTCGCCGCCGTCCGCGCCAAGGTCGTCGCCGAGGAGCAGCAGCGTGAGAAGGAAGAAGAAGCCAAGCGGCGCGAGCAGGAGCAGCGGCTGGCCGCGTCCGTGCTGGAAGGGCCCCTTGGCGAGGCGGGCGAGGCCCCGCCGCAGCCCATCGGCGACGAGGAGCATGGGGCCGCCCAGGCCGCGACGATTCTCGGCCTCGGCCAGCGCTCGCCCGCGCCATCCGGCGCCAATGAAGGGGGAGCCTGATCGCCGCGTCGGCGGAGAGTCGCGGCATTGAGGTCCGGCGCCGGCGGCCGGACCGCGAAATGACCTGAGGAGCAGCCTTTGGCTAAGAAGATTCACCAGATCGCAAAAGAACTCGGCCTCAAGAGCAAGGAACTCGTGGCTCGCTGCGAGGCCGAGGGCATTCCCAACATCGTCAACCACATGTCCACGGTTTCCGCGGGCCTTGAGCAGACGATTCAATCGTGGTACGCCGGCGGAGCCGTGGAGACGGAGACCGAATCCTCCGACGAAGCCGGGGCGCTCACCGCGGTGGTGGCGCGCAAGACCGCCAAGAAAGTCCGCGCCACCGCGAAGAAGAAGTCGGCGACGCAGCAGACGGAGACGGTTGACGAAACGGCCTCGATGCAGAAGGCGCTCGAAGAGACGAGGAAGATTGCCAAGAAGGGGGCGGCGGAATCCTCGGAGGAGGTCATCCGCCGAGTCGAGGCGCAGACCGCCGCGAACGAGGCCGCCGCCGCGCCGCCGACCGTCGAACCCGAGCAGGCGCAACCGAGAATCCCCGTCGAGTCGGCCGCGCTGGCGCCGGCCGCTTCGGCGGCGCCGCCTCCGGCGATGGCCCCCGAGGAAGAGCAAGTCGCCGCCCAGGCCCCGGCCCGCCCGGCGCCCGCCCGGCGCCGCGCCGTTGCGGTCCCCAATGTTCCCAAGCGACCCGAAGAAGTGGCGCCTGCGGGACCGAAACTCGAAAACGTCCAGTCGCCCGCCCGCCTCTCCGGACCGAAGGTCGTGCGCATCGAAGAGGCCGAGGTCGTTGATCGCCCGCGGCGCCGCACGCTCGGAGAAGGCGGCCCGGGAGGGCGAGGCGGACCGGGCGTGTCGAGCCCTGCCGAAGCGCCTGCGGGCGGAGACGTCTCGCGTCGCAACACGCGGCGCAAGAACCGAAGCGGCCGCGAAGGCCGCAGTGCCTCCGCCGAGGGGCCGGGCGAGCGGCCGGGCCGCCTGCGCAACTGGGGTCAGCAGGATCTGCTCGAGCGCGAGGAGCGCCTTCGCGGCGCGCACGGCTACATCAAGACCGTTCGACGGGACGCGACGCGGCCCGACCACGGGGGCGAGCGGGCCAAGTCCGCCGTCGAGACCGGCGGCGTCGTTCGCATTCAGGAGCCTTTCTCCATCCGCGACCTCAGCGCCGCCACCGGCGTTCAGGTGAATCAGATCGTTCGCGCCATGATGAAGAAGGGGATCATGCAGGCCAATCCGAACGCCGGCATGCCCGTCGATCTCGCCGTCGATCTGATGCTCGAGCACAACATTGAACTCGAGGTCGAGGAGAAGAAGTCCGCCGTTGACGTCGTCACGGAGGAGTTTGAGAAGCGCGAGGCGGTGGATGTCCAGCCTCGCGCCCCCGTGGTGGCGATCCTCGGCCACGTGGACCACGGCAAAACTTCCCTCCTCGACGCGATCCGCCAGACGAACGTCGCGGCGGGCGAAGCGGGGGGCATCACGCAGCACACTTCGGCCTTCCGCATCAACGTCCGCGCCGGCGACGACGAGAAGACCATCGTCTTCCTCGACACGCCCGGCCACGAGGCCTTCACCGCCATGCGCGCCCGCGGCGCGCAGATCACCGACATCGTCGTGCTCGTCGTGGCCGCGGACGACGGCCTGATGCCGCAGACCATCGAGTCGATCAACCACGCCCGCGCCGCCGGCGTGCCCATCGTCGTCGCTCTCAACAAGATCGACAAGCCCGAGGCGACGGACTCCAACATTCAGCGGATCTACGGCCAACTCGCCGAGTACGAACTCTCCCCCATCGAGTGGGGCGGCAAGACGGAAGTCGTCAAGACCTCGGCCACGAAGCGCATCGGCATTCAGGATCTGCTCGACACGCTCGACTTCCAGGCCCAGACGATGGAACTTCAGGCCGACGCCCGCGGCCCGGCGCGCGGCACGGTCATCGAGGCGCGGATGGTCGAGGGCCGCGGACCCGTCGCCAACGTGCTCATCCAGGACGGCCGCATCAAGGTCGGCGACTGCCTCGTCATCGGCCGGGCGTACGGCCGGGTGCGCGACATGGTGGACGATCGCGGCAACCGGCTCAAGGAGGCCGGACCCTCCACCCCGCTGGAGATTTCCGGCATCAGCCTCGTGCCCGATGCGGGCGACCGGTGCTACGTCGTGTCGAGCCTGCGCAAGGCGGAAGAGGCGGCCGAGCAGCGCGTGGCGCAGGAGCGCGAGCGCGCTCTCGCCGCTCCGAAGGTCACCCTCGACAACATCTTCACTCAGTTGAAGGGAGCCGACCGCAAGGAACTCAACCTCGTCGTCAAGGCCGACGTGCAGGGATCCGTCGAGACGCTCAAGCGCTCGCTCGAGGACATCTCGACGGAAGAACTCCAGATCCGCGTGCTTCACGCGGCCGTCGGCGGGATCAACGAGTCGGACGTTCTGCTGGCGGAGACCTCGGGCGCGATCGTGCTCGGGTTCCACGTCATCGCCTCGGCGCGGGCCCGCGAACTGGCCGAGGCGCGCGACGTCGAGATGCGGACCTACCAGGTCATCTACGAACTGCTCGACGAGGTGCGGCAGGCGGCGTCGGGTCTGCTGGCGCCCGAGATCCGCGAAGAGGTGCTCGGTCACGCCACGGTGCGCGAGGTCTTCAAGATCTCGAAGGTCGGCATGGTGGCGGGCTGCTACGTCACCGACGGCACGATCGAGCGCAACGCCCGCATCCGCGTGACGCGCAACGACATCGTGGTCGAGAACAACCGCGTCCTCGAGCAACTCAAGCGTTTCAAGGACGACGCGCGCGAGGTGCGCAGCGGCCAGGAGTGCGGCATGAAGATCGAGGGCTACGACGACATCAAACCCGGCGACATCCTCGAATGCTACCGAATGGTCGAGATCAGTCGGAAGATCTAGGGAATCGGCGGCCTCCGCCGCAGGCTATCGCCCCAGGCCCATGAGCCACCGTCGCGAACAACTCGCCTCCGTGCTCCGCCGCGCCGTGCAGGGCGTCCTCACGCGCGGGCTGAGCGATCCGCGAATCCGAGGCCTGATCACCGTCACCGAGGTCGAGGTCTCGGGCGACCGGCGCGACGCCATGGTGCGCGTCTCGATCCTGCCCGCGGAGCAGCAGTCGGCGACGTTTCAGGGTCTTTGCGCCGCGACGCTGCGCGTCCAGAAACTCGTCAACGAGCAACTCGACGTGCGTCGGCCGCCTCACATCCGGTTCCAACTCGACGAGCGCCTCAAGAAGGAGGCGGCGGTGCTTTCGGCGATCCGTCAGGCCGTCGCCGACCTGCCCCCGGGCGGGGCAGAGGACGATCCTCGAGGGGAGTTTGAGACTCTCGCCGACGCGGATGCGGCAGCGCCGCGGCCGCAGAAAGAGGCGTCCGACTGACGTCCGCCTCGGGCTCTTGACCGGGAGACCGCGTTGAACAACGCCCGCGCCCATTCCGCCCGGCTCTCTTCGCTCCTGCAATCGCTTCGCGCGCAGGGTGAGCCGCCCGTCTGGCCGGAGGCCCCCGCGTCGCACGAACTCGTCCGCGGCTTCCTCCTCTGGGAAGCCTCCCTCGATCGGGCGCAGCAGGCGTACGAGCGGCTCATGCGCCGCCTCGTCGATCTGAACGAACTTCGCGTCTGTCTCGTCGATGAGATCGTCGCGATCATCGGCGAGCGGTACCCGAAGGCGAGGCAGCGAGCCTCGAGGCTGCGGCGCGCGCTCGGCGACCTCTTCAGCCGCGACGCCCAGGCGTCGATCGACCACCTGCGCGAGACGCCGGCCCTGGACGCGGCCGAGTACCTCGCTTCGCTTGACGGCATGGTGCCGTGCGTTGCGGCGCATGTGCGCCTCCACGCGCTGGGCCATCCCGTGCTGCCGATCGACCGGCCGATGCTTCAGTGCCTCGCGCGGCACGACGTTGTCGATCCGCTTGCGTCCCCCGAGGAGGCCGCTGAGTGGATTGTCGACCAGATTGAGCCGGACGAGTGCGCCGAGATGCACCTGCGGCTTTGCCGGTGGGCGAGCGCGGTCCTATCGGTCGGCGACGAACCCTGACGGAACCCGATCGCGCGGCGGACGAATCGTGCGTCGAAGCAAGCGCCGCCGCTCGACGCCCCGTACCATTGAAGCGTCGCGAGGTCGGATGCGCCGAGGAATGCCGCCGAACCGCGCGCCGAGACCGGGAGTACGCCTTTCATGCCGCCACGCCTTCCCGCCCGCAAGGGCCTGTCGCTTCTGCTGGCCTTGTTGCCCGTGTGCCTGAGCGCGTGCGCTTCGGCGCAGGTCGAGTCGGATGATCTCGGCGCCGACACCGCGCGCCTCACAGAGCAGTTGCCGCTCTCCGAGCAGGTGCTGCGCGAGGCGCCCGGCCGGCCGCTGGCGCTGGCGGTCCCGCCCGGGATCGAGCCGGAGCGATTGGCGCCGCACGACGCCGAGGACGCGCGGGCGCGGCTGGGGCTGGATGAGGCGCTGGCGATCCTCTCGCCGGCCAACGTCTTTCCGCCGGCGCGATCCGCCATTCCTCCCACCGAGCAGGTGCTGCGCGACACCACACGCCTCTATCTCGAAGCGCGCGAAATGGCGATCGACGGGCGCTACTTCGACTCGATCCGCACCCTCGAACAGGCGCTGAAGCTCGATCCGGGGTCGGTGGCGTGCATGCGCCTCATGGCAGAGAATTACCTCTCGACGACCGGCCCGGCGCAGGCGCTGCGGCTGTACGAGGGCATCCTCGCCATTGAGCCGGAGGATGTTGATGCGCTCTGGCGCCTCGGATCGGCGGCGTGGCAGCGCCGCGACGTTCCCCGTGCCGCGGCGATGCTCGGACGGGCGCACCAGATCCTCTCCGCCGCAGAGCGGCGCACGACCGACCGCGACGTGTGGTGTCTCTCGGCGCACGGGCTGGGTCAGATCCTCCTCGCGGAAGGCTGCGACGAGGCCGGGGTGGCGGTCTGGCACGAACTCGTGCAGCGCCTGCTCGCCCCGCCTCCCCAGTCGCCGCGCTACCAGCGAGACATCGACCGCCTGTACCGCGCCTCGCCGGAGATGTGGCGCGACCTCGGCGACGCCTTCTCCCGCCTCGAACGCTTCGACGACGCCATCGAGGCCTACGCGCTCGCGGCCGACGTCTCCCCGCACGACGATCATGATCTCATTGCCCGGCTTGTCTGGGCCCTGGCCCGGTCCGGGCGCAGCGATACGGCCATGAATCTGCTCCTGGCGCAGGTGGAGGATCCGAGCGGCTCTCAGGCGGGCGAACTGCTGGCGCTCTTTCGCGGCACGCCCTTGGGCGACCGCCTGATCGCGTCTCTTCGCGGCCGCCTGGACCGCCGGCCCGCGGAACTGAAGTACGTTAAGGCCCTTGCCGCGCTTCTCGATCCCGAGCGCAGCGACGCGATCATCCTCGAGTACCTCGCCGAGCACGGCTCCGACATGGAGGTCGCGCGTGATCTGCTCCCGTGGACGATCGAGCGCCTGGCGCCCTCGCAGCCGCTTCGCCTGATACTGGGCGTGGCGAACTCCTCCGGCCGCGTGCCGGACGAGTTGCTCGATGAACTGGTGGCGCGCACCAACGACCCGGATCGCTTCCTCGCGTCGTGGAGCGACCTGCCCGAGTCGGCTCGAACCGGCCCGATGGCCGAACTCGTTCGCGTCGGCCTGCTGGCGCGTGCATTCCGGTACGAGGAGGCCGCCGCGGCGCTCGATGCGCTGATCGACGCCGAGCCGCGATTGATCGAGCCTCGCCTCCGCCGCGCGGCGCTGCTGCTGACGCTCAGCCAGGTCGACGCGGCGACAGAACTGCTCGATCGGACCGAGCCCGGGGCCGATGACTCCGTCGAAGCGGTGTACGACAAAGCGCTGCTGCTGGCGCAGGTGGGGCGGGCGGAGGAGGCGCTGGCTTCGCTGGACCGCCTCTCGGAAGCGCGCAGCGATGACGTGGACCTCGTCGAGCACCGGCGCCGCCGCGCCGGGCTGCTCACGAGCGTGGGCCGGCACGAGGAGGCCGCGGCCGAACTCGACCGCGCGATCGAACTCGATCCGGAGAGCGATGCGGCGTACGCGGCGCTGCTGCGGCTCTACGGCTTCACCGGCCCGCTGCGCGACACGGAGCGGTTTGGGGGGATCATCCGCGCCATCATGACGCACGCGCCTCAGGGGCGCACCGCCCGCTTCCTTCGGGCCGAGCAGGATGCGCTGCGCGGGCGGTTCGATGATGCGCTCGCGGCGTACCAGTCGCTCATCGAGGACGACGGGCCGGACGGCGCCGCGCTCGATGGGCTGGTGAAGACGTGGCTGGCAGCGGGGCGCGCCGGCGAAGCGGTCGCCTGGCTCGGCGCGCGGCGAGCCGCGAGACCTGGCGACCGGCGGCTCCGCGACGCCTGGCTCAAGGCGCTCGTCGCCGATCATCGCGGCGCTGAAGCCGTCGACGTCCTCGAGCGCGCCGTGGCATCGCGCCCCCTTGACGTCGATTCCAGCCGCCGCCTCGAAGAAGTGCTCAAGGCCCTCGGGCGCGAGGAAGCAGCGAGGCAAGAAGTGCGCGAGCGGTGGAATCGCATGCCGCCCTCCGTCGCGCGCAGCCTGGCGCTCGTTGAAATCGACGTGCAGTCCGAGCGCGGCGCGGAAGCACTCGACCACCTGCGCGAGGCGCTGCGCCTCGCGGACGACCACCTCGACCGGCACCTCGACTCGATCATGCTCATGGCGACGCGCGTCGCCTCCGCCGGCCCGCGCCGGGAAGCGATGGAACTCGTGCGCGACGCGGGCGAGCGCATCATGGACCGGGGCCTTCGGGCGCCTTCGAGCGTCTTTCTCGCCTACCTCACCGCGCTCGCGGAACTGGACCGCCCCCTCGATGAACTGCTCGCGGCCATCGAGCGAATCGCGGCGATCGATTCCTCGATCAAGCACGAGATGTTCGCCGTGGCGACGGTGGCGCTGGCGCGCCAGGACCGGATCGACGACGCCTGCTCGCTGGCTGACCGCTGGCTCGGCGAAGAGCGGCCGCTCGAGCCGCGCGAGGCGGGCCTGATCGAATGGCGGCTGATTCAAAGCGTCGTTCGAAACGAGCCGCAGCGGGCCGTCAACCTCGCCACCCGCGCCTACGCGGGCGAGACCCATCGCTCGATGCGGCTCTTTTCGGCGCGGTTGCCCGGCTCGCGCCGGGAGGAGAATTCGCTCGCCGACTCACTCTACCTGCTCAGCGGCGAGTTCTCGACGCGCGACTTCGACGAGAGCCACGAGATGCTCCTCGTCGAGGCGCTCAAAGTCGATCCCGATCACCCTTCCGCGAACAACGACTTGGGCTACCTCTTCGCTGACCGCAACGAGCGCCTCGACGAGGCGGAGCGCATGCTCGTGAAGGCGGTCCGCGCGGAACCATCGAACTCGGCCTACCTCGACTCGCTCGGGTGGGTGCGGTACAAACTGGGCCGGCTGGAGGACGCCGGAAGTGAGACCCACGAGCAGGGCGCGGTCTCGCTCCTCGAAGAGGCGGCGCTGCTGCGTCGCGGTCAGCAGCGCCTGTCGCTCAATGACGATCCCATCATCCTCGACCACCTCGGCGACGCCTACTGGCGCGCCGGGCGAAACCGGGACGCTGTAAGCGCCTGGCAGCGCGCCTCCCGCGCCTATGACGAACAACTCAAAGCCACGGCGGAGGCGAACGAGGGGATGGAGGAGACCATTCCGCTGGACGTGCTCAAAGAGTATTACGGCCCGGTGGCGGAGGCGGCGCGCGCCAAGGCCCGGGCCGCGGAGTCCGGAGGCTCGCCCGCCGTCGCCCCCGCTCCGGCTCTCGATGGGCCGGACCGCTGAGCCGCCGCCGGCGTCAGTCGCCGGCGCTGCCCCCCGATTCCGCCTTACGGCGCTTGCGGGGCGTTCGGTCCTCGAAGATGGCGCTGGATGTCCGCTCGTCGCCGACGAGATGCACCGGGCCGCCGCGGATGCGCTCGAAGGCCGACACGGCGTTGCCCTTGCCGAACTCGATGCCGATGCTGCGTCGCTTGAGCGCCCGCGCGACGGTGCACGTCGTGCCGCTGCCGAGGAACGGGTCGAGCACGAGGTCGCCCTCGTTGGAGCAGGCGCGGATGACGCGCTCGAGATACACCTCGGGGATCTGGTTGTGATGCAGCGGGCGGCGCTCCTTGTTGTTGCCCTGGATGCGCCCCCAGTTCTTGCCGTACCAGACGTCCATCGGCACGCGCAGGCCCTGGTTCGAGTCCTTCGCATGAGTGCGCGGATCGTTGTAGATGGCGGCGCGGTCGGACTGCTCAAACACGGCATTGGGGTTCCAGGTGCGTGCTTCGGGGTTGATCGCGAAGTAGAGCGCGTGTACCTTGCTCATGATGAACGACGTGTGCCGGTGCTGGCCGAAGCGGAAGTGCCAGATGCACCAGTTGATCATCGTCAGGCCTCGCCGCTTGAGGTGCAGGACGATCTCCGCCGCGGTGTCGTCGGGGATGTTCACCCACAGGCTGCCGTGCGGCGCCAGGGCCGCGATGCAGCCGTCGAGCCAGTCGAAGGTGAAGCGCTCGTACTCGGGGCGGGGCATGCCGTCGCTCCACTCGTCGTAGGGCACGTCCCAGTTGAAGGGCGGGTCGGCGAAGATGAGATCGACCTGCCCTTTGTCCGGCAGATTCGCCAGTACATCGCGGCAGTCTCCGAGATAGACGCGCGTGTCGGGATCGCTCAGCGCATGCGCTGGTGCGAGCGGCGGCACGGGCGCGGGTTCGTGAGCCGGGACGCGATCACCGTAGAGGCGGATCTCGCCGGCGTCGGCGGCCGCTCTGATCTCGACCGCGGCGCGGCGCTGCCCCTGGGTGGCGCCCGAGGGCATGGCGTAGCCGCCGGGGCGAACTTCGACGAAGTGGTCGATCACCTTCTTCTCTGCCATGGTCGAGCAGTGTACGCCGTCCACCGGAGCCGCGCGCGATCCGCGCGCACCATTCCGCGGCCGGACGTATCATGCCGCCATGAGCGGCAACCTCTTTCTGGGGATCATCGGCGGAAGTGGGCTGGGCGAGCGTCTCGCGGGCGAGTTCGGCGCCGAGATGAAGCCTGTTCACGCTGAGACGCCGTTCGGCCGTCCCAGCGGGCCGATCCTTGTCGGCGCATTGCTGGGGACGCGCGTGGCCTTCCTGGCCCGGCACGGTGAGGGGCATCTCCTGAATCCATCCGAGGTCCCTTACCGCGCCAACGTCTTCGCCCTCAAGGCCCTCGGCGTCACGCACCTCATCGCCAGCGGCGCGACAGGCTCGCTGCGGGAGAACATCCATCCCGGCGAGATCGTCCTCGTCGATCAGTTCATTGACAGGACGGTCGGCCGGCCGCGCACGTTCTACGAGAAAGCGGCGGTTCACGTCGAGTTCGCCGAGCCGGTCTGCCCGGTGATGCGGCGCTGGCTCGCGCGGGCGGCGGCGGCGGAGGGGTTGGCCATTCACGACGGCGGAACGTACATCTGCATGGAAGGCCCGGCGTTTTCCACGCGCGCCGAGAGTGAAATGCACCGGGCGTGGGGGGGCGATCTCATCGGCATGACCGCTCTGCCCGAAGCCCGATTGGCGCGCGAGGCGGAGATCGCCTATGCACTCATCGGCCTGCCGACGGACTACGACTGCTGGCGGCCGGCGTCGCACACGTCGCCGACGGAATCGCTCCTCCGCGAGATCATCGGCAACCTCAACCGCGCCAGCGACGCGTCCGTGCGACTCATCCGAGCCGCGCTGCGCGACGTCTCGCCCCTGCGCGATCACCCCAGTCCAGCGCATGAGGCGCTTTCGCTGGCGATCTGGTCCGACCGGGGCCGCATCGACGATGCCGAGATCCAGCGGCTGCGCCCCCTCTGGGGTCGTCTGTTCCCCAAGTAGGGCGCTGGGCGCGGCGGGCCCGCAAGCGCGAATCACGTGGAAGCGTCGCGGAAATCAGGGAAACCACCCCGGTCACCGCAGGCCCCTCGCGGTCGATATCGTCTTAGGGCAGGCACCTCAAGTCGGGGGTTCTGGAGTCAATCTGGGCAAACCCGGCGGCCGCCTTGTTCGTATAGCGATCTGGAGGTGGGTGATGGCCACAAGGGCGAGTCAGACCCGCGCCGGCAGGCCGCGCCCGACCGCCGGCCGCAAGCGGCTGGTTGCCGGCGCATCGGCCGGCCCCGCTCTGAGCCGCGCTCCAGCGCGCGGGCGCGAGGTGGAATCGACCCTTGCCGCCCGACTCCCGCGACGCCGCGCGGTCACGCACGAGATGATCGCCGCCCTGGCGCATCGCCTGTGGGAGATGCACGGCGGCAACGCGGTCCTCAACTGGCTCGAAGCCGAGCGGTTGCTCACGCAGTCGCTCGATTCGCCGACCTCCGCACTCGCGCGGGATGCGAGTTTCTGTGAACTGTCTGCGCTCCGCCCCGAAGAGAAGGGCCCAGCGCGCAACCACATGCCTCTTGTGAAAGGAGAATCACCATGAACCTCATCCCATGGAGAAGGTCGAGAGAGTCCACGTCGCTCGTCGAACCGACGGCGCCGGCCGCGACGCTGCAGCGCTTCCGCGAGGAGATGGACCGGATGTTCGATGATCTCTTCAACGGCCGCTGGGGTCTGGCGGAGCCGTTCTCGGGGATGCGCGAGTATCTCCCCGCGCTCGACATCGAGGATGCCGAGGACCGCGTCATCGTGCGGGCCGAGGTGCCTGGCGTGGCGCCCGACGACGTCAACGTGACGATCTCGGGCAACCGGCTCACCATCTCGGGTGAGAAGCAGGAGACGAGCGAGCACCGGGAAGGCAACTGCTGGCACAGCGAGCGCCGCTTCGGCTCGTTCAAGCGCGTCGTCGAACTGCCCGCGGACGTCGATCCGCAGAGCGTCAACGCCGAGCACGACAACGGCGTGGTGACCGTCACGGTGAACCGCAAGGCGGCGGCGCGGGCCAAGCCCGTTCCCGTCAAGGCGGTGAATCGCAACTCCGGTAAGACCCGCGCGGCGGCGGCCGTCGGATGAGCGCCTCACGCTCAGACGCCGGATGAGATTGCATCGAGCCGCTCCGCGCCGCCGGGGCGCGCGGAGCGGCCGCGCGGCGGGGCGCCGGGGGCTCAAGCGGCCGCGCCCGGCGCCCCGCGCCCGCCAGGGGGCCGCGAGAAAGCGAGGTGAGCATGCCTCTGATGATTGAAGTCACGTGCCGCGACGCCGAAGTGAACGACGAGATGCGCTGCGCGGCCCTGCTGCACAGCGGCAGCATTGACGCGTTTCACGACCTCGTGCGCGTTTGCCACGTCATCATCCGCGCGCGGCCGGGGAGCGCACATGGCGCGCGAGAGTGGTCGATCCGCATCAACCTCGTGCTGGCGGAAGGGCTGGCCGTGGCCGCGAACCTGCTCGACCGTCACCGCTGGTTCGATGATCTCGACGAGGCTCTCCACGAGGCCTTTCGCGAACTCCGCGCGTGGCTGCGCGAAGCCGCTCCGGCGTGGCGGGCCCGCCTGGCGGATCGTTCGGCCGAAGATGAGTCTGCTCGAGCTGCAGCCGAGCAGGGCGGCGTCGAAGACCTCATTCGACTGGATCCCCTGATCCTCCAGGGCACGCACCACTACGTCGGTTGAGCGATCCTCCCGCCGCCGCGCGCGGGCTACGATCCCGCATGAACGCCACTCTTCGTCTTGCGTGCGTCGCGGCGGCGCTTGGGGCGTCGGAAGCGATCGCCTTCACCGCGCCGCCGACCGTCGTTGTCGATCGCGACAACGTCGAGATCACCCAGTCGTGCATCATCGAGGTCGGCGCGGCCGTGATCTCCGACGCGGACGGCAACGGAGTAATTCACATCAAAGCGGATGGGATCACGGTCGAGTTCTCCGCCGATCGCGCCAGGCGCGAACTCTACGGCGCGCCGGAAGGCACGCCCTGGGATGAGATCACCGGCATCGGAATCGTCATCGACGGCCATCGAGACGTGACGATCCGCGGCGCGCACTGCCACCGCTACAAGGTCGGCATCCTTGCACGCGATGCCGACGGGTTGACGATCGAGAACTGCGACGTGGCCGGCGGCTTTTCGCAGCGCCTTCGTTCGACGCCCGCGGCAGAGGACGGCGCCGACTGGCTCTTCCCGCACCACAACGACAACCGCGAATGGGTCAACCAGTTCGGCGCGGGCGTCTGCGTCGAGCGATCGAGCCGCGTCACCGTCAGGGGGACGTTCGCGCGCCAGCGGCAGAACGGCATCATCCTCGACCGCGTGACCGACTCGCGCCTCTTCGACAACGACTGCTCTTTCCTCTCCGGCTGGGGGCTGGCGATGTGGCGCTCCAGCGACAACGTCATCACCCGCAACGCCTTCGACTTCTGCGTGCGCGGCTACAGCCACATGATCTACAACCGCGGACAGGACTCCGCGGGCATCCTCATGTTTGAGCAGTGCAGCGGCAACGTGATCGCGGAGAACTCGGCGACGCACGGCGGGGACGGGTTTTTCGGATTCGCCGGCCGCGAAGCGCTCGGCGACGCCCCCCCGCGCGAAGGCATGTCGGAGGAGGAACTGGTCGCCTTCTGCGCCGGGAAGGGCAACAACGAGAACCTCCTCGTCGGCAACGACTTCTCCTACGCGCCAGCGCACGGCATCGAGATGACTTTCTCCTTCTCCAACCGGTTCATCGACAACCGGCTCGTCGAAAACGCCATCTGCGGGATCTGGGGCGGGTACTCGCGGCACACCACCATCGCCCACAACACGATCATCGGCAACGGCGAGATGGCCTACGGCCTCGAGCGCGGCGGCATCAACATCGAGCATGGCGCCTTCAACCACATCGCCCACAATACCTTCGAGCGCAACAAGTGCGGGGTCCACCTCTGGTGGGACAACGACGAGCAATTGCTCAAGTCGCCCTGGGCGATGGCGAACTACTCCGCCTTCGGATCGCAGAGGAACTCCGTCATGTTCAACACGTTCAACGGCGATGCGCTGGCCATCCACCTCCGCGCGGCCAAGCCCAACTACATCGGCGAGAACACGTTCCGGAACGTGCAGAAGGAGATCGAGGCGGATGAGGAGAGCCTGCCCGTCGAGGAGCCCTTGATGGCGATCCACGTCGAGCGGCCGAACTACCCCGTCTACGGCGAGACGCGGCCGGTGGGCGCGCGAGCCCACCTGCGCGGCCGGGACAAGATCATCATGCACGAGTGGGGGCCCTGGGATCACGAGTCCCCCCTCGTGCGGCTGAGCAGAGCAACGGGCCGCTGGCATCAGTATGACGTGCTCGGCGCCGCCGCCCCGGTGCGCGTCGGCGCCGCGCCGCCGGGAGTCGCGGTCGAGATCGATGAGCCGGCAGAGGGGCGACACGCCCTGCTCGTCAAGGCCGAGCGCGACGGCGTCTGCGCCTACTCCATCCCCGTCGCCATCGGCGAGGAGTACCGCACGACCATCACCGGCACGATCATCCGTGCGACGTGGGATGTTACCTTCTTCAAGTGGGAGCGTGAGAAGACCGACCCGCGCGACAATCTCGATGCCTGGCGGGCGCTGGCGACGGGACCGACGGCGGTGAAACTCTCGACCGACTCGCTCAGTTTCCCCTTCGCCATGGGCGGGCCGAAGGATGTGCCCGGTCTGCCGCAGCGCCAGGGGCTCGCGCCGCTGGGCGGCGATCTCTTCGGGACCATTGCCCGCACCCGCCTGCCCCTCACCGCCGGCCGCTGGCGCCTCACGACGCGCAGCGACGACGGCGTGCGCATTACGCTCAACGCCCCGGGCCACATCGACACGCGCGTGATCGACAACTGGACGTGGCACGGCCCGACGGTGGACCGCGCCGAATTCACCCTCGCCGCCGACGCCGAAGTGGACCTCCTCATCGAGCATTTCGAGATCGACGGCTACGCGGTGCTCGAGTTCTCGATCGAGCGAGTGGAGTGAGAGCCGCGAATCGCGAGCCGAAGCCCAAGTTCGTTGAACGTGGGCTTCGGCTACCATTGCCCCCATGCCGCGACGCCGTCCAGATCGTCCCTTTGCCGACAAGTCACGGGGCGTCCGCATTCAGAAGGCGCTCGCCGAGGCGGGAGTCGACTCGCGCCGCCACTGCGAGGAACTCATCCACGAGGGGCGCGTCCGGGTGAACGGGGAGGTGGTGAAGGACCTTCCCGCCTGGGTGAATCCCGAAGTGGACCGGATCGAGGTCGACGGCCGGCCGATCCGGCGGCGCAAGGCGTCGCGCCCCGCCGACCGCTACTACATCATGCTCAACAAGCCGGCCGGCGTCGTCTCGACAAACCGCGACCCCTACGGCCGCACGCGGGCCATCGACCTGGTCTCGCTTCCGGACCATCCCCGGCTTTTTTGCGTGGGGCGGCTCGACGCCGACGCGAGCGGCCTGCTCCTGCTCACGAATGACGGCGAACTGGCGAACCGCCTCACGCACCCGCGCTATGAGGTGCCACGGACCTACGAAATCGCCGTGAAGGGCGGCCTCGACGAGGCGGGGGTGGAGTCGCTCCAGCGGGCCGTCGGGCAGCGCGACCGCACGCGGCCCAAGGCGCGGCGCGCGGAGGGCGTGCGCCTCAAACTGCTCAAGCGCGACCGGGGACGGACGCATCTGCTGCTCGAACTGCGCGAGGGACGGAACCGGCGGTTCGAGCCGATCATGGCCGCGCTTGAGCATCCCGTGCGCAAAGTGCGGTGCGTGGCGCTGGGGCCGGTGAAACTCAGCGGCGTGGCCGTCGGGCAGTGGCGGCCGCTGCGCGCTGCCGAGGTCGGCGCCTTGCGCCGCGCCGCCGGCATCCAGCGCGCGGGCTCGGCGAACTGACTTCGCGGCCGGCCCCGCCGGCGCGCCGCGCGACGCCGTGAATTCAATCCGCCGGCTTCTGGTAGGGAGGGATGACCAGTTCCCATCCGATCTGCAATTCCGTGCCGTTCTTGAGCAGGTCGCGGTTCGCTTCGGTGATGAGCGTGTGCAGCGACCCGTTGCCGTACACGCGGGCGGCGATCTTCCAGAGGCTGTCGCCGTCGGCGACGACGTACTTGGTGCTGCGCGTCAACCGGCGGAGTTCCTCGGTCGGGATGCCCTCGACCCGCGCGCCGCGCGGCGGGAGGCGAAGCGTCACTCCGGCCTTGAGTTTGAGCGGATCGACGAGCGGATTCTCGTAGGCGATGAGCACCCACTTCGCCTTGGAGCCGAACCACTCCACCGCGATCGACTCCATCGTGTCGCCGCGCTCGACGACGTAGGGAGTCGTGGGAGGCGGCGGGGGAATGGGATCGCCGCCCTCGTCGACACCGGCCTGGTCCGCGCCGGCGCCCTGCGGGGCGGAATTGCCCTCCGCGGGCGCGCCGTTCGTCTTGTCCTCGGAGAGGACGGTTGGCGGATCCGTCCCGTTGCCGATGCTCCCGGCTGAGTCATCCGGGCTGCGGCCGATTGAGTCGGTTTCGAGGATGGTCAGGCCGCCGTCCGGCGCAGCGTCTTCGCGGGCGATCGGGGCGAAGAGCAGGTAGTAGAGCACGACCCAGCCCGCGAGCAGGAGGAGGAGGAGAATGCCGATGCGGCTTGTTCCGGTCATGCGCGCGTCTCCGCACCGGGTCTGGTCCCGCGCGTGGCGGGCGCCCGTCCCGGCTTCATCTTATCGGCGCCGCCGGTCAGATCACGCCTTGCTCGCCGCAGCCGGGCTCTTCTTGCCCGTGCGGTGCGTGAGGACCATCGGCGACGCCACGCCGATCGAACTGTACGTGCCGACCATGATGCCGCAGAGCATGGCGAACGCGAAGGGCCGGATGCCGGTGCCTCCCTCGAAGTACATGATCACCAGCGCCAGCAGCGTCGTGCCCGAAGTGAGCAGCGTGCGGCTGATCGTCGAGTTGATCGAGCGGTTGACGACGTCGGCGGTGGCGAGGGCGAGTTTGCCGCGGTTCTCGCGGATGCGGTCCATGACGATGATCGTGTCGTTGAGCGAGTAGCCGATGATCGTCAGCAGCGCCGCGATGACGCCCATGTCGATCTTGAAAGGCTCGATGAGCAGCACGCGCCCGAAGACCGTGTTGTAGACGTAGTGCGTGAGGCTCAGCAGGCCGAGCGTGACGCACACGTCGTGGACGAGCGCCACCACCGCGGCCGCCGAGTACCGGAACGAGCCGAACCGCACCCAGATGTAGGCGAGAATGCCCAGCAGGCTCAGGCCGATCGAGACCAGCGCTGTGGCGCGGAACTGCTCCGCCACCGTGGGCGAGATGGTCGTGATCTGGTCGAGCGTGGGCGGCTCCGTGAGCGCGCTGCGAATCAGGTTCCATTCGCGGTCGGCGACAAGCGCCTTCCAGCGGTCGGGGTCGTCGTAATAACTGACGCCTCCGACCGAGCCGTCCACGACGACCGCGACTTCTGAGTACAGCGCCGAGCCCTGTGCAGGCGCTTCCGCGGCGCGCGTGATGCCGACGATGGTGGAGGTGCGGCCGAGCAGCGCCTCGAACTCGGGGCTGCGGCGCTTGATGTCCAGCCGCCGGCGGATGTCGTCGACCGACATCGGCGGGTCGATGTTGTTCAGCACGACCGCCACTCCGCCGCGGTAGCGCCGGACGTTCGTGCGCACCGTGGGTCGGTTGATGTCCTCGCCGAGCGCATCGCTGAGCACGGGATAGACCGGAGGCGCCTCGTCGGCGGAGAGGTCGGAGCCGTCAAACCGGACGACGGGCGGAATGTCGAGGAGGTCGTCGAATGACTCGACGATCGCGCGCTCGACGACGTCCTGCTCATAGACCGTGGTCTTGATGACGAACGCCGAGCCGGCGAAGCCCTCGCCTTCAATCTCGTCGGCGTTGAGGTTGAAGACGTTGACGGCGAGCAGGGCGCGGTACTGCGTCTCGGTCAGGTCGCCGGCGGCGAAGGCCTCGGCCGCATGGTCCTTGACGCGTTTCTCGACCTCGGCGCGGGGGAGTTTGATGGGTTGTCCGCTCTCGTCGCTGCGGAAAGAGAAGGTGACGGTCGTGCCGCCGAGAAACTCGGTGTCGAGCATTTCGCGCCAGGTCGCCCAGGTCAGGCTCAGGCCCGCCACGACGGCGACGGTGCTGAAGACGTACCAGAACTTGCGCATCGCGACCCAGTTGATGTCCGGGTGCAGCGCTCGGCCGAGGGCGGACCAGACCATCGGGAGCATGCTCAGGCGGTGGACCGTGCCGGTGGCGATGCCGACCTCGAAGATGGCCCGCGTGATGAACAGGGCGGTGAAGAGCGTCGAGACGACGCCGATGCCCAGCGTGATGGCGAAGCCCTTGACGTCCGCCGTCGCCGTGAAGCCGAGGACGAAGCAGACGATGAGGTTCGTCACGTTGCCGTCCACGATGCTGCTCATCGCCTTCTCGTAGCCGAGGCGCACCGCGGTCTTGACGTCGGCGCCCTTCTCGAGCTCCTCACGCATGCGCTCGTAGATGAGCACGTTGGCGTCGACCGCCATGCCGAAGGTCAGCACGACGCCAGCGATGCCGGGCATGGTGAACGCGGCCTGGTTGAACGCCATGGCCCCGAGGATGAACAGGCCGTTGAACGCCAGCGCCACATCCGCGATCGCGCCGCAGCGGAAGTAGTAGAGGATCATGAAGGCGGCGACGACGACAAAGGAGAGGATGCCCGCCTCAAGGCCGCGCTTCAGATTGTCCAGGCCCAGTTTCGGGCCGACCGTGTTCTGCGCGATCGGCGTCTCAGTGAGTTGCGCCTGGAGCGAGCCGGAGTTGAGCACCTTGAGGAGGTACTCGATGTCCTTGTCGCTGAAGTTGCCGGTGATCTGCCCCTCGCTGCTGATGCGCGACTGGATCGTCGGCGCGGAGTAGACGCGGTCGTCGAGGACGATGGCCATGGCGCGGTCGATGTTGTTGCCGGTGAGTTGGGCAAAGAGCCGAGCGCCGCCTACGTCGAGGCTGAAGGAGACCGCGGGCTGCCCCGTGCGCGGATCCTGCGTCCGCCGCGCGCCGGTCAGTTTCCACTCGCCGCTGGTCTCGTCGAGCGAGCGCTGCGGCGTGCGGTAGAGGAGGATGTAGATCTTGCCGTCGAACTCCTCGACGATGAATCCCCGCGCGCTGAAGAACCCGACGGGTTCCTGGCGGAGGTAGGCGAGCGATCGATCGTCATCCGCCCAACTCTCGGGGTTGTCCACGGAGAACCAGCGGACTTCCTGCGACGATCCGGCCCCGGTGGGCCCGCGCTCGCGCAGTTCCTCGCGCAGGGCCTCGAAAGGCAGCGGGTCGGAGGAGCGGGCCGCAATGCGGAAGGACAGCACGCCCGCGCCGCGCAACAGCGCGATCAGGTCCTTCGGATCGTCGTAGCCCCGCGCCCGGCTGCGGTAGGCGTCGTACAGCGACACCGCCTGGTCGATCTCCGACGCCAGGGCCGGATAGGCGATGCGGAGGCGTGCGAGCGCCTCCTCGCGGATGCTCGGCCCCTCGATCGGCCGGCCCGTCGCCGCGTCGCGCTGCGAGCGCGGCTTGGCGTCGAGCGCGAGGACGCGCCGAATCTCCTCGATGTTCATGCTCGTGCGGAGGATCTCCTCGCGGACGGCCTCGAGTTCGGCGTTCGCTTCGGTCGCGGCCCGTTCGAGCGGCTCCTGGCGCAGGCGCCAGAGGGCCTCGACGCGCGGCAGTTCGTCGCGGGCGGCCTGGTGCGCGCGGCGGGCCGAGAGGTAAGCGTCGATCGCGGCTCGGGCGGCGGCCGCGTCCGCTTCCGGTTTGGCGGCCGTCAGCGCCGTGACGAGTTCCTCGATCGATGTGCGGAGGGTCTCCTCCGGCACGCTGATGTCGAGCGCGGAGAGTTTCAGGCCGTCGATGCCTGTCTGCTCGACGGCGTTGAGCGCTTCGTTCATGGCCTTGAGTGCGGCGTCTTCCGCGTCCCGGGCCGCCTCGATGGCCGCCTCGGCCTGCCGGTAGAGCGGCTCGTACTGGGCCTCGAGGCGCTGCACGCGGTCAAAGGCCTGGATCGCACTCTCGAGCAGCGGACGGCGCGCCGGGACCGCGGCACAGAGCGCCTCGATGCGCGCGGCCCGCTCGGCGGGGGCGAGGCGGAAGACCTCATCCAGTTCGTAGTCCTCGATCGCGTTCGCCACCATCGAGTCGAGATGGGCGTCGAGCGCCTGGCGCGCCGCCTTGACCTCGGGCGAGGGCAGCGGCATCGAAATCTCGATCTGGTTCGTGCCCAGCGTCTCGATGGCGATGTCGTAGACGCCCGCCGGATCGACGCGCTCGCGCAGCACCGTCACCATCTGCGTGATCTCGGCGCTGGAGGGCTGTCGGCCGGTCTGCTCGTCGGGCTTGATGCCGTAGAGGATCGTCACGCCGCCGGCGAGGTCCTTGCCGAGTTTGAGTTTCTCGCGCGGCGGGTAGACCGCGTTGGCGCAGAGAATCGCGATCAGCAGGATGAGGACAAACTTCCACAGGTGGGTTCGCATGGGGCGTGGTTCCGAAACAAACGGCCGACCGTCTGGCATCCGGGGCGGTCGACCTGAGAAGAGCGGCCTGCCTCAGGCCGCTGAAGGACCGTAATGTCGCGCGGCCGCGGCGCCCGCGCCGCTGCCGCGCTCCGGGATCATGACTTGCCGGACGCGTCGTCGCCCGCGCCCTCCGTGAGCACCTGCTGCACCGCCGACTTGGCGAAGCGCATCTTGACGTTGTTCGCCTCGTCCACCTTGAGGACGACTTCATTGTCCTTGATCTCCACCACCGAGCCAATCAGCCCGCCGATCGTCTGCACCCGGTCGTGGCGCTTGAGGGCGGCGAGCATGGCGTCGCGCTTCTTGCGCTCCTTGCGCTGGGCGGAACTGCTCGTCCAGATCATGAAGACCATGATGAGCAGGAGGGGGATGAGGATGATCCACTGCCCGCCGAAGGGGGAGGTGGACGTCGGCCTGGCCGCGCCGCCCGGCTGGGCGCCGGTCGCTTCGCCGCCGTCGCCGCCGGGAGTGAGCGGCCCGCCGCCGGGGTTGTCCGCCTGTCCGAGGAGCAGGCCCGTGAAATCTGGTTGCATGTTGTTCCAGTCCATCCGGCGAATCGACGCCTTTTCTGCCTGCGGGTTCCACGCTCATTCACCGGGCCGCCGCGAGGCCGCTCAGGGCTCGGCGGCACCGCGATCGCGGCAGCGCAGAACCGGCCAATCGGCCTCGATGCGGCCCCAGTCATCATCCACCACGGCCCGGCGCAGGTCCGCCATCAGCCGTTGAAAGTGGGCTATGTTATGCAGGCTGACGAGGATGGGACCAAGCATCTCCTCCGCCAGGAACAGGTGCCGCAGGTAGCCCCGGCTGAACCCGCCCCCGCACGCGGGGCAGCCGCACCCCTCCTCAATGGGACTCGCCTCGCGCGAATTGCAGGCGTTTCGCAGCCGCAATGGTCCGGAGCGCGTAAAGGCGTTGGCGTTTCGTCCGTTGCGCGTTGGCAGGACGCAGTCGAACATGTCCACCCCCGCCCGGACCGCCGCGACGATGTCCCACTCGTAGCCCACCCCCATGAGATAGCGGGGCCGATCGTCGGGAAGGAGGGCAGCGGTGTGCTCGACGACCCGCCGGATCTCCTCCGTGCCCTCGCCCACCGCGACGCCGCCGATCGCATAGCCCGGCAGGTCGATTGAGCAGACCTGTCGAGCGCTTCTTGTTCGGCGATCAAGGTCGGTCCCGCCTTGCACGATGCCGAAGAGCGCCTGCTCGTCCGGCCGGCGGTGTGCGGCGGCGCACCTCTCGAGCCAGCGGATCGTGCGCTCCATCGCGATGTCGAGGCGCGCCGCGTGTGCCCCGCTTGCGTCTTCATCTCCCCCGCTCGGCGGGCAGTCGTCAAACGCCATGATGATGTCCGCGCCGAGTTCGTTCTGCACCTGCATCGAGCGCTGAGGCGTGAGTTCGACGAGCGAGCCGTCGATGATCGAGCGGAGCACCACGCCGTCGTCGCTGATGCGGCTGATGTCGGACATGGAAAAGACCTGGTATCCGCCGCTGTCGGTGAGGATGGGTCCATCCCAGCGCATGAAGCGATGCAGGCCCCCGAAGGACGCGACGACGTCGGAACCGGGTCGGAGCATGAGGTGGTAGGTGTTGCCGAGGATGACCTGCGAGCCGGTGCGGCGCACGAGTTCGGGCAGGAGGCCCTTGACGCTCGCCTTCGTCCCCACGGGCATGAAGGCGGGGGTGTCGAAGGAGCCGTGCGGCGTGTGGACGACGCCGACGCGCGCCGCGCAGGACGGGGAGCGCCCCGTAATGTCGAATCGCAGCGCCGCCATAGCGTCAGCGGCCTCGCTTGCGCTCGGTGTCGCGCTGGAGGATGCCTCGCTCGCGGTCGGTGAGGCTGCCCATGCCCTGGGTGGCGATCTTGGCGAGAATGCGATCGACTTCGTCGAGATCCGACTGCTCGCGCTGCGTTCGCCGGCGCTCGAAGAAGCCGGGGCGACGGCCGGGTTGTCCGGTGAAGTATTCGCGCGCCTCATCGGGGCTGGCGTAGCGCCCGAACGCATGGTGCCCCTTGCGTTTTAGGCCGTCGAGCGGCAGCCAGAGCGCCCAGTTGAGCCAGGTGGCGCGGCGGATAAGCAGCCAGCCGATGAGCGCGCCGCCGACGTGCCCGGCCTCGCCGCCCGCGTTCTGCCCCCCGGTGAACATGACGAAGACCGCGATCACGAAGAGGCTGATCACCAGCGTGCGGATCCTCATGCTGATCGGCAGCACGAAAAAGAGCAGGAGCGTGATGACCTGGTTGGGGCGCAGGTACGCGGCGGCGGCCAGGACGCCGAAGATCCCCGCCGAAGCGCCCACCAGCGGCATCGCCGGGTCGTTCACGAGGAGGAACGGCAGCCCGTGCTGGCCCGTGGACTTGTAGTACACGATCCCGCCGACGTTCAGAATCAGGTAGAGCATCGCCCCGCCGCACCCGCTCAGAAGATAGAACGCGAGGTAGCGCCGGCTTCCAAGGTAGTGCTCCACCATCGGCCCGAACCAGTACAGGGCCAGCATGTTGAAGAAGATGTGCAGCAGGTTGGCGTGGAGGAACTGGAACGTGAGGAAACGCCAGATCTGGAACTCCTGGAGCGCCGTCGAGGTCGAGAAGTGGCCGAAGTACTGCAGGACGCCCATGGAGATCTGCACGGGGCCCTTCGCTTCAAGGCTGTAGACGGTGATCACGCCCTGCACGACGGGCTTGAGGAGCACGTCGAGGACGAATACCGCGACGTTGATCACGATGAGCCAGGTGTTGAACGACCATCCGGACATCCCGGCCAGGCCGGTCGGGAAGGGATTGCCGCCCAGGCCGCCCGATGCGCCGTGGGGGTTGCGCACATAATGCCGGTCGTCGAGTCCCATGGAGAAGAGGAGTCTAGCCCCGGCGGCGACGGGCCGTAACCGATTCGAGAATCTTCCGCTCCTGTTCGGTCAGCCCCCCCAACCCTTCCGCGCTGATCTTCGCGAGAATGCGGTCGAGCACTTCCTCTTCGGAGGGCAGGCGGTCCGATGCCGCGGGCCGCGAGGGCGCCACCCGCTTCCTGGTTTCAGGCGACGCTTCGAGGCGCACCGGAAACGCCGTCGTCTCCAGGCTCGAAACGGATCGCGGCGCCGGCGTGATGAAGTCGTCGACGTCCTCGGGCAGAAGGTCGGGAGCCGAGCGCTCGATGACGCGGCTCTGCTCGACGGCCTGCTCGGCGAGGAAGGCGTGGCGCCGCGCCGCCGAAATGCAGCACAGCAGCGCGAAGCCGCCGAGGAACACACCCATGATCTGCTGCGCGAAGAGAGCCACAAAGACGATGACGCTCGCGAGGAGCAGCGCCAGCGCGATCGACGCCGTCCGGGCGCGACGCGGGCCGATCATTCCGGACATCGCGCTTTCGAGCGCGCCGGCGCCGTCGAGCGGATGAACGGGCAGCAGATTCGCCGCGAAAACGATCAGGTTGGCGTATCCGATCCACCACAGGAGCGAAAGCCACCATGCCGGCCGGCCGCGCAGCAGCACCCACTCGCCGTAGGAGCGGCCGGGGTTGAAGGGATCGGTCACGGCGTTGTACCAGTTGGGCGTCTGCTCGAGGAGAACCGGCCAGATGGCGAAAGCGAGGACGAAACTCAGCAGAAGACCGCCGCACGAGGCGAGCAGTCGACGGCGCCACGCCGCGGGTTGCTGGTGCTCCGACAGTCCGCCCAGCGGCCAGAGGACGATCGTCTCGGCCGCGCCGCCCATCCACCGCGTCATCAGCGCCCGGCCGATCTCGTGCGCCAGCGTCGCCAGCAGCAGCGCCACCAGCGCCGTGGCCGTGATGGACAGCCCGCTGGCCGTCTCCCGGTCGGACAGCAGCGTTGAACGCAGCAACTCCGCGGCCGCGAGCA
This sequence comes from Vicinamibacteraceae bacterium, assembly GCA_011525805.1. GTDB lineage: Bacteria > Planctomycetota > Phycisphaerae > Phycisphaerales > UBA5793 > UBA5793. The sequence continues at coordinate 178,145 of WYBR01000109.1, forward strand.
TGAGAAGCAGCGCGTGAATGCGGATGCGCACGCCGAGCAGCCGCCCGACGGGAATCGACCAGGCGGCGGTGTCGTCGAGCAGGCGGCGCAGCGCCCACCCGTCGGCCCGACCCCCGCCTCCCCGCCTCGTGCGAGATGTCCTTCGGAAGAATCTCATGCTCTTCGCTCGTGCAGCGTGAGTGCGACGATGCTCTTGGCATCGACCAGTTCGCCGCGATCGATCATCTCCCAGACCTCTTCAGGCGTTCGAGTCAGCACTTCGATCTCCTCACTCGCTTCGAGGCGCTGACCGACGTGCCGCAGGCCCACCGCCCGGAACGCGTGCATCTGCTCGTCGCAGAAGCCCGGCGAGGTGTAAAAGGTCCCGAGATGCTCGAGCGCCGCGGCCTCATAGCCCGTCTCTTCGGCGAGTTCGCGGTGCGCGGCATGGTGCGGCGCTTCGCCCGCCTCCAAGCCGCCGGCACAGAACTCCCAGAGAGTTTTATCGACGACGGCCCGATGGTTGCGGATGAGCACCAGCCGGCCGTCATTTTGCACCGGAACCACCACCACCGCGCCCGGGCCGCGGATCGCGTCCAGCGCTGCCACGCGCCCGTTGCGCCTCACCCGCAGTTCCTCGAAGCGGAAGCGGTGGCCGGCGTGGATAAGCCGCGATTCCGCCTGTGGCGCCATGACCTGCTTCCTCCGCGGTCCCGGATGGAGTTTAGGCGTCGCGGCCCGGCGGACCCTCTCCCCGCGCCCGCTGGGACCGGGGCGGCGCCTCCCGTACAATCTCCGGTTCTTACCCGAACTCGGAAGGAGGGTCTTCATGTTCCTCACCCGTGCAGCCGCCTGTGTCGCGGCCGTTTTCGTGTCGACATGGGGCGTATCAGCCGCTCACGCCGCGCGCGCCGCGCAGGATCCCGCTCCAGCCACCCTGCCTGCGGCCGCCCAGCCGACCCGGCCGCCCATCTACGACGAGGCCGCGGACGGCAAGGAGCAGATTGCCGCCGCGCTCGCCCGCGCGCAGAAGGAGAATCGGCGCGTGCTGATCCAGTGGGGAGCGAACTGGTGCTCGTGGTGCCATCTCCTCCACGAGACGTTTGAGAAGAGCCGCTCCGTCAGCCGCACGCTGCGATACGAATACGACGTTGTGCTCGTGGACATCGGCCGGTGGGACAAGCACCTCGATCTCGCCGAGAAGTACGGCGCTGACTTCAAGAGCGCGGGGGTGCCCTACCTCACCATCCTCGACGCCGAGGGCAACGTCCTCGCCAATCAGGAGACCGCGTCGCTCGAGGCGAAAATCGAAGGGCGGGACGGCCACGATCCCGAGAAGGTCAACGCATTCCTCCAGAAGCACCAGGCGCCGTACCTCAAGGCCGGCGCGGTGCTCGAGAGCGCGATGAGCGAAGCGGCCCGCAGCGGCCGGCGCATCTTCATTCACTTCGGCGCGCCATGGTGCGGGTGGTGCCACCGCCTCGAAGGCTGGCTGGCGCGCCCGGAGATCGCCCGCCTCATCGAGAAGGACTTCGTCGAGGTCAAGATCGACACCGATCGCATGATCGGCGGCGCGGAACTGCTCACCGGTTATCGCGAGTCGAACAGCGGCGGCATCCCCTGGTTCGCCTTCCTCAGCCCAGAGGGCAGGAAGATCGCGACCAGCGAAGGCCCCAAGGGCAACATCGGCTGCCCTTTCACCGACGAGGAGATCGACGCCTTCGGCGAGATCCTCCGCCAAGCCCGGCAGTCGCTCACCGATGAGGAGATCGGCGAGTTGCTCACGTCGCTGCGACAGAGTCGAGAGGCGAAGTAGCAGCCAGCCTATGCGAGTGAGAGCGGGCGCAAGCGCATGCCCGGCTCGAACGGGCGGCCGTTGCGGAAGGCGTCCAGCGTCATTGCCCGTCCGCCTTCGGGCTGGATCTCAATCACCTCGATCGTCCCCGACGCGCACGCTATGCGCCGATCGGCGAGTACCGTGCCAGGCGGCTCGGCGGCAGTTTGCTCGCCGTAGTCGTGCACCCGGAGCAAGCGCACCGCAGCGCCGTCGAGCGCCACGCGGCAGCCCGGCCAGGGCGTGAGGCCGTGGATGCGCGCCCGCACCATCGCCGCGGGCAGGTTGAAGTCCGTCGTCCCTTCCTCCTTGCGGAGTTTCGGCGCCCGCGTCGCGAGGGATTCATCCTGCGCGACGGGCCGCAACTCGCCGCCACGGTGGGTTTCAAGGACCCGCGCCACGAGTCCGCCGCCGAGGCGCGCCAGTCGATCGTGCAGTTCACCCGCGGTCTCCTTCGGATCAATCGGCGTGGACTCGGCGGCGAGAATGTCGCCCGCGTCCATGCGCTGGGCCAGCGTGATGACGCTTACGCCCGTGGTCGTGCAGCCGTCCATCATCGCCCGCTGAATCGGCGCGGCGCCGCGGTACGCCGGCAGGAGAGAACCGTGCAGGTTGATGGCGAAGCGGCCGTCGATCAGGGCCGGGCCGATCTTCTGCCCGAAGGCGATGACGACCAGCGCGTCGGCACGCTGCGCCGCGATCTCCGCGACGATCGCGGGTGCGTTCACGTCGGACGTCGTGATGCGCGCCACCGCGTGTTCGGCGGCCCACTGCGAGACCGGCGTCGGCGTGAGGCGCTGCCGGCGCCCCGCCGGCCGGTTGGGCTGGGAAACGATGAGATCGATGGTGAAGCGATCGCTCTGCCGCGCAAGATGATCAAGCGTCGGCAGGCCGAAGGCCCCGCTGCCGAAGAAGACGATCTGCGTTGGTCCATGGACGTCCGCCACACATGCTCCGCGTTCACTTCAATGCTGGTGAGGGAGTTGGTCTGCACTGGCCCGTCGTCGCGCTCCCCTGCGCCGAGCCTCCGGGTCGTCGTTCGACCCTGCCCTCGGCTCTGATGCTCAGGCTTGAAGAGAGGCTCACGACCGAAGGGCGGCGAAACGGTTCCCCGATGCCTCGATGCCTCGATGTCTCGATGTCTACTTCTTCCCCGCCCGTTCCAATTCCTTGAGGATCCTGCGATTTGCGAGTTTGGCCATCTGGCCAAAACGGTGGATAATGAGTCGCCCGTCGAGGTGATCGCACTCGTGCTGCCAGACGCGGGCGAGGAGTTCGCCGCTGCGGAGGGTGAAGCGCCGGCCGTCGAGGTCGGTGGCTTCGATGGTGATGATCGGCGGCCGCCACACGTCGCCAAGCACCTCCGGCAAACTGAGGCAGCCTTCCTCCGCGGCCTCGAGTCCGCCTTCCGGCTCGCGGAGGACGGGATTGACGTACACGCGGTCGGACTCGCCCTCCTGGCCGCTGTTGGCCACGAAGAGGCGCCACGAAAGGCCGACCTGCGGCGCCGCCAGTCCCACACCCCGCGCCTCGCGCATCAGTTCGAGCATCCGCGCCGCGACGCTCCGCACTTCCGAGGTGACTTCCTCGACCGGGCGCGCCGTCTTGAGGAGCATGGGGTGCGGGTAGCGCAGGATGGCGAGGGAGGCGGGATCGACGGTCATCGGCCGATGGTAGGCCAGAGGCGTTCGATCGTTATCGAACCCGCGGCCCAGTGCGTTCGTACTGTCGGGTTGACGCTCCGCTCGGGAATCTCTATTGTGTGCGCCGCATTGCCGCACACGGCAGACAGGCCCGAAACCTGAATCCATCCAGTCATCTGGACGATCGGCCGCGAGTGCGACAGGCAAGACCCGGCAGCAGAGGAATGTTCATTGGCCTGGTTCAAGCGTAAAGACGGCGGCAACGGCTCTGCAGGCGCCGACGACGGTGGCGGACTCAACATCCAGCCCGACAAGGCCCGCGCCTGGTTCAACCAGGCGCGGACCGCGGCCGACACCCGCAACTACGCCTACTCGATCACCTGCTACCTCAACGGCCTCAAGTTCGATCCGACGAACATCGACGCGCACAAGAGCCTCTACGAAATCGCCAGCCTCTACGTCCGCGCCGGCGGCAAGCCCGCCGCCGGCAAGGAAATCCGCAGCATGCTGGGGGACAAGCGCCCCGTCGATCGCCTCGCCGCCGCCGAACTCGCCTGGATCACCGACATCCTCAACAGCAACCTCAACCTCCGCTTCGTCTCCGAAGCCGCTGATCTCGGCCTCACCGAAGTCGCCTACTGGGCGGGCGAGATCGGCGTCAAGGTCCTGGCGCGCAACAAAAAGCCCGCCAAGAACGCCTTCGTCCAGTACGTGGACATCTTCGAGCAGATCGGAGCGTACGAGATCGCGGTGCAGGTCGGCGAGATCGCCCTCAACATGGATCGAACTGACGCGGCCCTCCAGGCCCGCATCCGCAACCTCTCCGCCCAGGCGACAATGGACAAGGGCCGCTACGAGGCCAACGTCGGGCAGGAAGGCTCCTTCCGCGGCAGCATCCGCGACGCCGAGGCCCAGAAGCAACTGATCGAGGAGGACACCTTCGCCGCCGGCACCGAGGCGATGGCCCGCCGGATCCAGCGAGCCCGCACTGAGTGGGAGGCCAACACCCTCGACACCGCCGCGATCCAGCGCCTCGGTGACCTTCTCGGCAAGTCGGGCGATGAGAAACTCGAGAGCGAGGCGATCGAGGTCTTCCGCAAGGGCTACGCCGACACCTCCGAGTACCGCTTTCGCATGCAGGCGGGAGACATCCGCCTGCTCCAGAAGCGCCGCCGCATCCGCGCCATGCGCGACAGGGCCGAGCAGTCCGGCGACCCGGCCGACGCCGCGCGGGTTGCGACGGCCGAGCGCGAATTGCTCGAAACCGAAGTGGTCGAGTTTCGCGACCGATGCGAAAAATACCCGACCGACCTCGGGCTGCGCTTCGAACTCGGCCGGCGCCTCTACGACCTCGGCCGCTACGACGACGCCATTCCCGTCCTGCAGGAAGCCCAGAACGACGCCCGCCACCGCGCCAAGGCGCAGCACCTCATCGGCCTGTGCTTCCTCAACCACGAGTGGTTCGAGGAGGCGACGGAGTCGCTGCGCCTCGCCGTGGACACCTACGAGTTCAAGGACGACGACCAGCACCTTGCGATGCGCTACGACCTGATGTGCGCCCTCGAAGCCCACGCGCGCGAAGACGGCGACTTGGCCGCGGCCGAGGAGGCGGGCGAGCACGCCAAGACCATCGCCCTCAAGCAACTCGCTTTCCGGGACATCCGCCAGAAGCGCGACGCGATCCGCCAACTCATCAAAGATCTCAAAGCGAAGCAGACGTGACGGCATGAGCGACGTGGTCGTGGTCATTCCCGCCCGTTTCGCCTCGACTCGCTTCCCCGGCAAGCCGCTCGCCTCCCGCACGGGGCGGCCGCTCATTCAGCATGTGTGCGAACGCGCGGCGCAGGCGCGCACGCCTTCGCGCATCCTCGTCGCCACCGACGACTCGCGCATCGCGCGGGCCGTCGAGTCCTTCGGCGGGCAGGTCGCCATGACCCGCGCCGATCATCCCAACGGCACCAGCCGCCTCGCCGAAGTCGCGCGCGACCTGGCGGCCGGCACGGTCGTCGTCAACGTGCAGGGCGACGAGCCGGAGATCGACCCCGCCCTCATCGACAAGGCTGTCGAAGCCCTCGGCGACGCGGACATGTGCACCGTCGCCTCCCCCTTCGCCGCCGATGAAGATCCGGGCGACCCCAACATCGTGAAGGTCGTCGTCGATCGCCTCGGCCGGGCGCTGTACTTCTCGCGCGCGCTGATCCCGTTTCGGCGCGACACGATCGGGCCGGGCCAGCCGCTCAAGCACGTGGGGCTGTATGTTTACCGCCGCGAGTTCCTGCTCGAATATGTCGGCCTCACCCCCACGCCGCTGGAGCGCACCGAGCACCTCGAGCAGTTGCGCGTCCTCGAGCACGGCCGGCGCATCCAGGTCGTCATCGCCGAAACGAAACACCACGGCATCGACACGCCCGAGCAGTACAACGACTTCGTCCGTCGCTGGCAGGCGGGGCGGCAAGGCGCCTGAGCGACATGTGCCACGGCGTCGCGCCTCGCGCCGCGATTCATCGAGGCTCCACGCCCGTCGACTCGGGCAGGCGCCGCTGAGTCATGGCACGCGCAGCATCAGCCGATTCTTCGTCCAACTCAGGAACCCCAGCGCCTTGACCTTCTCTTCGCTCTCCTCGACGGTGAGGCCGAGCGCGGGGACGTACCACGTCGTCGTCGTCTCTTCCACGTCCGCCCGGCCGAGGTCGAGAATGAGCACGCGTCGGAAGCGCGCGGCGCGGTGAACGCCTCCGTCGGGCAGCAGCACGTCCTGGTCGTCGAGGCGCGTGAGCGTCTGCGTCGCCGTGCCTCGATCGACGAGGCGCGAGACGTTGTGCAGCGAGCGGACGACGACGCTGTGGCTGGTCGGCAGTTCGGCCCCGCTCGCCAGCGCGCTGCTGAGCAGCGGCAGGGGCGGCTCAAAGGTCGTTACGGCGCGGTTCGGAAAGTCCGTCGTCTCGATGAGCAGCGTCTCGGCGTCGCTCACGCTGAAGACCGAAGCGCGGTCGCCGCCGATCTCGCTTCGCCAGAGGTCGTGGCCGCTCGGCGCCGTCGTCATTGTGATGAGCGAGGCGACAGCGCCCCTTTCAACGACGGCGAAGGTGCGCGAGCCGGCGGTCGCGGCCGCGAGGGTTCGATCGACGGCAATCTCGGCTGGCCACTGTGCGGCGAAGAGGTCGGCGGGGTCGTATCCCGGCAGGAGGCCGTCGGGCCCCGGCCGCGCGCACCCTGCCGCGAGCAGCAGTGCCGACGCGGCCGCGAGGACGGCGGCGCGATGGCGGGCGGACGGGAGGGCGGCGGGCATGATCAAAGGTTATGGACGGGGGGCAGTCGCGTCGATGAGCGAGGCGGATTCCGCGGCGTCGATCACTCCGGCCGCCGTAGGATTGGTCGGCTGAGCAGGACCGCATCCGGATGTCCGCACGCGACCCCATCCCGACGACGCGTCAGCGTCTTGACGGCGCCCGGCGCGAGCTGGCGCTGTGTGCCGTCGCCCGTCGCGTCGCGGCCGCGCTGTGGCAGTGGCTCGCGCTTGCCGGCGCGATTGTCTCGATCGACGTTTTGTGGCCGCTGCCCGCGGGCGTGCGATTCGTCGCGGCCGGATTGCTCGTCGTCGGCCTCGTGCGGATCGCGTGGTCCTGCGTTCCTCCGCGGATCGTGCGCAGCGCTTCGCACTCGCGCCTGGCGCGCGAGATCGAGCGCCGCTGCCGCCTGCCGCATAACCCGCTCATCAACGCCGTGCAGTTGCAGACAGCGCCGGTGCACGGAGCGGCCCCGGATCTTCAGGCGCTGCTGCTCGACCGCTCCGCGCAGCGAGGCGAGGAGGCGGCGCGAGCCACCGGCGAGTCCCGACTCGTTGATGCTCCAGCGCGCAACCGCTCGCGCATCCTGCTGCTTGGCGGCGCTGCATTCGCGGCGGCGGTGATGCTCCTGGCGCCGCGCCAAATTGACGCCGTCGCGCTGCGCCTTGTCGATCCCTGGGGCGATCATCCGCCCTACACGCCGCTGACCTTCGAGGTCAACACTGAACCCGAGGCATCGGACCTGATCTACGGCGACTCGGCGAGGGTGAGCGTGCAGATCGCCGGCGGCGCCGTGCCGCACGCCGACTTCGTCTGGCGGGCGCGCGGCGATCGCGGCGCGGCGCCGCAGCGGCAGCCGATGAGCGCGAGGGCGGGTCTCACGGCCCAAGAACTGCCGCAGTATTTGACGCTCCTGCGCGACTGCCGCGAGGCGATCGAGTTCATGATCGACACGCCCCGCGGCCGTAGCCGATGGTTCATCCTCGAACCGCGCCTCGAGCCGCGCTGGGCTTCGCGCACGCTGACGATCTCCGGTCCCGACTACGCCGCAGCACAGGGGCAGCGCCGCCTGCCCCTTGCCGATGAGCCCGAGCCGCTGCGCGTGCTGGAGGGCAGCCGACTCGAACTCAATGCGACCTCGACGCTGCCGTTGCGAGCCATGAAGGTTACGGCCTCGCCAGACGCCGTCGCGCTCTCCGCGGATCGGCGCGAAGCGGAATGGACGTGGAAGGCCACGCCTGCGGGTCGGCGCGAGATCGACTTCTCGCTCATCGGCCCGACGGGACTTGCGTCCTCTCGGATGCGAGTCGTGGTGGAGGTCGTCGCCGATGCGCCGCCGGTGGTGAAGATCGAGCGCCCGCCTGCCCGCGCCGCGGCCCTGCCCGATCAGCAGTTTACCTCGCGCGTGACGGCGAGCGACGATCTCAGCCTCGCCGATCTCACGCTCACGACGCAGGTCGAGCGAAACGGGGAGATCATCGAGGAGCACGAGCAGCGCCTCGGGCCGGCTGAAGGCGAAGGCGTGAGCCGCGCCGGCGCCCGCCTTGACGTCGATCTCATGGCCTTCGACGTGCAGCCTGGCGACATCGTGCGCATGCAGGCACGCGCTTCCGACCGCCGCGGTGAGGAGTTCGGCGGATCGCAGACCGCCGAGTCAACCCCCGCCGACATCCTCATCATCGATCAGGCCGCCTACAACGCGATGTGTCAGGGCGCCAGCCCGGGGGCCGAAGGCGAGTGCGAAGGTGAGGGGCAAGGGCAGGGTCAGGGGCAAGGGCAGGGCGAAGGCCAGGGGCGCGGCGCCGGCGGAGGAGGCGGGCAAGGTTCATCCGCCGGCGACCTGCCCGGCGCCGCCTCCGGATTCTCCATCGGCGGGCAGAATGGAAACGGCGAGCAGCCAGGACGCGGCGCGTCAGACGATGCCGACTCGTCAGACTCCGCCGCTTCGTCGGGCGCCGGCTCATCTCCCGGCGGCGCGCCGGGCGGTCGCACTCCCATCGACTCCAGCGGGCAACCGACGAGTGAACAACTCCTCGCCCGCGCGCAGGCCGAGTCGCGCTCGCTTATCGAGCAGGAGAGCGAGGACCAGCCGGTGCAGGGGGAGAGCAACCCGGACGCGCCGCGCCGCCACCTGGACTCTCCGGAAGATGCGGGCGAAGCGCCGCTGCCGGCCGCCAGCCGGGCGACGCAGCGCCTCGGCGAGGCTCAGGCGCCGGACGAAGCCGGGCCGACCCTTGGCGTCCCCGCGCGCTACCGCGATCTCGTCGCGCGGTACTTCAAGCGGCTCGCGGAAGCATCATCCGCGGAGCCGGAAAGGAGCACGACCCGTGATGAGTAGCCTCGCCGCCAGCGCCGCCGTTGTCGCCGGCGCTCTTCTCGCCGCAGCGACTCAACCGCTCTCATCGCCGACGGACGCGGCGCAGCCGCCAGGCGAATCGGCGCCGGCCGAGACGCTCGTGCGCGTCGCCCACCTCGTCTACTCGACGAACAAGACGAGTCAGTGCTTCGCCACGGGATACCTCGACCTGCTGGCGCGCGAGACGGAGATCAAGGTCGATCGCCAGGCGGTCCGAGTCGATCTCGATTCCGAGGATCTTTACCAGTATCCCTTCGCGGTGCTCAGCGGCGAAGGGGGTTTCCGCTTCACCGACGCCCAGTTCATGGCCCTGCGCGAGTACATCGAACGCGGTGGGTTCATCCTCGCCTCCGCCGGCTGCTCCAACGCCGAGTGGAACCGGTCGTTCCGCGACGAGATGCGGCGGCTCTTTCCGGAAGGGGCGCTCGAACCGCTCGAACTCTCCGAGGACATGTTCCAGACCGTCTTCCGCATCTCCCAGTTGAGAACCAAGTCGCACAACACCGAGGTGAAACTCTTCGGCATGCGCGTCAACGGTCGCCTCGCGCTGGTCTACTCCCCCGAGGGGCTCAACGACACCGGCAACGCCGGCGGCGGATGCTGCTGCTGCGGGGGCGACGAGATCCGCGACGCCAAGTACATCAACGCGAACATCCTGGCGTGGGTGTTGATGCACTGACATCGAGGCAATTGGCTCGCCGCCCTTCGGTCGTGAGCCTCTCTTCGAGCCTGAGCCTCAGAGCCGAAGGCAAGGTCGAACGACGACTCGAAGGCTCTGCGCCCGGGAGCGCGCCGCGGGGCGAGCGCCCCCTCACCGCGCATGCCACCGGTCGAGCAGCCCAGCCGCCGCGCCGTGATAGAGATCGCCCAGCAGGTCAGGCGGCAATCGCTTGCCCTTGAGCACCGGGGAGGCGTGCGCATCGAAGCGATCCGGCTCAACCATCGCGAGGTCCGGGTCGGCGATGGGGGAGGGCCCCTCCTGCGCCGTCTCCCACATGGCGCGCAGCGCGTAGTAACGGCTGGCGTAGAGGTCGAAGGCTTCGTCGGCGCTGGCCGCGAGATGGCCCATGCCCATCGGCGAAGCGGCGGGCCGCAGGTGTTCATCCGTCGTGACGATGTCCGAGCCGAACATGATCCGCCCGCGCCAGCGCGCGAGGAACTCAACGAGGCGCCCGCGCGGGTGGCGCGAGATCTCGCGCACCATCCACTTCGTCGCGGACGTGTCGAGGAAGAGGTTGTCGTGGCGCGCCAGCAGTGCGTCGAGGAAGTCGAGGTTTTCGGGATTGCCGGCAAGGTGCGCGGCGATCCAGGGCACGTCGCCGTATTCGTCGAGGAGCACCTCGAAGGGCTTGTACTGGTCGAGTTTGCTGCCGTAGCGCGAGGCGTCGGCGTACTTCGCGGCGAACCAGGTGTCGGGGTCGGCGACGTGGGTCATGAAGAGCATGCCGCACTCGCGCGCCAGGTCCATCGCGCGGCGGCGCCACGGCCCGTCAAGCGCGAAGAGATCGGGCTCGCCGAGGTCGCAGCCGATGTCGCGCGCCCGCGGCGCCGCCCAGAACTTGCAGATGCGGCAGCCGATCTCCGCATAGCGCTCGATGCGCTGGAGCCAGTCGGTGGTGAAGGCCCTGAGCCGATCGGCCGCTCCCCACTGCGGCACCGCAATGAAGCGCAGCGCCGCCCCGAAAACGGCGCGCACGTCGTCGGCGTGCTCGAGGTGGGTCATGGAATAGACTTGGGCCACGCCGAAGAGGTCCGCCGCCTGCTTGTAGATCACCGCGGCCCGCTCGCCGTTGACGTGTGTGTGCACGTCGATGATCGGCCGAATCGGCGCGCCGAGGCGCTGCGCCTCGGCTCGATAGTCGAGGCCGTGCAGGTTCGCGGCGTGGACGGTTCGCGGCTCGTTCATGGGTGGAATCGATGGTAGTCGCTCCCGCGAATCACGACCGCGCCGCCGCCGCGGCCGCCGCGTGCGCCGCGCCGCCGCGGCCGCGCATCGCCCTCGCCCACGACTGGCTCGTGGGAATGCGCGGCGGAGAGCGCGTGCTCGAACGCCTCGCCGTCCTCTTCGGACCGACGGACCTCTACGTCATGGTTCGAGACCCGTCGCGCCGACACGCCGACGCCATCGAGGCGTGCGCCATTCACACGAGTTCCCTCCAGCACTGGCCGGGAGCGGCCGGACCGCTGCGCCGCTGGTATCTGCCGCTCTATCCGTGGGCGGTCGAGTCGCTGCGCGTTGAGACGCGCTTCGACCTGCTTATCTCGACGAGTTCGGCGATGATCAAGGCGATTCGGCCTCCGTGCCGCTCCGATGGCCATGGGCGCATCCCTCACCTGTGCTACTGCCACTGCCCGCCGCGCTACCTCTGGTCGCTCGCCGATGAGTACGCCCGCGGAGGAATCGTGGGCCGTGTGCGGCGGCTGGGGCTGGCCCTCGCCGGGGGCCGCCTCCGCCGACGTGATCGCGCTGCGTGCGACCGCGTGGACGTCTTCCTCGCCAACAGCACGCACACGGCCCGCGCGATCGAGCGGTGCTACGGGCGCGAGGCGCTCGTCGTGCATCCGCCCGTCGATACGGACTTCTTCACGCCCGATCCCGGCTTGCCGCGCGGCGAGCATTACTTCGTCCTCTCCGCGCTCGAGCCCTACAAGCGCATCGATCTCGCCATTGCCGCGGCCAACGCGCTGCGCCTGCCGCTGCGCATCGGGGGCGACGGTTCGCAGCGGCGCTCCCTCGAGCGCCTCGCGGGGCCGACCGTGACCTTCCTCGGCCCGCTGGAGCGCGTGCAGGCCCGGGCCGAGTATCGCGCCGCGCGGGCACTGCTCTTCCCCGGCATCGAAGACTTCGGACTGGTGCCCGTCGAGGCCTTGTCGTGTGGGTGTCCGGTGATCGCCTTCGAGCGCGGGGGCGCGGAGGACTGGATGGCCGAGGGAGTCGGCGTCGCCTTCAGCCCGCAAACGTCCGCCGCGCTGGCCGACGCGATGCGCTCCTTGGACGGCACCCGCATCGATGCCGCGGCATGCCGGCGCCACGCGCTGCGCTTCACCGTGGAGCGCTTTGACGAGGCCATGCGCGCGCACGCGGCCGCGGCGCTGGCGCTGCCCACGTGACACGAACGGATCGGGCGTCAGGGAATCACGGCGGCGTTGCTCACTTCGCACGCGCCGATCTCGATGAACTGAAGCGACAGGCCGCAGGCGCTGGTTCCGGCAACGCCGCTGAGCGATCCGCTTCCCGTGCCCGTCGAGAAGACGCCGGGCGGATCAAGCGGTCGCACGCGTCCCTCGATCCCCAGCAGCGTGCCGCCGCAGGGAAGCCCGAAGGGAATCCTCCAGCGCCCGCGGACGGCGCCGAGAAGCAGCGCCGCGGGCCGCGCCGGCGCGGCGCCGCGCCACTGCACCGTCACCATCCCCGGGCAACGTCCGGTGATGAACAGCGCCCGTCCGTTTGCGGCGCCGATGAAGGCGATGCCGCGCACGTCGGTGTATCCGCCTCCGCCGATGAGGCTCCTCGCTCCCGTGGTCGGATCGATCTGGAAGAGGTAGTAGCGGCAGCCGAAGAGACGGCCGTCCGCGGCGAAAGTGAGCGAATGAACGTCGCGCGATCCATCCGCCAGGCCGTTCACGTCCACGGTCGCGCCCGTCGCCAGGTCGATCGCGAGCAGGCCGGCTTCGGTGTCCCAGGCAATGGCGCGGCCGGCACGATCGATCGCCATTCCCTGCATCCTCGCGTGCGATGCGACGCCGATGAGTTGCGCCTCACCGCTCGCGGGATCGATCAGGTAGAGGATGTCGGGAAGCGCCACGCCGCCATCCTCGACCGCATAGAGCGAACCGTCCGGCGCGAACGCCAGGCCGCGCACGTCGTTGATGGGCATGGAGGCGACCAGGCTCGTTCTCCCCGTCGCCTCGTCGATGGTGATGAGCGACTCTCCCGAAGCGGAGAGCATGACGCCGAGCGCATCCTTGCCGAGGCTGCTGAGCGCCGGATAGTGGCGGGCGGCGTCAAGCAGCCGCCCCTGGCCGGTCTGCGAGTCGATAGTGAAGATGTCACCCGCCGTGCCCACGGCGAGGAGGTCATCGGCGCCGGCGGTCGCAGGCGTCGCGAGCGCCGTGATCGTCGCTGCGGCGAGCATGAGCACGAGAAAGCGTGATGGCATGGTCCACTCCTCCACGGTTCGGTCGGCACCCACCACGGCTGGCGGTCGGATGTAGCGCCACGAGAGAAAACCACGCGATCGCGCCGCGCATTCCGGCCGAATCGCGATCTGGGTGGGACTCTCCCGCAACCTTCCACCGCCTATCCACAATGGAGGCGCCGCTCTGGACGCCGCGTCCGAGCGCGAGCGAGCGACGTTGGCGCTCTAAGTGTTGAAGCACAAAGCGCTTGTCGGCGATGCGCAATCATTGCCGGAACTGACTCGGTCGGGAGTTGGGGCGGACCGGGGACTTTTTGACCAATTTCATCTCTGTTTTGGTGGAAAGTGTTGCATTGTGTCGCGTTGTGGGGTAACCTTTCGGCACTCGCAGCCAGTCGGACTGGAGCGGGCGCAGTCAATACTCAACGAGGCATCCGGTCGTGCTGTTCACAGGCGAATTCGACCACACGATCGACGCCAAGGGAAGGATGGCCATCCCCTCTGAGATTCGCAGCCGCATGACCAGGGAGGAAGACGGCGAAGCCTTCTACCTCACCATCGGCTCCAACCGGGCGCTGCGCCTCTATCCCGAAAAGGGCTTCGAGCGCCTCGCCGCGATGATCGAAGAGGGCCTGGTGACGGACGAAGCGGTGCAGGAGTTTGACCAGTTGCTCTTCCCACTCAGTCGGCGGCTCGAACTGGACTCGGCGGGACGAATCCGCCTGCCGGACAAGATGATGGAGCGGGCGGGGATCGGAAAGGACGTGGTGCTCATCGGCGTGCGCGACCATCTCGAAATCCGCGATCTCAAGCAGTGGAACGCGGAACTTGAAGAGCGCCTCGCCAAGCAGGAAGACATCTTCAGGCGCTTCGTGCGGCGCGACCGTGCGGGCGGCTCCGGGCGGGAGTGAAGAACGAGTCGTTGAGGCAACAAGGATGAACACGGGGGCACGGAACATCACGATCGAATCTCACGGGTGCGGGAGGGATCGCCCGTCGGAGCATGGTCGATGATCACGCCGCCCGCCCTGAACAAGGGTCGGCGACGTTTTGACAAGTCGAAGTTCGGCGCATCGCGCCGCCGCGATCAGAAGGAGAGCGGCGGCGAGGGTGGATGGAGGCGAACGGACTCGAACGTCGCCTCGGCGAATCTCGGTGTGCCCCCGGGCAGTCGGCCAGGGATCGGCTGATAAACGACTGTCCGCGGGTCGCGGCCGCCTTTCGCTCGATCACCATTGATCTTGGGCCTCATTGTGTACGAGTTTTCGTGCCGTGGGCCGGGTTCACCGTGGCGGCTCCTCCACCATCCGACGGATGACCGGACGACGCCGGTCGGCCAAGAGGCCGGCGTGAGTCGTGTCCGACCCGCAGGGAGGCGTCGGCACGATGGCGATCCCAGGCCCCGCGCCGCCTGCGCGCGGACGCCGCACCTTTTCAGGTCCGCTCGCGTCCCACCATCGCGCGCGGACTTTTTCACGCGCGCGGCGCTGGCGCCTGCGTGCCGCTCGCGGCTTCGCGAATCCGCTGCGCCATCGCCCGCGCCGCAAACCCGCGATGAGATCTCGCGTTCTTCTCCGCCGGCGACAACTCCGCGCTCGTCAACCCGACATCGGGCAGCAGCAGGAGGGGGTCGTAGCCGAAGCCGTTGGTTCCGCGCGGCTCGTCAATAAGAACGCCGGGAAACTCGCCGCGCGTCTCCGCCAGCACACGACCTGCCGCATCCGCCAGGCACATAGCGCAAACGAACCGCGCCGCGCGTCGCTCCGGCGGGACGGTTCGCAACTCGCCGAGCAGTTTCGCATTGTTCGCCGCGTCTCGCTCCCCCCGCGTCGCGCCGACGCCGGCGTAGCGCGCGCTGTGAACGCCGGGCCGGCCGCCGAGCGCTTCAACCTCCAGGCCGCTGTCGTCGGCGAGGCAGGGGCGCTGCGCATGTCGGGCGTAGTACACGGCCTTGAGGCGCGCGTTGGCCTCAAACGTCTCCCCATCCTCGATCGGCTCGGGCACGTCGACTCCCGCGGCGTCCAGCCCGATCACCGCCACGCCGAGCGGCTCGAGAACCGCAGCAATCTCCGCGACTTTGTGCGGGTTCGACGTGGCGACGAGAAGGGGCGAATCGATCTTCATCGGCGTTCAGCGCGGCGGAATGATCTCATAGAGGACGCGTCGATGCTCGGCGCTGATCGGCCAGACCATCAGCGGCCGCGCGTGCGACTCGAAGAAGCCGCGCCAGTCCGACGCGGCCACCACAGGATCGTACCACTCGTCTACAACGGCGAGGCGGCTCAGTTCCGCCTCGTTGACGAGCACCAGCGGCAGGCCGCGCTCGATGAGCGCCGCGGCCCAGGCGCGGTGGTCATCGCCATGAGCGCGGATGATCTCGCCCAGGGGCGAGGTGTCCCACGTCGTGTGCCAGACGACGGGGCGGAGGACATAGAACGGCGTCGCGTCGCCGAAGAGATACACGCCTCGGCTTGCGTCGGTGAAGTGCGTGAGGTACACGTCGCTGTTCGCGGCGGCGAGTTCGCGGAGAAACCCCGGATCGATGCCGGCGGAACCGACGCCCGTGCGGAGCATCACGCCGTCGATGTACGTTGCGGGCCTGCCGCCGCGCTCCTGCCCGTAGAGGTGAATGCACCAGCAGCCGAGGCCGGCGGGAAGCACGACGGCGAGCACGAGGGCCAACCATCGCGCCCGCCGGACGAGTTCCTCAATCCCCAGCGCGACCAGCACGACCAGCGGCGGCAGGCAGGGCAGCAGGAAACGGCTCTGAAGGTGCGTCAGTGCCAGCCAGAAGGCAAGTTGCAGCGCCAGGATGAGCAGGGCAGCGCCGGCGGCGCGACGACGTCGCTGATCGAGCAGCGCCGCCGGCGCCGCGAGCAGCGCGATCAGCCACAGCCCGGCCCACTGCGCGTGCGCCGCGCCCATCGTCCACAGGACCGCGGGCCTTTCGAGCCAGGACTTGTCGGGCGCATGGGCCTTGTCCCATCGCCCCATCTGCTCAGCCGTCCAGTGCACTGAGCCGAGCGCCTTCATGAAGAGCGGAAAGAAGGGGTTGCCGCCGTCGAGCGCGGCAAAGTTGCGGATGAGATACGGCCCGAGCGCGATCAGGCCGCCGAGCGTGCAGGCGATGATGGCCTTGGGCCAGAGTGAGGCGGGCGAGCGCACGAGCAGCACTACGCCCAGTGGCATGGCGACGCCGCCCAGCGCCGTGAGTTTCGCCCCGCACGCGGCGCCCGCGAGGAATCCGATCAGCGCGAGCATTGGCGCGCCGGTTGGGCGGGATTCGATGAGGCGCCAGCAAAGCGCGAGAAGGCCGATGAGCAGCGCCTCGTTGTACGCCATCGAGCCGGTGACGACGGCCCAGGGCACGCTGATGGCGACAGCGCCGGCGGCGATCGCGGTCAGGCGCGAGGCAAACCGCGCGGCCAGCAGCGCCACTTCACAGGCCGCCCAGATCATCAGCACCGCATGGAGCAATTGGCAGGCGGTGGCCGCCTGGATCGCGCCGTCGGCCGGTCGCGCGGCGAAGGGATCGAGGAGGATGGCAAGGTGGTAGTACGCCGCCTCGACGTACGACGGTTCGAACGAATAGACGTTGTGCGCCAGCGGCGTGAGCGAGCCGCGCGCCAGCCACTCGCGCGGCAGTTGGAGGTGATACTCGAGCACGTCGTAGCCGTGCGCTTCCGAACTCCACAGCCAGCCCGGTGCGCTCGTCGCGGCCACGAGCAGCACGGCGACGGCGGGGGCGGCCGCGAGCAGCGGCAGCGCGGACCAGTCGAGTCCTCCGGTGGGCTTCGATGGTGCGGGGAGTCGATTCCGCAGCGCGAAAAGGGCCAGCAGCCAGCCCACGGCGAGAACCGCCCACGCACCGATCCCGCCGCCGGTCTGGAGCCATCCGGCGGCGCCGAGCGCGTGTTCGAGCCAGAGCATCACCGTGACGCCGAGGCCCAGTTCGGCGCCGGGCACGAGCGATTCGCCCAGGCGCAGCGCACTGCGGAGCAGCGAGCCCATTCCCCAAGCCGCGATGAGCCAGCCGAGCACCGGCGGCGCATCGGTGAGCAGCACGAGCAGGGCGTGGAGGAACTGGCTGTGCCCGAAGGCGTTGAGGCCGGGCCGGGTGAGCCAGACGGCTGTTATTGCGAGCGCGAATGCCCCGGCGCCCACAATCGCCAAGGTCGGAGCGCGCCGGGCGGCGAAGAGAGGAGAGAAGACGGCTCGCGTCATCGCCGCGCATTCTAGAGCAGTTCACTTCAAGTGTGGCGGGCGCCGCCGTGCGGGGTCGAGTGATCGGTGGTGCCATGCATTGGCCCGCTCTGCGGTCGATGCATGCCGAGCGGGAAGGGGCGTTCGTCCTCGCTGGCGCGTCGGCCTGGTAGCGACGCGCAATGCGGTCGCGCCTGCCCGTTCGCCATGCTTCGCCCAGAGCCGCGATGCATGATGAGCGGCAAGTGTCGTCGTCCTCGCTGGCGTTTCGGCCGGGTGGCGAAGCGCGATGCTCGATCGTCTGCCCGTCGACCGCGTGGCGCGCTCGCCGCCGCGCTCCGTCGGCTCAAGAGAAAGGCCCGGACGCGGAGCGTCCGGGCCTGAGAGCATTGGATTGCAACGCCGGCGGCGCGCCAGGCGCAGCGCTCAACCTACGGGATCTGCACGACATTGCTGGTGTCGCACGGGCTGCCGTCGGCGACGACCATCTGAAGGAACTTTCGGCACGCGGCGGTTCCGGCGTTGCTGGAGACGCTGCCGGAGCCGTTGGCCCCGGTGTTGCCGGTGTAGACGAGTTGCAGCCCCGAGTTGCTCAGGCCCAATAGCGTGCCTCCGCACACACCTCCGGGCACGGTGAAGTTGCCCGTGCTGTTGGCCAGCGCGATGCCCATCGGTCGGCTCGGCGTCGCGTTCGACCATGACACGGTGACCCGGCCGGGGCAGTCGCCGGAAACGCGCAGAAAGAGTCCGCCGGCACCGAGCGTGATGCGCGTCACGTAGCCGTCGTCGCCGTTGGACGAACCAGTCGTCGCGTCGGCGCCGAAGGCCCAAAGGCGGTCGATGCTCGGGAGGCCGCCTTCGCCGAGCCCGGTTCCCGCCGAGTCGAACTGCGTGGTGTTCGCGTTGGAGCGCACCTTGTACTCGACGAGCAGGTTGCGATCGCCGTCGTACGTGAAGACGTCGTCGACGTCGATCACGATGTCGAAGCCGCTTCCGCTGCTCGAAAGGCTCAGGGGCCCGTTGAAGACGAGCGTGACGTCGTTGCCGTAATTGTCGGCGAACGTCGTGCTCATCTGCGTCGGCTGGACATTCGTGTGGCAGAGGCGGATTTCGGTCTGAATGCCGCTCGCATTGAAAGCGTTTCCCGCCGACTCGTCGATCCGAAACGCGATGTGCGTCACCACTCCGCTGCGGCCGGCGAACTCCCCGGCCGCGAACACCTGCTGAACGCGCATTGGCGAGCCGCCGTTGAACGGGAAGGCGTTGTTCGAGGCCCCGGGGGTGTTCTCGTTCATGTTGGGGATGTAGACGTGGATCTGGCCCGGAGCGAGCGAAACGGTCGGCAGCGAGGCCATCGCCACAACAAGGAACTGACGTGCAAAACGCATTGGATCTTCCTTCCTTCCTGAGAAGAGCGGTGCCGAAGTGCCAACGTTTCCACTTCGGACGCCGAGGTCTGGTACACACCACCAGAGCCGCCTCGTTGGACGGACGCCCGCGAACCCCGGTGTCCTGATCATTGTACCAGCCCACACGCGGATTTTGACCTGAAATCGCGCGAGGGGCGCCATTCGGCGCCCCTCGCGGAAGTTCCCTCCAACATGCGGCCGAGTTGTGCAGTCAGCGTCGGGTCGCGGCCTACGGCACCTGCACGACGTTGCTCGTCTGGCAGGACGGGGCTTCGACAAACTGGATGAACCCGCCGCAGGCGGACGTTCCCGCCTGGCCGTTTACCGAACCGCTCCCGTTGGCGCCGGTGCCGAGCGTGTTGACGAGACGGAGGTTCTGGTTGCTCAGGCCGAGTTCCGTGCCGGCGCAGATGCCGCCGGGAATGACGAAGTTGCCCTGGCTCGAGGCGAAGAGGACCCCCTGTTGCCGGTTGGGTGTGGCGTTGTCCCAGTTGATGGTGACGGTCCCGGGGCACGTGCCGCTGATGCGGATGCGGTAACTGCCCGGTCCGACTTCGTACTCGATGTAGCCCGAGAAGCAACGTGGCGTGAAGCGGCTGCCGCTGAAGGGCGGCCCCCCGCGCGCCAAGTCGCTGAAGAGCGTCATGTTCGAGTCCGTCCACGTCGTCTGTGGCGGGACGCCGCTCGTGCCCGTGTAGCGCACGCCGCCGATCTCGCCCTCGAAGAGGAAGCCCGTCACCTGGCCCTGGTCGAGGGTGATGGGGTTGTTGAGGATGAACGGCGTGGGATCGGCATTGCCGACTGAGATCGCATCCACCTGATCGACCACGCTCCAGCCGTCCGAGGTGCCGTCGAAGCCGACGTATGACCCCGTTCTCCGCCAGACGCGAAGGCGAACCGGCGTGCCCTGGGATGTCGACGAGACCATTCCGATTTCGGAGATGGAGATCTGCCCCGAGTCGGCGGTGAGATCGACGAAGATGCCCGCGCCTGCGTCGCTGCGCCCGTTGTTGGGCCCAGCGGTGGAGAGCCGATCGGCGGCGGCGCTGCCCACCGCGATCAGACACGTTGCGATTGAAAGCGCGATGGTCCGTTTCATCATTTCTTTCCTCCGTCTGAGAAGTCTGCGAGGTCGAAGACCGGGGAGCCCGGGGGACACCGAGTTCGCCATCGCCGCGCAGCCGGCAGGAGTGCGACTCCCGCCGGAAGCCATGAAACTGTCGGCCGGATCCCACGAGAGGGAGAGGCCACGATGCGCCTTTATACCAGATTCTTCCAGAGGAATCAAGAGAAAAAGAGCGAGTTTGCTGAGTCGGACCCGCCAAGACCGTCTCGAGTGCCGTGGCGGACCTCCTCGCCGGGGCAGGACCGGCGGCAGCCGACTATCATCCGGAGCGATCAGTCGCCTGCGGCGTCGCCCGACTGTTCGACCCGGTGGCCAATCCCTGCGCTGACAGCCGGCAGCGCGTCGCTCGGAGTGTTTCATGACTCAACTTGTGGTGGATGGGCAGCGGTTCTCGTGGCGGAATCTCGACTGGCCGGTTTTTTCCGCGATTGCCGCCCTCCACATCGGCTGTCTTGCGGCCTTTTTCCTGCCCTTCGATTGGACGATGCTCGCTCTGACTGCGGCCCTGTGGTGGATCTGCGGGGGGCTGGGGGTCTGCCTGTGCTACCACCGCCTCCTGACGCACCGGAGTTTCAAGACTCCCGGCGTCGTCAAGTATTTCCTCACGATCCTCGGGAACCTCAACTGGCAGGGAAGCCCGATTCACTGGGTCGGAATCCACCGCCTCCACCACCACCACTCGGATGAAGAAGAAGATCCGCACTCGCCGCAACACGGCTTCACCTGGGCGCACATTCTCTGGTGCATGGTGCGCGATCCAAACGGCAACCACGCGCGGTCGGCGGCGCGCGACCTTCAGCGCGACCGGGTGATGGCGTTCATCGACCGCTACTACTTCGTGCCGCAGTTCGTCCTCGCCGGACTGCTCTTCGCGGCCGGGGCGTGGAACTGGGGCGCGGAGTGGTCGTGGCAGCACGGCCTGGCGTGGGTCGTCTGGGGCGTGTGCATCCGGACCGTCTTCGTCTATCACTCGACCTGGTTCGTCAACTCAGCCGCCCACACGTGGGGCTATCGCAACTTCCAGACCACCGACAACTCGAGGAACACGTGGTGGGTTTCCATCCTCGGCTTCGGCGAGGGCTGGCACAACAACCACCACGCGCTCCAGCGATCCGCGGCGCACGGCCTGCGATGGTGGGAGTTCGACGTCACCTACCTGACGATCCGCCTGATGGCTCTGGTCGGTCTGGCATGGGACGTCGTAACGCCGGAAGGGGCCGAGTTGCACCGGCAGTCGTAGGTGCCGCGGCGCCTTTCGCTCCTCGCGGCATACGCTCAGACGATGGAATCCGACGCGCCGCTCAAGGCTGACGAGTTGTTGACCGCTGGCAAGGCCGCCGGCGGGTCCGCTGCGCCCGCTGCGGAATCAATGTGGCGGCGCCTCGGGCCGGCGCGATGGCTGGGCATCCTCTGGGCGACGGCGCCGGCCGTCTCGGGAATCACCCTCATCACGTTTCTCGGAGTCGTTTCCGAGTGGCTCGCCCAGCATCCCGCCGACGGGCTGGCCATCTACGTCGCGATCTTCACCCTCTCCGCAGGGGCGGGGCTGCTTCCGACCTACGCGCAGTCGTTCCTCGGCGGGTGGGTGTTCGGCCTGTGGCGCGGATTCGGTGCCGCGATCGTCGCCTTCACCGCCGCTTCGCTCATCGGTTATCTGATCGCGCGCACCGTCGCGCGCGACCGCGTCGAGCATCTCGTCGAGTCAAACGTCAAGGCTCGCGCGGTCCGCGAGGCGCTCATCGGCCGGGGCACGTGGGCAACGCTGGGAATCGTGGCGCTCATCCGCATGCCGCCCAACTCGCCCTTCGCCCTCACGAACCTCGCGATGGCGAGCGTCGGCGTGCGCCTGTTCCCCTATCTCGCCGGCACGGCGCTGGGCATGGCGCCGCGCACCGGACTGGCCGCCTACCTCGCGGCTTCCTTTCAGAGCACGGGCGCCCGCGACATTCAGGAGGCCTTCCGGGAGCGCGGCGTCGGCGTGCTGCTGCTCGGGCTGGCGGCGATGATCATCGTCATCGCCGTCATCGGCGCCATCGCCAATCACGCGCTGAGCCGGGTGACGGCCCGCCCGGCGCCGCCCGCCGCCTGAGCGAGTCGGACCAGTTGTTCAGGCTCGAAAAACGCAAACCGGGCGCAGCGACCGCAAGCCGCCACGCCCGGTGTTGGTCGAGTCCGCGGTTCGGCCGGTCAGGCCGGGCGCCGCGATTCAATGATCCGTCTCGCCCGGGGGCGGATTGCCGAACTTGTTGATCACCTCCGGCGTGTTCGCCTTGACGAAGTCCGCCTTCTGCTGATCCGTCCAGGCGTTCCACTTCTCCACGCACTCTTCGCAGCAGAAGCCGATCGTCACGCCGTTGTACTGGACCGTCGGCGCCTTGGTGGAGACGGCGTTCCCGGGCATGATCGGGCAGTTGGCGTTGATGGCCGCCGGCGCACTCGAACTGGAGTCGGACTTCCCGCATCCACCCAGGGCGGCGGCGGCGATTCCGAGGACGAGAGCGAATCGAGTAAGCACAGGTCTCTTCATCTGACGGCTCCTTGTGAGAGTTGGTGTGTCCGGGCAGGGATCGGGCCGCACCCGGCCCAAGCAGAATGTTATCCGGGAAAGGCCACTCCTGCCATTCTCGCACCCCGCCGCGCCTGGTCCCGCACCGTGGCAGGGGCGAAGCGGGGGCGAGGAGAGAAGGGCGCGCAGGACCGCGACCGGAGTGAATACCATCCGGGTATCCGGCTCGGCTCGGAAGGGCGTTGCGTCGCCGTCGGCGCCGAAACGGCTCTGGAGGGATCATGCACCACTCGCGACTGCTTCTGAGCAGGATTCTCGTTGGCGCCCTCGTCGCGATTGCGATCACTTCGCACCACGTCTATGCTGAAGAAGCGATCGCGGACCTCGTGATGGAGGTCGGCGGGTACGTCCTGCTGGGCGTTTCCGCGATGGGCCGGGCCTGGGCCTCCGCGTACGTGGCGGGGCGCAAGAACCAGGTGCTGGTCCAGGACGGGCCTTACTCCATCACCCGGCATCCCCTCTACTTCTTCAGTTTCGTCGGATTCCTCGGCGCGGGTCTGGCGTTCGAGTCGCTGGCGATCGCGAGCGGCATGGTCGTCATTTTCTTCCTGACGCACTGGGGCGCGATGCTCGCGGAAGAGCACCGCCTTCGCGCGCTCTTCGACGGCGAATACGAGGCGTACGCCGTGGCCGTGCCGCGATTCATGCCGCGCCCCTGGCTTCTGCACAACTCGGCGAGCGCGACGTTCAGCCCGAGTGTCTTCACGCGCATGGTCTTCGAGTGCGCGCTCATCGGGCTTGTCTTCGTGTTTGCCGAACTCGTCGAATGGGGCCACCTCCACAACCTGATCCCCGTCCTCTTCCGCGTGCCGTAAGCCGCGGCCTTCGAGGCTTCGGTCGCATCGGTTGGACAATTGTCTCAATCGCAATGGGGTTGGGGCGCCACGGCGATGCCGGCGACCGGCGCGACGCCGCTCATGCACTCCCCCCAGGCGGGCCACGACATCCGATGGCGGAGGGCGCCTGGCTCGATCACTTGCGCCGGTCCGCCGGCAATACGACAGTGCGTCGTGCGTTGAATGGTTGGACGCATTGTGCGTTGGAAGCAAGCGCAGCATGTGAATGCTGCTTCTCGGACCGGAACACAGTGGAGGCTGACATGAAACGGAGCATGAGCAGGGGGGCGATCGCCGCGGCGGCGGCGGCGATGATGCTGGGTCTTACGAGTCTGGCCGCGGCGCAGCCGCCGGTGGATCAGCCGCCGGATGAGCAGGCGACGCCGCGTCAGGCGAGGCCGCAGCGCGAGATGAGGCGGCAGCGCGAGGTTGTGACCGATCAGGCGCCGCCGCAGCGCGAAAGAACCCGCGAGCGCGATCAGGCCCGCGACCCGCAGCCCGGCGTCGCGCCGCCGAGCGATTCCGAGCGACTCGCGCCGCCGAGCGACCGACCCGGTCCGCCGCCCGCCGTGCAGCGACGGCAGCGAGAGGCGCGGCCGGAGGTGCTCCCTCCGAGCGATCGCGCGCCGCGTCCGCAAGGTCAGCCGCCGCGTCTCAATGATCGCCGACCGGGCGAGGGTCGGATGCTGCGAGGTCCACAGCCGCAGCGCCTCGAGCGACTCCTCCAGCGCCGTGCGCACCTTGACATGAGAATCCGTCAACTCCGCGCACGGCAGGGGGGCGATCCGGAGGCGATGCCGCCGCGTCTCCGCCAGCGCGGTGCGATGCAGCCGGGAATGGACGGGCCGCAAGGACCGGGCATGGGTCAGCAGATGCAGCGCGGCCCGATGCAGCCGGGGATGATGGGCGGACCGCAAGGCATGCAGCGCGGCCCGATGCAGCCGGGGATGATGGATGGACCGCAAGGCACTCAGCGCGACCCGATGCCGCCGGGGATGATGGGTGGACCGCAAGGCATGCAGCGCGACCCGATGCCGCCGGGAATGGGCGGGCCAGAGGGACCGGGCATGGGTCATCAGATGCAGCGCGGCCCCATGCAACCGGGGATGACGGGTGGACGGCAAGGCATGCAGCGCGGCCCGATGCCGCCGGGCGCGGGCGCTCCGGAGAGAGTGCAGCGCGGCCCAATGCAGCCGGGAATGGGCGATCCGCCGCAGCCCGCGATGCGCCCGCAGATGCAGCGCGGCGAGCCTGGGCCGCAGGGAGTGCAGCGTCGTCCGATGTCGGGAGGTCGGAGGCAACGCGGGCCACAACGCTCGCCTGCCAATCCCGATCAGCAGATCCTGCCCGACTGGTGAGTCGCAATCAGCAATCGCGAGCCGCACGCGATGCGTCCCGGTGTTTCCGCCGGGACGCTTTGTTCTACTCTCGCCTCCTGAGGTGGCCCACGGTCAGTTACTCGCCGCTTTCCTCGGAGTACACTTTCAACGACAATGGAAGCGCCGCCGGTGATTCGCGAATCGCCCTACCGCTGCATCGGGTGCGGGTATGACCTGTCCGGC
This sequence comes from Vicinamibacteraceae bacterium, assembly GCA_011525805.1. Lineage (GTDB taxonomy): Bacteria > Planctomycetota > Phycisphaerae > Phycisphaerales > UBA5793 > UBA5793. Next base: position 203,085 of record WYBR01000109.1, read on the forward strand.
ACGGCCATCGGCGGACAGTGTCCGGAGTGCGGCCGGCCGATTGTCGACTCGCTGCGTTCGCGCGAAATCGGGGGTCGACGGTCCGGTCAGGCGAACGCCAGCATGATCCTGGGCATCCTCGGTCTTGTGCTATTCCCGTTCTTGGGAATGCTCGCCTGGTATCTCGCCCGCAAAGCGCGAGAGGAGTTTGCCTCAGGGGGATTTGACTCGACGAGCCGGAGCATGGCGACGGCCGGATTGGTCATGGGGATCATCGGGACGATCATCTCCGTCTTCTGGGCGATCTACATGGCGGCGTTTTTGGTCATTGAAGTGCTCTGAACCTCCATGGATGCGCTTCAGGAGGGAACCCTGGTCGCTCGGGAGTCCGGCGTCGGTGACTTCTCAAGCCGGCCGATCTGCTCGTAGAACTGTTCGTAACGCTGAATGATCGTGGTGATTCCCGCGACGCGCCGGGCATGGCGGCGTGCAGTTTCGCCGAGCGCGCGGCGGCGAGCGGTTTCGCTCCACAGTTCCATCCAGGCGCGAGCGATGAGATCGGGACGTCCGGGCTCGACGAGGCGCATCATCGTTTCATCGAACCAGTCGGTGATGCCGGGGATCGCGGTGGCGATGCAGGGCAGTCCCGCCGCCGCCGCCTCGAGCAGCGCGTTGGGGCAGCCTTCGCGCTCCGAGGGGAAGACGAACAGGTCCGCCTGCGCGAGGAGGGGTTGCGGATCATCCACTGAGCCGTGGAAGCGTGCCGAGGATGTTCGCTGCTGAAGACCGACTCGGCCTGCTCCGTCGCCGACCAGATGAAGTTCGGCGTCGCCGTGGGTCTCGCGCACGAGGTGGAAAGCGTCGATGAGATCGCCAAGGCGCTTGCGCTCTTCGAGACGGCCGACGTAAACGGCGCGCCTCGCCATCGGGCGAATCTCGATCGGCAGCGCCGGAACCTCGACCGCGTTCGGCAGCCGTTCAATGCGCTCGCGCGGCACGCCGACATCGAGCAACTCGCGCTCGATGGCGCTGCTCAAGGCGATAAAGCACTCGCACTCGCGCAGCACGCTCCATGTCTGCGCCATGAGGTGCTGTTGGCGGCGCAGGCGCCACGACTCGAAGCGGCGCGCGGTGGCGACTTCCGGCGGAAACGCGTGCGGGTCGGCGTAGCGCTGCGCATCGCCCTGCGTGGCGATCTTGACGATGGCGGAGAGGCCCCGGCGCTGCGCCCGCTCCACCACCACCGCGGAGAACGGATCGACAGCGTGGACGTGGAGCACGTCGGCCGTCGAGATCGCCCGATCGATGGCGCGCGTCGAGGCGCGACCCAAAGCCCACCGCACGCCGTGAATCGTCACTTCTCCCGCCCGCCGCCTCAGCAGCCGCGCGTGCGAGTCATGAGTGATGATCGAGGCGGCTCGGCCGGCGCGGGCCTGGGCGCCCGCAAGCAGCAGCGCCTGCCGTTCATACCCGCCGATCCGGGCGGCGAGCGGCACGACGTGGGCGACCTGAATCGGCATCGGACGGATTCTACAATGACCGCGTGCAGAGACGACCGGCCCCGGTCCCCCGCCTCGACCGCCGCGCCTGCCCCCCAGCCGAGGTCCCTTGATGCGAGTCGAACCCAAGTCCGAACGCGGCGTCGTGTCCTCTGCCATCCGCAATGCCGGGCAGACGCTGCACTGGCTCGGCCGGCGCTTCGGCCGCGCGGAGCGCGGGCACGTGACGCGCCGCGTGTGGGAAATCTGGCGCGAAGGGGGCGCCTCGCTGGTGCGCGACTACATGCTCAGCGAGCGCGCGGCTGCCCGGCGCGAGGCTCGCTACCAGCGATGGCGGCGCGAAGTCGAGCCGGGTCTCCTCACGGCGGAAGCCGTCAGCAACGAACTGGTCGCGCGCGGCCCGCGCTTCTCCATCATCGTTCCCGCCTTCAACACGCCTGCGGTCATGCTCCGCGCGTGCGTTGAATCGGTCCTGGCGCAGACCTATCCGAAGTGGACGCTGCTGCTCATCGATGATGGTTCGACGCAGGCCGAGACAACCGCGGCGCTTCATGAGTGCGCCCGGCGCGATGATCGCATCGCGGTGATCCGCCGCCCACGGCAAGGGGGAGTCGCGGCCGCGACGGAAGAGGGTCTGCTCGCGGCCGAGGGCGAGTTCATCGCCCTGCTCGACCACGACGATGAACTCAGCCCGCACGCGTTGGCGGCGATGGCGAAACGCATTGCTGAGCAGCACGATCTCGATCTGCTCTTCAGCGATGAGGACAAGACCGACGAGCAGGGGCGGCGCCACACGCCGGTCTTCAAGCCCGCCTTCAGTCCGCATCATCTCTTCACGAGCAACTACCTCTGCCACCTCCTCGTCGTGCGGACGGCGCTCATGCGGGACGTCGGCGGCATGCGCGGCGAGTACAACGGCGCGCAGGATTACGACCTCGTGCTGCGCTGCGCAGAGCGGACGCGGCACATCGCGCACGTCCCACTGGTGCTCTATCACTGGCGCACGCACGCCCAGTCCACGTCCGGCGCCGGGCGGGCCAAGCCGTGGGCGGCGGAGGCGGGGAGGCGGGCGCTGCGCGACGCCATGCAGCGGCGAGGTCTCGATGCGGCCGTCGAACACAGCCCTTTTCTGCTCTCGTATCGCGTGCGGCCGAAAGTGACGTGCGATGACCAGGCGGACGTGGTGCGCACGAACGACGATGGATCGCTCGATCCTTCCGTGTTGCGCGCGGGACTGGCCGGCCGCGCTTCGCGCTGGGCCCTCGTCCTGTCGCCGCAGATTGTCGACTTTGGCCCTCACGACACGCAGCGCCTGATCGAAGCGGCGAAGATGCCCGATGCCGGACCCGTGGGCGGCGTCATCGTCACGCGCGGCGGGTTGATCGACGATGCAGGCTGGCTGGTCGATGATCGCGGAATCCTGCGCGGTCGATACCGCGGCGCCGGCGCGGCCGAGCCGGGCGTCGGCTGGTCGCTGCGCCTGCCGCGCAACGTCTCGATCGTCGGGCCGCAGTGTCTGCTTGCGGAGCGTTCGCCATTGCTCGGCGTGCTGGAGCGCGGCGGCGGTGAGCCGTGGTGGATCGCGCTGGCGCGGGCGATGCGGGCCGAGGGTCGCATCGCGCAGATCGTCGGCGAAGTGCAGGTGAGGCGGCGCGGCGGGATGAGCGAGCCGCCCGTGCTGCGCGCGACCGATTGGCGCGACGACCTGCTGAGCGAAAACCTCGCGTGGGTCGAGCCGGCCTACGCTCCACACGGCGATGCGGGGTTGCCGGATGCTTCACGCGATGAGTCGGAAGTTCGGGAGGCGCCATGTGCGGCATCGCCGGTTTAGTTGACGCCGCCGTGCGGGTGGACAATGAGACGCTTGCCGCGCAGGTGATCGCGATGCGCGACCGCCTCGCGCACCGCGGCCCGGACGATGCCGGAGTGCTCGTCGAGGCGGACCTGCGCCTGGCGCTGGGCCACCGGCGCCTCACCATCGTCGATCTCACCGAGACGGGCAACCAGCCCATGACCAGCGCCTGCGGGCGCTTCACCATCGTCTACAACGGCGAGATCTACAACGCGGCAGATCTGCGCGCGAAGTACCCACACATCCGCTGGCGCGGCCGCAGCGACACCGAGGCGCTGCTCGAGCACCTCGCCGCGAAGGGACCCGAGGGGATCGCCGATCTCAACGGAATGTTCGCCTTCGCCCTGCTCGATCGGGCGAAGGGCGAACTGATTCTCGCGCGCGATCGGTTCGGGCAGAAGCCGCTCTGTTACACGGCCGGCGGGGGCGGGCGCTTCGCGTTCGCGTCGGAACTTTCCGCCCTGCGAACGCTGCCGTGGTTCAATGCGTCGATCGACCGCGAGGCGTTGGCGGCGTACCTGCTGCTCCAGTACGTGCACCAGCCGCGCAGCATCCACGCCGGGGCGAGGAAACTCCCGCCGGGCTGCTGGATGCGCGTGCGCCTCGATGAGCAGATCACTGTTGAGGAGCCGCGGCGCTGGTTCGACTGGTCGGCGCGGCCCGAAGGCGAGGAGCCCGCGACGGAGCGCGGCATCGAGGAGATGCTCGATGAACTCGATGCGCTGCTCATGCAGGCCGTGCGGCGACGCCTGATGAGCGATGTGCCCCTCGGCGTGCTGCTCAGCGGGGGGATCGACTCGGCCCTCATCGCTTCGGCGATGGTTTGCCTCGTCGATGATCCGGTGCGCTCGTTCAGCATCGGCTTTTCCGGCAGCGAGGAGAGTGAGCATCTCGAAGCGCGTCAGGCGGCGGCGACGATCGGCACGCTGCACCAGGATGAAGTGCTTCGCGCCGAAATCCTCGAACTCCTCCCGACGATCGCGGCGCATCTCGACGAGCCGCTGGGCGACAGCAGTTGTCTGCCGACCTTCCTCCTCGCGCAACTCGCGAGGCGGGAGGTCAAGGTCGTGCTCACAGGCGACGGCGGAGATGAACTCTTCGGCGGCTACCAGCGCTACGCCGAGACCCTGCGCGAGGAGGCGCAACTGGCGCACCGCCTTCGCTACGTCGCCACGCAGCGGCGGCGGTGGAGCGCGGCCGACGCCTACTGCTCGCCCCGATTCTGGATGTTCATGCCCGAGACGATCATTGATTGGATCGGCGACTGGCCGGAGTTTGCAGCGCACGGCGCCGCGACGATGCGCGGAATCCTCGCCGACGAGTCGCGGCCGCTGATCCACCGCATGCGCGACGTTGATGTGCACACCTATCTGCCCGGCGCCGTGCTCGCCAAAGTCGATCGCATGACCATGGCGCATGGGCTGGAGGCGCGAAGCCCGTTTCTCGATCCCGAGGTGGCTGCCTTCGCCTCGCGCCTGCCCGCGTCGCTTTCCGGCAGCGCCGTGCGGCTCAAGCCAATGCTGCGCGACGTGCTCGCGCGCCGCCTGCCGCGCGAGTGGTCGCAGCGGCCCAAGAAGGGCTTTGGCCTGCCTTCGAGCGCGTGGAGCCACGCCAAGATGATCGGCTTGTGCGACGAGTTGCTCCTCGCGCCCGACGCCCGCTGCCGCGACCTGCTCGATCGCCAGGCGCTGGCGGCGTGGGTCCATCGGCAGCGCCGGCCGCAGGCGTTCAGCGTCTACCAGGTGTGGACGCTGCTGGTGCTGGAACTCTGGTTGCGAAGCGCGGCGGACGTGGCGGCCTCGGGCGCGGCCGCCGGCCCCCTCTGCGCCCTGCCGCTGGCGACGGACTGCTGACGCAGCATGGCCTTCACCGCACGAATGCTCCCGCACGTCCTCTTCGGCGCCGCGCACCGCGACGCGTCGCTCCCGCATCGTCGCCTCGTGATCGTTTCTGACGAGGCGCTGAGCGAAGTCGAATTGCGCCTGCTCTTTCCGCGACTCGAAACCGGCGTGCTGGTCCACGTCGTCGGCTCGGGGCTTGAGTCGCGCTCGCCTGTGGGAATCGCCGGGCCGAAGTTGGCGGAGGTCGGCTGGGATCCGGGGAAGGGAGGCTTTGGCGAGCGCGATGCGCAGCGCCTTCGCCGCGCCGGCGGCGCCGCCGTCTTCCTCAAACCCCACGCGCAGTGCAGCGGGCGCATGCTGCGCGACCTGCGCCGCTGCGGCGTGCGCAGCGCGATCTTCGACGAAGGCGGGCGGTGGAAGCGCGCGGCGATCGAGCGCGCCATCGCCGGGAAGTTTCGCCTCGACCGCCTGCCCGAACGATTCGGCGGGCGCGCCCGACCGGTGCTGAGCCGGCTCGGCGCCGCGCTCGACGGCAGCGTCGGCAGCGCCGTGCGCGTTGTGATGATGGAGGGCGCGTGCGATCTCGGCCGCGGCGCGGAAGCGAAGGCGATCGCACGCTTCGCCTCGACGCTGGGGGCGATCGAACGGAACCGCGCCTCGCGCAAGCAGGTCAAGCGCGTGATGCACTTTGTCAGCAGCCTCGATTCCGGCGGGGCCGAGCGCCAGGTCGTCCACGCCGCCGAGAGTCAAAGGCGGCGCGGCCTCGATCCGCTGGTGCGCACTCAGGCGGCGCTTTCGGGTCAGCGAGCGCACTACCTTCCGCTGCTGCTTGAGGCGGGCATCGAGGCGCGGCAGGCCGGCGCGATCGACGCCGAGGCCCTCGGACGCGTCGGCGATGGCGTGCGCGAATCGGCGGGGCTGGTCCAGGCGCTGCGCGACCTGCCCCACTCCGTGCGCGACGGCGTGCTGGACGTGCTGGGCGAACTGATGCTCGAGCGGCCCGACGTGCTGCACTGCTGGCTCGACGAGCCCAACGTGCTCGGCGGCGTCGCGGGCCTGCTCGCCGGCGTGCCGCGCATCATTCTCTCAACGCGCAACGTGAACCCATCGCACTTTCCGCACCTTCACCGCCCGTGGATGCGTTCGTGGTATCGATTCCTCGCCGCGAGGCGGCGCATCGTCTTCGCCGGCAACTCGGCGGCCGGCATCGCCGACTACGCGCGGTGGCTGGAGATCGATCCCGCTCGCTTCATTCTGCTGCGCAACGCCGTGCCGCCGGAGGCGTTCGACGGTCCCGAGCCTGAGCAGGTCGAGGCGATCCGCCGAGAGATCGGCCTCGACGCCGCACAGCCGCTGGTCGTCGGCATCATGCGCCTGTCGATTGAGAAGCGCCCCGACTTGTTCGTGGAAACGATCCGCCGCGTGCGGCTGGCGCGCCCCGGCTGTCGCGCTGCGATCGTCGGCGTCGGTCCGCTCGAGGGCGAGGTGCTTCGGCAGGTTGCGGCGCTGCGCCTCGATCGCGCCATCACGCTCCTCGGCCAGCGGCGCGAGGTGAGCGCGATCCTCGCCGCCGCCGATGTCGTGCTCCTCACCTCCGACTATGAAGGCACGCCCAACTCGCTGCTCGAAGCACTTGCGCTCGAACGCGCCGTCGTCGCCACCGACGCGGGCGGCGTGGCGGAAGTGATCGAGCACGAGCAGACGGGCCTGCTTGCGGAGCGCGGCGACGCCGGCGCCCTCGCCGCCGCCGTCAATCGACTCCTTGGAGATCCGGGGCTGCGCCAGCGCCTCGGCCGCGCCGGCCGCGACATGGTGCGCGAGTGCTTCAGCCCCGACGCGGTGAGCGGGCGGACGCTCGCCGCCTACATCGCCTGAGCGCCGCGATCGCTCCACGCCAGCGGATCCTGCCGGAAAAACTTCGACCACTGGCGGTACAACTCCGGCTCGGCGATGCGCAACTCGGCGGGCTGCTCGAAGAACGTCTCAGTCACGACGGCGAAGAACTCCGCTTCGTCCGTCGCGCCGTAGGAATCGACCACGGTGCTGCGGCCACGCTTCACGTCGCGCCGGTGCCGCTCGAACGCCTCGCGGAACACCCTCGCCCACTCTCGCGCGTCGCCCTCGGGCTGCTCCTCCGGCTCGGCCGAAGACAGCCCCCATTCATCGTCGATCTGGTGGGCGAATTCGTGCAGGACGACGTTCTCGCCGCTCTGAGAGTCGGCCGAACCCTCCACGACGTCGCGCCACGAGAGCACGAGCGATCCCTCCGCCCACGATTCGCCGGCCCGCGGCTCGTGATCCTCGACGACGATGCCGCTCTCGTGCTGCTCGGCCGCCGGCGCGAGGTACTCGTCGGGATAAACGAGGATCGACCGCAGGGCGGGGAAGTAGTCCGTCTCGCGGTGCAGCAGCAGGATGCACGCCTGGGCGGCGATCGTCAGGCGCACCTCATCGTCGATGACCATGCCGCCGCACCCCTCAAAGCCCTTCTCGTTGAGGAAGATGAGGACGTGGCGGAGCAGTTCAAGGCGATCGGCCGGCGGCAGCCGCCGCCAGAGGCCGACGCGCCTCTCAATGATCCCCCGCCAGGCCGGGGGAAACGGCCTCGTGGCCAGCCGCGCCCGCCGCCTCCGCTTGCCTCCTCCCAGCCAGCGCATCAACCGCAGTATCGGCATGGTGCATTCTAAGGTGGACACCCGTCTCGCGGTTGCGACGTGGGCGCAGGTCACGCGACGCCATATCATCCTCCCTCACCGCGTCTACCGGAAACTGGCGGAGCAGAGTCATGGCGTCGGAGTCGGCGTTGAACAACCCATTCATGCGCGTGGCGCCCGGCGCGGATGTGCCGCGCACCGTCAACGTCATCGTCGAGATTCCCAAGGGGCGGCGAAGCAAGTTTGAGGTCGACAAGGCGAGCGGCCTTCTCAAACTCGACCGCTACCTCTACTCCTCGGCGCACTACCCCGGCGATTACGGCTTCATTCCGCAGACGCTGGCGGAGGACGGCGACCCGCTCGACATCCTCGTGATGGTCAACGAGCCGACGTTCTCGGGCTGCCTGATCGAGGCTCGGCCGCTGGGACTGTTTCGCATGACCGACAAGGGCGACAACGACTTCAAGGTGCTGGCGGTGCCGGCGACGGACCCGACCTTCGCGGAATTCCGCGACCTGTGGCGCGTGCCCGCCCACTTCCTGCGCGAGGTCGAGCACTTCTTTGCGACGTACAAGCAACTTGAAGATGAAGGCGACGTGCGCACGCTGGGATGGCACGATTCGGCCGCGGCGCACGCGGAGATTCTCGCGTCGATTGCGCGCTTCGCGCGCCAGGCGGAGGCGCTTGCCGCGCACACTTGAACCGGGGGCCTCGTCCTCGATTTCGCTTGGAGACGGAGAAGCGATGAACGCGCCTCATCCACACCATCTTTGGGAACCGCAGCCGCAGGCTCAGGCGCTGGTGCGCGAGGTGGTCGATCGGCTGCTCTCGCGCTGCGCCCGCGCGGGCGACCTCGCCAGGCGCATGCGGCAGGAGACGGCGACGCGCTTCATCGACTGGATCGATTCGATCGAGGCGCCGGCGAAGGAGGACTGGGAAGCGACTCTGGGCAAGGCGGGTTTCGCCTGTCGCGAACGTGTCGGCACGTCCCGCGTCATGATCCACGAGGGCGGCGTCTTTCCCGCCTTCGTCGTGTCCGACACCACCGTGCTGCGCGTGTTCGTGAAGGTGGAGTCGGTCGCGGACTTCATGGCCGCGTGGATGATCTCCAACGACTACATCATCGAGGGCGAGCCGTTCTCCGCGGTGCGCCGCGCGCCGGTCTTCCACGGAGACGGGGCGGATCTGTGGGTCATCGAGCGCCACGGATCGCGCAGCGCCATCGTCCCGCCGCCTGATCCTCAGCGCTCGATCCGCATGGTGCGGCACCTGGAGTCGCTGCGCCGCCGCGAGCGCGACTGGCCCGACGACGACCAGGGCTTTGCGCGGGTGAACCGGCTGGTAGACGCGGCGATCGCCGACCTCGGCGTGGACATGGCCTGCGACATCTTCTTCGCCGCCGAACGCGAGTACTGGGCGCGGCGCAACCGCGCCGCGCGGATCCAGAAGGGCCGGCAGGATGCGCTCGGCCTGGGCTGGGCGAATCACGACCACCACACGTTCCGTTCTTCGCGGCCGCGGTTCCGGCAACTCGTCGCGCTCTTCGAGCGACTCGGCATGCAGCCGCGCGAGCGTTTTTACGCCGGGGCGGAGGCGGGGTGGGGCGCGCAGGTGCTCGAGCAGCCGGCGTGCGGCATTGTGGTCTTCGCGGACGTCGATCTCTCGCCCGACGAGGTCGCCGGCGACTTCGCGCACGATCCGCTCCCCGAGCGGCGCGAACTGGGCACCGTCGGCCTGTGGTGCGGCCTGCACGGCGAGTCGATCCTCCAGGCCGGGATGCACCACCTCGAATGCCAGTTTGACCACGCCGCACTCTGCGAGCAGTTGCAGGCGGCGGGGGTCGGCACGATGGCCCCCTTCACCGACCTGCCCTACCTGCGACAGGCGTTCACCGAGGGTGAACGCTGGAAGGTGTCGGAGAAGCGCCTCGGGCACCTCCTCGATGCTGGGCAGATCACCCCCGCGCAGGCGAACCAGTTCCGCATGACCGGGGCGATCGGCTCGCACCTTGAGAACCTGGAGCGCAACGACGGCTACAAGGGTTTCAACCAGCAGGGCGTCTCGGACATCATCGCGCGCACCGATCCGCGGCGCGGAGCGCCCCAGGCGGAACTTCTCGGCGCGTAGGGCGCTTCGGCGCGGGTTGATTCTCCGGCACGATCAAACCTTCGGCGCGGGGTCGAACATCGTGTCGAGTTCGGTCTTGTTGACGTGATTGAAGTAGTTCGTGAAGTAGTTGACGGCCAAGGCGCCGAGCGTCTCGACGACGGCGGCGTCGTCGAACCCGGCGGCGCGGAACGCCTTGAGGTCGGCGTCGCTGACGTAGCCCTTCTTCTCGAGGAGCGCGGCGGCAAAACGCAAGAGGGCCTGGTCCTTCGCGTCCCGGGCGATGCCCTTGCGCGCCTCGACCGCAGCCTTGGCGTCGATGCCCAGTGACGACGCGACTTTCGTGTGCGCCCCGAGGCAGTAGTCGCAGGAGGTGGACTGGGCGCAGTAGAGCGCGATGAGTTCGTGTTGGGCCGGCGTGAGCGAGCCGCCGCGAACGCCGCCCGAGAATTTCAGGAATGCGTCGAGCACCGCGGGGTTGTTGGCGATGCCGCGGTAGATGTTGAGTTTCTTCTTCGCAAGCGGGCCGTCGAAGAGTTCCTTCGCCTTGCCGACGGCCGCGGCCGGATCAACGACATTCAGACGTGCCATGGGAGGTGCCTTTCGGTGCAGCAGGAGTTACGTTCTGCCTGTTACGTTCGCGGCGAGTGGTGTGTTCGCGCGGAGGCCGTGCGGCCCGAGAGTCGCGGCGGCGCTCTTGGTAATGTTCGAACCTCGTCGGCGCGCCGCCAACGGGGAAACGGCCCTGATTGGGATGTGCCCGAGTCGCGGAGGGCGATCAGCCGGCTGGCGACGCATCGGGAGCGACGGCCATCGCCTCATCCACGCGGCGCATGAGATCGACGTAGTCCATCTGGGCGATCTGCATGTCGCGCAGTCTCGGATGCATCGCGACGCGGGCTTGAAGGTCGGAAAGGCGGCGCTTGTCCTCCACCTCGATCGGGCGGCCCTGCGATTCCTTCTCGCCGATGAGGTCGATCTGGCGCGAGTAGTCGGCGAGGAGGCGCTGGGCTTCGACGTCGTTGCGGATGGCGTCGAGAATTTCGCCGTACTTGCGCACCGCGGGATGCTCGGCGATCATGGCGCCGAGTTTGCGCGCGGCTTCGAGGATGTGCGTGGTGTCGGACATGTGGTGGATCGTAGGCCGTCGCCGGCCTCGCGCGCCGACCGGGCACACCGGCGCCGGGCCGCCCCGCCGGCCGTGCCGGCGCGCGGCCCGGCTATGATCGCCGAGTCTTTTTCCGTGGATGGATCTCATGCCCCTTCGCTTCAAGAGCCGCGTGCTCGCGCACCTGCAGGATCATCGCTACGAGCCGCTGGGCTTTGAGCCTCTGGCCGAGCAGGTCGGCGTCGAGCGCGAGGACCTGCCGGCCTTCGAGCAGGCGCTCGACGAGTTGATCGCGGCGGGGCAGGTCATCATGGCGCCGGGCGGCGAGTTCATGCTCCCGCCGATCGGGCGCGAAGTGACCGGGACGATCCGCGTCAACCCCAAGGGATTCGGCTTCCTCATTCCCGACACGCCCAATCGCGAAGGCGATCTCTTTATCCCGCCGGGCGCGACGGGGACGGCGGTGAGCGGCGACAAGGTCCGCGCCCGGGTGGTGCGCGGCCGATCGCGCGGCGGCCCGCCGGGCGCTTCGCCCTACACCGGCGAAGTGGTCGAGGTCATCCGCCGCGCGCGCTCCGCTTACGTCGGCACGCTGCGCCGCATCCAGCAGCACTGGCTCGTCGAGCCCGATGACCGGCAACTGCACGATCTCATCCGCGTGCGCGACGTCGGCGCCAAGAACGCGAAGGAAGGCGACAAGGTCGTCGTCGAGATGATCCGCTATCCCGAGAGCGGCGCGTGGGGCGAGGGCGTCATCATCAAGCGACTCGGCGAAGCGGGGTTGCCCGATGTCGAGACGCAGGCGGTCATCCACACCTACAGCCTTCCCGGCCCCTTCCCTGAGTCGTGCCTCGACCAGGCGGCGGAGATGGCCCGGGCGTTCGCCGACACCGAAGAGTTCATCGAGGGGCGCGAAGACCTGCGCGAGCGATTCATCATCACCATCGATCCGCCCGATGCGCGCGACTTTGACGATGCGATCTCGATCGAGCGGCTCGAAGACGGTGGGTGGGAACTGGGCGTTCACATCGCCGACGCCTCGACCTTCGTCACCCTCGACTCAGCGCTCGATCTCGAAGCGCGGCAGCGCGGCAACAGCGTCTACCTGCCGCGCCACGTCATCCCCATGCTGCCCGAAGTGCTCAGCAACGGCGTGTGCTCGCTTCAGGAGGGCGTCGACCGCCTGACCAAGTCGGTCTTCATCCGCTACGACGGCAAGGGAAACGTGCGCGAGGAGCGCTACTGCAACTCGGTCATCCGGTCGAGCAAGCGGCTGACCTATCTTGAGGCCGAGCACCTCATCCTCGGCCACGAGTCCGAGGCCCGCAAGCACTCGATGAGCGAGACGGAGTATCCGGGGCAACTCCCGCCGACGCTCAAACTCATGGATGAACTGGCGAAGATCCTCCGCAAGCGGCGCACGAAGGACGGCATGATCGTCCTCACGCTGCCGGAGGTCGAGTTGATCTTCGACGACGCAGGGCGCGTGATCGGCGCCGAGCCGGAGGATGACGCGAGCACGCACGGCCTGATCGAGATGTTCATGGTTGAGGCGAACGAGGCGCTGGCGCGTCTGTTCGACCGCCTCGGCGTGCCGATCCTGCGGCGAACGCACCCGGATCCGTCAACCTTCGACCTCGGCGAGTTGCGGCAGTTCTTCCGGGTGGCCGGGCTGAATCTGCCCAAGAGTCCGACGCGATTCGAGTTGCAGCATGTCCTCGAGGCGACGCGCGGCACGCCGCGCCAGCACGCTATTCACCTGGCGATCCTCAAGAGCCTCACCAAGGCGGAGTACTCGCCCGCCCTCATCGGCCACTTCGCGCTGGCCAGCGCGCACTACGCGCACTTCACCAGCCCGATCCGCCGTTATCCCGACCTCGTCCTGCACCGGCAACTCAGCGCATTTCTCGAGCGCACGCGAAACGGGCGCGACCGGCCGCGGGGCAAAGGCCACAAGCACATCGGCAACGCCCTGCGCAAGGACAAGCGCTGCCCCGACGAGGCGAAACTCATTGAGATCGGCGGGCGATGCAACGAGACGGAGCGCAGCGCCGAGATGGCCGAACGCAGCCTGCGCACCTTCCTTGTTCTCCAGTACCTGGCGCAGAAGCACCAGGGCGACGTGATGGATGGCGTCGTGACGGGACTCTCCGAATCGGCCGTCTTTGTGCAACTCGAAAGTTGCCTCGTCGAAGGATACGTCAACATCCGCGACCCTGAGTCGTTTGAGGAGAGTGAAGGGACGCAGCGCCGCGGCAAGGGCGATCGCTCCAGTCGCTGGCGCATCAACCAGCAAACCGGCGCCCTCGTGGCCGCGAGCGGCGCGACGATCCAGATCGGCGACCGCCTGCGCGTGCGCCTCGTCATGATCGACCCGCCCGCCCGTCGCATGGACCTGCGCATCGTTGGCAAGGCTTCGGCGACTGACTCCAGTCGGACGCCCAAGGCCCACCACAAAGAGCACCAAGGCGCAAAGCCGGCACAAAGGGAAGAAAAGAAGAGAAAGACGATGGCCAAAGGGAAAGAGAAGGCGCCCACGAAAGGGTTTGGCGGGAGGAGGAAGAAGCGCCGGTGAATCCCGCCGTGGCGCTTGGAGCCCCCGCCCTTTGTGCCCCCTTTATGCCTCTGTGTCCTTTGTAGTGAACGAGGCGCGCCCGACTCAGCAGCGGCCCAGAAACTCGCGGCGCACGTCGGCGAGGGCCTGGAAGCTCGCGCGCCAACTCTGCACGGCCGTCTGGTCGATGTCGGCGGAGATGACCGCGGGCTGACTCTCCGCCTGCGCGAGCACCTGCCCTTTCGGGTCGATAAGACGCGAGCCGCCGAGGTAGGTGAGGAATGGGTCACGGCCGCAGCGGTTGAGGCCGAGGACGTACGCCTGGTTCTCGATGGCGCGGGCGCTGAGCAGCGTGAGCCAGTGCTGGTGACGCGGCGCGGGCCAGGAAGCGCCGATCGTGAAGAGTTCAGCGCCGAGATCGATCGTCGCGAGGCGCCAGATCTCGGGGAAGCGCAGGTCGTAGCAGATCAGCGGGCACACCTTCAGGCCGTGCCAGTCGAAGGTGACGATCCGGTCGCCGCAGGCGAAGGCGTCGGACTCTTTGCCGCCGCTGAAGGGGAAGATCTTGGAGTAGCGGCAGATGAGTTCGCCCTCGGGGCTGAAGACGACGGCATCGTTGGTGGCCTTGCCGTGCGGATCGGGCCGCTGCACTGAAGCGCCCTGGAGGTAGACGCCCCAGCGCTTCGCCGCCGCGGCACACCACGATTCGCTTGCGCCGCCCGTGGCCTGCTCGGCCGTGACAGCCGTGTTGAGGCTGAAGCCGACGTCGAACATCTCAGGCAGGACGACCAGCGAGCCGCGCGGCGGCGCGGCCTGCTCCACCATCCGGTCCACGATCGCGTGGTTGGCAGCCTTGTCTTCCCAGACGATGTCGAATTGGACGGCGTAGACCCGCGGCATGATCGAGAAGCGTATCAACGATGTTTACCCGCGACCCGAAGGCTCTGCGAAGGGGAGCGCCGGCGGTCGAACGCATACGATCGCCCCATGACCATCGAAGTGCGCCTCGAGCGCCTCAAGGAAGGAGTCCCGCTGCCCGCGTACCAGAGCGAGCACGCGGCCGGTATGGACCTGCATGCGGCCATTGCAGCCGCCGTCACGCTCCGGCCCGGCGACATCCGCCTTATCCCCTGTGGCTTCCGCATGGCCGTGCCGATCGGCTATGAGGCGCAGGTCCGCCCTCGCTCGGGCCTGGCGAGCCGGCACGGCATTTCGATGCCCAACGCTCCCGGCACGATCGACGCCGACTACCGTGGCGAAGTCTGCGTGCCGCTCATCAACCTCGGCCGCGAGCCCTTCATCGTCGAGCCGCACATGCGCATCGCGCAGATGGTGATCGCTCCCGTCGCGCACGCGAAGGTGATGGAAGTCGCGGCGCTCGACGAGACGAGCCGCGGCGCCGGCGGCTTCGGCTCGACGGGTCACTGAAGCATCGAGCGGCGCTCAGTTCTCGTCGCGTTTCTTCTCCTCGGGAAAGAGGAGGTAGCGCAGCGGGTGGAAGGGGTCGCCGTCGTACTTCACGACGCCGGCGTGCCCATCGAGAAACGCCATCGAATAGGCCCTGTCGGTCGAATGGTGATTGGCTCGGGGCGGCTTGCGGAAGACGGCGTGAAAGCCGCCCGGCTCGTCGAGATACGAAACCATCTGCGAGGCGATCTGCAGCCGGGCCCGCGTGAACGCGCGCACGCCCGCCGGCCAGGTCATCGGCTCGGCGACGTCGTTGTAGAAGAACGCGTGGAAGGGATACCACGTCGCATTGAAGCCGTACGACGTGCCCACCAGCCGGTAGGCGCTTGTATCCGAGGCGGGTTCAGGCTGGTCGAACCGCTCCGTGAGATTGAACAGGAGATCGTCCGGGCATTCGAAGATGGGGAAGTTGAAGCGTCTCGGATCCATGAACTCCCGGCGACCGATGCTCGCGTCGCCGCGCGGGAGATCGGGATGGGCGTAACGATTGAGCGGACGCTCATAGGGGAGGTAGAGGTGGCTCCAGTCGCCTTCGGTGCGAGTGGTGTACCGCCCGCCGTGGCTGTAGCAGTCGAGGATGGCGTGGCCGCGCGGCACGAGGATGGGCATGACGTCGTTGTGCTCGTCGAGGTACATCGCCGTCGCCGTCATGATCTGGCTGAGGTTGCTCAGGCACCCACCCTGCCGCGCGGCATGACGCGCCCGGGAAAGCGCCGGCAGAAGCAGCGCGATCAGCACGGTGATGATCGAGATTACCACGAGCAACTCGATGAGTGTGAACGCGGCGGGCCGCCGCGGCTGGTTGGCGGGAGGTCGGAACATCGGCAGTCAGCAGGCTCCTTGCTCGTGAACACAGTAGAAACCTCGGCGGCGGGCGTCCTGTTCCCCCACGATCGGGATTCGATCGGGATCGACCGCCGCGAAATCGCCGAGCGCGCTCCCGCCAGAACCCGAACGGACTTTCTTCACGCCGGCCGCGCCGGAGGTTCGATATCATTGGGCGGACCATTGCGCGCCGGCCGGGGAGCGGGAGGAGTAGGGCAGTGGCCGCACGGTCCGACCTCCGGGTCGTGGCGCGGACCGAGGACAAAGCCGACCGCATGGCACGAGCGAAGGGCAAATCCGCAGACTCATCGGCCGGGCAGGAGCGCGGCGGCTCAGGCCTGTCGCCCGCGTGGCGCCTCGTCGGCTGGCTGGCGCTGGCGGCTCTGGTCGCGTTTCTCGGGGCATCGCTGCTGAGTTTCGATCCGGCCGATGCGCCGAGCCACGCCGTTTCCATTCACAACGATCCGCCGGCGAACTGGTGCGGCCGCATCGGCGCCTTCGTCGCCTACTACGCCTACCACGCGCTGGGCCACGGTCTGTGGGCGGGGCTGGCGCTGCTGCTCGCTTACCTCGCGCTGACGGCCTGGGGCACGCGCATCGGGCACGCCTGGGTCCGCTTCGGCGGCGTCGCGGCGGTCGTGCTCGCCGTCTCCGGCCTTCAGCGACTCTGGATGCCGACTTCGGGCCCCTTTCCCGAGGGCGGCGGCGGGCTGCTTGCCATCGCGGGCGTGGACTATCTCATCGGACGATTCAACGGTCCAGGCACGGCCATCATCCTCATCCTCCTGCTGCTCGTCGGCGCCATCGTCGCGGCCGACCGCCTCGTGCTGGCGCTGCCGGTTGTGGCGCTGCGTGCGGCGGGGCTGATGAAGAAGGTGCCCGTGGGCAGGGCCGTCAGCGCCGTTACCAGCATCGCCGCCTCGACGGGCGCAGCGCTCTCATCGGGCGGCAGTGAAGAGGCCACTCCGAGTGAAGACGCGGAATCGTCCGCGGCCGCGGCGCGACCGGTGCGCCGGGGCAGGCCGCCGGCGACCGCGCCCTCCATCAGCCCCGACGCGGGCGGGTTCGCCGGCACGGAATCGTTCGCCATGGAGGAAGCCGCCCGCAATGCGTCGGACGCAGCCGACGCCGCCGCCACCGTGCGCTCGACGCAGATCAACATGGAGGCGCTGCGCGAGAAGATCCGCAAACTGCCCGTCAACATTTCCTCGCGCCCCAGGCCCGCCGGAAAGAACGCCAAGATCGATCTGCCCCGCAACGACGATTACAGCGGCTACCAGTTCCCCTCTCTCGATCTGCTAATCGAGCCGGAGGAGACCTTCACCGAGAAGATGGAGCAGTTCGTCCGCGAGCAGGCCGAAGTGCTCGAACACGCGCTGATGGTCTACGGCATCGAGGGCGAGGTGGTCGGCATCGACTCCGGCCCGGTCATCACGCTTTACGAGGTGCAACTCACGCCGGGAACGAAGGTGTCCTCCATCAACTCGATCGCCTCGGACATCGCCCGCTCGCTGCGCGCCCAGAACATCCGAATCGTCGCGAACATGGCGGGCAAGTCGACGATCGGCGTCGAAGTGCCCAACCTCAACAAGGAAAAAGTGCGCATCAAGGAACTGATGACGGCCGCGTCGGAGGCCGCGAAGATGCGCCTGCCGATGTTCCTCGGCAAGGACGCCTCGGGCACGCCGCTCATCGCCGACCTCTCCGCCATGCCCCACATGCTCGTCGCCGGCACGACCGGCTCGGGCAAGAGCGTGTGCATCAACACCATCATCATGTCCTTCCTCTACACGCGAAGGCCCGATGAACTCAAACTGATTCTCGTCGATCCGAAGATGGTCGAGATGGGGCAGTTCAAGGAGATTCCACACCTCATGTGCCCGGTGGTGACGGAGATGGGCAAGGCGGCGGCGATCCTCGAGTGGGCCGTCACCAAGATGGAGGAGCGCTACGAACTCCTGTCCGAAGTCGGCGTGCGCGACGTCGCCGCCTACAACATGCTCACATGGGAGGAGATCGAAGAGCGCCTCGGCCCGATGACCGAGCAGGAGGCCGCGAGCATCCCCAAGAAGATCCCCTACATCGTCTTCATCATCGACGAACTCGCCGACCTCATCATGACGCACAAGGAGGTCGAGACGCACATCGTGCGCATCGCGCAGAAGGCGCGGGCGGTGGGCATCCACCTCATCCTCGCCACGCAGCGACCTCAGGCCAACGTCGTCACCGGCCTGATCAAGAGCAACATGCCCTGCCGCATCTCGTTCAGAGTCGCCTCGGGCATGGACAGCCGCATCGTCCTCGACCAGAAGGGGGCGGAATTGCTGCTCGGCCAGGGCGACATGATGTTCCTCGGCCCGCGCACCAGCGAAGTGACCCGCGCGCAGGGCACGCTCGTAGACGACCTCGAAATCCGGCGCGTGACGCGCTTCCTCAAGGAAGTCGCCGCGCCGAGTTTCGAGCGCCAACTCATGGTCCTCCGCTCGCCTGGTGTCGAAGGCGAAGCGGATGCCGGCCTCGACGAAGGCGAGCGCGACCCGCTCTTCTTCAAGGCGGTGGACATCATCGTCGAATCCGGCCGCGGCTCGGTCTCGCTCCTCCAGCGCCGCCTGGCGATCGGCTACACCCGCGCCAGCCGGCTCATCGACCAGATGGGCCTGGCCGGCATCATCGGCGAGCACAAGGGCTCGGTCGCCCGCGAAGTGATCGTCACGCCGCAGGAGTGGGAGCAGATGCGCCGAATGATGGAGGAAGGCGAAGCCGAAGGAACGCTCTTTTCCGGTGAAGACGAAGCCGACGGCTCGGAGAGGTCCAGTGCCGCGGAGGCGAACGCCGGGCCGAACTTCGAGCACGACGACGACGATGAGGATGAAGAGGATGTCATCCTCGTTGAAGACGACGAAGACGAGTCCCCCCTCGACTCAGGCCGGCGGATGAAGTCGTAAACTCGCCGCCAACCGGCTCGGTCAAACGACGCGGCGATCCGTGCTTTACCCAGAGGCGGCGAAGCAAGGCCCCGTTCACGGAGACCACCCATCGGACGCAGCGCTCACTCATACCTCGGTTCGTCAACCGCTTCGAGCAGGCGGTTGACGAGGTCGCGCGTGGTGATGTTCTCGCCGGTCGCGGTGTAGTTGAGGACGAGGCGGTGGCGCAAGACGGGCATCGCGGCCCGGCGGACGTCGGCCGCGGAAGGCGTCGGCCGTCCTTCGAGCAGGCACCAGCACCGCGCCGCGAGAAGCAGGTACTGGGCCGCGCGCGGCCCCGCCCCCCACGCGACGTAGGGCCGCACATCGTCGGGGCACGAAGCATCATCCGGGCGCGTCGCACGCGCGAGATCGACGGCATGATCGATGACGTGATCGCTCACCGGCACCTGGCTGATCAGCTGGCGGCAGCGCACGAGGTCGTCGCGGCCGAAGACGGCGCGCACCGCCTGGCGGGCGATGCGATCGGCCTCGGCGGCAATCAGGCGCTCCTCGGCGCGCCCTGGGTAATCCATCCACAGACTGAACATGAAGCGGTCGAGTTGCGCCTCGGGCAGGGGGTACGTCCCCTCCTGCTCGATGGGGTTCTGCGTGGCGACGACGACGAAGGGCTCGGGCAGGCGCCGCGTCTCGCCGGCGATGGTGACCTGGTGCTCGGCCATGGCCTCAAGCAGCGCCGCCTGCGTCTTAGGCGGCGTGCGGTTAATCTCATCGGCGAGCAGGACGCTCACGAAGATCGGCCCGGGAATGTAGCGCAGATGGCGCTGGCCCGTCGCCGCATCGGTCTCGACGACTTCGGTCCCGAGCACGTCGCTGGGCATCATGTCCGGCGTGAACTGGATGCGGTTGAACTCGAGATCGACGCTCCGCGCCAGCGTGCGCACGAGCAGCGTCTTGGCGAGTCCGGGCACGCCGACGATGAGGGTGTGCCCCTGGCAAAAGAGGGCGACGAGAAGTTGCTCGACGATCTCGTGCTGGCCGACGATCACCTGCCGCACCTGCTCGCGCAACTGGGCGAAGCGGCGGGGGAGGTCGTCGAGGGCGGCGAGATCGACCGTCCGGTTGGCAGGGGCCTCGTCAGGCATGGAGCGCATGATACGCGGCAGGCCCGTGTCGATCGGCTGACTGACTAGATTCAGGGCGCGCGACGGCCAGGAATCACTCGAGGCGCACAACGTTGCTCACATGGCACGACGTCAGATCGACGACCTGAACGTACCCGCCGCAAGCCCAGCGCGAGTGCTGCCCGACCACCGCCGCCTTTCCCGTCCCGCCGTGATGCAGCTGGCTGATGAGCCTCACACCTTCGCTGATGCCGAGTGCGAACCCCGCGCAGGCGTTCGGAGGCGAGATGAGAGTTGTTCGATCTGACCGGGCGTAAAGAAGCGCGCCCTCACCGAAGGGGGTTCCGCCGTTCCATTCAACGCGCAGAATACCGCCGAAGGGGCAGGCCGAATCGACGGTCACATGAATCGGGGATGGACATCGGTAGACCCACGTATCGCCGAGCGGGTTTCCGCTTTCATCTTGCCCGCCGAAGACCACGATCTGTCGCCGGGAGGCGTCATAGGACATGGCGTGATTCCGGCGCGCGGGAGGGCCGCTGGCGTCAACTTGCCTCCAACGGGCGCCGTCCCACTCCCACATGTCGCTGAGATACGAGCCGTCGTAGCCGCCGAAGAGCACGGTGACGCCGCGAATGGGATCAAAGACCATCTCGTGTCCGAAGCGAGGGCTGGGGCCGTCAGTGGACTGCCGGCGCCACTCAACGCCATCCCATTCCCACGTGTCATTGTATCGATTCAGATAGTGGTAGCCCCCGAAGAACACCGTCACGCCGCGCCGGCTGTCGTAGGCCATCGCATGTCCTTCGCGCGGACCGGGACCCTCATCAGTCACAAAGGTCCACTCATCACCTGTCCACTCCCAGGTTTCCTCGGAGCCGGCGCTGCCGCCGAAGAGGACGGTGACCCGGCGTCGCGAGTCATAGGCCATCGCGTGAAAGCTGCGAGCGGAGGGTCCGAGGGAAGTACGGGTCCACCATCCGAATCCGTTCCAGACAGCCGTGTTGCTGGAGTATCCGGAGTCCGTCCATCCGCCGAAGCGCAGCGTCTTCCTTCGATGGGCGTAGTAGACCATCGCGTGGCCTACGTGCCGGTCCGCGCGCCGAGAACTCTTGAGCGTCCAAGCGTCTCCGTTCCATTCCCACGTGTCCCCGGAGTGAGAGTAGTAGTTCTCGCTGCCGGAGAAGAGCACTGAGACACCTCGATCGCTGTCGAATGACATGGCGCTCTGCCACCGCGGGTTTGGCCCGGTCCCGCTCATCTGCACCCAGCCGCACTCCTGAGCCGGCGCCGCGGTGACGAGATGCCATGACACGAGAATCACGAGCAGCGTCGCGCGACGTTCCAACCGAAAGACTGCGGTGGCGATCATGGGATTCGCTCCTTTCCCAAGGGGATCCCGGTCAATCCTACCGCCCGCCGCGAGTGGCGGTGCATCGTTGCGCACGGATGAGCGCTGAAACAGGGCTGCTTCCCCTGCGAGGCAGGGTGATCGCGTTTTCGTTCTTCCCGCACAGGCGGGAGTCCACTCTCCCTCCCCCGGCTCTGCGGGCGAGGGCTGGAGTGGGCGTCTTCCATCAATGCCGCGCAGGGTCGGCCCCACGGGAACGCGCGGGACAGGCTCTTTGCGGGCATGATGACGAGAACGCGATCGCCTTGCCTTCGAGGCTCAGGGCGATGCTGCTCGCGCCGCCGGGGCGTATACTCTCCGAGCAAGCCCGCCTCGTCCCGCGCCGCCGCGCGATCGACGTTGAAGCACGACATCGACCGACCACGCTTTCGAGGACGCTGCGCCCCATGCGCGACATGGCCATGAGCGATCACGAATCCCCTGAGCAACCCGAGCCGCGGACGCCCGCCGACGAGTCGCCGACCCAGACGGGAGGGACGGCCACGGCCACCAGGCCCCGACCTGCCCCGCCGAAGCGCAAGGTCGAGCATCTTCCTCCCTGGCGCGTTCTGTTGCACAACGACAGCGTCAATGACATGCTCTACGTCGTCGAGTCCATCGTGGCCCTGACGCCGCTGGGCCGACAGGAGGCCGTCAAGCGCATGATGGAGGCCCACATCACCGGCCTCTCGATGCTGCTCGTCACGCACAAGGAGCGGGCGGAACTCTACCGCGACCAGTTCCGCTCCAAGCGGCTGACCGTGACGATCGAGCCGGCGGAGGGATAGCGGCCCTCGCGTACGGGGCCTGTTCAGCCGGCGGTCGGGCAGGACGCGATCCGGCGCGGAGCGCACGGCGGCGAAACCGCAGAATCGAGGCGTTTTTCTCGGACAAACCCGCCGGCGTTATGCTACACTTGAATCATCGCCGATCATACGGAATGATTCACGGTCCCCTGCTGGTCCAGCCCGGAAAGGATCGGACCATGACCGACGCCCTCGACCTCTCCATTGATGAACTGTACGGCACGGGCTGGTCCGCCCTCGACTCGACGGGCTGCGAGCATACGCCCGAGGGCCGCGCCTATCCCGGCCTGGTGCGCATCCAGCGCGAGTTCGCCAAACTTGGCTACGAACTGCGCCTGCGCTTCGTCCAACTCTTCGACTGCTACCGCGCGGAGTGGACCGATTCGCAGGGCAAGGCGGCGGGGGCCGTCGTCGGCTCGAGCGAGATCGAAGCCGCCATCTACGCCCTCGCCCAGGTGCGGCAGACGACGCAGGCGGGCGTGCGGCCCTGAGACCCGCCCGGTTCAGACCATTCGATCCACTGGCTGGGCGACCGCGCGCGTAGACTCGTGGCGATCATGTCGGCGCTGCCTCCCGTTCACGTCATCATCCCCACGCACCTCGAGCGCTACCTCGACTTCGTCCTCGTCGGCCTGGCGCGGCAGACGGTCGCGCCGGCTTCGATTACCGTGACCTGCGACGTGGTCGATGAGCGCATCGACGAGATGATCCGCCGATGCGCCGACTGGCTCGGCCTGACGATTCACCACGTCCGCCGGCCGCACACCGGCACGGAGCGCCTCGCGCAGGTCCGCAACAACGCCGTGCGGGCGCTGCTCGATGCGGGCGTGTGCGAGGGTCGGCTGCTGTTTCTCGACGGCGACACGATGCCTTCGGACCACTGCATCGAGCAGCACGCCATCCTGGGGGGCGGCGTCGATCTCGTCCTGCCGCACCGCGTCTATCTCTCGCAGGAGCAGACGCTGCGCCTCGACGCCGGCAGCCTGCTTCGCGGCGAGATGAACATCGAGCCGAGCGCGGCGCAACTGGCCCAACTGAGCCGCCTGCACCGGCGCTACGTTCTGCACCAGCGGCTGCGGCGCCTGGGTCTGGCGAAGTCGCACAAGCCCAAGATGCTCGGCGGGCACCACAGCGTCTCTCTCGAAAAGTACCGGCAGGTGAATGGGCACGACGAGGAGTACCACACCTGGGGCACGGAGGATGATGACTTCTGTCGCCGTGTTTACCGCGCCGGGGGCACGGCCCGGGTCGCGGTCCGCGACATTCTCGTCTTTCACCTGCACCACCCGACGCGGGCGCCGCGCGACTGGTTCGACCGGCCCAACGCGCGGCGGTTCCTGCGCCGCGACCTGCCGGTGCGCTGCTCCCGTGGGCTGGATTCGCCCCTTGAGCAGGCGCGTGTGGAGGTGAGCGTGATTCACCCGGCGGGCGGGGCCGCGAATCCGGATTCGGACGGACTTGGGGTGGCCGGGGCGGCGGACTATCCTTGCGCGCCCTTGCCGCGTGGAGAATGAACCCTAGAATCATTCTAGAGAACACTACCCCTCGACCTTGCCCCCTGCGTGGCTGCGGCGGGGTGACCTGCGGAGGCCGCTGAAAATGCCCGTGAATCTCCCCATTTACCTCGACCACAACGCCACGACACCCGTCGATCCACGCGTCCTCGAGGCGATGCTGCCCTACTTCACCACGAAGTTCGGCAACGCGGCTTCGCGCAACCACTCCTTCGGCTGGGAGGCCGAAGCCGCGGTGGACAAGGCCCGCGAGCAGGCGGCCTCGCTCATCAACGCTTCGCCCAAGGAGATCATCTGGACGAGCGGCTCAACCGAGAGCAACAACCTCGCCATCAAGGGCGCGGCGTACATGTACGAGAAGGCCCCGCGCACCGCCGAGGGCGGCCGCGGGCACATCGTCACCTGCGCCATCGAGCACAAGGCCGTCCTCGACCCCGTCAAGCGTCTGATGCGCGAGGGCTTCGACGCGACGTTCATCGACCCGCCGCGCGACGGCGTGGTGCGCCGCGAGCACGTCGAGGCCGCCCTGCGACCCGACACCATCCTCGTCTCCATCATGTGGGCGAACAACGAGATCGGCACCATCAACGAAGTGCCCGAGATCGGGGCCCTCTGCCACGAGCGCGACATCATCTTCCACACCGACGCGACGCAGTGGGTCGGCAAGATGCCGACCAACGTCGAGACCGACAACATCGACCTCCTCTCCTGGTCGGGCCACAAGATATACGGGCCCAAGGGAGTGGGGGCGCTCTACGTCCGGCGCCGCAAGCCCCGGGTGCGCCTCGTCGCGCTGATGGACGGCGGCGGGCATGAGCGCGGCTTCCGCTCGGGCACGCTCAACGTCCCCGGCATCGTCGGCTTCGGCGCCGCGTGCGAGTGCTGCTCGACCGACATGGACAAGGACCGTGAGCGACTGCTCGCTCTGCGCCAGCACCTCGAAAACAGCATCACGAGACAACTCGACGTGGTGCAGATCAACGGCCATCCGACGCGCCGCCTGCCGCACACGGCCAACATCTCCTTCGGCTTCGTCGAGGGCGAGTCGCTCATGATGGGCATCAAGGAGATCGCGGTGTCGTCCGGCTCGGCGTGCACGAGCGCAAGCCTCGAGCCGAGTTACGTGCTCAAGGGCCTCGGCGTGGGCGACGACCTGGCGCACTCCTCGCTGCGATTCGGCCTGGGGCGCATCACGACGCGGGAGCAGATCGACTACACCATCGAGCACGTCGTCAAGGCCGTCAACCACCTGCGCTCGATGAGCCCGCTCTACGACATGCACAAAGAGGGCATCGACATCAGCAAGATTCAGTGGGCGCAGCACTGAGCAGCGCCGGGCCGCGCTGAGAAATGTAAAATCCCAAAGCCTCGGCTCTCCGAGCCGGGGATGAAAGAACCGAGGTAGAACCATGGCCTACAGCGAAAAAGTCATCCGACACTACGAACAGCCGAGCAACGTCGGCTCCTTCGGCACCACTGCCGAGGTGAAGACCAAGAAAGAGATCGGCGTGGGCATCGTCGGCGCGCCCGAGTGCGGCGACGTCATGCAACTTCAGATCAAGGTCAGCGACAAGGGCGTCATTGAGGACGCGAAGTTCAAGACCTTCGGCTGCGGCTCGGCCATCGCGTGCTCGAGCCTCGCCACCGAGTGGCTCAAGGGAAAGACCCTCGACGAGGGCGTCGCCATCAAGAACACCGAACTCGTGCAGGAACTCAGCCTGCCCCCGGTCAAGATTCACTGCTCGGTCCTCGCCGAGGACGCGATCCGCGCCGCAGTGAACGACTACAAAAAGAAGAACGGCCTGGCCGCGGACGGCGGCCACGACGGGCCGAAGATCGACGCCGTCGCGTGCAGGCCGAACGGCAACTGACCGATGGACGTATAATGGACGGCGATACGGCGGCGCGAAGTGTGGCGCCGCCTCAACAGGGCCATCTCAAGGGTCTCCGACAATGGGCATTCAACTCAGCGAAACCGCGGCACGCGAGATCAAGACCATCATCCAGCAGCAGGAACTCGACGCCGAGAAAATCCGCCTGCGCGTCGGCGTCAAGGGCGGCGGCTGCTCGGGCTTCTCCTACGTCCTCGACCTCACCGAGAACGAACGCGACACGGATGAGATCAGCGAGCAGCACGGCGTGCGCATCGTCTGCGACCCCAAGAGCCTCATCTACCTCGACAACACCACGATCGATTTCAAGGATGAGATCATGGGCCGCGGGTTCGTCTTCAACAACCCGAATGCGACGAGTTCCTGCGGCTGCGGCAGTTCCTTCAGCGCCTGAGGCGAGAAGAGACGCATTGATCAGACGACTCCGCCAAAGCCCACCCTCAGCCGAGGGTGGGCTTTGTGTTTGCGCAAGGCGCAGCCTCCAACGAGCCGCGCCCCTCAGAAGGCAGGCGGCGCACACCGATCGTGACTGCGGCCGGGGGAGTGAGCGGATGCATTCGGGACCCGATAGCGTCTGCCCTTCAGCAGCCACCGAGCGCCGAGAAGTTCGACGGCGACGAAGCCGACAGCAGCCATCAACCACAGCATTGCCCTGGCAAACCAAACTCGATCATCGAAATGCGGGTGCGCACTCAACCACATTGAGTAGAGCGCTATATGCGCGCAGTATGCGATCATCGCGACCCCGAGCAGGAACAACCCAATCACACTGATGAAGCCAAATGCTCTCATGGCAGGATCTCCTTCCTGCACGCCATGGCGCGATCGAGGCGACCTACGCCCACCACAACCCCTCCGGCAACTCATTCAGATTCTCGCACCCGTCCGGCCGGGCGATGACCATGTCTTCGACGCGCACGCCGCCGAGGGCTTTGCAGTAGAGGCCCGGCTCGATGGTGAGGGCGTCGCCATTGACCAAATCACCGCAGAGCGAATCGAGAATCGGCGGCTCGTGGCACTCCAGGCCGATGCCGTGGCCCGTGCCGTGCGGGTAGAAGACGAGATCATCCGGCGCATCATCGGGCGGCAGGCCGATGTGATAGCCCTCGCGGTTGAAGACGTCGAGCACGGCCTGGTGCACTGCGGCGCCGGACTGACCCACGCGGCAGGCGGCGATGGCCGCCGCCTTCGCCTCGACTACGTGCTCGTGCATCCGCGCCAGCAGCGGGTTCGCGTCGCCGCGCACCAGCGTGCGCGTGCAGTCGCCCCAGTAGCGGCTGGCGGTGTGCATGGGGAAGACGTCGATGATGATCGGCTCATTCACGCGCAGCGGCCCTTCGCCGCGATGATGGCAGTCGGACCCGACGCGGCCTGGCGCGACGATGCAATCGTTGGGACTCGCGCAGGATCGTTCGAGGAGGTAGATCGCGATCATGGCGCGGAGGCGCTCGGAGGTGAGCGGGCCGCCGTCGTGGTGCAGAACGCCGTCGCGGACGGAGGCGTCGGCGATGAGGTCGTAGGCGTAGCGGATCGCGGCCTCGGTGTGCTGCTGGGCGGTGCGGAGTTGCTGCACTTCCCAGTCGTCCTTCGTGCGGCGATCGACGCGGCCGAGGTCGGCGTCGAAGCGCACGGTGATGCCCCGGCGTTCGAGCATGTGGACGAAGAGCAGGGGCAGCAGGTAGTCGCCGCTGATGGTCTCGATCTCCTCGCGCGCGAGCAGTTCGGCGGCGGCCTGGGCGAAGGCGGTGTCGCGGTCGCTGCTCAGTCCGCCGGCGGGGGCGAGGTCTTCAGGGCACCAGACACGCTTCGCCCGGCCGGCCTTGCGGGCGCGCGGCAGTTCGATGTTGCGGACGATCATGTGCGTGTGGCCCTCGCCGAGGTCGAGGAAGACCGTCATGTCGCCGCAGAGAAATCGGATGCGGTGGTACACGCCGGGAAAGCGGTCTGGATAGCCGGCGAGGAGGAAAGGGGTCGGCATGTGGCTGGCTCACTGGTTTTTGCGGGTCGGGGATCGGGATCGCGGGTAGGATAAGCGTGTCGGACGCGGTCTGCACGTTCGTGCGGCGTGAAACGGGGTTGGATGTGCGGCCGGTGCCGCCGCAGTGTTTCGCCCGGCCCATCGGGTTTCTTGAATCCGACGGGACTTGCCGCACAATAAGAGAGTGGGCGGGCGCGTTCGCGCCCGGCCGAAGACGATTCTCGTCGCAGCGCAGTGAGAGCGGACATGTTCAGGTGGTTCGAGAGACGCAGGGCACGGAAGGCCGCGAGGGAGAACCCCGAGCCGGTGTTCCGCGCGCAGAGCGACATGACCACCGACGACCAGATCCGCCAACTGGTCCGCTGGGGCGAGCGCGTCCTCGAGCAGGGGCACAAGGTGCTCACGCTCGACCTGACCAACGCGGTGAGCGTCGACAGCGGGCTGGTGGCGGGGATCATCCTCCTCAGCCGCCGCGCGCGACCGGAGCGAGCGGCGCTCAAACTCGTCGGCTACAGCGAGCAGTTGGAATCGCTGATGAAGATCTACAAGGTGTGGACGCCGCTGGCGCAGTCGGGCGTGATTCTTCAGCCCAAGGAGCACGGCGAGGCGGATTCTGTGACGGCCCCGACCGGCCGCGCTGCCGTGGATGAAGTTTCGGCGCCGACTTCCGAGCGCGTCCGGCCGCGGCCGGCGATGTGAGCGGGGCGGCCCGTCAGTGGTGCCATGCTTTGACCCGCTCTGGGGTCAAAGCGTGGCGGGCGCGCGGGATATCCCTCGGGTGTTTTTCGACTTCGAGGGCGCTTGCCCCCTCGCCATGCTTCGCCGGGAGCGGCGAAGCATGGCGCCATCCGGGTTGCGTTACTCCGGACCGAGCACGATTTCGTCGAGAATCTCGCGCGCCAGGTCGCGGTCGGGGCCAGGGCCGAGGCGGTTGACCGCCTCGCGCAGGAGCGGAGCGGCGTCCTTCGGTCGATCCAGGTAGCGCGCCAGCGCCACGCCCATGAGCAGGCGCACGCGGCCGCTTGCGTCGGCGGTGGGGTAGTGCTTCATGAGCGCTTCGAAGGCCGCGAGCGCTTCCGCGTACTGACCCTGCGCGAAGAGGTGGGTGGCGAGGTCGAGTTGTGCCGCTCCGCCGAGAACGAAGTCGGACCACTGCGAGAGGGCGGATTCGTACTCGCGCGCCGCGGCGGGGAGGTCGGGCTGGGCGATGAGGTCGGCAATGCGCTGCCGCGCGACGGCGCGCTCGGCGGAGCGATCTTCGGCGGCGACGGCCGCGGCTGCGGCGCGGCGGTTCCACGCGGGGACTTCCTCGCGAAAGGCTTCTGTGCGCTTTGAGCCGCCGCGCCGACCGGCCCAGGGGTCGTATCCGCGATCGGTGATGGAGCGGAACTGCCGCCGGCGGTTCCACTGGTTGAAGAGGCTCAGCAAGTCGTAGGGATCGCGCGGCACGAGCCGCGTCCAGAGCAGCCCCATCCCCACGAGGAACCCGAAGCCGTTGCCCGCGAGGTGGGCGAAGTAGGCGACGCCGCCGCCTCCTCCGCCGCCTACCGCCCCCCACACGTCGCGCGCCATGGCAAAGCCGATGAACCACGAACTCGGGATTTCGAACACCGTGATGACGAAGAACATCCAGAAGACCTTGACGCGAGTGAGCGGAAAGAGGGCGATGAAGATGCCGGTGATGGCCGAGACCGAGCCGCTGGCGCCGATGACCGGCAGATCGGACGAGAGGCAGTGGGCGACGCCCGCGGCGACTCCGCCGGCGAGATAGAAGCAGGCGTGGGCGGCGTGGCCGAGTTTGTCTTCGACCGCGTTGCCGAAGACCCAGAGGAAGAGCATGTTGAAGGCGAGGTGCCAGGGGCTCGAAGTGTCGTGGAGGAACTGGTACGAGATGAACTGCCACCATTGCGGACCGGTCTCGGAGGTGTACCACTGCGGCCAGAGGTACAGGTGCAACTGCGTCCACTCCTCCAAGCGGTCGGAGGCGGCGACGGCGAGGGCGACGATGACGTTGAGGGCGATGAGCGAACCGTTGATGAGGGGCGTGCGTCGGGTTGGGCGGTCGGTGCTGAGGGGGATCATGCGTGGCGGACCTGGCTTGGGGCGGTTGGGCCTCGGGGCGAGTCCCGATTGCGACGCGCCGATACAGGAAAACGACCTTGAAGTTCCGCGAACGGCGCGCCGAAGCGGTTGCTGCCTCCGGCGGCTGGTCATACTATCCCCGCCGACCCATCACACACCGAGGCGACTCGATTCGAGCGCCGAAAACCGCCATCGCGCACGGGAGAATCCGATGACTACGGCCACATCCACGGCGTCCAAGGGCCTCGAAGGCGTTGTCGCCGCCGAATCCAAGATGTCGTTCATTGACGGCAACCTGGGCATCCTCGAGTACGTCGGGATTCCCATCGCCGCCCTCGCCGAGAACTCCACCTTTGAGGAGACGGTCTTCCTGCTCTGGAACGGCCGCCTGCCCAAGCGCGCCGAACTCGACGAGTTCGTCGCGCAGATCCGCGCCCAGTACCCGCTGCCCAAGGAACTGATCGACATCATCACCTCGTTCCCGAAGACGGCCGAGCCGATGCACGTGCTGCGCACGGGCGTGAGCGCGCTGTCGCTCTGGGACCGCACGCCCGACGCGATCACGCCCGACGACGTGCATGCCAAGGGCATCAGCATGATGGCGAAGATGCCGGGCATCCTGACGACGTTCGACCGCTATCGGCAGGGCAAGCCGATCGTCCCGCCGGACCGCTCGCTCTCCTTCGCCGCCAACCTCATGTACATGCTCAACGGCGAGAAGCCGACCAGGACGATGGAGAAGGCGCTGGACGTGTGCCTGATCCTGCACACCGATCACGGGCTTAATGCCTCGACCTTCACCGCGCGGGTGATCGCTTCGACGCTCAGCGACGTCTACTCGGCCATCTCGGGCGCGATCGGCGCGCTGCGCGGGCCGTTGCACGGCGGGGCGAACGAGGGCGTGATGCACATGCTCCACGAGATCGGCTCGCTGGCGAACGTCGAGCCTTTCATCCGCGACCGGCTGGAGAAGCACGAGAAGGTGATGGGCTTCGGCCACCGCGTCTACAAGACGCGCGACCCCCGCGCCATGTTCCTCAAGTCCTTCTCGAAGAAACTCGCCGAGCAGACCGGCAACTCCAAACTCTACGAGATGAGCCGCAAGATCGAGGATCTCATGGACGCGGCCGTCGGAAGCCGCGGCATCTACCCCAACGTGGACTTCTACAGCGCCACGACGTACCACTGCATTGGCCTGAAACTGGACTTGTTCACCCCGATGTTCGCCATCTCGCGCATCGGCGGCTGGCTCGGCCACGTCATTGAGCAGCAGGACGGAAACCGGCTGATCCGCCCCAAGGCCGACTACATCGGCCCGCACGACCAGCCGTACATCCCGATCGACGAGCGGTGAGGCAAGTCGGACTGGCACTCTCAGCGAGTCGAAGGCTGATCAACATGCGGGGTCGCGCGTGCCACTGATCATCGCGAGTCGGGATGGAGATCCTAGTTGCGCGTGCAGGGGTGAACCGCGCCTGACAGCGACAATCTCGTGGGCCGGGCCAGGTCTGTCCGTCGTCCCGACAGCTGGTCGAGCCGCGCGAATGTCAGGTGCGACTCGCACGCACGGGTCGCATTGCCGGATCTCGCTGGACGCAGCGTGCCTGAACGTCACGCGGCACACTCCCCCGGTTCCGCGGGAGTGCGGAGCGCCCCTTGCCGGCGTATGATGAGGGCGGCAAGGAGGTGCGGCGTGGGTTCGAAGTCTCCTCGACCGTCCGGTTCGACACTGCGCTGGGTTTCGGCGCGAAGAGTCAGACGGGCCTACAACCTTCAATCCGGTGATGAGGTGATCGGCTCCATCCGCTGGCGCGGCTTGTTCGGCTCTCTCGCGGAGGCCGAATACCGCGGCCGCACCTGGACATTCAAGCGAGGCGGATTCCTGAGACCGCGCGTCACGATTCGTGAAGCCGGCACAGAGGAGAACCTCGGCGTGCTCGAACTGGCCATGATGGGTGGCGGAGTGCTGAGCCTGCGCGACGGATCGCGCTTTCGCTGGGAGCGTGCGGGCTTCTGGACGCAGCGCTTTAACTTCACGGATGAAAGGGGAACCGAGATCGTCGCATTCAAGCCCAAGCACTCGATAGTGCGCCGAGCGGGAGCGATCGAGGCAAGCCCGTCGGCGCGGAGGCATCCCGCGTTCGGCCTGCTCGTCACGCTCGGCTGGTACATGTTCAACCTGATCGCCGACGATGACGCGTCGAGCGCCGCAGCCGCTGCGTCGGCGGGGTAGTGGAATTGCCCGTCTGCGATCAGCGCAGAGGACCTGACTGATCTGCCGGCCGGACGTCTCCGCCCGATTCCGGCGCGCTTCGCTACACTTGCCGGTCATGGCCGGACGACGTGCATCCTCAGCGCCAACTTCGCCCGCGCGCGAGGCGGCGACGGCGATCGTGCAGACGCTGCGCCGCGAGGGCTTCATTGCGTATCTCGCCGGAGGGTGCGTGCGCGATGAAGTCATGGGCCATCGCCCCAAGGACTACGACGTCGCCACCGAGGCCCGGCCCGAGCGCGTGCGCCAGATCTTCCGCAACACCCAGGCCGTCGGAGAGCACTTCGGCGTGATCCTCGTGCGCGAGCGCGGCTGCACGGTCGAGGTGGCGACGTTTCGTCACGAATCGGGTTACAGCGATTGCCGCCGGCCCGACTCGGTGACCTTCACCGATGCGGAGGGGGACGCCCGGCGCCGCGACTTCACCATCAACGGCCTGTTCCTGGACCCGATCAGCGGCGAAGTGATCGACTTCGTCGGCGGGCAGGCGGACATTCGCGCCGGAGTCATTCGCGCCATAGGCGATCCGGCGGCTCGCCTCGGTGAAGACCACCTCCGCGCCCTGCGCGCCGTGCGATTCGCTGCGCGATTCGACTTTCGCCTCGACGAAGCGACAGCCGAGGCGATCCGCCGCGACGCGGCCGAGTTGCGCGGCGTCAGCCGCGAACGCATCGGCCAGGAGATTCGACTGATGCTTCTCGATCACCATCGCGCCCGGGCGATCGGGCTGCTGTCGGAACTCGGCCTGGACGCGCCGGTTCTCGATGCGGCGCACTCAATCGCCCCGGTCACCTCGCTCCAGAGGCTCGTCCTCGATGATGATCTCGACAACGCCCGGGCCGTTGCGGCGGGGCTGGGCGCCTGGGCGATCGACCGTGGTGAGACATCTGCCGCCACGGCGTCGCGCTGGCGCCGGGCCTTGATCCTCAGCAATCAGGAGCGAGACGGGCTTGCTGCGGTGTTGCGCGACGTCGACTTGATCCGGGGGCACTGGCCGACGCTGAGCGTCTCCCGGCGCAAGCGACTGGCGGCGGGGGAGTGGTTCACGGCGGCTCGCCTGGTCCTCAGGGCCGTTGATGCCGCGCTCGCCGAGGCGGTGGCGACGGCCGTCGAGATTCTCTCGGCCCAGTTTGGCGGGCTGGCGCCGCCGCCGCTGCTGTCGGGCGACGACCTGGTGGCGGCCGGTTTCGCCCCCGGGCCGCCGTTCAAGCGAGTGCTTGAAGACGTGTACGACGCGCAGTTGGAGGGGCGGATCGAGACCCGCGAGCAGGCCCTGGACCTTGCCCGCCGGCTCCTGGCATCTTGAACGGGGGCTTGGGGCCGCCGCGGTCCGGCGCGGGTAGGCGGGTGGCGGGTAGAATCCGGCTGCCGGCTGCGGCGCCGCCTCGGGACGAATCTCATCGCCCTCGGGAGGGAACTTTCGGCCGCGGGCGGCGTCTGTAGGGTTGAGCCTCTGATTGGCGGCCTGCGCCGCCGGTTCGGCTCTGGTGTTTTCGGCCGCAGTCCGGCCGCGTCGTCTGCCCGTTGATAAAGGGGTCACTCATGTTTACCGCGTTTGTGAAGCGAAGCGTTCTCGCGGGCGTCTGTGCCGTATCGCTCCTCTGCCCGGCCACGGCCGTGCTCGCCCAGGACGACGAAGGAGCCATGTTCGACCGCGTGACCCTGGCCGATGGCCGGGTCTTCACCGGCAACATCGTCGAGGAGACCGACGACTCCATCACCATGGAGATCGTGCAGTTCGGCATGAGGACCAAGCAGACCTGGAAGCGCAGCCTCGTGCTCGAGGTTCTGCACGATGCCGTCCCTGACCCCGACGCCGGCAAGAAAGAAGAGGCCAAGCCTGAGGAGATCAAGGGCGCCGCGGGCAAAGTCCTCTACGACCCCAACGACACGCGCCACTCCGTCTACAAGATTCCCATCCACGGGCCCGTCGGCCTCGACTCCCACACCCGCATCATCCGCATGATCTGGAACGAGGCGATGGAAGCCCGCGCCAAAACCATCATCCTCGAGTTTGAGTGCTGGCAGGCGCTCGGCCAGGCCGACATCGAGGAGTACCGGAACTTCTTTGAGGAACTCAAGCGCGAGGCCCGCTCCAAGGAAGTCAAGGTTGTCGTGTGGGTGAAGCAGGCCAGCGGCGTGGCCCTCGCCTACGCCCTCATGTTCCCCGACGTCTACTTCCAGCCCGACGGCGAAATGGGCGGCGGCTGGGTCATCAACGAGCAGTTGCGCCAGATGTTCTCCGATCCGTCGGTCCGCGCCAAGATGATCTCCGCCTGGGTCGGCATCTGCCGCGGCATGGCCGAAGAGGGCGGGCACGACGCCCTGCTCTGCGAGGCCATGATCCGACCCGAGATGGTCCTGAGCATGCGCTACGAAGGCGACCATCCCGTCTTTCAGGCCGACACGAGCGGCGAGGTCGTCCTCGACGCCAACGCCGGCGAGGAACCTGAGAACACCCTCGAACTCACCGCCAAGGAAGCCAACGAATACGGCATCTCCCGCGGCACCTACCGCACCATCGACGACCTCATGTTCGCGCTGGGCTACCGCGAGTACCGCTACGTCGAGGGCAACGCCGAGGACTTCGCCAAGAAATGGGCCGACGGCTGGAAGGACGCCCTCAAGGAGTACGGCTACATCCGCGCCGACATGGAACTCATCGACACCTACAACGAGCCCATCGAGCGCCGCATCGCCAAGCGCATCTCCAAACTCCGCGAGATCCAGGCCCTCATGAAGAAGTGGCCTCCGCTCGAACTCTTCATCGACCCCCTCCAGATTCATTACGAGATCGACACGCTCAAGAAGGAACTGCGGAACATCAACAACCAGGACCGGCCCGGCGGCGGAGGCGGCGGCACCGGCGGCGGCGGGCGCCCCGGCAATTGACGCCCCCACTCCGCGACCCGTCCTGCTTCTGAATCGCAGCCGTTTTGCTTTCAAGGAAACCCGACATGACGCGCATGTTCAAAGGCCTTCTCGCCATCCTCCTCCTTCTCGCGCTCACCGTTGTGGCCGCGGCCGAGGACCTCGTCGTCCTCAAGAACGGCAAGGAGTACCGCGGCGAGGTCATCGAAGAGACCAAGGAAATCGTCCGCATGAAGGTGGACATCGGCGGCATCGCCCAGACCCTCACCTTCTGGAAGGACGACGTCAAGACCCTCACCCGCGACGCCGGGCAGGCCAAGCCCGACGCCGACATCCGCCCCAAGGGCGATCCCGTCAAGGCGACCGGCGACTCGAAGGACCAGGCCCCGACCGAGGCCGACCTCGTCAACAAGAAGGTCTTCGTCATCCCGATGTACGGGGGGGTCGGGCAGACCTTCCGCCAGGACAAGTTGAAGGAGGCCATCGACGCCGCCCGCCCCTTCAAGCCCGACGTCATCGTCCTCGAGATCGACAGCCCCGGCGGCGCCCTCTCCGAAGTCTACAAACTCCGCGATTACATCGAAAAGGTCCGCGATGAGTTCCGCATCGTCGTGTGGATCAAGTCCGCCATCTCCGCCGCCGCCATGACCTCCATGATGTGCCGCGAAATGTATTTCATGAAGGAAGGCCACATCGGCGCCGCCACCGCCTGGTACATGACCGGCTCCGGCGCCAAGGCGATGGAGGGCCTTGAACTCGAGATCTGGCTCCGCGACGCCCGTGAGTTCGCCGAGAAGGCCGGCTACCACCCCTACGTCACCCAGGCGATGATCGACCCGCGCTTCATCCTCACCGCCAAAGTCGAGGAACTGCCCAACGGCGAACGCCGCGTCACCTTCTACGACGATTACGGCGACGGGCGCGAAATCCTCTGCAAGGAAGGCGAGATCCTCACCCTCACCGCCTCACAGGCCGAGCGATACAACATCAGCCTCGGCACCGTGGACGACAAGGAAGAGTTCGCCCGCATGCTCAACCTCAGCGGCTGGGTTGAAGTCTCCGACGCCGGGCGCAAGATCACCCTCGGCTGGAAGGACCTCTACGAGCGGTTCGAAACGGAGTTCACCAAACTCGTTCTCGAATACAACAACCCCGCCTCCAACATCGACGACCGCATCCGCATCGTGCGCGACATCATGACCTGGCTGCGCCGCGATCCGGCCCTTGCCGAGTGGCGGCCCATGCCCGACTACTCCGGCCCGCTCGACTACCGCGACCTCGACCGCCTCCTCAAGGCCCTGGTGCGGCAGAAAGGCTGAGAAGCCGCCCGCCGGCGTCGATCAACCTCGATCTCCGGCCCCAGCACGGTGCGCCCGTGCCGCATCGATCGGAACCAACTCGCACTTCAGGCCCACGCCCGGCCCCGCCCGGGCGTGGTTCGTTCCCCACCCGCAGACGCCGCCTCTGCATCGCGCCGGCCCGCACGGCCGGCCTGCCGGCGATCGGAACCGAGCCCCGCGCGTCAGCACGGGACTCTCGCCCGCGACGATCGGAACCGAGCCCCACGCGTCAGCCCGGGACTCTCGCCCGCATCGATCAGAACCGAGCCCCACGCGTCAGCACGGGATCTTCGCCCGCGACGATCAGAACCGAGCCCCACGCGTCAGCACGGGATCTTCGCCCGCGACGATCGGACCGAGGAGCAGTGGCTGGAACTGCGCAGCGCCCTGACCGTCGAGCGGCAGTGCCGCGAGCGGGGGCAGATCCTCGATGTTCAGACCCACACCCTCCTCGCCCGCCTCCGCCACGCACCGGCCGTAAGCGAAACTCGGGCCAATCTCGCGCGGCTGTGTGAGTCAGTGGGGCAGACTGCGAAGGCGGCGCTCGCGAAGCACGGGAGGCAAGAGTGATTCCGACCCGGTGTTCGCCCTCTGACCCGCTTTGTCAGGATATCACCACTCCCACTCGTACTCCGATGATTCCCCTCGCAAACCCGCAATGCGGCCGCGCAGAACGAACTTGTCGGTGTATTTCCAATACTCGATCGGCCGGCCCGTAATCGCATCGTTCGGCACTTCGAAGTTCGCTGAGTCGGGGTACGCACCATGCGCAGCGCGATAGGCGCGCAGTCGAATCGCAAGGTGGGCGATGTTGGTCTGGTTCTCAATGCTGGCCGCCACCCTGCTATTCCGTTCAATCTCTTCAAAGGTACTCAGGCCATCAGGAAGCCGCGCGGATGCCGGCATCGGCTTGACCTTTTGCGCCGCAGTCTGCTCGTAGTAAGGGAGGCTCGACTGATCGATGAACGACTGCATGGTGCTCAAATACCACACCAGTCCATCCGCCAGATCCTGCGGGATCGGCTGCTGCTCGATGGATCCGGTCGTGTCGCCGCCCGCCGCGTTACGGACAGATTGAATCGCCAGCGATCCCTCGTAGATCATGGAACGTCGAAGGTACTCGCGATAGTTGCGAGTATCCAACGTGATCGCGATCGCGGACGGAATCTCGTCACTTTTCTCGAAGATCTGTCTGATCGCACCCGTCGCAACTGCGTCCAGCGCCTGGCGCATCTGGACACCGATCGCATGGAACTCAGACGCCGCCTGGTCGCCCAGTCGCATGATCGCCACAAGGGACGTCGCCGCCCCATCGAGATCCCCCTGCTCCGCCCGTACGATTGCTTCCACAACGAGCAGACGCCCCGTCGAACGCACCTGCGTCAGATACTCGACCGCCGCCGTTCGGCTATCCGCAGGAGGTGTCTCCCAGTTGCAGTACGGTACTTGCACAGCATCATGAATGACGGGCAGTTCTCGCTCGAACGATTCCAGCAGATACTCAAGAGAGCGGACCGAGGCGCTCCAAGGATCGCGCATCATCTCTACATCACTTGAAGGCAGATTTGCGAACGCACTTGAGATCGAGCGATACATGTCGGCCGCATTGCGCGAGTTTGTTCCAGACGGGCGAGGCACCAGGTTTGAAGGATGCTGCACTCCGCCACCTGCTCGCCATGCACCAATCTCTGCGATGACAGCCGCTGGCGCCGCTGCGCCCGAGGGCTCCGGTGACACCTGTGCGCCATCACGCTCACCACACGAAGTGAGCAGGCTCGCCATCCCAACGATGCAAAGGCACAGGCGGGCCCGCGTGAACGATTGAGATGGCCGCAGCAAATTGACCTCGGTCATCTTCATGATTATCTCCTCGTAACTCAGTCGCTCCGAACCCATTATAAGGTCCGGCACACTACCAATGGCGGACCGCGATGCCGTCACGATGATCCGTCATCAACTCCCGACGAGTGATGAGTAGCAAGCCCTACAGCTTTCAGTCTAACAACATACTACTCCTCGAACCAAGTCCACATTACTCGCTGATTGAGCACGACAAGCGACACTGCAAGAAGAAGCCCACTGATCTGAATGGATATCACAAGCAGTGGAGCATGCGGTCCGGTCAGTTGCTCAAGATCCCAAAGCTGGTACAAGGTCGCATCATACGCGACGATCAGCAGCAGGTAGCCCAGTGCAAGGCAGTACACGGGGTATCTGAGCCGACCCTTTCCAATGGCCCAGTGTGCGAGTGCGGATACCAACACGGAAGAGCATGCGTATGCCAAGGGCAAGTACCACGCTACTCCCATGCGAAGCACCAGCAATTCCAATGATGACGATGAAGCATGAGGTTGCAGGATGAGACCGAGCATTCGCAGCACTCCAAATTGTGGTCATCCACGCAGCCCTACATGGCTCTGGCAGCGCCACACTTCTTCGCACATTCATCATATGCATCCTCGATGGCCTTCAAGGTCTGCCAGCCAAGATGCAGATGTCCGATGATGGGCGCAGCTCTCATGGCGCCGTTGAGAATTCGGGTCAGCTGTGCGGCACGATATCCCAGCATGGTCGTCGTGACACTCCCATGTACGGTCTCGCCATAGTACGGGGCATAGCTCTTGTATCCCCACTGCCCAAGCTCGGCCCAGTGGGGATTCCAGATGTGAGAGTAATCGTCTGCATCCCGAAGTACAAATCGCCACGCGCCGTTGCGGAATATCCGGAGGACTCTCTTGGCCTTGCGCCTAGGATTCGGCACTGGTGATGGGCCAGGCTCCAATAATGGAGCGTCGGGATCAATCGGAGAGTGAAGGACGGTTCCGAGGAGCGGGACGGCGTTGATGAGTGCTTGAAGCCCCACATGCGGCAAAAGTGCGAGGAGCTTTGGCAAAAGACAAGTCGCCATGCACCAGTCATAATTGATGCCATCGCTGTATTGCGATTGATAGTTTCTGGATCCCAGATACGAGCCGACGCCAACCTTACGGCCATCGGGTGGCAGTGGATCGTAATAGTCCAAGTTGTCCGCTCGGTACTCCCGCTCCGGTTGCTGACAGAATTGGTTGGGGTCGAATCCCGGCGCGATGAGGGGATTGAAGATTCCCTCAAACGGATTGCCGCCCCAATCAAGCCACGATGGATCAAACCCCGGACCAAGCAACATGCCCCAATAGGTCGGCGGGGGCGGCTCGGACGCCATGTCCGTTCCATTCTCCGTGAAGTTCGGCAATGTCCACGCTGGAATCACAGACGGCGGGAACGGGCTCAGCCCCGCGGCGTCGGTGAGCGTCGCGGCTGAGCCGTCGGCGTACTGGTAGAAGTTGCTGCCGCTGCTGTGGCCGACGGGGTCGCGCTGCAGGAACCGGCCCATCTTCGGATCATACTCGCGGTGTCTTACATGCCACTGCGAGCGTTCATCGTTCCAGGTGTAGCCGGCGTAGCCGATGTCGTTGCCGGTGGTCGCCGAGCCGTTGCTGATCGCCAGCACACCCCGGCCGCCGG
>WYBR01000110.1 GCA_011525805.1 Vicinamibacteraceae bacterium
CCCAACTCGGCGCCCCGCGCCTCCCGGACGGCTCGCCCAACCCCCACTACGCAAAACTCCTCGGCGAGTACAAAGACGTCAAGTGGCGCGAGACGACCTACGGCCGCATCGCCGACGCCCGCGTCAATCCGCATTCGCCGGCCGACCTGGCCGTCGGCAAACCCGCCCCCGAGATCGAAGGCATCGACCACAACGGCAAACCGATGAAACTCTCCGACTTCCGCGGAAGGGTGGTGCTCCTCGACTTCTGGGGGGACTGGTGAGGGCCTTGCAGGGCCATGTACCCGCACGAGCGGTCGCTCGTCGAGAAGTATGAGAACCAGCCATTCGCCATCGTCGGAGTCAACAGCGATCCTTCACTCGAGTTTCTTCAGCAGGTGATGAAGGAGAAGGACTTGTCCTGGCCGTCCTTCTTCGACGGAGGAGGCACCGGCGGGCCGATCGCCACCAAGTGGGGCGTGCGCGGCTGGCCGACGATCTACATCATCGACCACGAGGGAGTCATCCGGAGCACCAACCGCACGACGATCGACGAAGTCGTCGAGCGCCTCGTCAAGGCGGCGCCGCCGCTGAAGAACTAACGCGGCGCCGGGAGGTCGGCGTTCGGAGGCGAAGACGCAAGCGGTCTCGGGCGGCGTGGAACGCCTGTTC
Organism: Vicinamibacteraceae bacterium; assembly: GCA_011525805.1. Taxonomy (GTDB): domain Bacteria; phylum Planctomycetota; class Phycisphaerae; order Phycisphaerales; family UBA5793; genus UBA5793. Next base: position 652 of record WYBR01000110.1, read on the forward strand.
TCGCGCCGCCCCAGCGCCTCGAAGGATTCCCCTCCCCCTCACACCAGATCCCGCTCCAGCAGCGTCCGCAGCGCCATTCGCGCGCGATGGAGGCGCGTCTTCACCGCTCCGGGAGTGATGCCCAGCGCCTCGGCCGCCTCCTCCGTGCTCATCTCCTCGATGTCGCGCAGGAGGATCACCGCGCGGTAGTCGTGGGGTAGTTCATCAATGCGGCGACGGACCATCTCGCGCGTCTCGCGCCGCTCTAGAAGTTCATCGGCCGAGGCGCCCCACGCGGGCGGCGCGCCCACTCGGTGCCCCGTCGCGTCAAAGGTCGGCAGCAGCGGCTCGATCGACACGCTCCCGCGCCGCGCCTTGCGGCGCAATCGCATGAGTGCGGCGTTGACGACGATGCGATGCAGCCAGGTGCTTACCTGCGACTGCCCGCGGAAGTCCTTCCAGCATCTGAACGCCTGGAGGAAGGCATCCTGCACCGCGTCGCGGCTCTCCTGCTCGTCGCGCAGCAGTCGCCGGGCGGTGGCCAGCATCCGGCCGGCGTTGTCGCGCACCAGTTGTTCGAAGAGGGCCTCGTTGCAGCCGGTGCCGCCAGCCGCCGGACGGCTCCGCGTCGCGGATCCGGACGAAGACATTTCGGCTGATGCGTTCATGATCGCTCCCTCGCGAGAAGTTCGCGGATGAAAGGTGATCGGCAGGCGACCTCCGCCCCGCGGGCGCGCAGGACGCACAGGTAGCGCAAGGCCGCGTCGTCGAGATAGGTCACGTGAGTCAGGTCGAGTGTGAGGCGCGCCGAGCCGTTGAGCCTCTCCCGGCACACCTCGTCGAGGATCGCGAGTTCATCGTCCGTGATCGAGCCTTCGATGACAAGGACGGGCAACCCGTCGCCCCGGGTCGCAGTCGAGATTCTCAGCATGTCAGTCTCCATGGCCACGGCGGAGCAAAAGCAAGAGCCGTGCCGCGCGGGGCGAACCGCGCAACATGCTGAAAATCAAGGAGTTACGGCCGACGGACCTGTCGGGCCCGCCCGATGCACCCACGAGATTTCGTAGAACTACGACGCCGCCTCGGCGCTGCGCTCGATGCCCAGGCGCTTCATGCGGCTGCGAAGGGTGTTGGGGTGCAGGCCCAGCGCCCGGGCCGCGCCCTGCTCCCCCTCAACCAGCCACTTCGTCGACTGGAGCGTGGCGATGATGTGCTCGCGCTCGACCTGCTCGAGCGTGCGTTCGAGGACCGCCGGCGAGCGCGGCCTCGCGGCAGGCGCCGGCGCCGTTGCCGCCAGCACGCCCTCCGGCACGAGCAGTTCCGCACCCGGCGAGAGGATCACCGCCCGCTCGATGATGTTCTCAAGTTCGCGCACGTTGCCGGGCCAGTCATACTCGACGAGGCGCTGCATCGTTTCCGGCGCGATGTGCTCGATCGACCGCCCGATCTGCGCCGCCGACCGCTTCACGAAGTAATGCACGAGCAGTGGAATGTCCCCACGCCGCGCCCGCAGCGGAGGCGCGTGCACGGGGAAGACGCTCAGGCGGTAGTAGAGGTCCTGCCGGAACGCCCCCGACGCCACCGCGGCGGGCAGGTCGCGGTTCGTCGCCGCGATAACGCGCACGTCGGCGCGAATCGTCCGATCGCCGCCCACGCGCTCGAACTCGCGCTCCTGGAGGACGCGCAGGAGTTTGACCTGCACCTCCACGGGCAATTCGCCGATCTCATCGAGGAAGATCGTCCCGCCCTCCGCGAGCTCAAAGCGGCCGATGCGGCGGTTGACCGCCCCCGTGAACGCCCCCTTCTCGTGGCCGAAGAGTTCGCTCTCGACCAGACCCGTCGGCAGCGCCGCGCAGTTGACCTTGATGAGCGGCCGTCCGGCGCGGCGCGATCGCGAGTGAACCGCGCGGGCGAGCAGTTCCTTGCCCACCCCCGTTTCCCCCGTGATGAGCACCGTCGCCTCCGTCGCCGCCACGAGTTGAATCTTCGAGAGCGTCTCCGTCAGCGCCGCGCTGCGCCCGACGATCTCCTCGAAGTTGTGAACCGACTTGATCTCCTCCTGGAGGTAGACGTTCTGCTGCTGCAGCCGCGCCCGCTCGCGCTCGGCGAGGACGCGTTCGGTGATGTCGATGATCATGGTGCGCGTGTGCTTGCCGCCTGGCTCGGGGCGCGACCAGCGCTGCACCCACACGGGCCGGCCGTCGTCCTTGCGGCGCAGTTCGAGTTCGATGCACGGCAGTTCCCGCCCCGCCTGCTCAGCCGCGAGCGACTGCCGCACGCGGGCCTGATTCTCCAGCGTGTCGGCGACGAGGCTCAGCCCGACGATCTGCCGCACCTCCTCCGCGCGGATTCCGAGCATCTTCAGCGCCGCGCCGTTGGCGCTCACAAACCGCGTCTCCGTGTCTTCATACACGTACCCGATCGGAGCCTCGTCGAAGAGGTCGCGGAACTGGCGCTCCGACTCGCGCAGGGCGCGCTCGGCTTCGAGGCGGTCGAGTTCCGCGCCCGCCCGCTGCGCGAAGATGCGGAAGACCGAGAGCGACCGCGGCTGGCGCTGCATCGGCCGTTCATCGAACACCGCCAGGTGCCCGAGCGTCTCGCCCCGCGCGCCGATGAGCGGCACACCGAGGTAACTCTCGATCTTCATCTCCACCAGCGGCGCATCGCCGGGAAACAGGTGCGCCACGCCCGACGGATGATGACACAGCCGGCCGGCGATCACCTCCTCGCACGGCGTGCCCGCGAGATCCCACTCCACGTTGTCCACGATCCGGTCCACCGCCCAGTAGGCGAGCGTCCGCACCCGCGTTGGCGAACCGGCAAACCCCGCGACAAAGGCATAACGAACATCCAGCGCCGAGGCGAGACTGCGCACCAGCGACTGAAGAAACGCCTCGCCCGTCGCGTGGCCGGTGCCTTCGACAATGCGCTCGAGGATGGCCAGGTCGTCGAGAGGCGCCTGGCCCGCGATCGGCGCGGATGCAGACGCCGCCGCGCCGGCCGCGGCCGCGCGCGAGTCTCCGCCTGCATCGCGGGCGTGCTTGCCCATAGGGTGTCAGCGTCCACGAGGTTCGCGCCGTCACCGATCACGAATCGACGGCTGATACCATCATATCACGCCTTGGCGGGGCGAGTTGGAAGCCCGAGCGGTCGGGGGTAGTCCAAGTTTGTGGCACTCACGATGCACGGTTCGACGGCGAGTCATTTCGGATCATGGTCGCCGAGCGGTTGGCGACGGCCGGTTGCGTTTCGGGCCCCGAAGGGGCCAGCGAATGTAGCCACGGGTGCAGCGAAGCGCAGCGAGCGGAACCCGTGGCAGAGAGCGCCCCGATTCGGTCTTTCGCCCCGGAAGGGGCGATGGAAGTGTGCGATGAGCAAGTGTGCGATTTATTCAAGCGTCGCTCGCCGAAGAACGTCGCTCGCCAAAAACGTCGCGCGCCTCCGCCGACCCTTCGGGGCGGTGAGATTCCCGCGCGCCGTTGACCACGGGTTCCGCTCGCCAGGCTGCGCCTCGGCTCGCTGCACCCGTGGCTCCGCTCGCGCGCCCCGCCGGGGCGAAAGCCGCGCGCGAAGTGGAGTGCATGATCGCCGCAACTCGTCCGCCGCCTCGGACGTCGCATGCGCCACAATCCTGGACTACACCCGCCCGAGCGGTCGTCCTGCTCAATGCCCCGCACCGCCCTCGCGCTGCGCTGCGAGCACGGCCCTGACGAGATCCTCCGGAACTTCGTCGGGCACGCGATCGCCGTGCTCCTCGCACGAGGCGCGCGCCAGCACCAGCGTGTCGCGGTAGGTCTTGAGATAGTCGCGGCACTGCGGGCAGACTCGCAGGTGCCGCTCGAACTCGGCCCGCACCTCGGGTTGCTGCGCGCCGGCTTCATACTCGTCGAGAAACTCGATCAACTCGCGACACGTCATGGTCGGGCGTCCTTACCGCATGCGGGAAGCGGCGTGAATGGGGGATGCGGGGGTCTGGGCCGACTGCCGGGCGCGAGGCGGCGCCGCGGTGGCGGCGCTCTGGGCTGGCCGCTCGCGTCGCGCGGCCCGGCGGGCGTTGTCCTCGATGCAGCGCGTCACCAGCGCCGTCCATCCCGTCTGGTGGCTGGCGCCCACGCCCCGTCCCGTGTCGCCGTGGAAGTACTCGTAGAAGAGCACGAGGTCGCGCCAGTGGGGATCGTCGGCAAAGCGCTGAACGTCGCCGTGGCAGGCGCGGCGGCCGTTCTCATCGGGCAGGAAGATCGACGCGAGGCGGCGCTTGAGTTCCTCCGCGACCTCGTCGAGCGCCATCATGTTCCCCGATCCCGTCGGGCACTCGACCTTGAGCGCGTCGCCGTAGAAGTGGTGGTAGCGCTCCAGGGCCTCGACGATGAGGTAATTGACGGGGAACCAGATCGGCCCGCGCCAGTTGCTGTTGCCGCCGAACAGGCCCGTCGTCGATTCCGCGGCGACGTAGTCGACGCGGAACTCATCGTGCCCCGCGCGATAGACGTACGGCCGCTCGGCGTGGCAGCGCGAGACGGACCGAATGCCGTGCGGCGAGAGGAACTCCGTCTCATCAAGCAGATAGCGCAGGACGCGCTCGAGCCGCGGCCGCGAGGGAATCGCCAGGAGGTGGTGACGGTGGGCCTCGTCGCCCTCGAGCGTCTCGTAGTAGGAGATGTGCCGCGCGAGGTCGCGACGGTTCTCGAGGAACCAGCGCATCCGCCTGGCGAAGCCGGGCAGGCGGCTCACCACGTCGTCCTCCAGCACCTCGACGGCGAAGAGGGGAATCAGCCCGACCATCGAGCGCACCTTGAGGGGCATGAGCGCGTGATCGACGTGCAACTGGTCGTAGTAGAAGCCGTCCTGCTCGTCCCACAGCCCCGTCCCGCCGAGGGTGTTCATGGCGTCGGCGATGGCGACGAAGTGCTCGAAGAACTTGGAGGCGACGTCTTCGTAGGCCGGGTCTTCGCTCGCCAGTTCCAGGGCCATGGCGAGCATGGTGGCGCAGTAGAAGGCCATCCACGCCGTGCCGTCCGCCTGTTCCAGATGCCCTCCCGTCGGGAGCGGCCGCGAGCGGTCGAAGACGCCGATGTTGTCCAGGCCGAGAAAGCCCCCGGAGAAGATGTGCTTGCCCTCGACGTCCTTGCGGTTCACCCACCACGTGAAGTTGATCAGCAGTTTCTGGAAGACGCGGGCGAGGAAGACGCGGTCGCGGTTTCCGCGCGGCCCGGTCATCTTGTACACCCGCCAGCACGCCCACGCGTGCACCGGCGGATTCACGTCTCCGAACGCGAACTCGTACGCCGGAATCTGACCGTTGGGATGCATGTACCACTCGCGCAGCATCAGCACGAGTTGTTCCTTGGCGAACTCGGGATCGATCTTCGCGAACGGGATCATGTGAAACGCGAGGTCCCACGCCGCGTACCAGGGGTATTCCCACTTGTCGGGCATCGAGATCACGTCGCGGTTGTACAGGTGCGTCCAGTCGCTGTTGCGGCCGGTGAGGCGCTGGCTCGGCGGGGGCGGCTGGGCGGGATCCCCCTCGAGCCACTGCTCCACCACGTAGTGATAGAACTGCTTGCTCCACAGAAGGCCCGCGTACGCCTGCCGCGCCACCGCGCGCTGCTCATCACTCAGAGCGCCCTCCAGGCGCGCGGCGTAGAACGCATCCGCCTCGCGCCGCCGCTGCTCGACGAGATCATCGAACGCCCGGCCGAAGGGCGCGTCCGTCGCCTCCGTGACGGCTGTGAGGCGCAGGCGAAACGTCGCGCTGCCGCCCGCGTCGATGACGGCCCGGAAATGCGGCGCCGCCTTCGTTCCTTCGCCCGAAGGACTCACCGCCTCGCGCTCGCCGTTGATGACGAAGCGGTGAAAGGCGTCCTTGACGTGCGGGCCGGCGCTGGGCGTGCCGTAGAGGCGCTGCGCGTTCGTCTCGTTCTCGGTGAAGAGCAGCGGGGCGGCCGCGCCGCCGGCGTCGATGCTGAAGCGATACCGCCCCAGTGAAGGATGCTCGATCTCCAGCGTGGCATCGTCGATCCGGCGGATGATGCCGCGCTCCCCCTGCCCTTCGCCGCGGCGCCCCCAGGACCAGGTGTTGCGCAGCCAGAGCGTCGGAAGAAGGTGAATCGGCGCCGCCTCCGGACCGCGGTTGTGGATCGTGATGCGGATCAGCAGGTCTTCCGGTGAGGCCTTCGCGTACTCGGCGACGACGTCGAAGTAGCGGTTCTCATCGAACACGCCGGTGTCGATGAGTTCGAACTCCGGCTCGTCCTTGCCACGGCGGCGATTCTCCTCCACCAGTTTCGCGTAAGGAAACTCCGCCTGCGGATACTTGTACAGCGCCTTCATGTACGAGTGCGTCGGCGTTGAGTCGAGGTAGTAGTAGCACTCCTTGACGTCCTCGCCGTGATTGCCCTCGCCGTTGGTCAGACCGAAGAGCCTCTCCTTGAGGATCGGGTCGCGCTCGTTCCACAACGCCAGGGCAAAGCACAGCCGACACTGCCGGTCGCAGACGCCCAGCAGGCCGTCCTCGCCCCAGCGGTAGGTCCGGCTGCGCGCGTGGTCGTGGGGGAGGTCGTTCCAGCAGTCGCCGTGGGGCGAATAGTCCTCGCGCACGGTGCCCCACTGCCGCTCGGCGAGGTACGGCCCCCAGCGCTTCCAGTTGTGCCGCCGGCGCGAATCCTCCACCAGCCGCATCGATTCGGGATCATTCATCCGGCTGACGCTCCGCTTGCGATCATCGCGGCCGTTGCGGGCCGAGGGCACGACGACTTCAGGGTCCATGAAGGGTATCTCCCATGCAGGCCGACGCGCGGCAGTCGCGCCTCCGGAGGTTTGGATGCGGCGGGTACGGGCGAGGTTACGCAAGTCTGGGCTTTGATCGCCGCATCCGCGTGCCTGACAATCCAGCGTGGCCGCAACCGGTCGGCCGATGCCGAAGAATCTGGTTCACAACTGACGTGCAAGTGGTGGAACGGGCCTCTGGCCCGTTCGGCTTGGACGGGCGGGACGCCCGCCCCACCGTGGTGAAACAGTCTCCAAGTCCGATCACACCGCGGCAGCGACCTCGATCGTCTGAGTTGCCTGAAGCGGCGCCGGCGAGGGCGCGGCCGGCTTCTCCGCCGTCGAGAGGTGCCGTGCCAGGGCGGTGTTGAACTGCACGAGGTCCTTGCTGAAGAACAGATCGAGCGTCCAGTCGAGGGCGACGCGCACTTTCTTTTCCAGGCGCGGGAGTTTGCTCAGGTAGATCGTCCGCCACATCCACCAGGCGATGAAGCCCGAGAAGTTCAGCCCCATGATATTCGCCACGCCCGTGCGGTGGCCGAGCGAGGCGAGTTGGCCCAGCGTGCGGAAGCGGAAGGGAACCGTCTCGCGCCCGCGCAGCCGCGCGAGGATGTTGCGCGCCAGCGTGCGGCCCTCGCGGATCGCGTGCTGAGCCGTGGGCGGATGCGTCCTGCCCGTGCGCGGGTCGGGGATGCTCGCACAGTCGCCCACTGCCCAGACGTTGGACTGGCCGACCGCTTCGAGCGTCTCGTCCACGCAGATCCGCCCGCGGTCCTTGCGGCACGAGAGCGCCTCGACCATCGGATGCGCCGAGGTGCCCGCCGTCCACACGAGCGTGCACGACTCGATGCACGAGCCGTCGCTCAGATGCACCCCCGCCCCGTCGTAGCGAGCCACGCGCACCCCTGTGCGAAGGTCGACGCGGCGGTCAGCCAGTTTGCGCATGGCGTAGCGCCCGAGTTTCTCGCTCAGTTCCGGCAGGATCACCTGGCCCGAGTGGACGATCACGACGCGCACCTGTTCGTGCGAGAGGTTTCGGTAGAAGCGGATGGCGTCGTGGATGAAGTCGTTGATCGACGCGGCCGTCTCGACGCCGGCGAACCCGCCTCCCGCCACCACGAAAGTGAGAAGCCGCTGCCGAACCGACGCGCAGCACTCAAAGTCCGCCTCCTCCATGTTGGCGATGATGCGGTTGCGCAAGCGGATCGCGTCTCCGAGCGACTTCATGGTCAGCGCCCGCTCCTCGAGCCCGGGCAGGTTGTAGAAGTTGGTGACGGATCCGAGGCCGATGATGAGATGGTCGAACTCGACTTCGTGGTGGTGCCGGTCGTCGCCGTGCCAGAGGGTGACGCGCCGGTTTTCGAGATCGATCGACTCCACGTCGCCGCAGAAGAACTGCACGCGGCGGAGGAGTTTGCGGATGGGGTTCACGATCGCCGTCATGTCCAGATCGCTCGCTGCGACTTCGTGGAGCATGGGCGTGAACAAAAAGAAGTTGTCGCTGTTGACGAGGATGACCTCGACATCGTCGCGCCGCAGCAGCAGCCGATCGAGTTCGAAGGCGGTGTACAGGCCGCCGAATCCGCCGCCGAGGATGATGATGCGCTTGGTGGGCATAGGGGTTCTGGGGCTCACGCCCACGATGAGGCTCTGCGAATCGTGGGATGCATCTCAGATGCTCCGGGACGCCTCCCGGTTACGGCAGCGCCGCGCGAATGTCTGTATCTTCCTCCCCGCCCCCGCGCAGAAACCGCAGCGCGTGCCCGTCGGGATCGCGGAGATGCAACCCGGCCTCAAACGTCGTCGCACCGTCCATCTCAATCACGCCCGGCGAGACGAGCCGCCGCATCGGCCCGCGCAGGCTCGTGAACGCCTCCCCCGGCTCGTCGCACGCGAAGTTGATCTGCCAGTGCCAGAGGTCGTTGCCGCGCGTGTCGGCGGGATACGGTCGGCCGTCGCACGGCGCAAGGTATTCGAGCAGTTCGATCGCCGGGCCGACGCGCTCGGCCTCGCCGGGCCAGCGCAGGGCCGTGATGCGCAGCCGGGCGCCGAAGACGTTGTTGAGGTGCTCCTGCTCGGTCCCGTAGTTCTCCGCTTCGCCCGCGACGATCATGCCGAGCCGATCGCGATAGAACCCCAGGCTGGCGTCGGTGTCGCGCACGACGATCGCCGTGTGGTCGATGCCGAGGAAGAGCGCCTCCCGGCTCTGCCACCTCTCCTGCCCCTTGCCGGGCGGAAACTGGAGGACCTCGAGCACATGATCTTCCGGGTCGCGGAAGTAGAACGCCTTGATTCCGCCGGCGCTGAGATTCCACGCCGGCAGGGTCTGCGGACCGGTCGAAGCGTGGCGGACGCGGTGCTCGCGCAGCCGCGCATACGCTGCATCCATGTCGCTGGTGATGATGGCGATGTGCTGGAACCACCCGTCGTTGCTGCGCGAGTCGACGGGAATCGGCCGGCCCGTCGGCGCAAGGTACTCCGTGAGTTCGATGCGCTCCTCGCCGAGGCGCAGCGTGCAGATCCGCATCCGCGCGCCGAAGACGCCCTGGAGGCGCTCCCAGTCCTCGCCCGCCACTTCGATGTCGGACTCGAGTTGAAAGTCCAGCACGCGCGTGTAGAAGTCGAGGGCGCGCTCCATGTCCGCCACAGTGATCCCGATGGAGATGGTGCGCCGGGCAAGCGGCGCCTCATCCGCTTGCGTCTTCGCCTGAGCCGCTTGCGGCTTCGCGACTGAAGTGCGCAGCACTTCAGCGCCCGCCGGCGCGCTCCGCGCCGGCAGCGTCAGCAGCCCCGCCAGCAGCGCGACAAGCAGCGCCGCCGCCGCAATCGAGATCCGCGTCGGTTCAGGCCAGGACCGCGAGCCCTCGGGCCGGTGCATACTCATGTCGATGTTCCCTTGAAGCGCCGAGACGGTCGAGCAGGTGGTCGCCGACCCGGATGGCGTTGGCGATGATGGTCAGCGCCGGGTTGACCGCGCTGGACGAGCAGAAGAACGAAGCGTCCACGACGTAGAAGTTGTCGAGTTCGTGGGCCTTGCAGTCGACGTCGAGGACGCTGGTGCGCGGGTCGCGGCCGAAGCGCAGCGTGCCGCACTGGTGTGCCACGCCGGCGAGGGGGATCTTCCCGCCCTTGGTGAAGAACTTCCCGCCATCAAACGTGCGCATCACGCGCTTGAGATTCGCAATCAGCCGGCGATGGGCTTCGAGGTTGTTCTCTCTGTAGTGCAGTTCGATGCGGCCGTCGGCGCCGAGCGACACGCGGTTCTCGGGGTCGGGCAGGTCCTCGGAGGTGATCCAGAAGTCGATGGAGCGCCTGCCCATCGCCTCGAGCAGGGGCAGCGGCGCCAGCGGCGGCGCGCCCGCCTTGAACATGTGCCCGTCAAACTTCCCGACCATCGAGATGTGCCCCAGCGGCAGATCCGAGTCCGGGCCGCTGAAGTAGAAGTCATTCACCGCGAGCGTCTTCTGAAAGAGCGTCGGATTCGCCTTGGCGCAGAAGTAGAAGAGGACGGAGTTGTTGTGGGCCATGTAGTTGCGGCCCACCAGCCCCGAACCATTCGCCAGCCCCGCGGGATGCCGCTCCGTGGCCGAGCGCAGCAGCAGGGCCGCCGAATTGACCGCCCCGCACGAACTCACGATGAAGTCGGCCGAGTACTCTTCGATCTCGCCGCGGCGCTCCACGATCACGCCCTTCACGCTTCGCCCGTCGGGCGTCGTCACGAGGCGCAGGGCTTTCGCCTCGGTCAGCAGCGTCACGTTGCCGTAGCGCATCGCCGGCTGGACGCACATGGTGTGCGCATCCGCCTTGCCGCCGACGAGGCAGGGATAGCCATCGCAGGTCTTGCAACGCACACAGGGGCTTGAGTCAGGCGACTTCTCGTTGAGGCGGATGCCCAGCGGGACGTGGAACGGATGCAGGCCGCTGCGCGCGAAGTGATCGTGCAGTTCCTGCAGGCGCGGCTCGTGGGAGACGCGAGGGAAGGCATAGGGAGCGCTGCTCCACGGCTCGGTCGGATCGTCGCCGCGCCGGCCGCGCACTTCGTAGAGGTATTCCGCCTGGGTGTAGTAGGGTTCGAGGTCTTCGTAGGTGATGGGCCACGCGGGCGAGACGCCGCCGTGATGGCGAATCTCGCCGAAGTCCGCCTCGCGCATGCGAAACAGGGCCGCGCCGTAGAACTTGGTGTTGCCGCCCACGTTATAGTGCGTGCCCGGCTGAAACTCACGGCCGCGCCCGTCGAGCCACTTCTCCGGCGCGTGGTACTTCTCTTCGAGGACGGCCGCCCGCGAACTCCAGTTCTCCGCCTCGCGCGGCACGAACCCGCCGCGCTCGAGCAGCAGGATCCGCTTGCCCGATGGGGCGAGGTGATACGCCAGCGTGCCGCCGCCCGCCCCGCTGCCGATGATGATGACGTCGTAGTGCTCGATGGCGGCCATGAAGTTCACCCGTAGTAGAGCGTCTGCTCACTCTGATGCCGCGCGGGCGGCGGAGGATTCGCGGCCGGCGATCACTCCGCCGGCGCCGCCGAGGCCGTGAGGCGGTCGAACTCGCAGCGGAAGATGCACCGATGCCCGTTGACGTGGTAGAGTTTGGCGCAGTGAACTGCCCGCGGCCCGCGAAGGCCCACATAGACCTGCGCCCCCGTGAGCATCGCCAGTGGAGGCGCCGTGAAGTAGATCCACCAGTGCGTCCACACCCCCGCCCAGAAGGCCGAGCCGAACGTCCGCGCCGGATTCATGCTCATGCCCGAGATCGGCGACTCGAAAGTGATGTAGAGCATGACGAGCAGCCCGGCAAGCAACCCCGTCGCCCGCGTCAGCGCACGATGGTTCGAGGCGATGAGCACGATGAGCATGAGCAGCAGGGCGATGCCGAATTCGCCCGCCCACGCCGCGACCGCGCCGTGCGGGCCGGGCAGCGTTGCCACGTATCGCACCTCTGCGGCCGCGACCGGCCCCGGCAGCAGCCCGCGCACCAGCAGTACGCCCGCGACGCCGCCGATGAACTGCGCGATGACGTAGAAGATCGCGTCGATCCCGCGCACCTTGCCGAGGCGCCAGAAGGCGAGCGTCACCGCTGGGTTCATGTGCGCCCCGCTCCGCTGTCCGAGGGGCGAGTAGATCAGCGCGATGGCCGTCAGCCCCATCGCCAGACCCATCAGCGCGCGGCGCAGCAGCGGCGACTCGATCGCGCGCGCCGCCGGCGAGTGCGGGTGAAAGAGCACAATCGCAAAGACGCACGCGGAGACCATGAATCCGCCGAGCAGCGCCGCTTCGCAGAGATACTCCGGCCAATGCGCGCGCAGCGCCGCAAGGCCTCGATTCAGAGCATGGCCGCGAAGAGACACGAAAGGCTCAAGAGGGGGAGGATCAGCAGGAGCAGAGCGTTCGAAGGTCTCACTTTGCGGGAGTGTCGTCATGTCTGATGCGCTCCCGCCCTCACCGCTTTCTTCCTCTCCTTTTGCGACTCTTGTGCCTTTTTGCGGCCAATGTCCTGATCGGCCAGCACCGATCGCTGGAGGCGCAGCAGTTCGCCCAGCGACCACGCCTGGAACGGGCAGCCGCGCGGCTCGTGCGGCGGCTCGGCGTCCGCAATCTCCGAGATGTGGCCGAGACCGGCGCTGTTGAGGTGAGCCATGAGTGGCCGGAGGAATCGCTGCCGCGCTTCCCGACGCGCCGCCGCATCACCCCCATGCACGCGCACCCACGCCTCGACGAAAGGCCCGATGAGCCAAGGCCAGACCGTGCCCTGGTGATAGGCCGCGTCGCGCTCGTGCGGCCCGCCCTCGTAGCGCGCGGCATAGCCCGGCTCATGCGGGCTGAGCGACCGCAATCCCAGCGGCGCCAGCAGATCGCGCTCAACCCGCTCGACGATCGCCTTCGCGCGCTCGCCCTCGATGACCTGCAGCGGCAGGCCGCCGACCGCGAAGATCTGGTTCGGCCGCACCGACGCATCGACGGCGCCGGCCGCGTGATCGACATCGACCACGTCGTAGAGGCAGCCGCGCTCGTCGTTCCAGAATCGCCGCGCAAACGCCGCCCGCGCCCTGGCGCACAGCGCCTTCCAGCGCCCGTCGAACGCGCCGGCGATCCACAACGCGTTGATCCACAGCGCCTGCACTTCGACGGGCTTGCCGATGCGCGGCGTGATCTCACGGTCGCCGACGCGCGCATCCATCCAGGTGAGTTGCTCGCCGCGCTCGCCGGCCGCGAGCAGGCCGTCGTCGGCGGCGCGGATGCCGTAGCGCGTTCCGCCGGCGTAACCGGCCACGATTTCGCACACGGCTCGCCGCAATGTCGCGATCGTGCGCTCGCTCAGCGCAAGGTCCGCGCGTTGCGCGGCCTCGAAGAACTCGTGAACCGCGATCGCGTACCACAGCGAGGCATCGACGGAATTGAACTCCGGCGGACCGGCCGCACTGCTCGACGACGAGTCGGGAAAGCGGTTGGGCAGCATCCCCTGCGAAACCGTCTCGGCCCAGCCGAGCAGGATCGATTCCGCCTCCTCGAGCCGGCCCGAGGCGATGCACAGGCCGCGCATCGCAATGAACGTGTCGCGCCCCCAGTCGGCGAACCACGGATAGCCGGCGATGATCGTCCGCCGCGACCCGCGCTGCGCGAGATACGCATCCGCCGCGCGATCGAGGGGCGAGGCGAAGCGCGAGCGCCGCAGCCGCTCCACCGCCGCCAGGCCGCGCAGCACTTCGACGGCGGATCGGGAAGACTCTTCGCCTTGAACTGCTTCGACTTCGCACGCGCGGAAGATCAGCGCCGCCTCCCCGCGCACCAGGTCGAACGAGATGACGCCGGGCGAGGCGAGGTCTTCGACGCAGTCAAAGCCGCGCCGCTGCTCCTGCTCGTAGAGGAACTGCCGGTACCACACCGGCTCGCGGCGGTAGTCCCCGTTCGTGCGCGCTTCGATCGGTGGATGAGCGCCATACGGCCTCCAGCGCACGCACTCTCCCTTCACCTCCGCGTCGAATCGGAGGCCCGGATTCTCATGGTGCAGCGCGTGGTAGCCGCGGCCGGAGATGAGCGGGCGCACGTGCAGCGTCGCCGGACCCGAAGCCGACCGCAGCCGCCAGAGCATTGCGCACTGCGCTGCGCCGTGCGGCACGAACAACTCGTGCTCGAGGCGCGATCCATCCCCCAGCCGCCACGTCCAGCGCGGCCAAGGCTCCGTCGTGAACGAGACAATCTCTGCGCACGACTGCGGGTGCAACGCGCCGGGCGCATAGCGCTGCGGAAAGAGGGTCACTCGGCCGGCCGGCGTTTCGATCCACGCCTCCACGCCGTTGACGAGCATGGTGCGGCCCGCGGGCGGCGTCGTTGCCGCGATGAGCAGGCCGTGATAGCGCCGCGTGCGAGTACCGCTGACTGTTCCCGACGCAAAGCCGCCCAGGCCGTCGGCCTCCAGCCACTCGCACTCGCCGTCGGGCAGCACCGAGGCGAGGTCGCGATCGGAGTCGGCTTCCATGCGAATGCTCCAAGGCATAATCGCTGCGGATGAGGCAGTCGCTACGCCCTCAGACATGGCAGATCACATCCTTGATGCTGCCGCGGCCGTCGCGCAACTTCGCCGGCGCCGAATCGAGATCGAGGCGGTTCGTGAAGAGCGCTTTCACGGCTCCGGGCCAGCGCTGCATGAAGACGCCGAGGTCGCGAATCGACGCCTCGAACGCGTCGCGCCCCGCGTTTACCGTGCCGAAGAGCACCTGGTTCTTGAGCACCAGGTTGCGCATCAGCAGGTCCGTGTCGACCTGGATCGGCGCTTTGCGGCCGGGCACGCCAGTAAAGATGAACACGCCGTTGGTCCCCAGCGACTCGAGCACTTCGAAGGCCAGCGACGAGGCGCCGACGGCCTCGTAGACGAGATCGATGTTGCCGACCATCTCCGCGAGTTGCTTCACGTTCGTCGTCGTCGAGGAGACATAGGTCGCGCCAATGGCGGAGACGATGTCCGCCTTGGCGTTCGGCGCGGTCTCGCGCGAGTAGACCCACGTCGCAAACCCCGCCGCACGCAGCGCCATCGCCCCGAGCAGCCCCACCGGGCCGGCCCCGAGCACGACCGCCCGGTGGCACTGGTGATTCAGCCCCATCTCCTTCGACCTCACCGGGCAGGTCCACGGCAGGCGGTTCTGCACGTCGTGAATCTGAATGAGCGCCTTTTCCGCGATGGTCAGCGGCTCGACGAGCACGGCCACTTCACGCAGTTCGCGCGGCACTTTGATCATGAACCGCTCTTCATCGACGACAAACTCGCCCATGAAACCGTGCATCTCCTTGATGCCGCGCTCCACGAAGTCGCCGGTGTAGCAGAAGTCCTGCCGCCCGCTGCGGCAGGCGACGCAATGCGCGTGCGGGCACGGCCGGCGCACCATCGGGATCACCAGATCGCCCCGCCGCAGCGTGCGCACCTGCGAGCCGACCTCGATGACTTCGCCGAGCATCTCGTGCCCGATGACGAGGTGCTTGAGGCCGCGAGGCGGCGTGCCGTAGTGGAACGAACAAATCTCGCGGTCCGTCCCGCAGATGCCGATCTCCAGCACGCGCAGTTTCACCTGCGTCGGGCCGGTGAGACGCGGCTCATCATGCTCGATGACGCGAACGTCCTTGACCTCGGGGTAAACGGCGACGACTTTCACGTGAGTGATCTCCTGATTGCGGAATGCGGGCGCGGGGTGGTATCGATGCCGCATTCAGATGCACGCGGCAGCGCGACGGTTACGCCTGAAGACCGATGGGAAGGCTCGCTGTACGTCGGCGGCAATCGCGCCGAAGTCGTCTACCGAAGCGTCGCGCCACGCCTCGTAACCGCGACGCCGCGCGGTGCATCACAACCCGCATGATCCAGACCGCACCGACACCATCGCGCCGCGCTCGACCGTCCATCAGGTTCCCGCAGCGCGGCGAAGCGTCACGTTCCCCCAATGCCGCTCGCGCCGCCCTTCCCGGGCGAATCGTCATCCACCCCGAGGAAGGGCCGGCCGAGGGCATCGACGTCACGCAGGGCGTCGTTGGCGTCATCGCCTCCGAACTCTGGCACCTGCGCGGCGGCAACGACGTGCTCAACTGGATTGAGGCCGAGCGCCTGCTCATCCACGCCCTGCTCGCCGGCCTCGACCGCGACCGCGACCGCGAAACCGCGGGCGCCGCTGCGCATCCAACCTGACTCATCCGCGCGTCCGGCGCGTCGCCGGCGCAGCGCCATTCAACCCGTCGGTCATTCAAGGAGCACTCGACATGCCGCGTCTTCATCGGTCACTCTGTTTCCTCGTCTCGCTCGGCCTGGCCGCGATGGCCCTCGGCGCCGCGCCGGCCGCAAACACTTCGCTCGATCACAACAGCCGCCCCTTCATGGGCGTGAAGGCCAACACCGGATTCGTCATGCACTCGACGAACAAAGACGGCCGCCACGTCCTCACCCTCTCGAATGACTTCAAGGTGCCCGATGCGCCCGCTCCGCACTGGCAGATCGTGGACGGCCGCGGCAACGTCTACCTCCTCCAGCGCCTCATGGTCAAAGACGGCAGCGGGGAGAAACTCAACCGCTCCATCGTCGTGCCCGCCTACGTGCCCGACGTAGCGAAGGTGCAGATCTGGTGCGCCTGGGCTGAGGCATTGCTCGGCGAGACCACCTTCGACGCCGTGATCACGACCGAGTGCTGCGCCGCGCCGGCCGATCAGTCCACGCGCACGAGTACGCAGTTCATCGGCGTCAAGGCCAACACGGGCCGCGCAACCCTCGCCTGGGCGGACGGCAAGAGGACGCTGACGCTTTCGAGCGACTTCAAGGTCCCCGATGCGCCGGCGCCGCACTGGCAGGTCGTCGACAGCCGCGGCAACACCTATCTCCTCAACCGCCTCGACATCAAAGAAGGCAAGGTGAACCGCATGATCGTCGTGCCCGCCTACGTGCCCGACGTGGCGAAGGTGCAGATCTGGTGCGCCTGGGCCGAGGTGCTCCTCGGCGAGGCGGCATTCGAGCCGATGCGCTGAATCCTCCCGTCTCCTTCTCTCATCCCAAATGCCACAGGTGCGCGCCGTTGTGGGCTGATGCGTCTCCACTCACAGCGGCGCTGCACCTTTCCCTCAGCCCGATCCCGAAAGGACACACCATGAGACCTGTCATCCACCGATCGCTGGCCGCGCTGCTCGGCTGTGCGCTGCTGGCGCCGCTGGCCGCCGCACAGACGTCCATCGACGCGCCATCGCTCACTCTGGAAGGCGCGCGGATCGCCATCGACGCCGCCGCCGCGAAGGCCCGCGCCGACGGCGCGGGCGGGGCGATCGCCGTCGTCGATCAGGGCGGCAACCTCGTGGCCCTCGACCGCCTCGACGGCACCTTCGCCGCCGGCGCCAATATCTCGATCGGCAAGGCCCGCACGGCCGCACTCTTCCAGAAGCCCACGCGCGTCTTCGAGGACATCATCCGCGCCGGCCGCACGCCCATGATCGCCCTCGATGACTTCACGCCTCTCAAGGGAGGCGTGCCGATTGTCGTCGACGGTCGGGTCGTCGGCGCCGTGGGGGTGAGCGGCGCGAAGAGCGCCGATCATGATGATGAACTCGCGATTGCCGCGGCCGAGGCCGTGGCGGCCCGCGCCGCCGGCGGCGAGTCGATGATCTCGTCCGGGGAAGTGACGCGAGTCCCCGGCGCGCAGGTCGCCTCCGCCTTCGCGCGCGGCGTGCCGCTCATCGAGAACGAGCAGTTCAAGGTTCACGCCAGCCGCCGCGAAGCGCCGGGCCAGGCGGAGGTCCACAGCGGCGAGGCGGACATCATCTACGTCCTCGAAGGCGGCGCCACCTTCATCACCGGCGGGCGCGTCGAGAACGGGCGGGCCACCGGACCCGATGAAGTCCGCGGCGACTCCATCGCCGGTGGCGAAACGCACCGCCTCGGCCGCGGGGATGTCCTCGTCGTCCCCGCCGGCACGCCGCACTGGTTCAAGGAGATCGCGCCGGGCGGCCCCATGCTCTACTACGTCGTCAAGGTTCCCCTTCGCAAGTGAGATGCACATGAAGACGAATCGAATCAACACGCTCCTGGCGCTGGCAACCTTCGCATGCGCCGCCCCGCCCGCACCGGCCGACTCACTTCCGACGAGCGCTCCCGCCGCCACAGTCGATCTGATGACCCACGAAGGACTCGCCGCGGTCGGCGGCGAGTGGCGCTACCGCGATGCGCGCATCGTCGAGGCGGACTTCCGCGCCGTCGGACCCGATCGCAAACCCACCGGACCGCCGAACCGCACCTACGACATCGAGCCCCGCGCCGGCGGACTCGACTTCGACGACTCGTCGTGGGAGGTCATCAGCCCCACGTCGCTCCAGGACCGCCGCGGCGGCGGGCGCATCTGCTTCAACTGGTACCGCCTGCGCTTCACCGTGCCGGCGGATGTGAACGGCGTCGATCCCGCCGGCTGCACGATCGTGCTCGACACCACGGTCGATGACTATGCCGAAGTCTGGGTCGATGGCGTGCTCAGCCGCGAACTCGGCCAGTCGGGCGGTTCCGTCGTCGCCGGCTTCAACGTGCCCAACCGACTCGTGGTCGGGCGTGGCGTGCGGCCGGGCCAGACGATTCAACTGGCGATCTTCGGGATGAACGGCCCGATCTCCGATCCTCCGCCCAACTACATCTGGATGCGCAGCGCCACGCTCGCCTTTCATGCCGAGCCGCACGCGATCACTCCGCGATTCGTCGAGACGACGATCATCCGAAGTGATCCGGCGCTCGACGCGATCATCGCCCCGGGCACGCAGATCGAGAAGATCGCAGAGGGCTTCATCTTCACTGAAGGCCCGGTCTGGCTGCCCTCGGGCGAACTGCTCTTCAGCGATCCCAACGCCAATCGCATCTACCGCTGGTCGCCGAACGCCGGCGTGAGCGTGTTCCGCGAGAGCAGCGGCTACAGCGGCGCCGACGTCGCCGAGTATCGCCAGC
>WYBR01000001.1 GCA_011525805.1 Vicinamibacteraceae bacterium
AGCCGCCCGCGGGTCCGGACCTGCCCGCCGGTTCCGTATCGCGCGTGGCCCGGTTGATGGCGCTCGCCATCCGGTGTGAGGAACTCGTCCGTCGCGGCGACGTGGCCGACTACGCCGACCTGGCCCGCCTCGGACACGTCACCCGGGCGCGGATGACGCAAATTATGAACCTGCTCAACCTCTCGCCCGACATCCAGGAGGAAATCCTCTTCCTGCCCCGCACGACGAAGGGCCGCGACCCCATCGGCGAGCGCGACCTGCGGAGGATCACTGCCGTCGTCGACTGGCGGAAACAGCGACGGATATGGCGTGAGTTGATTACCGCCAATGACCGGTTAACCTGTTTGCGCGATGTCACTTCGGTCCGCGATCTCCCGATTCGTTGAAACAATCCATGCAGCGACTATCCCAACCGCGGACGGCCGGCTGATACCCGACCGTTACGGCGCCTTGGTGCTGTCGGAAGCGGCCGATGAACTCTATGCCGCCGTCGCGGCGACGCAAGCCAGCCTGGTCGGGCAAGCAACGGCGGGATTTGAGACCATTCCGGGTCTGAAGGTTGAGCTTGAGCAAGCCGACACGCTCGATGGGCCCCGTGAACCGATCCCGGCAGAGAAACTTGTGATTCGCGTGGTGGAGCATCGCAAGGGAGATCCTCGTAATGCGGTTTGGGGGGCGTCGTCGCGCGCTGCGCGCTCCGCCGCGTTTCCACTGGAGTTGTGGAATCGCAATCAGGCAGAGCGGCCGGAATGCAACCACCAACGTTACCGGCATGGCGATATTGTCGATCAGCGCGACATAGAGCTTGCCGCGTCCGCCGAGCGGCTTTTGGCACTCGTCCCCAACGCAGACTTTCTGCCGCTCGCCGAACCCAGCTCCGCGGGCGGGGATGCGGACCAGGTCGTCAAGATCATCAGCCTCTTTGAGCGGGGGTTTCGTCGGCCATCGACGAACGTTGTTTCACCGCGACCGATACAAACTGACAACGACTCCGAGAACCAATTTCGTCTTGTCGAGGAAATGTGGACCATCCGATACGAAGGCAAGGAAGCCCATCTCAAGCACAGTGCAAAGTCCGGCCTGGTGTATATCCGAGAGTTGCTTCGGAACCAAGGCAGAAACCTGATGTGCACAGAGATAGCGGCAGTCGTTACTTGCATGTCTCAACCATGTTCGGCGAGTCGTGGGTCGGAAGTAATTGACCGAGCTGCGATGATCGCCTACCGAAAGCGATACTCCGATCTCAACCGTGAATTGGAAGATGCGCAGCGCAATAATGATGACGCACGCATTGACTCGATCACCGAGGAATTCAACGCGATCGCGGGCCAGATACGCTCGGTGAGAGGATTGGGCGGGAAATCTCGCCGGAATTCTGATGACGTAGATCGCGTGCGAAGACGCGTCTCAATGGCTATCACGCGCTCGATAAAGCGCCTCGAAGCGCGGCTTCCGAGCCTCGCCGTGCATCTCGATACGCATGTTCATCTGGGCTGCTTCATGACGTACAACCCAGACCCGCCCATCGTATGGACCACATGAATGTCACATCTTCTGTGACCTCGTCACACGAATTGTGATGCCAGGGCTGCAACAGCGCAGCCCGGCGGTCACAAAAAACCGACCGTCGCCTCCGGAAAAGCAGTAGCCGGGCCCGCTGCCGGGGCGATGCGCAGAGGGTTCGGAAATGCGTGTTTACTCCTCCAAGTCAGACCTGTCCAACGGTCGCCGCCGGCTCGTGGAATTGATGCAGGAACTGGGCTTCGGCCGAATTGAGGGACTGGCGATTTGCGCCAGCGAGCCGGTGCTGGACCCGCCGCCGACGATCATCCGTGAGGTCAAGTTCACCGCTCAGAACGGTCCGCGTGA
Organism: Vicinamibacteraceae bacterium; assembly: GCA_011525805.1. Lineage (GTDB taxonomy): Bacteria > Planctomycetota > Phycisphaerae > Phycisphaerales > UBA5793 > UBA5793. The sequence continues at coordinate 1,870 of WYBR01000001.1, forward strand.
CGAACGGCGGCTCGATGACTTCGTGCTGAAGGTGCCTGTGGTCGAGCTGTTTCACGAATTCGACCGCCTTCGCGACGGCGTCATCGCGGTTTTGACGATCAAGCACGGCCTTCCGTTTCACATGGACGTGAGTCACAAGGCGGGCGCGCGCTAGCGCCGTCCCGCACAGAAACAACCGCACGACAGGCGGCCGCGCAGCGGAGCCACCGTGGGTGCTGAGACATCGGCAACCCGCGGCGGCTCCGCTGCTTTTTCTTTCGATGTTGACGGCACCGACGCCCTCTCGCCGGCCGCGAGGAGCGCTGGCATGGGTGCCCACTGCAAGCCCGATCTCGACGAATACACGACAAATCTGGTCAAAAGCGCCGTACGACGACTCATCGGACACTTCGGCTTCAGCCGCTCGGATTGTCAGGATGTGGAGCAAGACCTTGTTCTCCACCTGCTGCGCCAAATGGGGCGTTTCGATCCGAAGCGAAGCGGCCGGAACACGTTCATCACCCGCATCGTTCAGCGCAAGATCGTCTCGATTATCCGGCACCGATGCGCCGCGCAACGTCACTATGCGCGCGTCGCGTGGTCCCTTGACGAGACGGCGCCGGATGGGGAGGGCGCCTCGGCTGAACGCGGAAACACCCTCGACGTTGATGCCGATCGAAGAAGAACGAGTACCGGTGAGCTGCCCACCGACCTCGCGATCGACCTCGCTCGCGCGAAAGACACGCTCGGCGTTGAGCTGCAAGCCGTATGGGACGCGTTGCTCGACAGCTCGAAGAGCGAGGCTGCCCGCCGGCTGAAATGCTCGCGATCCGCTGTGCACGCGCGGGTCGCGAAGATCCGCGCGCATCTGGAGGAGGCTGGGCTGGCCGATTATTTCGACGTGCGGTCCGACAGATCGTCCTCCGCGCGGCGTATATGACGCATGGCGAACGATGTTCTCGAGCCGAGGGCCGACGATGGAGCCGATGCGCTACCGGTACGAATTCGAGCAGGCGCTGCCGATGGAGGAAATCGAGGCAACGCTGCATCTGGCGATTGTCGCGGCCGAGAGCGTCTTCGGCTCATCAACCGTGCGGATGGACGCTCAGTACTC
>WYBR01000111.1 GCA_011525805.1 Vicinamibacteraceae bacterium
CACCGTTTCGCCAGAAGTACGCCTCGCGCCGCCCGGGCGGTGGGTTGCTGAAATACCCGACGACTTCGGTGAGGTCATTGATGCCGTAGGCGAAACCGACCGCGTTGGTCGGCTCGCCGCCGATGTCGATCATCTGGCCGTTGCGCCAGAGGTAGGGTCGGGTGATGCGCTGGGCGTTGTAGGAGCGGCCGACGATCTCGCCGTGGGCGTTGATGTCGTTGGCGCCTTCGTTGCCGAACTGGTTGCCGAGGGAGCCGAGGTCGATGGGCGCTTCGAGGCGCGGCCAGAGGGCGGAGCGGTTCGCTGCTGAGCACCCCCCGACCATCCAGCCGAAGTCATTGGCTGTTCCGGCGAGGCAAAAGAGCGATCCGCCGAGCGAGGAGAGCAGAGTCGAACCGACGCCAATTCTCCACGCGGCCGCCCTGCTCCCTTGATTCACCATCGAATCTCCCACGAGCAACCCGCTCGTCGGGCTGATGCCGAAGAGGTTCGCAGTTTCACCACCCGGGGGCACAGGAGGGGTAAACAACTCGCCGTTGAACCAGAGCACGCTGTACGTTTGTCCGCTGAAGGCTCGCGACCACGCAACAACCCTGCCGAATTCATCCAGTTCCTCAATAAACGAGCCTTCGTGTCCCTCCAATACACCGATCGAAGCCACTTCGTAGGCCGTCACGCCGCTGGGCTGGGCGAGAGCTGGCACCGCCTCAGAGAAGACAAGAACCGCCACACACCCGATCATCGTGCAAACACGTGGCATGGCTGAGCCTCCCCCGGACTGCCGGCTGCCTCCAGAGTATAACCGGAGAGCACAGGACCGGGATGGGCGGGCAGGAGGGGGCGACAACGGGACCGGAACGGTTGCTTCTTCGGCTGGGACTACAGCAGAGGCTCGCTCGCCTCATCGCCGCCCAGCATCACGTGGCCCGCGGGCGCGAGTTCTTCGCGGTCGGTCGCTCGACTGGCCACTCGGAATCCCGATCGAAGTGCGGCCGATGCCCACGTGCCATCCGGTTTCAACGTGATCAGCCCGACCTGGTGATCGTCCACGATGTCGCAAGCCTCGACGATGCGTGCGATAACGGCCCGCGCCGCGTCGGCGGGGCAAGCGCCTTGGCGCATGAGTTCGACGGCGAAGAAGCAGCCGCAGGTGCGCATGAGCAGTTCGCCGGTGCCGGTGGCGACGGCGGCGCCGGCTTGCGGGTCGACGTAGAGGCCGCAACCGATGATCGGCGAATCGCCGACGCGTCCGGGGACCTTGAACGCCATGCCGCTCGTCGAGCACGCGCCGGCCATCGTCCCGTTCAAGTCGATCGCGAGCACGCCGATGGTGTCGTGGGTGCGGTTGTGCGGCAGGGCCTCGTCGGCGGCGATGCGCTGAGCCTCGTCGCCGATGCCGCGGAGTTCTTCGACGTTGCGCGGCGGGAGCCAGCCGCGGTAGCGCTCGCCCTTGAGCAGCGCCGGATCATCGCGCCACTTCCGCCAGACCTCGTGCGCCTCATCCGTCAGCAGATCTTCGGGCGTGAAGCCCTGCGCGGCGGCGAAGGCGTCGGCGCCTTCGCCGGCGAGAAGCACGTGATGCGTCTGCTCCATGACGCGGCGGGCGCTGGAGACGGGGTGGTTGAAGCGGCGCACAAAGCAGACGCCGGCGCAGCGCCGCGGCGAGAGCATCACGCAGCCGTCGAGACTCACGCGGCCCGAGGCGTCGGGCAGGCCGCCGCGGCCGACGGAGTCGATCGTCGGATCATCTTCGACGGCGATGCAGGCGCGCTCGACGGCGTCGAGGGCGCTGCCGCCGCCCGCGAGGATCGGCCAGGCGGCGGCGTTGGCGACGCGGCCAAAGGACCACGTCGAGAGGATGATCGGCCGCTGCGGCGCCACTCAATCGCCCTTGAGGATGAAGATGGCGCGGTTGCTGTCCGCGAAGTAAGTATCGCGCGCGGCGTTGAGGTCGCGAACGTCCATGCGCTCGAGTTGCTGCCGGTAGTTCTGCCAGAAGGCCTCGTCGCCGTAGTGAGAGCGGTAGGCGGTGGCGAAGGCGATGGTGTAGAGCAGGGCGGGGCGCTTGCCCAGTTCATCGATGACGCCGCCGCGAAGCGGCGCGCCGAGTTGCCAGTCGAGCGCGCCGAGCGTGCGGCGGGCGTCGGCCTGGGTGAACTTGCGGCTCTTCTTGATGTGGGCGTCCCACCACCCCAGCGCCGCGGCCGGCCCGCCGTCGCGCGTGAAGCGCCACATGTGCGGCGTGAGATACGCGGCGCGGGGGTCGAGGAGCATGTTGTACTGAAAGTCGAGGCGCGACTCGGCCCCGGGCAGCGTCGCCGCGTAGTGCGTCAGCGTGGTGCCCAGCACGAGGAACGCGGGATGATCAGGATGCGTCACCGGCGGCGCGAAGAACGCCGCCGTCCCGTGGTGGCGGCGCGAGGGCAGGTCGCCGCTGTCCATGATGTCGCGCGTCACCGCGCCGACGGGATGCACCGTCACGGGGAAGTCCGGCCGGGCGCCCGACGGCAGCGCGCCCAGGGCGCGATCGACGGTCGCGTCGAGGCCGATGCGGCTGACATCGCCGGCGAGGACCACCGTCACGTTGCCGCCGACCAGCCGCTGCTGCCACTCGCGCTGCACGCGATCGGGCGTGAGGCGGGCGAGACGGACGGGGTCGATGCCGCGCGGTGCGCCCGAGTCGTGTCGAAAGGCCTTGGCGACGAGCCAGGACATGGGCTTGAGAAGCGGCCGCTCCTCGAACAAGACGTTCATCTCGGCCTCGATCGCCTTGACCTCGCGCGCCAGCGCCACGTCGTCGATTCGCAGCGTCAGAAGGCGGCGGGCGAGGCGCTCGACTTCGTCTGCCGCGCGGTCGGCCGCGACCACGACGCCGCACACGCTCAGCGCGTCGTAGGAGCGGACGATCCAGCCGTCGGGATAGCGCTCATCCAGTTGGGCGTCGGTGCGCCCCTGCTCGGCCTCGTCGGCGGCGGTGATGAGGAGGCGGTCGAGAAGGCGCGCCAGGCCGGGCGCATCGGCGGGATCGTGCGATGAGCCGGCGCTGAATGAAACGAGGATCGCGGCGTGGGTGGCGCCGTCGATGGGCTGCGTCAGCACCCGAACGCCGTTGGGCAGCGTGCGCGAGTGGACGACCTGAGGCGCGGGGGGCGTCGGCGACTCCGGCTCGGCGGCGGGAGGATCGGGAAGCGCCGGCGGCTGGCGTTCGTCCTGCACGGCTCGGGCCGCGGAAGCGCTGAGCACAATCGCCGCGAACTGCAGGATCGCGGCGAAGAGGAAACCCGGACGACGAGTGAGCATGAAGCCTCCAGTGAGCACGGCCGCGTCAGGCGGAAGTCGCGGCGGCATTCGCCCCGGCCGACGCCCGAAAAGCATACGGCCGCCAGGTACTGGATGCGACGGGAGCGCACTTCTGGCGGCAAAGCGGACTACACTGCCGCCGCATGAGCGTTGACCCCGTTGATCTTCTTGCAAAGAGATTCGTCGAGGCGATCGTCGCGGCCTTCGGCGCCGAGTTCGCCGACGTCGATCCGCTCGTGCGCGCGGCGCAGAATCCTCAGTTCGGCGATTTTCAGTCCAACGCCGCGATGGGCCTGGCCAAGCGCCTGGGCCGCAATCCGCGCGAGGTCGCGGCGGCGATCGTCCAGCACGCGCGCCTCGAGGACGTGTGCGAGACGCCCGAGATCGCCGGGCCGGGGTTCATCAATCTCCGGCTGCGGGGCGATGCGCTGCCGCGGCTGCTCGAGGATCTTGAAGGCACGCTCAAGGGGCGGGAGCATCACACGATTCGAAGAGCCCTATCGTGGACGTCGGGGACTTCGCAGCGCGTTGTGGTCGATCTCGTCGGCGTCAACATCGCCAAGCAGATGCATGTCGGACACCTGCGCTCCTCGATCATCGGCGACACGCTCTGCCGCGTGCTGGCGAGCGTCGGCAACGAGGTGATTCCGCAGAACCATCTCGGAGACTGGGGCCTTCAGATCGCCATGGTGATCGCATCGCTGCGCCGGCGCCGCGTCGACCTCGACCGCCTCGATCTCGATCATCTCGAAGAAGCGTACCGCGATGCGACTCTCGACTGCAAGGCGGACCGGCCCGCGCTCGAATCGGCGCGGCGCATCAACGCCGGACCACACCGCATCGCCGAATGGGAAGCCCAGGTCGCCGGCGCCGAAGAGCGCCTCGAGGAGGCCAAGCGCACCCTCGTGCGCCTCCAGCAGGGCGAGAGCGGAATCGTCGCGGCCTGGGAGAAGATCACGGCCATCACGATGCAGGCGTGTTACGAAATCTACGACCTGCTCGACCTCGTCGTCACCCACGAGCACAACCGCGGTGAGTCGTTCTACCGCGAGCGCCTCGGGCCGGTCGTGGATGAATTCGTTCGATCGGGCGTCGCGAAGGAGTCCGATGGGGCGATCGTCGTCGAGATCGAGGGGGACGAGACGCCCCTGATCATTCGCAAATCCGACGGCGGGTTTCTCTATGCGACGACCGATCTCGCGGCGATCAGGTATCGCATACAGGAACTCGGGGCGCAGCGCGTGATCTACGTCGTGGACAATCGCCAGCGCGACCACTTCCGCAAGGTGTTCGAGGCCATCCGCAAGATCGGCTGGGACCGCCTGCCCGGCGGCGGCCGGGCCGAGTTGCGCCACGTCGCCTTCGGGGCCGTGTGCGGCGCCGACGGCAAGCCCCTCAAGACGCGCAGCGGCGAGAACATCAGGTTGAAGGATCTGCTCCTGGAGGCCATCGACCGGGCCGGAGCGATCGTGCGCGACAAGAACCCGGATCTGCCGGACCCGGAACAGAAGGATGTGGCGCGGGCCGTGGGCATCGGCTCGGTGAAATACGCCGATCTCTCGACGCATCTGGTCAAGGATTACATATTCGCGTGGGACCGGATGCTCGCCTTCGAGGGCAACACCGGCGCCTATCTTCAGAACCAGTATGTCAGAATCCGCTCGATCGGGCGCAAGGCGCCGGACGACGTGCGGGCGGATGCGGCGTTTCTCATCGCCGCGGTCGAGGAGAAGAGCCTGGCGCTCGCGCTGCTGCGGTACCCCGGCACCCTCGCGAGCGTGGCGGAGACGCTCGAGCCGCATCGCCTGTGCCAGTACCTCTACGATCTGGCTGGCGCTTTTTCGGTCTTCTACACCCAGTGTCCCGTGCTCAAGGCGAAGACGACGGCCCTGCGCGATGCGCGCATCAGGCTCTCCCGCCTGACTGAGCGGATCCTCGCCGACGGCCTTGGCCTGCTCGGCATTCGAACGCTGGAGCGCATGTAATCTTACGGAAGAAGAATGCTCACCACGAAGAACACAAGGACACAAAGGGGGCACGAAGAGTGAGTGAGTTGTTCAACTGTCTGATAGATGACTTGAGGCAATGCATACCGTTCTTTAACACCCAGCCCGAATCCCGCCTTTGCGGCCCTTTGTGATCCCTCGTGGCTTTGTGGTGAGTGTTCCATTGCCAACCGGAGTCAGCCATGAACATTCTTGTCGTCGGGCCGCATCCGGATGACCAGGAAATCGGCATGGGCGGAACGATCGCGCGTCTCGTCGAGCAGGGGCACAACGTGCTGCTGCTCGATGTAACAGACGGCGAGCCGACCCCGCATGGTTCGCCCGAGATTCGCGCCGTCGAGGCGGCGAAGGCGGCGGAGATTCTCGGCGTAAGGCGCCGCCAGCTCGGATTTCCCAACCGCTACGTCGAGAGCACGCTCGAATTGCGCCACGCGATCGCCGCCGTCATCCGTGAACATCAGGCGCAGGTTCTGTTTGCGCCTTACTTCGAGGATGCGCACCCCGACCACCTCGCGGTGACGCAGGCGGTGATCGGCGCGCGTTTCGCCGCGCGACTCGTGAAGGTGGACGAGCCGTGGGGGCGGACGGGCAGGCCGATTCATCCCAAGTGGCTCTTCTTCTATTACGCGATGCACCTGCGCAAGGTGCACAACCCAACGTTTCTCGTCGACATCAGCGGGTTCGAGGAGCGCAAGATCGCCTCGATCGAGGCGTACCACAGCCAGTTCGTCGCGGCGGAGAAGAACCGCAAGGTGCTCAAGGGGATCGCAGCCATGGGAACGTACTTCGGCTCGCGCCTCGGCGTCGCCGCGGCTGAGCCGTTCCATTCGCAGGAGCCGCTCGGGCTGCATTCACTCGACGGGCTGGTCATGGAAGGTCATTGACCCGCCTCGATCAGGACTTGAGTTTCGCGAGGCGGGCGCGGATGGCGGCGGCGTCGAGCGAGCCGGTGAAGACCTCGCGCACGCTGCCTTGCGCATCGACGAAGACGAGCGTGGGAATGGCGCTGACATTGAAGAGTCGCGCCAACTCTTCGGTGGCCATGAGTTCCACGCCGATCGCATGGTCGGAGTCGGCGAGATGCGCCTTGACGGCGTCCGGCCCGCCCCGGTCGACGGAGAGCGCGACGAGTTGGGCCGACTCCTCCAGTTCCGAGGCCATCGCCGCGAAGACCTGCCGCTGCTTGAGACGGGGCGGGCACCACGTCGCCCAGAAATCGAGAATCACCGGCCGGCCGAGGTACTCGTCGAGTTGAACCTCCCGGCCGTCGAGATCGACCGCCGTCAGACCGGCGATCGACTGGGTTGCCCCGGCCGATCCGCCGCGGCCGAGCACGGTGTCCATGACCTTCGTGCAGTTCGGGCAGAAGCCCGTCGTGCCGGCGACGGCGATGTAGCCGACGACCACGGCGGGAATGGCGAGAACCTTCAATACAGTCGCGAGGGCGCCGGCAGGCATGGTGTGGCTCCGTGCATCGGGAGAGGGATCAGACAGAGAAACTGGACTCGCTACGGACGCGGTGCGGCGGCGGTTCGATCCGATCGCGGGATGGACGTCCCTGATGCGTGCCCCGGCCACCGGCCGTCCGATACTGTTCATCGGCGATGCTCATGACGTTCATCTGCGTTTCCATCTTCGTCGAGGACGTGGTCACGGCTGCAGCGGACGGCGAGGCGGCGCGGGCCGCCGGCGCGGACCTCATCGAGTGGCGCGTCGACAGCGTCGCCGACGACATCGCCCTCGTCGAGCGCCTCGTGCGCGACTCACCCCTGCCCTGCATCGTTACCTGCCGCGGGCGCGAGGAGGGCGGAGAGTACGGCGGCGACGAGCCGCAGCGCCTCGCACTGCTCGAGCATGTCGGCCTGCACGCCCGGCCGCGGTTTCTCGACGTCGAACTCGCCGCCTTTGCGCGATCCGCGAACCTGCGGCAGAAGGTGAAACTCGCGATCCGCCACCCGGAACAACTGCGCGAACTCGATTCGACGCTGATCCTCTCGAGCCACGATTTCACAGGCCGGCCCATCGACCTGCTGCGGCGCGTCGAGCGCATGGCCGGCGAGCCGGCATGCGGGGTGATCAAAGTCGCGTGGATGGCCCGGTCGGTGCGCGACAATCTCGAAGCGTTCGAGATCCTGCGCGCCCGGCACAAACCCACGATCGCGCTGTGCATGGGGCCGATGGGCCTGATGAGCCGTGTGCTGGCGCCGAAGTTCGGCGCCCTGCTCACCTTCGCCTCGCTGCGGCCGGCGGGCGCGACGGCCCCGGGGCAGCCCACCGTCGAGGAACTCGTCAACGGCTACCGCTTCCGCCGCATCGGGCCGGACACGCGCGTCTTCGGCGTGATCGGCTGGCCCGTCGAGCACTCGCGCAGCCCCGCGATCCACAACGCGGCGTTCGAACGGATCGACTTTGACGGCGTCTACCTCCCGCTCCCTGTCGCGCCGGATGAAATCGCCTTCCGCACCACGCTCGAAGCGCTCCTCGCGGACAGCGCGCTGACGTTCCGCGGCGCGAGCGTAACGATTCCGCACAAGACGCATCTGCTCGAGTTCGTGAGGAAGCGCGGCGGGCGGATCGACGAAGCGGCGCAGGCGGCGGGAGCGGCGAACACCCTCGTCGTCGGAGACGACGGGCACATTGAGGCGTGTAACACGGATGTCCGCGGGATTATCGCATCGGTGGCCGAGGCGCTCGACTGCCACGAGGGGCGGCTGGGCGATCGCCGCGTTGCCGTCATCGGCGCGGGGGGCATGGCCAGGGCCGCAGTGGCCGGCTTCGCCCGCCTCGGCGCCACCATCGTGATTCACCATCGGGACGTCAACAAGGCGCGGCGGCTGGCCGAGGAGTTTCACAGTCGGGCCGGCGCCTCGGGCTGGAGATCAAAGATCGTCGCCGCTCATCTCGAAAAGGTGTGCGCCTCCTGCTGCGACATCATCATCAACGCCACGCCCGTCGGGATGGTCGGCGGCCCCGACCCGCAGGGTCTGCCCTTCCCGATGGACAATGCGGCGAAAGGCAATCTCAGGTGGAGCAGGCAGACGCTCGTGGTGGACACCGTGTATGCCCCCTCCCAGACCCCCCTGCTGCGCTTCGCCGCGGCGCACGGAGCGGCGACGCTGGGCGGAGAAGGTCTCCTTCTGCGCCAGGCGTTCGGGCAATTCGAGCAGTGGACGGGGGGCGGGTTGACCTTTGACGACTTCACCCGGGCCGCCCGGCCGGCGGGTTGAGCGGGCCGGTGGCGCGGCGTCTGGCCGAACGAGGTCCGCCGGCGCGTTATCTGCGGCGACCCACCGGGCATTTGTCGCAAGCCGCCAATAACAGGGTCCGATTGTGCCGATTGGTGGAGAGCCGATCCCGATCGTCGGCGATCGGTCCGGGCACCGCGTGGGGCGCCGCCGCAAACCATCATGCTGCACATCGACATCACCCAGGCCCGACCCGGAATGACGATCGCGATGCCCGTGATGCACGCGCAGCGCCTCGACTCCATCCTCGTCCGGGCGGGCTACCAGATGGACGAGACCACGATCCGGCGCCTGACGGAACTGGGCCAGCGTTCGCTGTGGATCGAGGCGCCGGGGTTCGAGGTCATCGATCACCACCTCAGCCCTTCCGTCGAGCGGGCGCGGCGCGAGATGCACGTCTTCGCGGCCCGGGCGCTGACGGACCTGCACGATGACCGCGCCTGGCGGCGGCTGCTCCGCGAGTTCACCGAGGCCTGCTCGAGCATGGCCGAGACGTTCATGGCCGAGCCGAACGCCGCGCTCTTCCTCGAAGAGACGGAGTCGAACGAATACCGCATGATCGGACACGCGGCGAACACCGCCTACCTCGCCACGATCATCGGCATGAAACTCCAGGGCTACCTCGTTCGCCAGCGCAAGCGCCTCAGCGCCAAGCACGCGACGAACATCGTCACGCTGGCGCTCGGGGCGCTGTTGCACGACGTCGGCCTGTCGCGCCTGCCCGAGGCGGTGCTGGCGCGGTGGGAGGAGCAGCACGACGAGTTCGACACGGCGTGGCAGAAGCACTCACTGCTCGGCCACGAACTGGTGAGCGGGAAGGTCGAGCCGGCCGCCGCCGCCGCCGTCCTCCACCATCACCAGTACTTCGACGGCTCGGGCTTTCCGCAGAAGGCGAACTGGGAGGGGCGCAAGTCGGGCCTCCGCGGCGACGCCATCCACGTCTTCGCCCGCATCATCACCGTCGCCGACCAGTTCGACGAGTTGCGCACGCTCTACTCCTCGCGGCCCCGCCCGCTCGTCGAGATTCTCGCCGCCCTGACGACGGGCCGCATGAGGCGGCGCTTCGACCCCGTCATCCTCCGGGCGCTGCTCGAGATCGTCCCCGCGTACACGCCCGGCCGCCAGGTGACGCTCTCGACCGGCGAGCGCGCCTTCGTCGTCGTGTGGAGGCCCTCCGACCCCTGCCGCCCGAAGGTCGCGGTCATCGAGGATCTGCGGCCCCTGTGCCGGGGCGACACGCCGGAGCACCGATTCATCGATCTCGCCATGACGCCGGACGTGAGCATCGTCCAGTCGGGCGGGCAGGACGTGCGCGATTGCCAGTTCTCCTTGCCGGCGGACATCACGCCGCAAGGCGGACACGGCCTGCACTACCACGCGCTGGATGCGGCATAGCGGCAAAGCGGCCCCGCCGGAAGGGGCGCCTGTCGCGAGACCAGTGAATTGCCACCTTCACTCGAACGTGTGCTCGACTACGTTGCTCGTCAGGCAGGTTGTGCGCTGGAGGGCTTGGATGAGGATCGTGCGGCCGCGCGCGTTTTCCGGCACGAAGCGCGCCAGGACGGCGTTGCCTTCCGTGTCGGCGGTGGCACTTCCCATGTACACCGGATTGGCGATGTTGACTCCGATGCTCCCGCAGCCGGGGATGGGGAACTCGCCCGGCGCGAGGCCATAGACGAAGTGGACGACGTCCGCCGGGCGCAGGCCCGTTACGTTCCATTCGTTCACTTCACCGGCGCGGCCGGGGAGGGGCGGATCGAGAATCGGCATCGGGCAGAGGTTGCCGTAGAACTGCACCCACACGCCGTCGGCGGGCGGGTTGCCGAGGATGGTGAGGAAGTCGGCGACAACGGTCCCGATCCGCGCCTCGCGCTCGCGCACGACGAAGTCGTCGGCGAACTGGACATCCGATATGAAGCCCCAGACTCCTCGGCCGCTGATCATATTCGTAAAGGCATTGTCGTAAGTTTGCCTTTCAGCCATGAACAGTGTGTCGTGAATAACCCTTCCGTCGAACGTCACAACCTTCATGCCAGCGTCGCCGGGATAGGTCACATTCCGCATGGGAGACCAGTTCCAGTGGCTTCCGCGATCTGTAAACCGCCATTGATGCTCGTAGGCTCCGTCCTTCCAATGTGAATCGCCACCGATCAGAACGTCGTAATCCCACACCTGCCGAAACTCATCACCGGTCGGACCAAGGTCCATCGGCTGGGCGTTGACCCACCAGACGCCTCGCGGAAGGACAATACCAGACTCGGATAGATCCACGGAAAGGCGCACGCCCTGGCGTCCGAAAACCGAGTCGACAAAAGGTGTTGCCGACACCTCTTTGGCGCTGGCCTCAAACTCGGCAACTGGTCCGGTTCCGAGAGGGATGCACTCCTGAGTCTGCGCCGTCGCTGAAGTGGCGATCGCCACAAGAGCCGCGCCGACGAGAATCTCACGACTTGAACGCAAAACCGGGCTTGACATTCGGTTTCCCATCACCTATGCCTAGGCGCGAACACTGAAAGAGTCAACTCCTTGCCGAGGAGAACCATCATGTCGCCAAATCTGTTCCGTACTGCAGCCTCGGCAGGCCACCTGGTGCTTCTCCTCTTCACCCAAGCCGCCTCCGCCCAACCTTCAATCGTGTCTCGGACGCTTGTTTCGATGGGCGACTACAACTATCCTGTGAACGAAACGACTGTTGCCGCATACGGCGGCAAACTCGTCGCGATGTGGAATATTATGGAGTGGAATTCCCAAGGCCAGCAGTGGCGGCATTACCGGCTGGGCTACGCGGTGAGTGAGCATGGCGGCGAGTCGTGGACAGACATGGGGTTCTTTCCGCGACCGGACGGTTGTTCACTGCACCAACTTGACCCAACGGTTGTGGCGGATCCGCTCGGATCGAACGCCGGAGACTTCATCGGTGCTGGGGTAGTGGAGTGCTCCGGATTCTCGGCAATCAGGGCGCATGTCGCGCGCTTGCCGGATGGTGAAACGACATTCGACGACTCGATAGCCCTGTCGAATGGCTCTCTCTCGTGTGGAACCGATTACACACAGATCGCGGCAGGTCCGGACCCAAGCGATCCTCAGGGTTCGACGCACATCTACATGACGGGCTTCACAACTCAAGGAGGTCTCGATTGCAGTCCACTGACTCTCTGCCTCTTTCGATCCAGCGATGCCGGCGAAACTTGGTCGAATCGCAGCATCGTTTACATCGTAGATGAATCTGCTGCACAACCGGTAGCGGCGCCCTGGCCCGCAGTGGCGGCAAACGGCTCGCTCTACATCGCGTACAATGACGAGACGAATACGAGCGCACGCAAGATCAACATCTTGACAAATGTCAGTGCCGGATCGGGAGAGTTCACAAACCTCGCACTTGACCATGCTCGCATCGCGTTTTCTTTCCCCAATGCCACCAAGATGTACGGCAACTACATCGCGGGCGATTTCCGCGTGCTCCACGGCATTTAGATGGCCTCCGACCCGACGGACCCGAACGTCCTCTACATCGTCTACCACGACTTCGACGAAGCGCCGCAAGACCCCGAGGATGACGCCGACGTGGACGTCTACCTCATCCGCGGCGAGTACAACAGCCAGAGCGAGGAATGGGAGTGGAGCGAGCGCATCCGAATCAATGATGACGACCCCGACGTCGAGCACGACCAGTTCTTTCCGACGATCGTGGTGGACGACTACGGCGACCTGCACATCGCCTGGTTCGACACCCGCAACGATCCGCAGGGGCCGGATGACGACGTGCTGATCTCGCTCTTCTACGCCTTCAGCAACGACGGCGGGGAGACCTTCACCAACCATGAGATCGACGAAGTGGCGATCGACACGCTGGTGCTCCAGCAGAACGACTTCATCGGCGACTACATCCGCATCACGATGGCGGACGACGCCGTGGTGATCGTCTACAACGCCACGGGCCTGCTCGTGCCCTGGCCCTTCACGGTCTACGTCGAGCAGATTCACTCGGCGCGGATCGTGTGGGAGTGACGAAAGGGCAAGCGGGAGATCGAGCCGGGCACTTCGATTGCCCTGCGCCGACGCGGAGAATGTCCAAGGGGCCCTTGGCGCGGCCGGTCCGAGGCGTTACACTCCTTTCATGAAGACCAACCGCACTCTCCCGCAGCGCCATGGCGCCTCGATGATCGAACTGCTCATCGTCGTCGGCATTCTCGTCGCCCTCATCGCCATCGTCGGCAGCGTGATCACCGGCACCGGCGGGCAGACGGGCACCATGGGCGCCAAGGACCGGGCCGAGCGGCAGATCACCCAACTCAACCTCTACACCGTCTACCAGGGCTTCCGCGCCTTCGCCTCCGCCAACGACGGCAAGTACCCCTCGACGCGCACGCACAAGGGCCAGATGGACTCGGACACGACCCACCAGGTCTTCGCCCTGCTCATCGAGGACGGCTCGCTCGATCCGCGCCAACTCATCAGCCAGAACGAGATGGAATCGGACTTCTCCGTCGGCTCGTCGAGCCGCTTCGGACCGAGCAACACCAGTTTTGCGCTGTGCGACTACGACGCGGACAACTGGCTCCGCTACCGCCAGTGGAACGACTCGTCGGGCTCGCAGTTCGCCCTCATGTCGGACCGGTGGTACGTGGACCGCGTCGTGGCGGAGTACCACTCGATCAACGGCGAGTGGTGGCACGTGCTCATGGGGGACGGTTCGACGAAGATCGTCCATGACCCCCACCGGCCGGGGACGCAGGACCGGCTCTTTGAGCGAGATTCCTCTTTCGGCGACCTGGATGCGCTGATGGTGCATGACTGACCGCCCCGCCAGCCGCAAGCCACGCGAAAGTGCGAAAGTCAACGGATCACCCGCGCCCGACCGATGAGAGCATGCACGTGGCCGCCGCGGCCGCCCGAGGGATGAACCGAATGCCGATGCTCACCGAGGCACCGACCTCCGCCGCGCTCGAGTCGCCGGTCGAGGCTGATGCGGCCGCCGAAACGATGGAGCCGTGCTCCGTGTCCAGCGAGACGATCGCATCGCGCGTCGAGGCGGTGCTGCTCACCTCCGACCGCCCGCTCACGGCCTCGCGCATCGCCGAGACCATCGCCCAGGCCGTCGGCGGCGCGATCGAAGACGCCCAAGTCGAGTCCGCTGTCGCCTCGCTCAACGAGGTCTACGACGCCACCGGCCGGTCCTTCCGCATCGAGCGCGTCGCCGGCGGGTACCGCATGATGACGCGGCCGGAGTTCGGCGCCGTCACCGCCGCCACGGCGCGGGCCCGCGACGCCGGCCGATTGAGCCAGGCCGCGCTCGAAACGCTCTCCATCGTCGCCTACCGCCAACCCATCACCCGGGCCGACATCGAGGCGATCCGAGGCGTGGCATGCGGCGACATCCTGCGAAGCCTCCTCGAACGACGCCTCGTCAAGATCGTCGGACGGGCCGAGGAACTCGGACGGCCCATGCTCTACGGCACGGGGCGCGAGTTCCTCGAGGCCTTCGGCCTCGCGTCGCTCAAGGATCTGCCTGATTCGCGCGAGTTGCGGCAGGGGTAGTGGGTCGATTCGGCGCGCTACCATCGCGGACACCCCACGATTCGCAGAGCCTCATCGTGGGCGTGGAGCATCCCACGAATCGCAGAGTCTAATCGTGGGCGTGCGCGCGTCATGAAGCAGAACCGCGATTCGATCATCCTCAAGACCGCCGACCAGATCGAGCGCATGCGCCGGGCCTGCCGCGTCGTCGTGGCCGTGCTCGACCGCTGCGAGCAGGCGTGCCGGCCGGGCGTAACGACGGGCGAACTCGACGACCTCGCCCATGAGACATTCACCGGCCTCGGCGCTACGGGACTGTTCTACGGCTACCCGGACTACCAACCCGGCCGCGGCTATCCGCGCCACACCTGCATCTCCGTCAATGAAGAGATCGTCCACGGCATCCCCGGCGACCGGATCATTCGCGAGGGAGACATCGTCTCGATCGACTGCGGCGTGCGCCTCGACGGCTGGTGCGGCGACAGCGCCCGGACGATCCTCGTCGGCGCCGTGGCGCCCGAGGCGCGGCGCCTCGTCGAGACAACGACGCGCTGCCTTGAGGAGGCGATCGCCGCCATCCGCCCGGGCCTCCGGTGGAGTGATGTCGGCCTGATCATGGAGCGCCTCGCCGTGCGCGAGCGGCTGGGGATCATTCGCGAGTACGTCGGCCACGGCATCGGCCGAGCGATGCACGAGGCGCCGAAGGTCCCCAACTACGCCATCACCCCCGGCGGGCGGGAGGACTTCATCCTGCGGCCGGGGCTGGTCATCGCGATCGAGCCGATGCTCACCCTCGGCCGTGGACAGACGCTCACCCTTCGGGACGGGTGGACGGTCGTGACGAAGGACCGCAAGTTCGCCGCCCACCAGGAGCACACGGTGGCGGTCTCGGCGGCCGGCGTGGATGTGCTGACCCGTTCCTGAGGCCGGGCCGGCCGGCGCGGACGTGCGCCGGCCGTCGCAAAAGGCCAAACCGTCGCCGGATCAAGCGTTTCGCCTGCTGGTCCCGCGGATCGGGGGCGGGCTACAATCGCGTTCAGTTTTCTGAGGTTGGGCGGGGCGGCGGGCCGCTTCGCCGCGGAGTCTCCATGGCGAAAGACGACAAGATCGAACTTCGGGCCGAAGTGGTGGACGCGATGCCGAACGCGATGTTCAAGGTCCGGCTCGAGAACGGCCACGAGATTCTCGCCTACGTGTCGGGGAAGATGCGCAAGTTCTTCATCCGCATCCTTCCCGGCGACCAGGTGTCGGTGGAACTCAGCCCCTACGACCTGACCCGCGGGCGGATCACCTACCGATTCTGAGTGCCGTGGCCCGCCGGCGGCGCTTGGCCCTGCCCGGGACGGGGCTATGATTGAGTTCGCAATTGGCCCGGCCCGAGCCGGGGTGAAGGGATGAGGTCATGAAAGTCAAGTCGAGCGTGAAGCGCCGGACCCTGGATTGCCAGATCGTCCGCCGCCGCGGCAAACTCTACGTGATCAACAAGAAGAACCCGCGCATGAAGCAGCGCCAGGGTTGAGCAAGCAGCAAAGCGCCCGGCCGATCCGGGCCGTCGAGGATTGAGACATGCCCCGCATCGCTGGTGTTGATATTCCGGACAGCAAGCCGATCCGCTTTGCGCTTCGGTACATCTACGGCATCGGCCCCAAGTTCGCCGACGACATCCTCGCCGAGGCCGCCATCGACCCGACCAAGCGGGCGCGGGACCTCTCGGGCGAAGAGGCCAGCCGCATCAACAGCATCATCGACTCGAGTTACCTCGTCGAGGGCACGCTGCGGCGTCAGGTGTCGCAGAACATTCAGCGATTGCGCGACATCCGCTGCTACCGGGGCGAGCGGCACCGCCGCGGCCTGCCGGTCCGCGGCCAGCGCACGCGCACCAACGCCCGCACCCGCAAGGGACGCAAGAAGACCGTCGCCGGAAAGAAGAGCGTCAAGGCCTGAGCCTTGTCACAACATCCATCCGCCCCGCTCCTCCTGGCCGAGGCCGGGGCGATTCAGCCAGTTGCCTGCCGCCTGAGTCGGAGAAGGCAACGCCGGAACTGAGAGGAACGATTCATGGCCAAGAAGACCGCCAAGGTCCGCAAGAACGTCATTCGCGGCATCGCGCACATCCGCGCCACTTTCAACAACACGCAGATCACCATCACCGACGTGAACGGGGAGACGATCGCGTGGGATTCGGCCGGGACGGTCGGCTTCAAGGGGGCCCGCAAGAGCACGCCCTTCGCCGCGACTCGGGCCGCCGAGTCCGCCGCCGCCAAGGCGCGCAAGGTGGGCATGAAGGAGATCGAGATCCGCGTCAAGGGACCCGGCGGCGGGCGCGAGTCGGCCGTCACCGCCCTGGCGCACTCGGGCCTCAAGGTGACGGCGATCGAAGACCACACGCCGGTGCCGCACAACGGCTGCCGGCCTCCGAAACGCCGCCGAGTCTGATTCACTGCCCCGCCGCGGCCTGACCGCCGTCGTGGGTCTTTCAACTTGTTCGTCCTGCCGCCGGAATCAGCAGGAGTCTCGCCACCGGGCAGGGGCGAGTCGCTCCGATCAGCCGGCGGCTTCCCAACCGCGGGATCTGCCCGAACCAGGATTGACGACCATGAGCAGCAGACGCATTCGTTGGCGCGGGCTGGAACTGCCCGGCCGCGTCATCGCCGACCCGGCGATGAACACCCCCACCTTCGGCCGATTCTCCGTCGAGCCGTTCGAGCGCGGCTTCGGCACGACCGTCGGCAACAGCCTGCGCCGCATCCTCCTCTCGAGCATCGAGGGGGCGGCGGTGAGCAGCGTGAAGATCGTCGGCGCCGAGCATGAGTTCTCCACCCTCAAGGGCGTCCTCGAAGACGTCACCGACATCGTCCTCAACGTCAAAAACCTCATCGTCGAACTCGAAGGCGATGAGCCTAAGACGATGAGCCTCGCTGCGACGGGCCCGGGCGAAGTGACGGCCGACCTCATCGAGGCCGACGCCGCCATCACCATTCACAACAAGAATCTCGTCATCGCCACCCTCACCGAGGAAGTCGATTTCGAGATGCATTTCGTCGTGAGCAAGGGCCGCGGCTACGTCCCCGCCTCCGAGCAGTACGAGGCGGTGGAGGAGCAGGAGATCGGCGTGATCCCCCTCGACGCGGTCTACTCCCCCGTCCGCCGCGTGCGCTACAAGGTCGAGGACACGCGCGTCGGGCAGAAGACGAACTACGACAAACTCGTCATCGAAGTGTGGACGAACGGAACGGTCAGCCCGGAGACTTCGCTCGTCGAGGCGGCGAAGATCCTCCGCAAGCACCTCAATCCGTTCGTGCAGTACAACGAGATCGGCACGGTCCGCGTCTCGCCGGAGGCGTCGGCCGCGGCGGGCGTCGAGGAGAAACTCCTCCGCAAACTCCGCATGCCAATCAACGAACTCGACCTGTCGGTGCGCGCGAGCAACTGCCTCGAGGCCGCCCGCATCCGCACCGTGGCCGAACTCATCAGCAAGTCCGAGAGCGACCTGCTCAAGGTGCGGTCCTTCGGCAAGACCTCGCTGCGCGAAGTGAAGAAGAAACTGGAAGAGATGGAACTGGCGCTCGGGTCGGAACTCCCCGAGGGCTTCGACCTGGAAACGATGAGCGTGCATTGAAGGGCGCCTCGCCTCCGCGCGCCGCACTGAAGATCAAGGAGTGACCGATCATGCGTCACCGCGTATACGGACGGAAGTTTTCGATGGACACGGAGCAGCGCCGCGCGCTGCTGCGCAACCTCGCCGCGGGCTTCTTCGAGCACGGGCAGATCACCACGACGCTGCCCAAGGCCAAGGCCGTGCAGCCCTTCGTCGAGAAGATCATCACCCTCGCGAAGCGCGGCGACCTGCACGCCCGACGCCGCACCGTCGCGCTGCTGCGCGACCGCATCATGTGCGACGACGAGAGCAAGGTCGAGCGCGACCGCTACGGCGAGGTGCGCAAAGGCCCCAAACTCGTCCGCCACATCTTCGAGAACGTCGGCCCGCGCTTCGCCGACCGCCAGGGCGGCTACACCCGCATCGTCAAACTCGCAAAGAACCGCATCGGCGACGGCTCGCCGCTCGTCGTCCTCCAGATGGTCGGCGACGAAAGCGGGCCGGAGATCGGCGGCCGCAAGTCCGCCCGCCGCACCGCCAAGCAGCGCCGCCGCGACTTCGCCAACAAGGCGAAGACGCAAGCGGCGCCGGCTGCAGGGTAACCCCCTTCGCCGGTTCCCACTCCGATCCCCCGCGGGCGGCGTCGATTACGACGCCGCCCGTTTCTATCATCTGCTCCATGAGCGCCATGCTCGATCAACTCGACGCGATCGAATCCGAAGCGCGCGGCGCGCTCGACGGCCTCGCGGATGCCGAGGCGCTCGAGAAGTGGCGCCTCGCGTGGATCGGACCCAAGGGGCGTCTCAAGGGACTCCTCGGCTCGATGAAGGACGTCGCTCCCGCCGACCGGCCCGCCGTCGGTAAGCGCATGAACGAGGTCAAAGTCGCGCTCGAAGGCGCGTTCGAGCAGCGCAAGGCGTCCCTCGGGTCCGCGAAGCCGCAAGCGGCCGGACCCATGCTCGACGTCACCGAGCCCGCGCTTGATCACACGATCGGCCGCACGCACGTCCTCACGCGCACCATCGATGAACTCATCGAGGTCTTTGCGCGGATGGGCTTCACCGTCGCCACCGGGCCCGAAGTCGAGGATGAGCACCACAACTTCACCGCCCTGAACATCCCCCCGGACCACCCGGCCCGCGATCCGCTCGACAACTTCTTCATCGACGGCAAGCACCTGCTGCGCACGCAGACGAGCACGGTGCAGATCCGCGCGATGGAGCAGAGCAAGCCGCCGCTGCGCATCGTCTCCTGCGGCCGCGTCTATCGACCCGACGAGGTGGACGCCACCCACTCGTTCATGTTCCACCAGATCGAAGGCCTCTACGTTGATCGCCAGGTCTCGATGGTCGATCTCAAGACGACGCTCCTGCAGTTCGCGCACGCCTACTTCGGCCCCGAGGCGGAGGTGAAACTCGTTCCGTCGTTCTTCCCCTTCACCGAGCCCAGCGCCGAGATGCACATCAAGATGAACGTGCGCGGCCAGTGGCGCTGGGTGGAACTCGGCGGCTGCGGCATGGTCGATCCCAACGTCTTCAAGGCCGTCGGCTACGACCCAGAGGAATGGACCGGCTTCGCCTTCGGCCTGGGCATCGAGCGCATCGCCATGCGCCGCTACGGCATCCCCGACATCCGCTGGCTCTTCGAGAACGATTTGCGGTTTTTGACGAGCGTGTGAGGAAACCGCCGCGCACGAAGGTCGACGAGCCCGCAGCGCGAGCAAGGACGATTGGTGAAACCAATCGGTCGAATCTCCCGTATGCTTGGGCGTCGCCACTCAGCGATATGTGAAGACCCGCCCGGAACCCGCGACGGCTCGCTCACTTGATGGACAACTTTCCGACAGATCGCGCACGCACTCAGAGAGGCTCATCTCGCACTCGCGCCGTCGTTGTCCTGATGCTCTCACTGTCGGCGCTCGGCCTGCTGGCCTGGTTCGCGGTGTGGGCGGTGCGCGATCTCATGCCGAGTCGCGTTCGGTGGACTCCTTACCTCAGGCTGGTGAAGGTCACGCGCGTTGGAGACTCCTATCGCCTCGACTCGTCGATGTCCGGGATTGCGAGCGGCAACGACACAAAGACCGTCGGCGAGTTGCTCTGGAAGTATGACATCCACGAGGGTGGCCGCTTCGGGCTTTGGCACAGTTACTACCGCAGAGTCTGGCGGGCAGAGGTGCAAGTCGATCGAGGCGCGATCGCCATCGAACAGGCCTCGGCTCTTCTTGCAGGAGTTCCAGCGGAGTACGAGGTGGACTGGTTGGTCGACTTTGCAACGGCGCATTCGCCGCAACCCGGTGTCGTTGAGTTCCGGTATGATCCCGAACCGATCGTGATTAACTGGAGTGGCATCGGCGCCAATTTCATGCTCTGGGCATTCGTGCCACTTCTCATCGTTTCCGTCAAGTACCTTCGCAAGTCGTCTTGGGAACTCTTCAATGGCGCGAATCGGAGACTGAGCCTGCTGAGGTCCAATCGCTGCCCGAAATGCGGCTACGACACGCGCGGCCTGTCAAGCCCTCGCTGCCCCGAGTGCGGGGAGTCACTGGTGATGTATCCCTGATCATGCAGCCGCCGTGGCCGAGCCGTGATACAGATTCAAATGCCCTCGTTTTCGCTCCATTCTCCCGTCACCGAGATCGACTTGACCGACGAGCAGCGGCGGCTCGTCAGTGCGTAGGTCAGGTCCAGACCTGACGTTCGCGGTACGACGTGCTTCGCGCCGATCTCTCTTGCCGCGTTGAAGGATCGGCATGGGCGGTGCGCTTTCGTTCGCCCTTGCGCTCTGTCCTCAGGTTGCAACCTGACCTACCAGCTACCTGCTGCAACAGGCAACGCACATGAGCCGAATGGACGATGAGGCAGTGAGGTAGGTGATGACTGAGCCAACCGAGCATCGCGTGCGCCTTCACGGCAAGTCCGGTCCGCCGCCGTGGCAGAGGCGGTCTCGCTGGTTTCCGCACATCGACGCGGCAGATGGGCTGGTGATGTCGTCGGTGCTGCTGGTCGTTCTGCTCGGCGGGTGCTTGATGGGAGTGGTGGCGTCCGCGAGTACGAACTCCGGCGCTCGCCCTCACACCTTTCTCGTCGTCGCTGGCGAGGCGGGATTCGAGGCCGTAGACACGGACTGGGCGCTGCAGAATGCCGCCTCGCCGACGGTGGTCGGCTCGCTCATGTGCGGTACGTGGAAGTCGAGTCGTGGCTGGTTCGGCCCGGCGGCAATCGTGGAGCGGCCGCTGCCGTTCGCCCGGGTCATTCTCCACGACACCAATCAGCCACTGTCGTCGGAGGAGGCGGAGCGCATCGCCGCCTCCGCGGCGAAGTTGACGTCGCGGTTTCAGCCGACGTCGCTCAGTCGCGTTCGCGCCCAAGGTTCGGGCATCGTCGAGTTGGAGTACGCGCCGGGCCAGCCGAAGATCCTCTGGTCCGGCATTGCCGCCAACTTCGGTCTGTGGTGCTACTTCGCGCTGGTCTGCTGGACCTTCGCCTGGCTGGTCCACTCTCTGCACTACTTCCTCGACCCACGGCGCAAGCGGGCGAGGAAACTCGGCGAGCATCTCTGCCCGCGGTGCAACTATGACGTGAGGCTGATCGAGTCGCCGCGCTGCCCGGAATGCGGCGAGCTCCTCACCATCGAGCCGGAACGCGTTGGACCGGCGATTTCAGAGTGACCAACGCCCACGATGAGCGAGTCTTCGAGCGAATCGTGGGGTGCGTTTTACGCGCAGGCGAACGCGCAAGGGCGGTCATTCGATTGCAGCGCCCGTCCTCGCCGGCGCATCGGCCTGTATCGGGCCTCACGCCCCCGCGGGCTGGACGGTGTAGTGACCGAAGCTGCTCGTGGACGTCTTGACCGCCTCGTGCCGGTCGTGCTCCTCGCCGTAGCGCACGAGCCGGAAAGAGTTGGCGATGACGAAGATGTCGCCGGCAAAGTGGTAGACGGCCGCGATGAAGATCGCCCGCTCGCCGAGTTGCCCGCTCGCGGCGAGCGTGAGGCCGATGATGGCGATGACGATCGAGGCGACGATGTTCTGCGTGATCACGCCGCGCGTCTTGCGCGCCAGTTCGAGGAGGAAGGGCAGGCGCGTGAGGTCGTCGTTCATCAGGGCGATGCCGGCGGAGTTGGCGGCAATGTCGGTCCCGCCCAGGCCCATCGCCACGCCCACGTCCGCCGCGGCCAGCGATGGCCCGTCGTTGATGCCGTCGCCGACCATCATCACGCGCCGGCCGGTGCGCGTGAGCTCGACGATCCGCGCGTGCTTCTCCTCGGGATGGCATTCGGCTTCGACGTGATCGATGCCGACCACCTGCCCCACGCGCCGGGCCACCGGCAGGCGATCGCCCGTGAACATGCACACGAGGCGCACGCCGAGTTCGCGCAGGCGGGCGACGGCGCCGGTCGCCTGGGCGCGGACCTTGTCTTCGAGGCCGACGGCGCCGAGGTACTTGCCGTTGCGCATCACGTGGACGCCGGTCATGCCCTCGATGCGGGCCTCGACGGCGGCGATCTGATCCGTGATTGAAGCGTCAAGACGCTGAAGCCACTTCGCGCGTCCGACGTAGAGCGTGTCGGCGCCGGCGCTGACCTTGACGCCCAGGCCGTGAACTTCCTCCGCCTGCCCCTCGCGGCCGGGCGCGATGCGCGCGGCCCGGGCCGTGTCCATGATGGCCAGCGCGAGGGGGTGGTTGGAGTGCTGCTCCGCCGTCGCGGCGGCCGCGAGGAGATCGGCCCCATCGACTCCCTCCGAGGGAGCGAGGCGGCTGACGGCGAACTTTCCCGTGGTGATCGTGCCGGTCTTGTCGAGCACGACCGTGTCGATGCTGGCGGCGGTGTCGAAGACGGCGGTGCTCTTGATCATGATGCCGAGACGCGCTGCGGCCGCGAAGGCCGCCACCATCGCCGTCGGCGAAGCCAGCAGCAGCGCGCCGGGGCAGGTGACGACCAGCACCGAGATCGCCCGCTCGATCGCCGTCGCGGAACTTCCCTCGCTGCCGCGATCGATGGAGAGAATGAAGACCGCCAGCGCCACGAACATGACGATCCAGACATAGTGCCCTGCGACGAGTTCAATGATCTGCTGGCGCGGCGTCTTGGACTGCTCGGCCTCGTTGATGAGGTGGACGACCTTGCCGATCGTCGTGTCTTCGCCGACGCGGGTGACTTCCACGTCAATGGCCCCGGTGAGGTTGGTCGTGCCGGCGTAGACCATGCTCCCCGTCTCGACTTCGACGGGCGCCGACTCGCCGGTGAGGCTGGCCTGGTTGATCGTGCTGCGGCCCGTGGCGACGCGGCCGTCGGCCGGGAAGTTCTCGCCGGCGCGGACGCGGACGATGGTGCCGACCTTGACCTGTTCGAGCGGCGCCTCCTGCTCGACGCCGTCGATGACCACGCGGGCGACGTCGGGGGTGAGTCCGACGAGTTGCTCGATGGCGCGGTGGGCGCCCCATGCGGTGCGCCGCAGGACGGCGTCCATGAGAAAGAGGATGAACGCCAGGCCCCCCGCCGTCGTGTACTCCCCGGTCGCGAGGGCGGCGGTGATGGCCAGCGCGACGAGGACCGAACTTGACGGCCGCCCCTTGCGGATCTCGCGGTACGCCGCTCGCAGCAGCGGCATGAGCAGGATGACGGCCCCGATGGCCGCAGGCACCACGCGAACGTCCCCGTCGATCCCGAACCAGCCCGCGAGCACCGTCGTCAGGACCATCGCGCCGCCGACGAGCGCGAAGACGATGGACCCCTCGGAGGAACTGGTGTTGTGCATCTCGCAGCAACTGGCGGTGTGGACGTGGGCGTGCTTGGGGCCGGCCCCGCCGTGGTGGTGGCCGTGATCGTGCGAATGATCGTGATCGTGGGCGGGGTGCGAGTGGCCGGCGCTGGACATCGAGAGCGTCTCCTGACGGGCGCAGCGGCCCGATGCGTCGAGTCGAAAAGCCTAGGCGGAACGGGGGCGTGAGTCCGTCCCGAGGAAGGGCATTCCCTCGGTACGACGCGGCAGCGGGCGGGGTTCGCACGCAGCCCGGGAAGCGCGACAAGCCGCGCGCCTGGAGCATCTCACCGCTCAGGAACCTTGGCGGAAGGCGATGATCGTGAGGTCGTCGGGTTTGCTCGGCCGCCCCTCCGCCGGCTCGAGCATCCGCCCGAGCGCCGTCTCGACAAGCAAGTTCACCGCCCGATCGAGATGGCCCTTGCGGATGCGCTCGACGATCTCCGAGATGTAGAGGTTGTCGAAGAGCCCATCGGAGGCGAGGAGGATGGTGTCGTGCTTCTGGAGCGTAACGGCCGGGCCGATCTCGATGCGCATCTCCGCGAGTCCGACGGCGTTGGAGATGATGTGCCGGTCCTTGTGGTGGACGGCTTCATCGGGGCAGAGCATTCCCGCTTCGACGGCGTAGGCCACGAGGGAGTGGGAGATGGTCTGGAAGCGCACCCGCCCCCGCCGGCCGACGATCATGATCTCCGAGTCGCCGATGTGATAGGAACGGACGGTGTCGCCGACGATCTCGACGGCGGCGAGCGTGGTGGCCGCGCCGATGCCGAGATCGGTAACGCGCTGCTGGGCGGACTCGATGCCGTTGAGGATGGCGGTGCGCAGGTCGAACTCTTCCTCGCCGGCGTCAGACACAGCGTCGCGGAGGGACTCGAGGGTCGCCTGAGCCGCCTCGGCGCCGCCGGTGCGCCCGCCGACCCCATCCGCCACGGCAAGGACGCTACGGCCCCGATCGACCGAGAGCACGGCCAAGGCATCTTCGTTGTCCGACTCCTTCGCGGGGCTGCGCATCGTTGAGACGACCGCCAGGCCGTGCGGGAGGGGCACGCACGCCGTCTCGGGGCTGTTGCAGCGACTCAGCAGCAGGTTCATCATTCGTGTGCTCGTGGCGATCACGGCGCGTCGCCTCCCGCTCTCTCATCATCGGCCCGATAACGGCCGGACCTGAATGGCGACGGCCGGTTGTGGCGGTCCTGCGACCGCCTGCCGCTCGCTTTCAAGCCGCGATTCGGTGCGGCACAGCAGGCTATGCTGGTGCCGGATGGAGGCAGCCGGACAACAACCCACGGGGCCCGTCGACATCATCGCGCCCGCCTTCCGCCGAGCCGCCATGCTCCTGGCGGCGCTGATGGTGCTGATCGTCCTTGCCGCCCGATTGACGGGCGCGAGCGACTTGCACGACCAGACTCAGGAGAAAACCAGCGCCTACACGACCGACCTCGTGCTGCACGCCGGGGACTGGCGGCGGTGGATCCTGCCGCTCGAGCAGGGAGCGCACCCCGCAACCAAGCCGCCGCTCTACAACTGGCTCGCCGCGCCGGGCGTCTGGCTGACCGAGGGACGATGGGACTGGCCGCATCGGCTGCCGAGCCTCGCGGCCTTTGCGGCGGTGGCGGCGCTGCTCTGGACGCTCGGGCGGCGCCTCGACCCCGCCGGACTCACCGGGCCGCTGGCCGTCATCATCCTCTGCTCGAACTACGCGTGGTTCAAACTCAGCGCTTTGATCCGCCCGGACACGCTCCTTTCGCTGTGGCTCGTGCTCGGATGGGTCGGCGTAACCGTCGTGCTGAGCGGCGAGGCCGCGGGGCGTGCGGGTCGCCTCTGGCGCGGCGTGATCTGGTTGGTATGTGCGCTGGCGGTGCTCACGAAGGGGCCGGCGGCGCTGCTCATTCCCGTGTTCGCAGCCGTCCTCGCCGGGGTCGATGCGCCCAAGGGCGGTCGCGCTCGCCGGGCGATGCAGGGGCTGCGCGACTGCGGTGCGCTCTGGGGTCTGCCGCTGGTCCTTGCCATCACGGCCGCGTGGCTCGCCCTCCTCTGGCGGATCGATCCGGGGCACCTCTATGAGACGCTCATACGCGAGGAGTTCGTGGAGCGGGCGCTGGGGACGGGCGAGGAGGGAGTCAAGGAGGGGCCGTGGGACTTCATCCGCACGGCGCTGAACATGCCGCTCTATTTCATCTCGCGGTTTCTGCCGTGGTCCGTGCTCTTCTTCGGCGTGCTGCTGGACCTTCGCGCGCCGCGCCGCAAAGAGCGGCGCGATCTCCCCGCCGCGGCCGCGCGCGCGGCCTTCGATCCGCGCTGGTGGATGACCAGCGCAGTCACGTGGACGGTGCTCGTCGTCGCGGCCTTCACGCTCGCGGCGGGCAAGCGCGCGGATTACATCGCCTCGGCGTACGTCCCCGCCGCGCTGGCGGTGGCGTGGGGCCTGGGGCATCTCGGCTGGGCGCTGGCGCGGCGACTCCCCGCCGCAGTCGCCGCCCTCGCCCTCCTGACTCTCGCCGGCCTGATCGTCCACGATCGAGTGAACGGGTACGCGGTGAAGTACCCGCTCTCCGAGTCGCTGCGGGACTTTGCCCGCGAGGTCCGGCCGATCATCGAGAAGCAGCCGCTGGCGCTGGAGTTCTATCGCACGGGCGCAGCGCCGCTTCAGGTCATGTTGCATCGTTCGCAGCCGGTGCTCTTGAACGTCGAGGACCTGGCGGCTCGCATGGAATCGCACGGCGAGGCGTGGCTGATCGCGAGCGATCGCTCCGCCGACGAAGCGCTGGCGGCGGCCGGCCGCCGCGGGTGGAGCGTCGAAGAGGTCGCGGCCTCGCAGGCGGTCAAGGGAAGCGCCGCCGCGCCGCCGTTGCAGATGCGCCTCTACCGCGTGATGACGGAGGCGCGGGAGGGAACCTGATCGCTCCGCACCGCAGCGCCGGGGACGGGTCAGTCAGATCAAACGTCCGGCGCGGCCGCGAAGTGAACGCGCCCGCGCCCTCGGTGCGGCGTGCGCTCGCGGCCGCAACCGATGCGACTCTTTCATGCCCGGCGCGTCGAACCTCCGATAAGTCCGGAATCGGTTACCCTGACCGTTACCGATCCCGACTGGAAGGGTCTTGCCCGTGCGAACGATCGCGATCATCAACCAGAAGGGCGGGTGCGGGAAGACGACGACGGCGATCAACCTGAGCGCCGCGGCGGCGCGGCGCGGGCAGCGGGTGCTGCTCATCGACCTTGATCCGCAGGGGCATTGCGCTCTCGGGCTGTCCGTCCCCTCCGGCGCGATCGAGCGGCAGATCGGCGATGCCCTGCTGGCCGACCTCAACCGGCCCATCGACGTCAGCGAGATCACCTGGCAGGCGGGCGACAACCTCGACCTCATTCCCAGTTCCGTCCGGCTCGCCGCGCTCGAAGCGATCAGCGGCGGCCTCTCGCGCCTGCCAGACCGCGACCGGCGGCTGGATCAGTTGCTCCGCTGGGTCGCGGGGCGCTACGACCTGTGCATCCTCGACTGTCCGCCGCACATCGGCCTGCTGACCTTCAACGCCCTGCGGGCGGCGGGCGAGGTGATCGTCCCCGTCGAGACGAGTTACTTCGCCCTCCAAGGCGCCGAGAATCAGATTCGAACGATCGAGACCGTCGGCCGTCGCATCGGCCGCGCGCTCTCGGTCATTCTCCTTCCGACCATGTTCGACGACGCCGTCCGCCTCTCGCAGGAAATCCTCGAGGAACTTCGGCGGCGGTACACCGAGATCGTCGCGCCGGTGACGATCCGGTACTGCTGCTCGCTGCGCGAGGCGGCGAGTTTCGGCCAGGCGATCTTCGAGTATGCACCCGAATCCTCCGGCCGGCGCGACTACGAAGCCCTCGCCCGATGGATCGAGTCCCGCCGACCGGCACCCGCGGCAGCACCGGGCTTCAGCGAGTCGGCGCACGAGGCGACCGCTCCGGCCGTAGAAACCTGCGTCGGTCCGATGTGGCCCCGGCCCGCGACCGAGCCCGGCAACCGAGCCGCGGAACTGGCGCAGCGGGCCCGCTACCTGCTCCAGCGCCGCCACGAGGCTCTCGCCGAGACGTGCGACTCGCCGGTTCATTCGGCGACGCCGGCCGCGCCTCTGCCCACGACCCTCGCCATCCCACCCCACGGTCCCGAAGAAGGCAGTATCGTGCAGTTCGGCCAGCGAGTGCGAGTCACCTACCGGTCGCCCGAAACGGCGCGGCAGGTCTTCATCGCCGGCGACTTCAACGCCTGGACGCCGCAGCAGACGCCGATGCGCTACAGCGAATCCCTCGGCGGGTTCGAGGCGTGGCTGACGCTGACGCCCGGGCGCTACCGCTACCGCCTCGTCGTCGATGGGCAATGGATCATCGATCCGGGCAACCCGCGCACCGAGCCGAGCGATTCGGGCCAGTTGCACAGCCTGCTGAGCGTGTCCGCCGAGGCGAGCCTCCCACGCGCCGAGGCGGCCGGATGATCCCTTGACCTTGAGCCCCTGAGGCGCAGTGCCTCGCGCCTGCGGCCGAACATGATCAAACCCAGCGCCCCCCTTCACCGATCCGAATTTGACGATCTCGCGGATCTGTTCCTGACCGACGACGGCGCGGCCGAGGTCGCCCACCGCCCCGCGGCGGCTTGTGCGCAAGGCGGCGGCGAGAGTTCAAACACCCAAGCACCGCGCATCGCGGCGCTGCTGGTGGTCAATCTGCCCGTTTTCTCCGGCCCATGGGTCGACCAGGCGGCGGCCCACCTTGCCTCGCAGCGCGGACCGACGGCCCTGCTACGCCGGCGCGAGGGGCAGATCAGCCTTGACCTCTTCGCCACTCGCGACGTCCAGCAGGCCGCCACTCGCGACGTCCAGCAGGCCGCCGCCCGGGCGACCGGCGCAGCGCCCGCCGATCTGGCCTCGATCGTCGAATGTTGTCGATCGGCCGTCGCGCAGTGGGTCGTGGAGATTCGGCCGGAGGACGCCGGCTCAGCCCCGGGGCCGGGCGCATGCGATGAACTCATCCTCATTTCCGGCGCCGACGAGGCGGCGGTGGTCGCCGCGTTCGGTCAGATCAAGCGACTCGACGCCGTGTGGCGATCACGACCCATTGGACTCGTCGTGGCGGGAAGCGAGCAGGAAGCGGCACGGCGCGCGGCTGAGCGGATCGTTCAGGCGTGCCGGAACTCGCTCGAGCTCGACGTCGAACTACGGGGAATCGTGCCGCGGATGCAGCCGATCGCCTCGCGACCCGTGGCGCGCCTTGAAGAGCGCGGCGATCCGCTGACGGTGCTTGCCGGCGTCCTCTCGCAGCCGCGTGTTGAACCGGCGGACCGCCGCGCGCCCGCCGCGCAGAATGGACCCGAATCACACACCGCGCCTGCGGCGCCGCGCGTGGCGCTGCGGCCCAGGCCGGCGCCCGCGCCGCCGCTTCCCCCAGTGGCCGCGGCTCACACGCCCCATGAACAGATGCTCCGCCCCACGACGCCGAGCGGGAGAAGCGGGGAAGCAATGCGCGACGCGGACGTGTCGCGTCCGGCCCCGGCCGTCGGACCCGCCGCGCCGGCGCCGGCACGGACGCTCATTGATCTCGTGCCCGGCCTCAACGGCATGGACGTGCTCTGCCCTCGCGCCGAGGGTGTGGTGTTCGCCTTCGACTCGAACGGCCGGCTCCACGCGCTGGTCGAAGAAGACTCGGAATCGGCGCTGACCCGATTGCACGTCGCCTGCGACTGGGCGGGCGAGCACTACGCGCTGCTCTCCCGGCTCAATCCGTTCCTTGCCGCGCCCGGCGGAGCCCGCGGGTCGGAGGTCATTGCGCACCTCTTCACGAGCCGCGCGCGCGAGCGGCGGCACCTGGCCGACGGTTCCTGGCGCGTTCACATCCTTGTTCGTGATCCCGCCGACGCAGGCCGCATCGCGGCCCACGTCGAACTGAATTGAGCGCGTGGATCGCACGCGCGCCAAGCGAGCCGCCCGAAGAAGGGCGGCTCGCGGTGGAAGGCTGAGCCAAGGCGCATGCCGAGCCGGCGCGTCAGCGCTCGATGCGGCCGTCGCGGACGCGGATCTTGTCGAAGACCATGCCCCGGCCGGTTCGCTCGTTGTCGGTCTCGATGCTGATGGCCTCGATGCCTGGGACGAAGGCGGCGCCGGTGAAGTCGGCGACCTGCCGCTGGTCAATGGAAAGGTGCAGCCGCCCGTCGGCCCGCGCGGCGAGAACGAGGGTGTAGTTGACGTTGGGGCTCCAGGTCATGTTCGGCACGAGTTCAAACGCTCCGCCGCCCTGACCGTCGGGGACCAGAATCCAGATGCGCCCGCCGCGCTCGAACTTCACGCGCGTGACGACGACGTTGTTGGTGACGTTCTTGGGGGTGATGTACCAGGTCACGTCGCTGCTCGTGAAGCCGAAGAGCATCGTGAGCGCGTAGTCCTTGCCGTTGGGTTCGGGGATGTCGGCGAACTTGGGGCTGGTCACCAGGGTCTCGAACCCGAAGGCCGAGCCGCGTGAGACCACGCCCACACCGACGCGACGATCCCCTTGACCCCAGCGCGTAATTGCGGCGCTTCCCGGAATGGACCGCCAACCGTGCTGGAGGTTGAGTTCGCCGAACTCAAACTGCCGAGGCGCATTCGGCGCCACGCTGAACGGCTCGGAGTAATACAGTTGAAGCGCCGCCTGCGATGGCGCAGCAAGCGCCAGCACGAGCGTCGTCACCAGCACGCCGATCTGTGAAAGCCTGATCATCTGTTCGTCTCCGCTTCTGAGATTCCCGGCGGACCGGGCTCTTCCGCCCGCGCCGCACCTGTTTCCTGTCAACGCCTGTCCCCGGTTCGGCACGATCCGCCGCGCAGAGCGTCCCGGACGCGCCGCGGCGCGGAGCGCCGACCCTCCATTCAAGTAAACCCCACGGCGGCGGCTTTGCAAGCCGAAGCCGGGCTTCCGGCCGAGATTGTCGGGCGATTCCCGTGCGGACGGCAGACTCAGCCGGAATTGCCACCCGATGATATACGCTCTCAGCCGCCCGCCCGGTTTCCGAAATCGCCCGGCTCGAACAGGTGAAGCCGCGAAGGGTCGATCCCGACCCGCACGCGCTGCCCCGACCGAAACCCGTCCGCGGCGTCCACCCGGGCGATGATCCGGCATTCCGGGCCCAGGCGCAACACCAGGTCCATCCGGTCTCCCAGCGGCTCGACCAATGCGACTTCGAGATCGATCGCTGGGAGCGACGCCGCGGCCGCGCCGGCGGGGGTCACGATAAACGCCTCAGGCCTGATCCCAAGAACCAGGCGCCGGCCCGCACCCGGCCCCGACCCCAGGAACGGCTCGACTCCGGAGGGCAAGGGCAGTCGCAGACCGGCTTGCCCGGTGATCCACACCCGGCCGTTGGAGTGGTCGAGTATGACGTCGATGAAGTTCATCGGAGGCATGCCGAGGAAACCCGCGACGAACCGGTTCGCCGGCCGGCGGTACACCTCCAGCGGCGAGCCGATCTGCTGGGCCGTCCCCGCGCACATGACAACGACGCGGTCGCCCAGCGTCATCGCCTCTTCCTGATCGTGCGTGACGTAGATCGTTGTCGTTCGCAGCCGCTGGTGCAGCGCCTTGAGTTCAGCGCGCATCTCGACGCGCAACTTGGCGTCGAGATTGGAGAGCGGCTCGTCAAAGAGGAATGCCTTGGGCCGGCGGACAATGGCCCGGCCGACGGCCACGCGCTGGCGTTGCCCGCCGGAGAGTTGCCGCGGCTTGCGCTCCAGCAGATCCTCGATCCCGAGCAGCCGGGCCGTCTCGCGCACCGTCCGGTCGATCTCCGCCCGCGCCACGCCGCGCAACTTCAGCGCGAAGGCCATGTTCTTGTACACGCTCATGTGCGGATAGAGCGCGTAGTTCTGGAAGACCATGGCGATGTCGCGGTCCTTCGGGTGGACGTCGTTGACGACTCGCCCGCCGATCGAAATCGTCCCGCTCGTGGGTTCGTCCAGGCCCGCGATCATGCGAAGCGTGGTGGATTTGCCGCAGCCCGAAGGTCCGACGAGCACCACGAACTCGCCGTCGGCGATGCGCAGCGAGAGTCGATCGACCGCTCGAACACCGCCGGAGAAGTCCTTGCAGAGGTTGGTTACTTCCACTTCGGCCATGCCGCCGACGCCTCCTCTGCGCCGCCTCAGAGGCGGGAAGCCCGAAGGGAGCGCGTGGTCATGGTAGTCGCACCCCCTCCCGGCCGGGGACGCTTGCCCAATCCGCGCAATCGGAATGTCTTGATGCCGCGACCCGCCCCGGCCGAGAGTGCGACCGCATATCAGCCGAAGAGACTCACATCAACAGGGGTGGATGCCATGCAGAACAAGCCTGCGAAGAGTCTCGACCAGATCAAACCCTTCCTGCGGATGCTGGAGGGTTCGATTGATGATGCCCGCCGGCGCCGCCTCGGACACGACCAGGCGCCCGGGCCCGTGGCGGCGCCCAACGCCGCGGCCTTGAGAAACGGCGCGCCCCCGCAGCCCACCCGGCCGGCGCCCACCGCCGGCCCGATTCCCATGCCGGGCAGCGTCGCGGCTCCGCCGGCCGCCGCGCCCGAGCCGGCCGACCGACCGCTTCGCGCCACTCCGATAAAGCCCAAGCAGACGCTTCATCCTTCCACGGGCTTCCGTCCCACCGGATCGTGACGAGCGCCGGCCGTCCGATGCACTTTCAGTCCGCGAACACGCCGTCACGAGCCGCAGACCTTGCGCAGACTTCCGGGCCAGCCCGGCTCGCGGCGCGATTCGACCACGACCCTCATGCGCCCGGCCCGCCGCGTCGAAACTTCAGTCAGGGATGCGGCGCGTCCACGCGACGTCGCGATTCGCCGCGCTTGCGATTCAACGCCGGGGGATGGGGAAGTGAAGGATGAGGCCATGTCCGCATTCGAGACGGGCAACCAGAACCTCGCCGTGCTTGACCGCCTCGGGGAGACCGCCGTCGTCACGCTCACCGTCCAGGCCCTCGCCGGCGATGAAACGGCGCTGGCCCTGCGCGAACTGCTCACCAGCGTCTACCAGCAGGGCAACAAGCACTTCATCCTCGACCTTCAGAACGTCTCCGCGATGGACTCGGTCTGCGTTGGCGTGCTCGTCGAGATGCTCACGCAGATGCAGCAGACGCGCGGCGGCGGGCGCATCGCCCTCGTCAACGCCGACGGCAACGTGGCCTATCTCTTCCGCATCACGCGCCTCGACCGGGTCTTCCCGATCTGCCGGGACGTCATGACGGCGCTGACAGCCGTGGAGCACGCCAGCGCGGCATGACACGGCGCGGTCGGCCGCCTGACGGAGAATCGCCCTCGCCGGACGCGGCTTGACACTGCCGAATTCCGTCGGCGCCACTCCGACCCACGTGCCGCCGTCCGGCGCGCTGAGGCGGAGTCTGCCAACGGCCTCGCCGCGTTCTCGCACTTTCGCGGCCTGCCCCTTGAGCAGGATGCGGTGCGGATTCCCTGTCTTTGTCGTCCATCTCCGCTGGAAGTGTGGCGCCCGCCGCGTCGCCGGACCGCTCCATTCCCAGCCGGCGCAGCGAGTTGCGCCGCGACCGATTCACGCCCTCGCCCGGCTTCTTCAGACACCGGGTTGCTTTCCCCTATGGACGTCCTTCCTGCCTGAGGCAGCATCACACGGGTGAGGCGGTCGATGCTGCACCGCCCGGCACAGTCACAGGGACTCGAAGTGTCCAGGAACAGCACATGCTCAACCCGTCGACGCTCGTTGCTTCGGCGACGCGAGCGAGCGAGCGCATTACCCAACCGCCTGATTCGACGCCGGCCGGGATGCGCCAACAGGAGTTTAAGGAGTGTGTCACGATGAACAGGAAGAAGTGCAGTTGGAAGAACCTCGTCGGCGCGAGCGGCGCCTTGGCGTTGGCGTTCACCATCGGATGCGAGTCGGAGCGCGGCGCCGATTTGCGCGACGACCGCTGGATGGTCGTCCCCTGGTATCGCGAGACCGACGCGGAGCCTGAACCCGCACCGCCCGCCGCGCAGGCCCAGCAGACGCGGCCCGCCGAACCGGCGCCGCAGCCGGCCGCGCCCCCGCCCGTGGCGCGCGCCGCGTCTCACTGGTGGCCGACCATGAAGGACGACCGCTCCCTGCGGTGGTCCGCCATGGCCTTCCCGACCGGCGATCCGCTCACGAGCGTCATCGGCATCGAGAAGGGCATGCCCAACGAGACGAGGCTCAACCAGAAGTTCAACTACAAGATCCTCGTCACGAACCTGACGACCAACACCCTCGAGAGCGTCGTGCTCTACGAGGACTTCGGCAAGAACCTCGAGTACTACTCCGCGAACCCCACGGCCACGACCAGCGGCGGCCGCGTCTCCTGGATGCTCGGGTCCATGGCGCCGCGCGAGACCAAATCCATCCTGGTCAGCGCCACGCCGACCGCCGAGGGCACCGTCGGCGCCTGCGCCAGCGTCACCTACGCCACGGCATTCTGCGCCAACGTGCCCGTCGTCGCCCCGCAGCTGAAGATCGTCAAGACCGGTCCCGCCGAAGTCATCCGGTGCGACGAGATCGTCTACAACATCGAAGTCTCGAACACCGGCACGGGCACGATGTCCAATGTCAAGGTCGTCGATGCCCTTCCCCGCGGCCTCCTCACCGTCGAGGGCCGCAATGCCTTTGAAGCCGCGGTCGGCACTCTCGCTGCCGGCGAGGTCAAGCGCTACTCCTTCCGCGCCAAGGCCGAATCCAAGGGCAAGTTCGAGAATCTCGCCACGGCGACGAGCGACGACGGCCTCAAGGCGGAGTCGTCCGTTGTTTCCGTCCTGGTGCGCGAACCCGCGCTGAAGATCACCAGGTCCGGACCGACGGAGGCGTACATCTCCGTTCCCCTGACCTACGAGATCACCGTCACCAACACCGGAGACGCCGCGGCCCTCGACACCGTGCTCGAAGAGGCGGTCGCGACGGGCGCCGTGCTCGTCAACGCCTCCGACAACGCGTCAGCCGTGGGCGGGAAGGTTCTCTGGAAACTCGGCACCCTCGCCGTCGGCGCCTCGAAAAAGGTCACGCTCACCCTTCGCGGCGATCAGCCCGTCTCGATCCGCGGCGTTGCCACCGCCAAGGCCTACTGCGCCCAAGCCGTCACCGCGAGCACGGACACGGCCGTGCGCGGCATCCCGGCGATCCTCCTGGAAGTCGTGGACCTCTCCGACCCGATCAAGGTCGGCGAGAACGTGACCTACCAGATCACCGTCACCAACCAGGGCTCGGCCGTGGACCGCAACATCCGCCTCGTCTGCACGCTCGAAGAGAACCAGCAGTTCGTCTCCGTGAGCGGTGCCACGAGCGGCAGCGTCGCCGACAACGTCATCACGCTCCAGCCGCTGGCGCAACTCGCGCCCAAGGGCCAGGCCGTCTGGAGCGTCACGGTCAGGAACGTCACTCCGGGCGATGTTCGCTTCAAGGTGTCCATGAAGAGCGACAACCTGACGCGCAACGTCGAAGAGACCGAGGCGACGAACGTGTGGCGTTGAGTCCCGGATGCACCCGATCGCCCGAGCGATCCGGCCAGCGCGGCGCCCGAGGTCAAACGACCTCGGGCGCCCCTTCACTTGTCCGGAACTCGAAGTTCGGAACGGTTTCACTTCACGCGCCGCGCGTGCCGCTGCGCACGGACCGCCTCACGACCGCTCCGGTCGGCGAGCCGGCAGCCTCGCGGGCAGCGGCCCGGCTGGCCGCGAGTCGCGCCGGCCGGAATCAACCGCCCGCGGCGCCAGCCGCGGCTGAGGCTCCGCCTGGGCGCGCACCGGCGGCCGCGGGGGCAGGTCCGCCCTCGCGCGAGCGTGCGAGAGTTGCCAGCAGGCGCCCGCGACGAGTCCGGCCGCCGCCAGCGACGCGAGCGACAGGCTCGCGAGCGCGCCGCTGCCGCGCGAACCTCGAAACGGCCGCCGCAGCGCCAACGCCACGCGCGCCAGCGCCGCGAAGCGGACCGGCGCCTTGGATTCGAGCAGAACGCGGTAGATCGCGATGCGATCCTCGATGTTCCGCAGTTCGCGCACGCCGAGGCAGTCGGTGCGCAGCGCCAGGCGCTTGTGGACCAGGTCGTACACGACTTGCGTGATGCAGATGCCGCCGGGCTCCGTCTCCGAGAGCACCCGCGCCGCGATGTTGACTCCCTCGCCCATGATGTCGCGGCGGCTCACGAGCACGTCGCCGATGTGAATCGCGATGCGATGCTGCAGGCTCCGCCGGGGCGCGGAGACGGCGGACGAGCACGCAAAGTGCTGCTGCGACCGCACCGCAAACCGCACCGCCGCCAGCGCGCTGGGGAAGGAGAGCAGCAGGCCGTCGCCCGTGGTCTTGATGACCCGCCCGCCGAGCCGGGCGCAGATCTGCGACATGGCGCGAAAGTCGCGCTCGAGCAGGAGCACCGTCTCGCGCTCCGCCTGCCCCATGCTGCTGCACGAGTTCGCCGCGTCCGTGAAAACGATCGCGGCCACCTGGCGCCGGCCATCCAGCGATTCAAAGGGCGCTTGCTCGTTCATGACGACGCTCCTTGCGGACGCTGCCCGATCGGCGCCCGGGGCGGGCCCCTCGGGGCGCGCCGGGGCCGACCCGACTCGTCCACCCTCAATCTCGCAGAATACAGGCGGCGGGGACAGCGCCAACCACGGCCATGCAGCCGGCCGCCCGCCGAAGGGGCCCGACACCGGCTCAAAAGGGGCTCCGCGGCGCTCGCCGCGTCTATCATCCCGTGCATGATTGTCCCGCACCACATCACGACGGCCGAGCAACTCGAACGGGCCGGGGACATCGGCCGGTGCGAACTGCGGCGCGGAGAACTGGTGATGATGAGTCCTGGAGGCTGGAGGCACGGCCAGATCGCGCTGAAAATCGGGCGACTCGTCGGCTCGTACGTTGAGGCGCATGGTCTGGGCGCAACTGGGGGAGCCGAGACCGGCTTCATCATCGAGCGAGACCCCGACACCCTGCGTGCGCCCGACGTCGCCTTCGTGCGGCGTGAACGGACGGCCCTGGGAAGAGCGGTGGGGTTCTTCCCCGGCCCGCCCGATCTGGCCGTCGAAGTGATCTCACCCGGCGATTCCGCGAGCGAAGTGCTCGACAAGGTGCACCAGTGGCTGGAGTGTGGCTGCGAGAGCGTCTGGGTCGCCGACCCGCAGCGGCGCACCATCAGCGTGTACCGCAAGGACCGCCCCGTGCGCGTCTGGCGCCCGGGCGAGGCGCTCGACGATGAGCCGCTTCTGCCCGGGTTTTCGCTCTTGATCGATGAGGTCTTTGCCGACTGAGCGTTCGGCGGCTCCCTGCGGCCCGCTTCAGCCGGCGCGCGCGACCCAGCGCATCCACCGGCCGTGGTGATGCGCTTCCGCGAGAAGCGTGCGCTGCGGCGCT
The DNA here is from genome assembly GCA_011525805.1 of Vicinamibacteraceae bacterium. Classification (GTDB taxonomy): domain Bacteria; phylum Planctomycetota; class Phycisphaerae; order Phycisphaerales; family UBA5793; genus UBA5793. The sequence continues at coordinate 36,783 of WYBR01000111.1, forward strand.
TCGCCCCGGCGGTGCAGGGTGAGGTGGAGCCTCGGCCCTGGATCATCGCGCAGCCACTCGAGCGAAACGTGCGCGAAATCGCGCCTGCGACCGAGGCCGGCGAGCAGGTGCTCAAATCGCTCGCGCCATGCGCGATCCATCTGGTAGATCGCGTGGCAGTGAAAGATGCACGGCGTCGCATCCCTCGGCGCCGCGGCGAACGCCTCCGGCACGAGGTCCATTGCGTCGCCCGTGAGAATCCTCGGCGGCGACCGCCTCGCGATGTCGCGCGCGGCTCGTAGCAAAACGAGGCGCTCGACCATGTCCGGCCAGATGAGCGACTCGATCCATCGCATCGCGTCATCGTCCAGCACGTCGACCGGCGCAAGGTCGATGCCGAGGCGCCCGGCGATCGCCGGCATGACTGGCGGCAGCGGCGGCTCGATCCCGCCTCGCAACTCCGTCTCGACCAGCGCCGGCGAGTTCGGCCCGAGTTCGACGCCGTTGCTGTAGTGGTAGTGATACCGATCGAAGAAGAGATTGAGTCCGCTGGAGGCGCCGACTTCGATGAGGTGCAGCGGCGCGTCGAATGAGGCGAAGGCGCAAGCGAGCGCCGGGAGGAGTACGCCGCAGCGGCCGACTTCGTTCGTCTGCACCAGGCGCTCGCGCACGAGTTGTCGAATCGCGTGCTCATGCGCGAGGCAGAAATCGCGGAAGTGAGGCCACGCGTCATCCGCCGGTCGCGCACCGCCGACGGTCGCATAGAACGCGCGGAGCGGATGATCGACGCCGCACAGAAGCAGGTAATGCACGGCCCCGAAGAGCAGGTTCGCGGGCGGATGCTGCGAATGCCCGCCGCGCGCCATGGAGCGAACCAACTCATCCTCCGCCACGCGGGCCGAAAGCGCCGCGTAGAGCGGGCAATACTCAGCGCACACCGTGGCGAAAAACTCAAACTCGCGCTGGAGCGGATCGGCGCCGGCCATCGCTCTTCAGTGCTCGCGGTCGAGCGGATACCGCTTGCAGAACTCCGCAATCTCGCCGCGCACCTTCTCGCACGTCGCCGCATCGCCGCCGGCGCCGAGGACGCGATCGATCCACTCGGCCACTTGCGACATTTCCGCTTCCTTGAGGCCGCGCGTCGTAAGCGCGGGCGTGCCGAGGCGCAGGCCGCTGGTCACTCTCGGCGGGCGCGGGTCGTTGGGGATGCCGTTCTTGTTGGTGATGATCCCGGCCGATTCGAGCCACTTCTCCGCATCGGCGCCGGTGAGGTTGGCGTCGCGCTTTCGCAGATCGACGAGCATGAGGTGGTTGTCGGTGCCGCCTGAGCAGAGCCGGTAGCGGCGCTGCGCCAGCGCGGCCGCGAGCGCCTTGGCGTTCTTCACGACCTGCGCGCAGTAGGTCTTGAACGAGGGCTGGAGCGCTTCGCCGAAGGCGACGGCCTTGCTGGCGATGATGTGCATGAGCGGCCCGCCCTGCACGCCGGGAAACAGCGCCTTGTCGATCTTCTTGCTCATCTCCTCGTCGTTGGTGAGGATGAGCCCGCCGCGCGGCCCGCGCAGGGTCTTGTGCGTCGTCGTCGTGACGATGTGCGCGTGCGGGAAGGGCGACGGATGGGCGCCCGTCGCGCACAGGCCCGCGATGTGCGCGATGTCGGCCATGAGAATCGCGCCGCACTCATCGGCAACAGCCCGGAACTTGCCAAAGTCGATCGTGCGCGGATAGGCCGAGTAGCCGCAGAGGATCATCTTCGGCCGGTGTTCGAGGCACACGGCCCGCATGGCGTCGTAATCGATGTGCTCGAAGCGCGGATTGCTTTCGTCGTAGATGAGCGGGTAGTGAACCGGCTTGAAGTAGCGGCCGGAGAAGTTGATCTTCATCCCGTGGCTGAGGTGCCCGCCATCCTTGAGGACGAGCGAGGCAAAGGTGTCGCCGACCTCCATCATCGCCATGAAGACAGCCATGTTCGCCTGCGCCCCGCTGTGGGGCTGGACGTTGGCGTACGCGCAGCCGAAGAGTTGCTTTGCCCGGTCGCGGGCGAGGTTCTCGATGCGGTCGTGGAACTCGCACCCGCCGTAATAGCGAGCGCCCGGATAGCCCTCGGCGTACTTGTTGGTCAGGCACGTGCCCATCGCGTGCATGACGCTCGTCGAGACGTGGTTCTCGGAGGCGATGAGTTCGAGGGTCGTCTCCTGCCGGCGGGCTTCGGCGCCGATGATCTCCGCCGCCTGCGGGTCATGGGCGGCCAGTCGAGTCAGAAACGAAGCGGAAAGGTCGTCCACGGCGGCTCCTTGAAATCACGATTGCGCGATCGCTTCATCGTAGTCGATTTGCGCGTCCGCCGCTTGCGTCTTCGCCTTGAAAGCCGCTTGCGTCTTCGCTTCGATTCAATGCTATAGTCGAAGCGGAGGCGCAATCACCGCATGGCATCAAAGGAATCTCCCAAGCAGACCGCCGACAAGGCGATCGAAATCGTCGAGCCCATCGGCGCGCGCGTGCTGATCCGCAAGGATGAAGACCGCAAGCAGACCAAGTCAGGCATTCACCTGCCCGACAAGATCGAGATTCCCACACTGACGGGGCGCATCGTCGCGGTCAGCGCGCAGGTCGAGCACGATGAGGACTACCCGATCCGCCAGTACGACCGCGTGCTCTTCAACCCCAAGGATGCGATTCCGGTTGATTTCGAGGGCGACAACCGCCTCTTCGTCGTCCCCGTCGAGAACGTCGTCGCGGTGTTCCGCAAGGGATAGCGGGGCGCGGCGATGCAAGTGCGATCCCCGATGAGCGACGACGCCCGCCCGATCGAGCCGCTGAGCGCCCCCTTCCGCGTTTCCCTCACGCCGCCCGGCTCGAAGAGCCTGACGAACCGGTATCTGCTTCTCGCCGCGCTGGCGCAGGGGCAGTCGATCCTGCGGCGGCCGCTGCGGGCGGATGACACGCAGGTCATGGTCGAAGCGCTGCGGGCGCTGGGCGTCGAGATCCGCGCCGAGGAGCAGGGCGGGCAATGGGAGCAACTCACGATCGACGGCAGCGCCGGGAACCTGCGCGGCGGCGGCGCCCTCGACCTGCACAACGCCGGCACCGCCGTGCGCTTCCTCACCGCCGCCTGCACCCTCGCCGATGCGCCCGTGATCATTGACGGCAACCGCCGCATGCGCGAGCGGCCCATCTCTCAACTCGTCGAGATTCTCCGCGGCCTCGGCGCGACGATCGAGTTCGTGCATCACGACGGCCGCCTGCCGCTGCGCATCCATCCGACGCTCTGGCGCGGCGGCGAGGTCGAGGTCGGAGCGACCCTTTCGAGCCAGTTCATCTCCGCGCTGCTCATGATCGCGCCGCTCATGCGCGAGAGCCTCACGCTGCGCATCGCCGGGCCGCTCACCTCGCCCGGCTACGTGGCGCTCACGCTCGGTTGCATGTCCGCCTTCGGCGCGACGATCGACGCCACGCCGAACCTCGACCGCATTGTCGTCCGCCCCGGCCGATACGCCGGAGCGGAGATGGCGATTGAACCGGACGCTTCGAGCGCCACCTACTTCCTCGCGGCCGCGGCGCTGTGCCCCGGCTCGGCCTGCACGATCGAAGGCCTCGGCAAAGGCTCGCTCCAGCCCGACGTGCGATTCGCCGATGCGCTGCATGAGATGGGAGCGGCCCTGACCTACGGCCGCGACTTCATCACGGTCCTCGGCCCGAGCGAACCCCTGCGGGGCATCGACCTCGACTGCGCCGCGATGCCCGATGCGGCGATGACCCTCGCCGTCGTCGCCGCTTTCGCGCGGGGCGAGACCGTCCTTCGCGGCCTCTCGACACTGCGGCACAAGGAGACCGACCGCCTCGCCGCGCTCAGAGCCGAACTGACCAAACTCGGCGCAGGCGTCGAGATCGAGGATGACGAAATGCTCGTCATTGAGCCGGCCGCCGACGCACGGCAGCGGCACGACGAAGTGCGCATCGAGACCTACGACGACCACCGCATGGCGATGGCGTTCTCCATCGCCGGCCTCGTGCGACCCGGCGTGAGCATCGCCGATCCATCGTGCGTGGCGAAGACTTTCCCGGAGTACTGGTCGGAGTTCGAGCGGTTGGAACGCGGCCCGGCGTAGCCGACTTCCGGCGCCGGGCGTTCTGTGGCGACCTTATCGGCTGCGCGAAGCGATCGGAGTTCGTTCGGGAGGGAGGGTCTCAAGATCCGCCGCGGACGGACCGAAGGGAGGGGCAGGCCCGCGCATGTTCCCCTCACCCCCCCAGTCTCCCGCCGACGCGATGCGCACATCCCTTGGAGGTGCGCTGAGCGACCTGGCAATCGCGGGCGCGGCCGAGGCCCTGGCGGACGATCCGCGCAGCGCGGGCGACTTCGACGGCCTGAGCGATCCGATCGATCGTTTCCCGGCGTGGCTGGCCGGCGGGATCATCGTCGCGATCAGCAGCGTCTTCTGGGTCGGTCTGATCACGATTGCCGGCTGGGTGTTCTGAGGACTTTCTCGAGCGATTCGGGCTGATATGATGGGCGACGCGGCGGCGGAAGCCGCGCAGTTCGTGCCTTCAGTCCGGAGCGGCGCATGTCCCGAGGCGCGCAAGTATTCTGCCGGTGCGTGCTGCTGCCGGCGCTGGCCGCGGCGGCGGCGATCGCGCCCGGCTGCTCGCGCCGGCCGTCCGAGCGCACCGTCGTCGTCTACACGAGCGCCGACCAGGAGTACGCCGAGCAGGTGCTCGCGGAGTTCGCGCGGCGTTACCCCGACGTAGTCGTCGTGCCGCGCTTCGACACCGAGGCGACCAAGACCACCGGACTCGTCGAGCGCCTCCGGGCCGAGCGCCGCGATCCGCAGTGCGACGTCTTCTGGTCGAGTGAGGTTTTCCTGACGCAGAAACTGGCGGATGAAGGTCTCCTCGAGCCGTGGACGAATGAGATGGTGAAGGACTGGCCGGCGGCGCATCGGGACGCTCAGGGGCGGTGGTACGGCTTTTCCGCGCGGGCCCGCGTGGTCGCTTATGCGCCCGCTCGCGTCTCCGACCCTCCGGTCCGCTGGCTCGATCTCGCCGAACCGCGCTTCAAGGGGCGGATCGTCATGGCCGATCCGAACTATGGCACGACGCGCGGCCACGTCGCGCTCTGGTTCGCACTCTGGGGCGAGCAGCGCGCCGCCGCCTTCCTGCGCGACCTCCGCGCCAACGGCCTGCGCATCGTCCGCAGCAACTCCCAGGCGGTGCGCGACGTCGCAGACGGCCTGGCCGACCTCGCCCTCACCGACACCGACGACGTCTGGGCCGCGCAGCGCAACGGATATGACGTCGAACTCGTCTTTCCGCGCCACGGCGACGGGCCGGGCGAAGGAACCCTGCTCATCCCCAACACCGTCAGCCTCGTCGCGGGCCGGCCCCACAACTTCGACGCCATCCTCTTCGCCGAGTTCCTCCTCGGCGACTGGTGCCAGGCCCTGCTCCTGCGCAGCGATTCGCACAACATGCCCATCCTGCCCAACGGCGCCTCGCTCAGCGTCCGCGTCGACCGCAAGTACCTCATCCCCGATCCGCTCGTCGCGGACGTGGCGGCCGTCACGGCTGCGATGGAGCCGGCGATGAAGGCGACCAACGAAATCCTCCTCGGCCGGTAGCGCGGGGCCGGCGCGAGGGCGACCCGGCCGGCGTGTGGAGAAGCGGACCATCGCCCCGTACCGTCATGCGCATGGCGCTGCGCCTCTACAACACCCTGACGCGCTCGATCGAACCGTTCCGCCCGGCCCATCCGCCGCGCGTGACGTTCTACTCCTGTGGCCCGACGGTCTACGACTTCGCGCACATCGGCAACTTCCGCTCCTTCCTCGCCGCCGACCTCCTGCGGCGCTACCTTGAATTCAGCGGCTACTCGGTGCGCCACGTCATGAACATGACTGACGTCGGCCACATGGTCGATGACGAGGCGGCCGACGGCGGCGGGCCGGACAAACTCGAAGTCGCGCGCCAGCGCCTGCTCGAGTCCAAGAAGGCGGGCACGCTTCCCGCGGGCGTCGATCTCGATCCCAGCGATCCCCTTGCCGTCGGCTCCTACTACGCCGACGCCTTCCTCGCCGACGCGCGCGTGCTGGGGCTGAAGGTGGCGAGCGAGGTTCAGCGCGATCCGCGCCTCATGCCGCGCCCCACGCAATACATCGCGCAGATGATCGCCCTGACGCAGCGCCTCATCGCGCGCGGCCACGCCTACGTCGCCGCCGACGGCGTCGTTTACTTCGACGTGCAGTCCTTTCCGGAGTACGGCCGCCTCTCGGGAAACACGCTCGAGCAACTCCGCAGCGGCGCCGGCGGGCGCATCGACGAGGCGAACCAGGCGATGAAGAAGCACCCCGCCGACTTCATGCTCTGGAAACCCGACCCGACGCACCTGATGCGCTGGCCGAGCCCGTGGGGCGAGGGATACCCCGGATGGCACCTCGAATGCTCCGCCATGGCGCTCGATCTGCTCGCCGGCGGCGACCAGCCGACCATCGACCTCCACAGCGGCGGAGAGGACAACATCTTCCCCCACCACGAATGCGAGATCGCGCAAAGTTGCGGCGCCACGGGCCAGCGCTTCTTCGCCCGGCACTGGTTCCACCCGCGCCACCTCTTCGTCGAAGGCGAGAAGATGAGCAAGAGCAAGGGCACGTTCCTCACCCTGCGCGACCTGCTCGCCGCTGGCCACGGGCCGGCCGCGATCCGCCTGGAACTCATCAAGACCCACTACCGCTCCAACGCCAACTTCACCTTCCAGGGGCTGCGCGACACCGAGCGCATGACGGCGCGCTGGCGCGCGTTCGTCGAGCGAGGCGAGGCGAGCGCCTCGGACCGCCCGGCCGACGAGAGCGTGGTCGGCGAGTTCGCGGAGGCGATGGACAACGACCTCAACATCGCCGGCGCGCTCGGGGCCGTGAACAAGTGGATCGGCGGCGTGGAGGAGCCCTCGCGCGCCGACGCGGCGCTGATGCGCCGCCTCGACGGCGTGCTCGGCGTGCTCGAACGGCCCGAGCAGGCGGATGCGGCGCTGCTCGCGGCCCTCGGCGTGACGCCGCAGCGGCAAGAGGTCGATGCCGCCCGCGTCGAGCAACTCCTCACGGACCGCCGCGCCGCGCGGGCGGCGCGAGACTTCAGGCGGGCCGACGCCATCCGCGATGAACTCGCCGCGATGGGCGTCGAGATCAAGGACAGTGCGCAGGGGACGACCTGGTCGGTGCGCCGCCCCTGAATCTACCCACAGGCTCACACTCGAGGTGAAATCGTCATGAAACGAACGACGCGCGACGACGACGTGGAATGCCCCTCGCGGTGCGCTGCATCGGGCCCTGGGTGGTTGAGCAGGACGGCGCCGCGGTCGTCCGCCTCTGGTCTGCGCGCCCTGTGCTTCGCCGCGGCCGTGGCGGTCGCGATGGCGCTGCCCGCCTGCAACAAAGGCAATAAGAAGGCCGATCAACCGCAGGAGCCCGCGGAAGAGGAGGCCAAAGAAGAGCAGCCGCCCCCCGGGCCGCGCGGCGCGCTCCTGCCCGACCCGCGCAACCAGGTCCCCGCCGGCGGCGAGATCCGCCAGTCGCTGCTCATCTACGCCGTGGGCAGCCGAAGCATGCTCGGCCACTTCGTCCACCACGAGAGTCCCGGCACGGCGCCGATCCTCCTGCTCATGCACGACGAGCGCGGCATCGACGAATGGCTGCGCGAGCGGGCGGACAGTTACGCGCGCCTCGGCTACCACGTTCTCTGCCCCGACCTCTCTGAACTGCTCAACGAGACGCTCGATCAACCGGTCGTCGACAACGTCGTTGCCGCGGTCGCCGAGGCCGAGGTGCGTCTGGGGCGCCAGCCCACCGGCCGCCTCGCCGCGATCGGCTGGGGCCGCGGCGGCGCCCAGGCGCTCACCCTCGCGCGCCACCTCGACCTCGAAGCGCTGGTGATCTGCTACGGCCCGCTCGTCACCACACCCAACGCACTCGAAGCCGTCCGCGAGCCGGTGCTCGGCATCTTCGGCCGGCTCGACCAGGTCGTGCCCGAGTCGATGGTCACCGAGTTCCACGCCACGATGCAGAAGATGGGCGGGACCTTCAACGGCAACGTCTGGTCCGACGAGGGCCATGACTTTATGCGCCTGCCCAACGACCCCACCAACGCGCTCGAGGCGAACCTCGAAATCGTCAACTGGCTCGACACCTATTTCGAGCCATAGCGGCGGCGCTCAGGATCATCCCGCGCATGAAAGAGGGTGCCACTGCGCGCTCGCCGCTCTGAGCGAGAGTGCAGTGCGGCGGGCAGGGGTGAACGATTGCTCTTTCACCCCCGACATCGATCTCCGCCCCGAGCGACGGCGATCGATGCCACCCGCGCGAGTGAGGGCGCCTTCGCACGTTCGCAAAGAGCACGTCGGCGCAATGCTCTACGGCGCCATTCTTTCGCACCACGGGGGAGCATCGCTCCATCATCAAGGTCGCGTCGATCGCTTCAATCCCTTCTTTGCGACTTCCGCGCTCCCGTGCAGCAAAGCCTCTCGTCCTCGCTGGCGCTTCGGCCTGGTGAGCGCGGCGCGACGCTCAGCGCACCTCAACGACTTCGCTCGTCTCGCAGCCGGTCAAGGCCACGGCTTGAAGCCACGTTCCGCAGGCGTTGCTCGACAGCGTCGCGTTGACATTGGCGACGCGGTCGGGTCCGAAGCGCAGCGTGGCGACTCGCCGCGCCGAGCCGTCCAGGCCCAGCACCGTGCCGGAGCAGGGCAGGCCGTTGGGCACGCGCGCTGCGCCGCGCCCGGCGGCGTGAACCAGCGCTGCCCGCGTGCCGGGCGCTCCGTTGGTCACCGCGACGACGACGGCGCCGGGGCAGCCGCCGACGAGAGCCAGCCCCGGCCGCGTCCCCGCCTCCACCTGTCGCAGAATCTGCACGGTGTCGTCGAGTTCGTCGATGAGGGCGAGGTCGAGGTCGCCGTCGTTGTCGCCGTCGTACATCGTGGCGCACGAGGCGGCGCTGGACGCGGGGAACTCGCGGTGGAAGAGGAAGCGTCCGGAGCCGTCGTTGACGTAGAGGCTCCAGTCGCCGCTGAAACTCGAGTTGATCCAGTCGAGATCGCCGTCGCCGTCAAGGTCGCCGAGGTCGGTGGCGAGGGGGAACTCGTCGGTGATGTAACTGACGGGCGGGGCGAGCGAGCCGGCCCCGTCGCCGAGGAGAATCGCGCCCGATCCGGGCGAGAAGGCGTTGCACCCGGCGACGTCGACGTGCCCGTCGCCGTTCACGTCTCCCAGCGCGATCATCCACGTGTAGCCGCCGCTGCTCTGCGTCGAGGCGAGGGTGAACGAGCCGTCGCCGTTGTTGGTGAGCACGACGATGCGCGAGGAGTTGGCGGCGCTGCCGACGAGATCGAGCAGGCCGTCCTCGTTCATGTCGGCGGCGGCGAGGGCGTACTCGCCCGCCCCGCCGCCCTCAAAGTACACGGGCGGCGCGAACGTGCCGTCGCCGAGGTTGCGCAGCATCGAGAGGTTGCTGCTGCTGGAGTTCGTGTTGACGATGTCGATGTGTCCGTCGCCGTTGACGTCGAGGACCGCGATGCCGCGCGGCGCGCCGCCCACCGCGTACTGCGTCTGCGGCTGGAACGTCCCGTCGCCCCGGCCCAGCAGCACCGAGATCGTGTTCGTGCTGATGTTCGCCACGCACACGTCCGCGAAGCCGTCGTGGTTGAAGTCGCTCGGCTCGTTCGGGCTGGCGCGTCGGTTGACGGGGTACGGCCCGGAGAAGGGGTGCATCTCGCAGTTCCCTTCCGCCTTGTTGAGAAAGACGCGCAGATCGGCGGAGTCTTCGTTGATCGTCGTCAGGTCGAGGAAGCGGTCGCCGTTGAGGTCCGTCGCCAGCGCGCCGTAGGCGCGGGTGCGTGTGTTCGGGTTGCTGCGCGTGCTGAGGGTCTGGACGGTCTCGAAGTGCAGCCCCGAGGGCTGCGCCGCGGTCCAGAAGAGGTACGAGTATCCGCCCGGCCGCAACGGCTCGCCCCCCGCGCCGCGGAGGTCGTGCGAGAGAATCACCATCACCGTCTCTCCCGCCGAAAATGGCTGATCGGGCGCCAGCGCCACGACGCGGTCGCCGTCGGAGAAGGAGAAGGAGCCGACGACTCGCCCGCTCCAGCGCCCGAAGGCCCAGAAAGACCGGTCGTTGATCGTGCCGCGATCGACGGGGCGGTCGAATGTGACCACGATCGCCGCGTCCACCGGCGCGTCGAGCGCGTTCGAGGCCGGCTCGACGGAGACCACGTTGATCTGCTGCGCCGGCGCTGCGGCGGCGAGCGCGAGGCAGGCCGGCAACGCGGCCGCGAGCATTCGAAGGCACAAACATCGATTCGTGATTCGGCGCGACATGGAACCCTCCTCCTCGTGGGTCAGAGTACTGCGATCGCCACCCGCGGCGCGCAGCGTCCGCGAAAGTGAACCGCGCGGCGGAGCGCGGTTATTCCGGATCACTGCCTCCTCAATCGTGGTCCCAGACCCGCCGGCGGCGCGATCGAGACTGACCTCGCGCGCCCTCTGGGGCTTGTGAACCCGCGCCGGCCGCCGCGCTAGCGTCAGGGCATGGAACTTCAGGACAAGGAATCGCTGCCGCAGCGGCTCGTCGCGCTGAGCGAGGCGGGGGAAGGAAGCGCCTGCGCCGCCCTGCTCGAACAACTCGACGCCTCCGAGACCGTTCACACCGTCACGCGCCTCTCCGACGAACACCGCACGCGCCTGCTCGAACTGCTCGATCCCGAGTCGGCCGCGAACCTCCTCAGCCTCCTGCCCGAGCACCAGGTGGTCGGCGCGATCGGGGACCTCGGCCCGACGACGGCGGCGAAGATCATCGAGGAACTGCCCAGCGACGAGCGGGCCGATCTCGTCGGCCTGCTCGATCACCGTGAGGCGCTCTCGATCCTCGCCGAACTCGCCGAGCCGGAGGCGAGCGACATCCGCCGCCTCGTCGCCTACCCGCCCGACAGCGCCGGCGGGTTGATGATCACCGAGTACGTGCAGTATCCCGCCGAGGCGACCGTCGGGGACGTCATCGACGACCTCGGCCGAAACGCCGAAAAGTACTCGCACTTCAACATTCAGTACGCCTACGTGACGGACGAGGCCGGGCTGCTCGTGGGCGTGCTGCGGATGCGCAACCTGCTCCTCACCGCGCGGCACCGGCGCATCGGCGAGATCATGTCGCGCGATCCGCTGGCGGTGCGCGACGCGACGGCGCTGGATGACCTCGTCGGGTTCTTCGACGAGCACCGCTTCTTCGGCGCGCCGGTGGTGGATGCGCTGGGGCGGCTCGTCGGCGTCGTCGAGCGCTCGGCTGTGGACGCCGCCGTCGCCACCCATCGCGAGAAGGACTTCCTGCGGTCGCAGGGCATCGTCGGCGGCGACGAGTTGCGCTCGATGCCGCTTCTGCTGCGCTCGCGCCGGCGCCTCTCGTGGCTGAGCGTGAACATCCTGCTCAACATCCTCGCCGCCGGCGTCATCGCGCTCCACCAGGACACGCTCGAAGCCGTGATCGCGCTGGCGGTCTTCCTGCCCATCATTTCCGACATGAGCGGCTGCTCGGGCAACCAGGCCGTCGCGGTGAGTATGCGCGAACTGACGCTGGGCGTGATCCGCCCCGTCGAGGTCCGCCGCGCGCTTCTCGGAGAGGTGTTTCTCGGGCTGCTCAACGGGCTGGTGCTCGGGCTGCTCATCGGCCTCGTCGCCTTCACCTGGCGGCAGAACGTCTACCTGAGCCTCGTGGTCGGCGGCGCGCTGACGCTCAACACCGTCGTCGCGGTGCTCATCGGCGGATCCGTTCCCCTCGTGCTCAAGCGCCTCAACTTTGACCCCGCGCTCGCCTCCGGCCCGATTCTCACGACGATCACCGACATGTGCGGCTTCTTCCTGGTCCTCACCTTCGCCGCCGCCATGCTCAGCCGACTGGCGTAGCGCCCGCAGGTGACGGGACGCGGCCGTGCCCGGCCGCATACCATTCGCGCAACACAAGGAGCGACGTCATGAGATCAGCCGCACCGCTCGCCCTTCTGCTCATCGGCGTGCTCGCGCTGCCGGCCGCGGCGCGGCAGGCGGGGAGCGATCCCGTCGAGGCCGAACTCAAGGCCCTGCTCGCCGAGCATGAGAAGTCCGATCTCAAGTTCGGCGAGGGGTACCGCGCGTTTCGACCGCGGTTCGAGGCCTTCGCGCAGGCCCATCGCGGCACGGAGTCCGAAGCCCGCGCCACGCTTTGGCTCATCCAGCAGACGTGGTGGTTGCGCGACGAGGGGAAGATGGAGTCCACCTCCATGCCCCTCGCCGAAGACCTCCTCGAGCGCCAGCCGGGCTCGCGCCACCTCGATCTGCTCGTCGAGTATTACTACGTCTTCACGAAGGACCAGCGTCAGGGCCTCTATGAGCGCCTGCTGGAGGTCTCGCCCCACCGCGAAGTGAAAGCGGCAGCGCACTTCGGCCTGGCCCAACTCGGCGCCCCGCGCCTCCCGGACGGCTCGCCCAACCCCCACTACGCAAAACTCCTCGGCGAGTACAAAGACGTCAAGTGGCGCGAGACGACCTACGGCCGCATCGCCGACGCCCGCGTCAA
>WYBR01000112.1 GCA_011525805.1 Vicinamibacteraceae bacterium
CAATGGTCCGGTCGCGCCGACACCTCGGCGATCGTCGTCACCTGTTGGTTCGCCCACATCCAACACCCGTGCTGACGCGTGGGGCTCGGTTCCGATCATCGCTTCGCGATGATCCGAGCCCCGACCGCGATCACGCCATGAGCAGGGCCGAATGGTGAGGGGAGGGTCTTCGCCGAACACCAGACTTCGCTGTTCGCTTTGGCCGCTCACGGCGTCGCCGGGGCGGGGGTGTGGCGGGCCTTGCGGCGGCGGTCGGCTTCGCTCAGCAGGCGCTTGCGCAGGCGGATCGCCTCGGGCGTCACCTCCACGAGTTCATCATCCTCGATGTATTCGAGCGCCATTTCAAGCGTCATCTCGCGCGGCGGGCGGAGGACCACGAGTTTCTCCGCCGAGACCGCCCGGACGTTCGTCAGTTTCTTGAGGCGGCAGACGTTGACCTCGATGTCGTTGTCGCGGTTGTGCTCGCCGACCACCTGGCCGGCGTAGACCTCATCGCCGGGCTTGACGAAGAACGCGCCGCGGTCGGCGAGGTTTTCGATCGCATAGGCGGTCACCGGCCCGGTGTCGGAGGAGATGAGTACGCCGCTGCTGCGGCTGGGGACGGAGCCGCGCAGGTGCTCGTACTCGTAGAAGTTGTGGTGGACGATGGCGGTGCCGTTGGTCGCGGTGAGCAGGCGCGAGCGCATGCCGATGAGGCCGCGGGTGGGGACGGTGAATTCGAGGTAGGTGCGCTGCTCGCCCATTTCCATCTTGACGCACAGGCCGCGGCGGCCGCCGAGGAGTTCCATGACGGGCCCGACGTGCTCGTTGGGGACGTCGACGACGCAGAGTTCGATCGGCTCTGACTTCCTGCCGCCGATCTCGCGGTAGATGACTTTGGGCTTGCCGACGGCGAGTTCGTAGCCCTCGCGGCGCATGTTCTCGATGAGGACGGAGAGGTGGAGGATGCCGCGGCCGGAGACGTGAAACTCATCGCCGCTCGCCCCCGGCTCGACGCGCAGCGCGACGTTGCGCTGGAGTTCCTTTTCGAGGCGGTCGCGGAGGTGGCGGCTGGTGACGTACTTGCCGCTGCGTCCCATGAAGGGCCCGTCGTTGACGCGGAAGGTCATGTGGAGCATCGGCTCATCGACCCGGATCATCGGCAGCGGCCGTGGGTCGGCGACGTCGCAGATGGTGTTGCCGATGTCAACCTTCTCGATGCCGACGACGGCGGCGATGTCGCCGGCCTGCGCCTCCGCGACTTTGGCGCGGCCGAGGCCGTCGAAGACGAAGAGTTCGGCGATGCGCTCGTTGGAGCGCGTGCCATCGCGGTGAATGACCACGACGCTCTGCCCGGAGCGGACGACGCCGGCGAAGACGCGGCCGATGCCGATGCGCCCGACGTAGTCGCTGTAATCGAGCGTGGTGATGAGCATCTGGAGAGGGGCGTCGAGGTTGGCGGTGGGGGGCGGGACGTGATCGTGAATCGCGTCGAAGAGTTCGCCGATGTGGTCCGGCCGGGCCGCCGGGTCGCGCGAGGCCCAGCCCTGCACGGCGGAGGCGTAGACGACGGGGAAGTCGAGCGCGGCGTCGTCGGCGCCGAGTTCGATGAAGAGATCGAGCACTTCGTCGAGCACTTCCGCCGGCCGCGCCTCGGCCCGGTCCATCTTGTTGATCACCACGATGGGGCGCAACTTGTATTCGAGCGCCTTGCGCAGCACGAATGTCGTCTGCGGCATCGGCCCCTCGAAAGCGTCCACGAGCAGCAGGCAGCCGTCGGCCATCATGAGCACGCGCTCGACCTCGGCGCCGAAGTCGGCGTGGCCGGGGGTGTCGATGAGGTTGATCTTGGTGCCCTTGTAGTTGATCGCGATGTTCTTGGCGAGGATTGTGATGCCGCGCTCGCGCTCGAGGTCGTTGCTGTCGAGGATGCGCTCGCCGCGCAGTTGCGAGTCGCGGAACTGGCCGCACTGGCGGAGCATCTGGTCGACGAGCGTGGTCTTGCCGTGATCGACGTGGGCGATAATGGCGAGGTTGCGGATGTCGGCGGTCGAAGTGGGCACGGGAGCGGTCCGAGAAGGAGTGGGAACGGCAATCATAGGTCGGAGCGCGGCATCCCACGGGCAGGCGGACAACCGATTGTGCGGCGGGCGGAGTATCATCCCGCCACGGCCCGGATGGTCGGGCTGTCGAGTGGAGGTGACCGATGGAAATGCGGTGCAGCGTGCTGGCCGGCGGGGCGGTGGCGATGGCGTGTGCGGGAGTGTTCTCGGGGTGGGCGCCGCCGGCGGTGACGGGAGAGGGTGAGAAGGCAATCGTGCTGCGCTTCCCGCACGAGGCGGACCTGTGGGACGCGGCGCTCGGGTCGGATGGCCGCGTTCACGTGGTGTACGCGCTGCGCAACCGGAGCGAATCGGGGCGCGGGGCCTCGAACCTCTTTTACATCGCGACGACGGACGGGCAGCGCGAGTCGTGGAGCGAGCCGCGGCCGTTGCCGACGGGCGAGCGTCGCGCGACGGTGGGTGGCGAGCGGCAGCCGTTCGTCGCGGTGATGGCGGATGGGGCGGTGGTCGCGTCCTGGCCCAGCGGCGGGGGAATCGGCGCCGCGAGAAGCACGGACGGCGGGGCGACGTGGTCGCCTCTCACGCCGAGGGCGGCCGATGCGCCGGGGCATGCCGACACGATGACGATGGCCGGCGGTCCGGGCTCGCTCGTCGCGTTTGCCTGGACGGACACGGCCGTGATGGGGCGCGGGGAGGACAAACTCGCCGCTCCGCTGCACGTGCGACTCTCTCGCGACGGGGGGCAGACGTTTGAGCCGGTCGTCGAAGTGAATGCGGACCTGCTCGGCGCGTGCGTGTGTTGCACGCCCGATCTCGCGTTCGACGGATCGGGGAATGTGTGGGTGGGATACCGCACGAGCGAAGCGAACGTGAAGGAGATCTGCATCGCGCGGCTCGGCGTGGACGGGGCGATCACCGGCGCGATCGCCAGCGCCGACAACTGGGTGCTGCAGGGCTGCCCGATGAACGGGCCGGAGATCGCCGTCGATCGCGCGGGGACAACCGTGGCGCTCACCTGGACGCGCGAGGGGACGATCCGCTCGGCGACGAGCACGGACGGCGGCGCGACGTTCGCGGCGGCGAGCGATCTGGGGAACGGAGCGCGTCACAACGCGGTTGCCGGCGGCGGGCGGCTGTGGCTCGCGTGGGAGGCAGGCGGGGCGACGGCTCTCATCCGCGCCTTCGAGCGCAGCGGCGAGCAGCGTGCTGAGGCGGCGCCGAAGGCGGCGCTGCTCGTGACGGCGGAAGGTCAGCCGCTGCTGGTGAGCGCTGCGGGCGCTTCGGCGCCGCCGGACGGCGGGAGTGAGCGTCACGAGCGACGCGGCGATCATTGATCCGGACGCGACTCGCTGGTGTGGCATGGCCTGGCGCTTGGCCTGGCTATGACCGAACATTCGCGGGCGCTCGGTTCCACCTGCCTGCTCGGCAGAGCGGCGCGCCTTCGGCGGACTCAGGCCAGGGAAGCGCGACGCCAGGGCACCCAACTTTCAGCATGAGTCAAACTGTGCAGCAAGGGCGGCGGCGGTGACGGGGCGGATTACGCCTCGTTCGGTGACGATCGCGGTGATGAGGTCGGCGGGGGTGACGTCGAAGGCGGGAGCGAAGGCGGCGGCGCCGGGCGGGGCGGTGGCGCGGCCGAAGCCTTGCGTGATCTCCTCCGCGGCGCGGTGCTCGATGGGGATCTTCTCGCCGCAGGCGCAGTTGAGATCAATGGTCGTCGTCGGAGCGGCGACGACGAAGGGCAGGCCGTGATGGCGCGCGAGGACCGCCAGGCCGTAGGTGCCGATCTTGTTGGCGACGTCTCCGTTGGCGGCGATGCGGTCGGCGCCGGTGATGACCGCGGCGATGCACTTCTGATTCATGACGGTCGCGGCGGCGGAATCAGTGATGATAGAGACGTCGATGCCGGCCTGCGCGAGTTCCCAGGCGGTGAGGCGTGAACCCTGGAGAAGCGGTCGCGTCTCATCGGCGAAGACCGAAATGGGCAGGTGCTGCTCGGCGGCGAGGTACATCGGCGCGGTGGCGGTGCCGATGCCGCCCGTGGCGAGGGCGCCGGCATTGCAATGCGTGAGAAGGGCGAGGCGATCGTCCGTGAGTTCGCGAAGCAGAGCGAGGGCGTGCTCGCCGATGGCGCGGCAGGCGGCGCGGTCTTCCTCGTGAATCGCCTGCGCCTCTTCAAGCAGGCGCCGCGGCAGGGCGGCATCGTCGCCCACCCCGGCGGCGCAGCGCTTCATGCGGTCGATCGCCTGGAAGAGGTTGACGGCCGTGGGGCGGCTCGTGGCGAGATGCGCGGCCGCAGCCTCGAAGCCGGCCACCGCGTCGCGCTGCTGCGCGCCGAGCACGCAGCCGTAGGCCGCCGCGATGCCGATCGCCGGCGCGCCGCGCACGCTCAGGCGGTGGATCGCCCGCCGGACGGACTCGACGTTGCGGCAGTCGAGCCAGACGATCTCCGCTGGAAGGCGCGTCTGATCGAGGAGTCGCAGGTGGCCCGTCGCGGCGTCGCCGACCCACTCGATGTGCCGTGGAGGTTCGTGCATGACCATCGGAAAGTTGCTGCGCAAGGCGAAGACGCAAGCGGGGAGCAGATGCGGGTGAGACGCGGGGCGCTGTTGCGCCTCATTCGACGGGATGCTGATTCGTATACCCGCGCGGATTTCGTGAGATCCACTTCCACGCCGATTCGATAATGGCGTCGATGTCGGTGACCTTGGCGGTCCAGCCGAGTTCGCGCTGGATGCGCGAGGGGTCGGCAAAGAGGCTCGGCGGATCGCCGGGGCGTCTCGGCCCTTCCACGACCTTGATCTTCCGGCCGGTGACGCGCTGCGCCGAGGCAATGATCTCGCGCACCGACAGCCCGCGGCCGATGCCGAGGTTGTAAATGAAGCGGCGTCCGGGGGCGAGGTTGTTCATGCACAGCAGGTGCGCGTCGATGAGGTCTTCGACGTGGATGTAGTCGCGGATGCAGGTGCCGTCGGGTGTCGGGTAGTCGGTGCCGTAGATCTCGACGTGAGGCCGCTGGCCGAGTGCGGCCTGGAGGATGAGGGGAATGAGGTGGGTCTCGGGGTTGTGGGCTTCGCCGATGTCGCCCTCGCGGTCGCAGCCGGCGACGTTGAAATAGCGGAGAATGGCGCAGGAGAAATCGGGGTTGGCCCTGCAATAGTCGATGAGGACGCGCTCGACGAAGAACTTGGACCAGCCGTAGGGATTGATGGGCTGCTGGGGGCAGTCTTCAGTGATCGGGATGTGCTCTGGCCCCGGCTCGCCGTAGGTCGCGCAGGTGCTCGAGAAGACGAATCGCTGCACGCCGACGAGGCGCATGGCGTGAAGGAGTTCGAGGGCGTGTGCGGTGTTGTTGCGGTAATAGCGCAGGGGGTCGTTGACGGACTCGCCGACGTAGGCGAGGGCGGCGAAGTGCATGACGCACTCGATGCGGTTGCCCTTGAGGATGCGGCGAATGTGCTCCCAGTCGCCCAGTTCATGCACGACCAGGGGGACGCCGCCGGTGACCGCGGCGCGGAACCCCCGGCTGAGGTTGTCGACGACGACGACCTTGTGCCCGGCGAGGCGAAGCGACTTGACGGCGTGGGAGCCGATGTACCCCGCCCCGCCCGTAACCAGCACGTTCATGCGTTCCTCCGGCCCGAATCCGGTCGATGATATCCGGATGAACGCGGAGGTGAAGCGTGGCGGGGGCGCGACCGTGCCCGGCCGCGCCGCTCACCCCGCCGCGCTATCCTCGACCCGGCCATGCAAGAAAAGAGCGCATCGAGCGAACACGGGGAGAAGGACGGCAGCCTGGCCGGCCTCGTCCTGCGCAGCGCCTTCGGCGGCACGCTCATGGGACTGGCCAACCTCGTGCCCGGCATCAGCGGCGGGACGATGCTTCTGGCCGTCGGCATCTATCCGCGCGTCATCGAAGGCGTCGCCGAACTCACCACGCTGCGCTTCCGCGCGCGGACTCTGTCGGTGATCGGCAGCGTTCTGGCGGCGGCGGCGGTGGCGATCGCTCTCGGCGCCGGGCTGCTCAAGGACCTCGTCGTCGGCCACCGTTGGGTCATGTACAGCCTCTTCATCGGCCTGACGCTCGGCGGCGCGCCGATCCTCCTGCGACTGCTGCGGCCGATGCCGGGGCGCGCGTGGCTGGCCGTCGCGGCGGGATTCGGCGTGATGGTGTGCACCGTGCTCGTCCGGCCCGAGGGCGGCGGCGCGGGATCGCACGACTATGCCGCACTCTTCATCGCCGGAGTCCTCGGCGCCGCCGCGATGATCCTCCCCGGCGTCAGCGGCGGATACCTCCTGCTCGTCCTCGGGCAATACGTCACCATCCTCGCCGCGATCGACCAGTTCAAGACCGGCCTGCTCGGTTCCGACGCCTCGCCGCGCGACTTCAACCTCGCGCTCCAGTCCCTGCACGTGATCATCCCGGTCGGGCTGGGCGTGGTGGCGGGGATCGCGGGGGTGAGCCAGCTGCTCAAGTTCTTCCTGCGCCGCTACGAGAAGGCGACGCTCGGGCTGCTGCTGGGCCTGCTGCTGGGCGCGGTGGTGGGGTTGTGGCCCTTTCAGAGGGGAGTGCCGCCGCAGGCCGGTCAGGTCGTCAAGGGACAGGTCGTCACGGAGGAGAATCGACTCACGATTGATGACGATGACTGGCCGGTGGAGTTCTTCACCCCGACGGCGGCGCAGGTGGCGGCGAGCCTCGGCCTCATCGCGGCCGGGTTTGTGATCACGCTGGGGGTGGCGCGGCTGGGGCGGGAGTGAGGGGGGGCGCTGCGGGGGGTTCGTTGGCTGCGGGGGATTCGTTAGACGCCCCACGATTCGCAGAGCCTCATCGTGGGCGTGTGGGAGGTGAACGCCCACGATGAGTGAGACTTCGAGCGAATCGCGGGCGCATTCTGATCCATCGAGCGAATCGTGAGGTGTTCGCCAGCCGCTCCGACTCGCTCGCCACCCCTATCATCCGCGGATGCTCGGCGGCGCGATCGACACGCTTTCATCTCTGATGGTGCGCGGCGGATGGGTCATGTGGCCCCTGCTGGCGCTGAGCGTCGTTTCGGTGACGCTTTGCCTCGAGCGCGCCTGGTTCTGGGCGCACCTGCACAGCCCCGCGCGGCGCGAGCGGCTCAACCGCCTCAATGCCGCCCTGCGTTCGGGCCACGCGGAAGAGGCGAAGCGGCTCATCGGCCGGGCGCGGGCCTCGGTCTACTTCGAACTGGCGGCGCGGCTGCTGGACGACCGTGCGACCGACGCCGTCGCCATCGAGTGCGTCGAGGAACTGCGTCCCGTCGTCGAGCGCTTCATGCCCACGCTCTCGACGATCATCACCGCCGCGCCGCTGCTGGGCATCCTCGGCACGGTGACGGGGCTCATCAACAGTTTCGAGTTGCTCGGCACTTCGCGGATGATCACCGACCCGCGCGAGATCTCCGGAGGCATCGCCGAGGCGCTCATCACGACCGCGGCGGGATTGATCATCGCGCTGCTGACTCTCTTTCCTTACATGATGTTCAAGGGGCACGTCGAGCGCGCCTACCGGCGGATGGAGGCGATCGTCGCCGCGGCCCAGCACGGCGCGGCGTCGGCCCCGTCCGCGACCGCCGGGAGATCGGAGAAGTGAAATGAAGTTCCGGCTGCGAGCGGGGTTTCAAACCGGCATCGCCGGCGTCGTGATGGCCCTTTCGCTCGGCGCCGCGCCGCCGGCGGCCGAGCGGGGCGAGAACCCAGCCGCTCCCGCCCCGTACCTGCGCGTCGTGGACGTCGATGAATCCACGGTGCGGCTCGACATGGCGGTGCGGTTCTTTGCGCCGACGACCGGCGAAGGGCCGACGGTGGCGCTGGCGGGCGCGGTGCACATCGCCGACGCGGAGTTCTACGCCGTCCTGCAACGGTTCCTCGACTCGCAAGACCTCGTCCTGTTCGAGGGCGTCAAGCCGCGCGGCGTCGGGCCGGTCGAGATCGACGATGAAGCGGCGCGCGTGCGGCGGACGGAGTCGGGCCTGCGCTTCGTGGCGGTCATGCTCCACCGCCAGCGCGAGGCGACCGGGCAGTGGCCGCAGACGCTCGACGAACTCGCGGCCGCCGTCGAGGCGAGCGAGGGCCGCCACGGCGAGTGGCTGCGCTCCTCGATGCGCGATGCGTGGGATCGACCGCTCGTGTACGAGCGCACCGCCGAGGGCTACGCGCTGCGCAGCCTCGGCGCCGACGGCGCGGAGGGGGGCGAGGGATTCGACGCCGACCTCGCGTTCGCCGACCAGGCGCCCCTCACCGCGGCGGAGACGGGCGCCGATCCCGGCCTGCAGGCGCACCTTGCCAGGGCGCTGGGGCTGGCCTTCCAACTCGAAGCGATGCGCCACGACCGCCCAAACCACCGCAACAGCGATCTCACCATCGACCAGGTGCAGGAGCGCGTTGCATCCCGCGGCGGCGACGCCTCGATCCTCTTTCAGATCCTCGACGGTTCTTCGTTCGCGGGGCGCGTGGCGCGCTTCCTCGTCGGCATGATTGAGCGCAATCCGCGCATGGCGGCGATGACGAAACTCATGCTCATCGAGACGATGCGCTCCGCCGACCTGGAGAACCTCGGCCGCACTCCCGGCCTTGCCGCGGGCATGGCCGATCTCATGCACGTCATCGTTGTGGACCGCAACAAGGTCGTCATCGAAGACCTCAGGGGAGTGCTGGCGCAGCCTCAACCGCCTGCCTCGATCGCGGTGGTCTACGGCGCGGGGCACATGGCCGACCTCGAACGTCGACTGACGGCAGAGTGCGGCTACCGGCCCGTGGGCGGGTTCTGGATCGCGGCGATGTCGGTGGACCTCGAGGCCTCCGGCCTGGGCCGCGCCGAGGCCGACGCCATGCGCCGCGTCATCGAGCGCATGCAGCCGCGCTGAGCGCCGCCGATCCATCGGGACGACCGGATCACCCGACGAAACCGCTCGAATCGTCCTCATTCGTGCAAGGCCGGGCGAACGGGCCGACATGGCACAGGCACAGGGGCGAGGGGCCCGGCCGCCACACGCGATGCCGGGGCGGATCCTTCCCTCCATGTGACGAGCCCGGGGCAACCGAAGGGCGCAAGGCCGCCCTCTCAGATGCTGTGGCTGCGCGATCATCCGATTGCATGGGGATCTTCCACCCGCGACACTTCTTCAGGGAACTTCAGAAAGAGAGGCTCGACGATGACACTCGCATACTCGACACGATCGTTCGGGGCGTTCATCCGGACGGCGGCGGCTGCGGCCGTGCTGGCCGCGTGCGGTGCTGCGCCGGCGCAGGTGCTCAACTTCAACCTGACGCTCGACGGCTCGCAGGAGGTTCCGCCCAACAGTTCGACGGCGACGGGACTGGGTACGGCGACGCTGGACCTCTCCAACAACCTCTTCTCGTGGAACTTCTCCTACTCGGGCCTGAGCGCGCCGGAGACGGGCGCGCACTTCCACGCCGCGGCGCCGCTGTGCCAGAGCGCCGGCGTGGTGATTCCCCTGCCGCCCGGCAGCCCGAAAGTCGGCTCGCAGGTGGTGACCAACATCCAGCGCGACCAGATCATCCAGGGGCTCTGGTACGCGAACATCCACACGACCAACTTCCCCGGAGGGGAGATTCGCGGGCAGGTCGAGCCGGCGCCGATCGCCGATCCCATCCCTGGGTCGATCGCGCTCAGCGAGCACACGCTGGGCCTCTCGCTTGTCGCCGATGGCATGACGGCCCCGAACTGGGCGACCAACGCCCCCGGAGTGGCGGGGCGGCTGTTCGTCTCCGACCAGGTCGGCACGATTTGGAACGTCGACCTCGCCACCGGCGCCAAGAGCGTCTTCCACGACGTCAGCGGACGCCTCGTGAGCCTGGGCATCTTCGGGCCGGGAACGTTTGACGAGCGCGGCCTGCTCGGCATTGCGTTCCATCCGCAGTACGCAAGCAACGGCCTGCTCTACACGTATACGTCGGAACCGTTCGACCCGAACGGCCCGCCGCCCGACTTCACGACGATGCCCCCGGACGTCGATCCGAATCACCAGACCATCATCGCTGAGTGGCGCGTCAACAACCCCTCCAATCCGGACGCCACGGTGGATCCCAACAGCGTGCGCGTGCTGATGCGCATCGATCAACCGCAGTTCAACCACAACGCGGGATGTCTGAACTTCGGCCCGGACGGGATGCTCTACATCGCGCTGGGCGACGGCGGGAACGCGGACGATCAGGATACGGGCGTCGATCCCTTCGGCGTGCCGGTGCGCGGCCACGGGTGCAAGGGCAATGGGCAGGACATCAACACGATCCTCGGCTCGCTGCTGCGCATCGACCCGCAGGGCAACAACTCCGGCAACGGGCAGTATGGCAACCCGGCCGACAACCCCTTCGTGGGCCGCGACGGCCTCGACGAGATCTGGGCCTACGGCCTGCGCAACCCCTTCCGGTTCTCCTTTGACCGCCAGACCGGCGATTGCTACGTCGGCGACGTCGGGCAGAACCACATCGAGGAGGTCAACCTCGTCGAAAGCGGTCAGAACCTCGGCTGGAACCTCCGCGAGGGCACCTTCCGCTTCGTGCGCAACGGCGCCGCCCGGGGTTATGCCGCCTCGCCCGACGGGATGATCGACCCCGGCCTGACCGACCCGATCGCGCAGTACGACCACGACGAAGGCATCTCGGTGATCGGCGGCTTCGTCTACCGCGGCAGCGCGATGCCGTGGCTGCGCGGAACCTACGTCTTCGCCGAGTTCGCGCAGCAGTTCAACAACGACGGCCGCCTCTTCCACCTTGACTCGAATAGCGCGATCAACGAGTTCAAGATGGTCGGCGGGGGCGAGATCGACTTCTTCATCCTCGGCATGGGCCAGGACGCCGACGGCGAGATCTACGTGCTCGCGAACAACACCGGCGTGCCGTTCGAGTCCACCGGCATGCTCATTCGCCTCACCGCGCCGGTTTCGCTCGTCGCGTCCGGCTCCTGCCCCGGCCGCATGACGCTCACCGCCTCCGGCAACACCCCGGGCGGGACCGTCGCCTTCGTGCGAGCCACTGGAGTCGGCTCGCAGCGCATTCCCAACAACAACCCCTGCGCCGGGACGATCCTCGGCCTGAACCAGACCGCCACGCTGGTGGGCACCCGCACAGCCGACGCGCAGGGCGTGGCGACGATCAGCGGCACCGTCCCCCCGATCGCTTGCGGCCGGATCTTCGTCCAGGCGATTGATGTTCAGACGTGTCTGACGTCCAATG
This sequence comes from Vicinamibacteraceae bacterium, assembly GCA_011525805.1. Classification (GTDB taxonomy): domain Bacteria; phylum Planctomycetota; class Phycisphaerae; order Phycisphaerales; family UBA5793; genus UBA5793. The sequence continues at coordinate 11,262 of WYBR01000112.1, forward strand.
TGCGGGGGTTGTGAGCCCGCATGTGAGTCCTACTTGCATCGCTCAAGTGCCCTCGGGGATTGGCAGACCTACGTTCCCGAGGGCACAATTCTGTGTGAATGCCCTGGATGGAGACATCCTGTGCTGCGTATCTCATTATCTAGCAAGCACTTGCAACTGCACGTCAAATTTCGTCGATTCTGCGGAATATGATGGATGCGTCGTCGGGTTTCTTATGGAGGTTGATCAAGCGGACTGCTCTTATCGTGCTTGATGCGCGTCGCATTTCAAGCAGACTTTCGGGGTCGTCCGTTGATCCGTACGAGTCAAAATGATGGAGGTGTAGCGTGGCATCAATTGCAGTTCTCGCATCGTTGGTCGTGGGACTGTCCGTTGCCGTGATCCGGAACCATCAGATCACTCCCGACGAGACCGGGCTGGGCCCAACTCCGTTCTACTCCTACTCTGCTGCAGGGGCGAACTTCGTCGTTGCGGGCAACTCGACACGGGTGAACTACGGGAACCAGGGAGGCACCCCACAGTCCGAACCATTCGACGTGTTTATTCCACCACTGCCCGCCGGTGCGCAGCCTGTGACTGCGTTCGCGTGCTGGAGCTATCTTATGTGTCCGGCACCCACAGGTGTGCCTGCGGATGACACTATCGAGATCAACGACACCGAGGTCGAGGGGGAACGAGTCGGGTACGGGAGTCCCGATTTGTGCTGGTTCTCGCAGTGTGAGGGGTGTACCTGTCCGCTTCCCGGGGGCAGCACATACGGTGCTGCCTACATCGCCGAAGTTCCGCTCGAAGTCATCTCCATCGGCGATGACAACACAATTTCGCTCGCGACCGACAAATCGCGGGCCGGAGTGGGACTGCTCAGGGGCGAGGGGTTCTCGATCCTTGTTGTCTATCAGAGGTCGGGGGATCCAACGCGGGTCGTCGACGTCTATGCGGGGTACACGTCGACTACCTCGTCAGGTGTGTCGAACGAAACGACGTTCGAGCTCCAGTTCAGCGAGACGTACGACGGCGGGCCGCTGACGTTGTTCTTGAACGCGCTTGACGGGCAAGAGAAGGTCAACTCGCAGTTTGCCGATCGGCTTTACGTGAACGATGTCGACGTCAGTGGGGTTCTCAACGGGACGAACGCAGAGGATGATGCGTGGGGAGGGCTATTGGGGCCGGACGGTGGTTCCAACGTGTATGACCATGTGCTCGACGACATCTCAGCGTACGTGGAGAGTCAGGCCACGTCAGTGGAACTGAAGACGGAGGGAGATACTGATTGCATCGGGCACTGTTTTGCGGCAGTGTCCTTTGAGTTGGAATAGGCGTACCGACCTGGCTCGCCTCCGACTACAACGGCCTGATCGACACCGTCACCGTAAACGGGTCGCACGGCTACTACGTTATGGACGATGTGACCTTCTTCGAGGCCGGCGGCCTGCGGCTGGGCGTCGCCGGCGACTGCCCCGGCCGCGTCACGGTGTCGTGGAACGGCGCCACACCCAGCCGCCCGATGGGCATCGCGCTGGCGAACAGCACCGGCAACTTCACGATTCCCGGCGGCGCGTGCGGTGGCACGACACTCGGGCTGAGCAACTCCGGCCTGCAACTCGCCTACTCCGGCAACACCGGCGCCGGCGGATCGGGTCAGGTCAGTTCCAACGTCGGAACCGCGGCCTGCGGCAAGTACATCCAGATGGTCGTGGCCGATGGCAACCCGTGCACGACGAGCAACGTCGTGCAGTTGCCGTAAGTCGGCGCCGCACTTCGATGGACATCGTCCTCGCCGCCCCGGCGCTTCCCGCGCCGGGGCGGCTCTGTTCTCCGCAGGCGTGAACGCACTCCGCGATTCGCTCGAAGACTCGCTCATCGTGGGCGTGAAGCGCCCAACACGCCCGCGAGGAGGCTCCGCGAATCGTGGGATGCGTTCGCGCAGGTGTACTTTGCCCCACGCCCACGATGAGGCTCTGCGAATCGTGGGGTGCGTCTGCGGAATCGTGGAGCGCCTCTCCTCAATCTCGGCGCGCACCCTCTTCGCTCCACACCCACGCGCCCTTCTCCGCGTGCCGCAGGATGTACGCCAGTGCGTTGCGGAAGTGCCGCTCATCGCGCATGAACCGCACACCGATCTTCCGCTGCCAGAGCGATCCCGGGACCGCCGCCCGCAGCGCGTGCGAGGCGCGGCGCTTGCAGTTTCCCACGGCCTTGCGCACCGCGCTCTCATCCATCGCTGCGCCGAGAAGGGCATGAACGTGATTCTGGCTCACCGCAACCGCCGCGACGTGCATGCCCTGGCGCTGCAGCGAGTCGCACAGCACCGGACCGACCTCGCAGCGCTGCAGCGGCGCGAGGATGACCACCGCCTGGCTCATTCGCGACGAGACCCAGCGGTGCAGCGCCTGGTGCTCGACGGGAGGAGGCGGGTTGCGGTAATCGCCCGAGGAGTGGATGCGATGATCGTGGTCGCGGAAACCGCGCGGATCGCCCGGCAGCCACGTGCCAAAGGTGTTGAACTCGATGTGGAACCACCGGAACGGCGCGGACATGCGGGGAACGTAGGCGGGGACGGGATGCCGGACAAGTGCCGAACATAGGAAATTCATCCCACGATTCGCAGAGCCTCATCGTGGGCGTAAACGCACCCCACGATTCGCTCGAAGTCTCGCTCATCGTGGGCGTGAAGCGCCCAACACGCCCGCGATGAGGCTCTGCGAATTGTGGCGTGCGTCTCCGGCGTGGACTGGATGCCGGCGCTTGCGCGGAACGCCTCACCGCCCGTCAATCGTCAACTGCACGCCCGCGCCGGCGCTGCGATTCCGCGCGATGATGTCCACGCCGCTGCCGAGTTCACCGATGGGATCGGGCGGGACGATCTCGACGACCTTCTCGCCAAGCCTCGCCTCGCCGCGCTTCACGCGCTCTTCGAAGACCTTGCACTCGCGCAGCAGCCGCTCGAGAATTTCCTCTTCGGGGATGTTGGCGACCTTTTCGCCCTGCACGTAGATGATGCCGCGGCGGTCGCCGGCGAAGATGGCCACATCCGCCCCCTCCGCCTCGCCCGGGCCGTTCACCACGCAGCCCATCACTGCGATCTTGATCGGCAGGGCGATCTCTTCGGCCAGTTTCGCCCGCACCTCCTGCACGAGTTTGTAGAGATCGACCTGGATGCGCCCGCACGTCGGGCAGGCGATGAGTTCGGCCCCCTTGCGTTCGCGCAGGCCGAGGCAATACAACATCTCCAGGCCGTCTTGCACCTCGAAGACCGAGTCGTTCGCGTAACTGATGCGGATGGTGTCGCCGATGCCGTTGGCCAGAAGCGTGCCGATGCCGACGACGCTGCGCACCGCCCCGGTCTCGCGCGGCCCGGCGTGCGTGACGCCGAGGTGCAGCGGGTAGTCGAAGCGCTCGCTGATGGCTGTGTAGGCGTCGATCACGACCGCGGGGTCGATGGACTTGGCGCTGATGACCACGTCGTGGAAGTCGCGCGCTTCGAAGATCTCGAGGTACTCCTCGAGTTTGGCGACCATGATGGCGATGAGGTGGCCGTGCTTCTGGTCGGAGAAGAACGCGCCGAGTTCCTTGAGGCGCTTGTGCTTGTCCTTGCGCTCGATGATCGAGCCTTCGTTGACGCCCACGCGGATGGGCAGGCGGCGCTCCTTGCACGCGTCGATGACGGCGTTGACCTGCTCGCGATCGGAAATGTTGCCGGGGTTGAGGCGAATCTTGTGAACGCCCGCTTCGATCGCCTCCAGCGCGCGGCGGAAGTGGAAATGCACGTCGGCGACAATGGGCACGCGCGTCTGGTTGAGAATCTCCGGCAGCGCCTGCGTGTCGGCCCGCTCGGGCACGGCCACGCGCACGAGGTCCGCCCCAGCCGCGGCGAGTCGGTTAATCTCCGTGACGCAGGCGTCGATGTCATAGGTGTAGCCCGCGGTCATGGTCTGGACGGAGACGGGGGCGGGCTCAGTCGGCCGACCGCTCGAGTCCGGCAGCCCGCCGCCGATGCGCACGATGCCCACGCGCTCATCGCCGACGGTGACCTGCCGTGTGGGACGACGTTTGTTCATGGGGGGATTGTATCAGCCCGCGCCGTAGAGCCGCCGGTCAATGGACCGGGGGAAGGGGCGTGACGCAGGGACCGGTGCATTCAAACGATATTTGGGCCGAGTTGGTAGAACGCCTTGTCCAGTATTCGTAGGAGCGTGTTCCGCAGTGGAGTACCGCCCGACTGAGAACGGACATCGGCATTGATGAGCCGATCGCGACTCGCCGGGTCGAGTGCGGGCAGGAGTTGCTCGCCATAGAAGCGAATCCAGCGAGGGTAGTCTGACTTCCACTCACCCTGTCCAGCCCAAACACGAGGCTGGAGTCTGTACTTCCGCTGCAACAGGTTGACGGCCTGGCGAGCGTAACTGTCAACGATGGGGAATCGACCGCCGCTGATCCAGTGCAGATACTTCGTGGCGAACGAATAGGGCTGGTACTGCTTCAGATCAGTCTGATCCGAATCTTTCCCAAAGGCGATTGGCATGGCCTTTTCAGCGACCCGCACGAGTCGGTCAGGATCGCACTCGATCACGTCTTGAGGCAGTTTGGAACACTCATCGATAATCTGCCGCTCATGGCGTTCGAGACACTTGATCACTTTGAGCACGTGCCCCGGTTTGCGGAACATCTGAGTCGCCCAGAGTTTGTCGATTAACACCACTCGCTCCGCGACCGAAGTATGCCCGCGGCCGGCATCGGTAAAGTGTCGGTGGACGAGACTCTCAGTGGCCATGGTTTCCACGTTGTCGTTGAACGCGCGGATGCCGGCAATTGCCCTTTCGATGTTCAGCATGCTCATTGTCGCTCCACTCCGTCGCCGAAAGCCGGCTGTTGAGGCGCCTGAGCAGGCCGAGGGTCGAAGCCATAGTGCTCCCGGCCGGCGGCGCGGGCCGCGCGGATCAGTTCCAGCGCCTGGTCGTGCCGCTCCAGCCGCTCCAGCGGCGTGAGCGACAGCAGATAGTCCGTCAGCGAGAGGTCGATGCCGTACTCGCGCGCCGCGCGAACGGCGTCGGACTCCCCGCGGTTGTCGGCATGGGTCGAGTCCGGACGATTCACGTTTGAATCATACGTTCGCGGGGTTGCACGGCGCATGTGTCCAATCACCCCCGCCGCGCCACGAGCCACATGTTGTCGCTCGTCGGAAACCGGTCGAGGGCGTTGAAGCGCACAACCTCGAGCCCCGCCTCGCGCAGCATGCGCGTGAGCGTGCTCGGCGTGAAGTAGTTGACGTGGTCGGGCAGGCGGTAGCCGCACCAGCGCAGGCCGCGCACCGCGCGATTCACGCACGCGTGATTGGGCACCTTGATGATGAGCGATCCGCCGCGGCGGAGTTTGCCCAGCGCCGCGGCGAGCACCGCGGCCGGCTGCACCTCGTGTTCGAGATACGCGTACATCACCATGCCGTCGAAGGACTCCTCCTCGAAGGCGTGCAGGCCCGTCAGCGCCGGGGCGCAGACGCATCGCCCGCCGCGGCGCGCGAAGAGTTCATCCGCCCGCTTCGCCGCCGCCTGCTCGATCTCGATGCCCGACGGGACGACCTGCGGCGGGAAGCGTTCGGCTCGGTGGCCGACGCCGCAGCCGACGTCGAGGAGCCGTCCGCGCGGGATGTAGCGGCGGATGAGCGCGGTGAGTTTGTCGCGCGGCCGGATCGCGTCGCGCAGGCCGTGCGTGACCTTCTGCGCCGCGGCGAGGACCGGCTCGCGCTGCGCCCGGCGGGCCTTCTCCTGCCGCCACGACTGCTGCCACGCCGCGTCGTCGGCCGCGAGCGTCTCATAGGTCGGCGCGTTTTCGAGGTAAACCATCGAGCAACCGGCGCAGCGGCGGATGTGCCAGGGGATCGAGTCGAAGAGAGCCGGCCCATCGGCGTTGTCGCGCCCGCACAGCGGACACGCGCGATGCATCAGCGAGCCGCGATGTGCAGCGAAGGAAGAGGCGAAGTCGGATTGAATCGATGCGGCGGCGGGCATGAATGAGTCTCGATCGCGGCGATCGGTCGAGGGTGATCGTATCGCGCGCCTCCGCCGACTGCCGGAACCTCCCGCCGCGCGATGCGGTACGATTCCTCGCCATGGGACTTGACGGCGTCGAACTCGTGATGGAGATTGAGGAGGAGTTCGGGATCAAACTCTCGGAAAACGACGCCAGGCTCATGAAGTCGGTGAATGACATCGTCACGGTGGTCGCGGCGAAGGTGGCCCCGCCGGGCGACTCCGCAGGCGCCGCATCGCGCTTGAAAGAACTGTCGATCATCCGGAAGGGCGATCGTGTGCGGCGGCAGGCGCCGTGTTTCTACCGGCTCCGGCAGATCCTGTCCGACTCACTGCTCGTCAACAAGCGCCTCATTCGGCCGGATACGGACCTCCGGCGCCTGATCCCGGCGGCGCAGCGCGTGTACATCTGGCAGGACTTGCGCGCCGCCGGCTTCACGCTTCCGCCGTTGGGCTGGTCGTGGAGGGTGTTGTTCGCCACGGCGCTGGCCTGCCTCGCCGTCGCGGCGGCAGCGCTGGGAACTGCGGCGCAATTCGCGACGCAGTTTGAGTGGGTCGTCATACTCTCATCGCCGATGCTGTTGATTGGTTGGCTGACGTCGATCTTCGGCCTGCGGTGGATGGGGAGAAGCGGGGTGCTCCCATGGATGCGCGGACCCATCCCGGCCAGCTGCACAACGCCGGCGAGCATCGTCGAGTTCCACGGCCCATCCGATGCGTCGCCGACATCGAGTGAACTCGGCCGCGGCGCGGACGCGGCGTTCGATGATCAGGTTCGAAGTGCACAACAGGCGTTCGCCGCACGGCTCCACGAGCATCTCTCGGCGCCGCGCCCCGACATCGAGCCGATGACCCGTCTGGCGGAGGTCATCGCTGCTCCTCAGCGGTTCGAGACATTCGACAGCCTGCGGGCGGAAGGCATACCCGTGCCCGAACTCCTGCCGACAAGGCGCGGACGGTTCATCGCCAATGGCGCCGCGACCATCGCTGCGATCGTCACCCTGGCGATGGGGGTCGCGGTCGGCTATGGCGGGGATCGAATCGGCGTGCCGAGAATGATCCTGTGGTCGTTGAGCGGCGTGCTTCTGCTCGTTGCAGTCATCGTGTGGGGATTCACGTGGGTGTGCATCATCGACTCGTTTCGCATGCGCCGCCTCTGGACATTGCACGGCGAGATTCCAGCCCCGTGGGAAACCCTTGAGCAGGCTGGAATCTGGCTCGCGCTGTGCGAGTGGCCGGCAGACGCAGCCGATCCGGCTCGCGCTCGGATCGTCCAGCGAGTGCGCGAGATCGTCGCCTCGGTCGCAGGCGTACCGGACGCACAAGTCACGCTCCAGTCGCGCCTCGGCGATCTCCTGGATTGAGGATGGCGCCGGCGCGTTGCACGCGCCGTCCTTGCTCGCGCTGCGGGCTCCTCGGCGCGGCGGCGCGATCACCCTTCCGCCGCCGCGTTCGTAAACAAGCACCGGTCCGGCCGCTGCGCCGCCGTCGGCTTGAGGCGCATCCACGGCGTCGGGCGATCGTGCGTCGAGATCACCAGCCTTTCGCGCAACTGCGGCTGTGCCTCGTACATGGCCTCGATCTTCTTCGGGTCGTTGCACTCCTGCGAGAGATGCAGCACGCACACCGCCTGAAGGCGCGACGCGGCCGCGATCCGCTGCACCGCCTCAAACGACTGCTCGTTGGAGAGGTGCCCGCTGCCGCCCATGATGCGGCGCTTGAGGAAGATCGGCCGGTCCGACTCGCGCTGCATCACCGGGCAGTAGTTGCTCTCGATCGCCAGCAGGTCCAGACCCGTGAAGTGCTCGAAGAAGTCGCGCGGCACAGCGCCGAGGTCCGTCGCATACCCGATCGATCCCGCGTGGCTGTCGAATCGGTACCCGACCGTGCCATGCTCATCGTGCGCGAAATGCACCGGCCGCACGCGCACGCCTTCGCACAGGTCAAAGGCCGTGTGAAAGCACTCGCAGCGCACGACCGTCGCGCCGGCCCGGTGCGCGAAGGGCCGGTGGTGGCGGTGAAAGCGCAGCGTCAGGCCGAGTTTGCGGCCGGCGCCCGCCCAGCCGCGGTAGAAGTGATCGCCGTCGAAGTGGGTGATGAGGGCGGAGGAGACGTCGTCGATGCGCAGGCCGACGCGGTGGAGGCGCCGGGCCGTCTCGCGCGGGCTCAGGCCGAGGTCGATGAGGGTGATGGTGCGTCCGCCGCCGGGCGACTCGGCCACGAGGACCGAGCAGTTGCCCGTCGAGCCGCTCCCGAGAACGCACAGCGACATCCGTGTCGTCATGACGATGAGACCTCCGTGAGTTGAGGGTACTCGGCGGCGCGGCGGGGTCAATGGGTGGTGGTGCAGGGCAATCGCGTTTTCCGCCGGGTGCCGTGGTCAAGCGACGCTTTGGGAGCGCGGGCCACGCGAGTGCAATCGCGACGATCGAATCAGTTTGATCATCCGTCCGCCCATCGGCGTGGCCCTCCGGTCGCAGAGCCTCCCTGCGGACCACGGCACCCGTGGAAGCGCCAGGCCATGCCACCCGGCGGCCCGACCTGACCGATTTGTCCGGTTTCCGGGAAGATTCCGCAGCACATTGCCGGTTTTCGAGTATACTGGAACGCAGCCCGGCCCAGGGGCGGACAGGAGGCGTCATGCTCACCTACGCGATCAGTCCTTCCGGCGCTTCCGGACTCAGGCGGTTGACCGCCCTCGCGGCGCTGACGGCTCTGGCATTGCCCTGCGGCCCCGCCCGTGCCCAGAGCGGCCTGCCGGCGTGGATCGAGCCGCCGGAGGGGTCGGTGCGGTTCGGGCAGGCCGTCGCTTCGGGCGCGGATGTCGATGGAGATGGGGTCCATGACATTTATGTCGCTGACCCTGGGTACACGACCATCGTCGGCCAGGTCGGCCGGTGGTTCGTGTACAGCGGCGCCACGCGCGCGATGATCTGGTCGGTGGTGGGTGAAGACTTGATGGAACCGTGGCCGCTCGAAGAGCAGTATCGGTTTCCCGGAGCGTTTATCGATGATTTCGACAGCGATGGGCTGCCTGACTTGCTCGTCGGCCGAAGCACGGCCCTCGACGCGCGCGGCGTTGTGGAAGTCTATCGCGGACTGACCGGCGAGCGATTGCTGCGGACTGTCGGCGAGGACAGAAACTGGGTCGTCGGCAAGGACGTCTCCCGCCTTGGAGACCTGGATGGCGACAACGTGGATGAGTTCTGCTACGTTCGTTCCGGATGGGTGCATTTCTGCTCCGGCGCGACGGGCGAGGTCGTCGACTCGCTTCAGTTGCAGGCGGCACGGCGCGTGCGAAGCGCCGGCGACGTCGACGGAGATGGTGTGGCCGATATCGCGATCGGGTTGTACCTCGGCGATCTCCCGAGTGGGATTCACCTCTATTCCGGTCGCACGAGGCAACTTCTATGGGGCATCGGGCGACCGAGCAGCGTAGATCGACTCTTTGGATACAACCTTGCCGCCGGGCACGATCTGGACGGAGATTCAATTCCGGACATTCTTGCAACCGCGGGAGAGTCTGGTCGACAGCGCTTCTGCGTCGTTTCCGGCGCAACGGGCCAAGTCCAGGTGACCGACTGGCCAGGGGTTTCCAATTTCCTCTGGGTCTCACTCGCCGACCTGAACGGCGACGGGCGCGTTGAGCCGATCGTGGGAACGGCGCGCGATCGCACGAACCTGCCGCGGTACACGATGGTCTTCGATCACACGCCGGCTCCGGTCCGAGTGGAGAATCTCGCATACACAATCGACAGGGTGGACCTTCGCGGCGGAGTCTTCGGCGACGAGATGGCGGCGGCTGACGTAACCGGCGATGGATGTGCCGAAATCCTCCTCGGAACCACTGACAACACCGGCGTCCACATCATCGGTGGCTCGCCGATGCTCTTCGGCCACGACAACGACACCTATGCCGCCTTCGGCGAGCGCGAGGTGCGGCGCGGATTCACGCATCGCTTCGCCGCCGTCGGCAACGCCGTCGGCCGGCCGGTGCGGCTCGCCGTCTCGCGGCGCGGCAACGGGTGTACGTTCATTCCCCAACTGGGCATCTGCCTCGATCTCGACCGGCCCTTCCAGCAGATCGCGCAGGCAATAACGGATGCCGACGGATTTGCGCGCTTCTCGATTCCGATCCCGGCGAACACGTCGCTGGGCCCGGTGTGGATGCAGTGCCTCGACGTCAACTTCCCGCGCCGCGGGCCGAGCACGTCGAATGTGATGAAGATTGAAATCGTGGAGTAGCAATCGGCGACAGCGCTCCCAGGAGAACGCGATGTACGGGCAACGAAACGTGATGAGCGGCACCTTCGGGCTTGCGGCGATGATCTTCGCGACGTCAGTCCGTGCAGCCCTCGCCCAAAGCGGCCTGCCGGCGTGGATCGAGCCGCCGGAGGGGTCGGTGCGGTTCGGGCAGGCCGTGGCTTCGGGGGCGGATGTTGACGGCGACGGCGTGATTGATATCTACATCGCGGATTCCGGTTACACTACCATCGTCGGCCATGTAGGGCGCCTGTTTGTCTTCAGCGGCGCGACGCGCGAGGTCATCTGGTCTGTCGTCGGCGCGGATCTGCTGCGCCCGATGAACGGCGCACCGGAGTACCTCATGCCCGGCGCGTTCATCGACGACCTCGATGGGGATGACGTACCAGACCTGCTTGTTGGGTTTCCGGCCGCGCTTGAGGGGCGCGGCATGGTTCAGGTGTATTCGGGTCGAACGGGCGACGTGCTGCTGAGGATTGAGGGGGAGCCTGAGACGACCTGGCTGGGTCAGGATGTCTCGCGCCTCGGCGACTTGGATGATGATGGCGTCGATGAATTCGCGTTCAGCCGTCCCGGCCGAGTTGTCCTCTGCTCAGGCGCGACGGGCGAAGTGCGGGACTCGCTCGCCATCCAATGGGCTCGTCGCGTGCGCAGCCTCGGCGATGTGGACAGGGATGGCGTTGCGGACTTCATTGTGGCACAGTATTACTTCCAAGGCGGCTTCCGCCAGGTCGATGCGTTCTCGGGCCGCACGCGCGACCGACTCTGGACGAGCGCCCCGCCCAACAGCCCGACTTTTGGCTACAGCGCGGCGGCAGGATATGACCTGACGGGCGATGAAGTGCCCGATGTGCTGGTAACCGGCGACAGCGGCGCGAGTGCGACGCCCTGGTGCTTTGTTGTGTCCGGTGCGACCGGAGAGGCTACTCGCTTCGACATTCAGTACGGAATTGGCCAGAGACAAGTGAACTGGGTCGCCTTGGGTGACTTGAATGGCGATGGGCGAGTCGAGCCGATCGCCGGATACGTCGGTGACGGAAGCCGTTTGCCGCCGCGCCTGAACATCTACGACCACGTCCCCGGCCCCGGGCCCGTTGAGCGGCTGGCATACACGGCCGATTGGACCAGACCCCTGCGCGGAGTCCTCTTCGGCACGGAGATGACCGTCGCCGATGTTACCGGCAACGGATGCGATGATCTCATCCTCGGCAGCGACAACAACACCGGCGTCCACATCATCGGCGGATCGCCGATGCTCTTCGGCCACGACCACAACACCCACACCGCCTTCGGCGAGCGCGAGGTGCGGCGCGGATTCACGCATCGTTTCGCCGCCGTCGGCAACGCCGTCGGCCGGCCGGTGCGGCTGGCGGTCTCACGGCGCGGCAACGGATGCACGTTCATCCCTCAACTGGGCATCTGCCTCGACCTTGACCGGCCCTTCCAGCAGATCGCTCAGGCCATCACCGACGCCGACGGCTTCGCGCGGTTCTCGATTCCGATTCCGGCGGACACGACGCCCGGCCCGGTGTGGATGCAGTGCCTCGACGTCAACTTCCCGCGCCGCGGACCGGCGACTTCGAACGTGATGCGCATTGAGATTGTGGAGTGAGAGGGCGGTTGCCCGTCGGCGCGCTCGGGCGCGCAAGGACGCCCGGTGCGCTCCGCTGCGCAAAGCCTCCGCGTCGCGGCTAACCGAAGATTCGCGAATCCTCGCCCTTGCTCATTCCGCCTCGACCGCCTCGACCATGGCGCGAGACGCCTTGCCGCCTTCCAGTTCGCAGATCGGCTCGGGGTGGCGCCGCAGGAACGCGATCATCTCGCGCACTGTCTCCGACTCAGCGGCGCGGATTTCGAGCGTCTCGAGGACGACGGGGCGGCTGTTGCGGCTCAGATACACGACGCGGAAGGCCCACTTGACGTGGTCGATCTCTTCGCGGCTCATGCCCGAGCGCCGCAGGCCGACGATGTTGATCCCCCCGACGGTGCGGCGCGAGCGAGACATCATGAAGGGCGGGACGTGGGACGCCGCGCCGACGGTTCCGGAGACGAAGGCGAGGCGGCCGACGGCCACCTTCTGCGCCACCGCCGAGCCGCCGCCGAGGTTCACGCGGTCGTAGAGCACGCCGTGCCCGCCCACGAGCGCGTTATTGGCGAGGATGCAATGATTGCCGACGCACGCGTCGTGGCCCGCGTGCGAGCCGACCATGAACATGTTCGCGTCGCCGATGCGCGTCGGCGTGTGGTCGGAAGTGGCGCGGTGGATGGTGACGTGCTCGCGGAAGATGTTGCGCTCGCCGATGGCCGTGCCGGCGCCGGGGCGCGAGGGATCGTACTTGTAGTCCTGCGGCTCAAAGCCGATGCAGGTGAAGGGGTAGAAGCGGTTGCCGGCGCCGACGGTCAGCGGGCCGCGCAGAAAGTTGTAGCCCATGAGGACGTTGCCGGGGCCGAGGCTCATCGGCCCGTCGAGGCGGCAGCCCGGGCCGATCTCGACGTCGTCGGCGAGTTGCACCTGCGGCCCGATGACCGAAGTGGAGTCGATCTTTCGCATGGCCGGAGATTGTAGTACGAACTGATGGCCGCATGGGGTCGTGGTACAGGCATTCGAGCCTGTCCGAGCGTGCGGCTGGACGTGTGCGCTCCGTTTGGGCGCGATCGGCCATGACGGGCGCCGAACCGCCGGGCCGGCGCAGAGCCTTGGCCCGACCGACATGAGCGCGGCTCTACAATCGTGTGTGGAACGCGCTTCACATGCCGGGCAACTGCTGGAGGTCATCGACCTCGGCCGCATGGCGTATGCGCCGGCGTACGAGATGCAGGTGAAGCACCGCGACGCGCTCGTGGAGGCCAGGCAGCGGGGTGCGGGCGATGAGCCGATGCGCCTCCTGCTCGTCGAGCATGAACCGGTCATCACCGTCAGCCGCCGGCCGGGGGCGGATCGCCACCTCATCGCCTCGCCGGCGGAACTGAATCGCCTGGGCATCGAAGTCTGCGAGACGGACCGCGGCGGCGACATCACCTACCACGGCCCGGGGCAGATCGTCGCGTATCCCATCCTCGATCTTCAGCGCCTCGACCTCGGCGTCGCGGCGTACATGCGCCTGCTCGAAGGGATCATCATCCGCACTCTGGCGCGGTTCGAGATCGAGGCGAAGCGCGATCCCGGCGCGACGGGGGTGTGGGTGGACGATCCGGCGGCGGGGACGGGCGGCCGGCCCGTCGCCGCCAAGATCGCCGCGCTGGGCATCCGCGTCAGCCGGTGGATCACGATGCACGGCCTGGCGCTGAACGTGGCGACGAATCTCGATCACTTTCGCGCGATCGTGCCCTGCGGCCTCGTCGGAAGGCCCGTGACGAGCATGCGGCGCCTGCTGGGCGAGGCGGCGCCGACGATGGACGAAGCAAGAGCGGCGATGGTCGAGGAGTTCCTCGCCGCGGTCAACGGGCGCTGAGCGTCGGCTCGACGAGGTTGACGGCCGTGCCGGCGTGGCGCATGACGCGGCGCTTGAGGCGGGTTTCCATGTGCGCATCGCGCGCCACCGGCTCCCAGAACTGGCGCGCCACGCCGCGCTCCGAGAGCGAGGGATCGAGCGTCACGTTGCTCCGCCGCACCGCGACGGTGTCCACCTGCAGGCCCGGCCGGTGCGAGCGCTCGACGATGCAGCGGATGCTCAGCACGAGAGTGCCGGGATGTTCGGCGGGGAGGAAGAACGGCTCGGCGGGGCTGACCTGGCCGAAGGGCGACATCGCTTCGACGCCCGTGGCCGGCTCGATCCCGCCCAGCGGCGTGAACTCGATGCGCACGAGGCGCCTCTGGTACTGGAGCGTGGACTCGAACGCCTGGGCCGGCGTCGAGTTGTCGCCCTTCCACGGCTCCAGGACGCTCGCGGCGGCGCGCGGCCGTGTGGTGATCACGCCCAGCCGACGGTCGATTCGGTCGAGCGTGAAGCGCTGGTCGCGCAGCGAGGCGACGGCGGCGTCAAAGACGCGGTCGTACTCCGCGGCTCGCAGTTCGAGGCGTCCGATCGGGCCCAAGGCGCAGCCCGTCAGGGCAACGCACGCGATGCACGCGAGGCAGAGGATCGCCATGAACGCGAACTGGCGGCGAAAGACATCCATCCGCCACAGCATAGCCGCCATCTCGGCGCATGTTTAGCCGCGACCCGGAGGCTCTGCGCAGGGGAGCGCGCTCGACGCAGGGGAGCGCGGTGGTCTCCGGCCCGTCCTCATTGTCCCGGCGCGCCGGAGGCCGCCGGGTCCGGCATCGCGCCTTGGAGGACCGCGAGGAACCCTTCCGGCATGTCTCGGCCGAGGCTTCGCAGCGCGTGAACGTGCTTCCAACTCTCCGCGTAGCGCTTCTGCTGGCAGCAGAGGACGGCGAGGTTGCGGTGTACGCCCGTGTCGTTCGGGTCGGCTTCGAGGATGCGGTGGTAGAGCGCCTCGGCCTCGGCGAGCTGGCCGCTGCTATGCAGTTGCATCGCCTGGGTGAAGAGTTCGCGTCCGGCGCGCTGCGGGTCGTCGACGTAGCGCACGTCGCGGACGACGATCTCGCGCGGCTCGGTCGGTGCCGCGCCGCCGTCCACGGCGCTGTACGCCCCGGCGCCCGAGAGCAGCGACCGCAGATTGGCGAGGTCGCCGCCCGCCTGTTCGCCCAGCGCCTTGTGGGCGTCTGAGCCGAGCACAGACTTGAGCATGCCTGCCGTCGACTCACCGCCGAGGCCTTTCTCCCGGAGTTCGAGCAGCGGATCGATGAAGCGCGTGAGCGTGTAGAGCGAAGCGCACGCCATGACGAGATAGAGCACCGGCTTGATGCGTCGTGAGCCACCCATGATCGGGAGTATCGAACGGCTCGAAGCGGCGGCTGAGGATCGGCGGCCGGTCGCGGCTCAACCGGTCAGACTGGGCTGGCACGCGCTTATCGGCGCGTGGTCGCTGGTCCGGATACGCATCCAGCAATCCGTGGTGCAGGCTTTCAGCCTGTGCGAGCATGCAGGCTGAAGGCCTGCACCACCTCTCTGTGAGGCCCGCTTACGCTGCCAAGGGGGATGCGGTGGGCAACTGAATCTCCGACTCGCGGCCGGCGGCGTCGCGGATCACCAGGGACTGTCCCAGTTGCGCGGCCGCATTGAGCAGTTCGATGCCGTAGACGGTCCCTTCGGCGGCGATGTCCACCTTGAGTTCATCGCTCGGGTGGATCGTCTCGACCTGTTCGGGATTCTCGCGCAGAGCGATGTACGCGATGTTGTACTTGGGATCGAAGGTGAGTTTCACTTACGCATTCCCCGGAGGGCGGCACGTGCTCCCAACGAGAGAAACTCTATTGCGCCGATGGCTCCGTGTCCGCGAACCGCGGAAAGAGCGCTTCACCCTTGACCACCGCCGTGCCCGCCTTCAATCCGCCCCAGCGGCACAGGTCGCGGAGGTTGCCCGCGGTCGGATCGATGTTCTGCCCGAGCATGCGCCACGCCTGCTCGATCTTGTTGGGCATGGCGCACCACAGGAGGACTGAAGCGATGCGCAGCGCCTCGGCGCACTGGTAGAGCACGGCCGCGAGTTCCTCGCGTTTCGATTCGTCCTTCGCCATCGTGAACGGCCGCGTCGCGTCGATGAACGAGTCAACCTGTCGCACGAGGCCCAGCGCGCTGCCCATTGCTTCGCTCAGTTCGAGACGAGCCATCGAGGCGATTGCCGCGTCGACCGCCGCGTTCGTGAGCGCGGGCCAGTCGAAGCCGCTGACCGCGAAGCCGCCCGGCCGCGGCGCGCGGCCGTCGAAGTACTTGCCGATCATGTTCACCACGCGGCTGAGGGAGTTGCCCAGCGTGTTGGCGAGGTCGCTGTTGTAGACCTCGATGAACTTGGTGCGTGCGAAGTCGGTATCGGTCGAGCCCAGCGGCCCCTGCGTGATGAGAAACCAGCGGAAGGCGTCGAGGCTGAAGGAGTCGATGTAGCCCTGGATCGTGGGCAGGTCGATGAAGTTGCCCAGGCTCTTACTCATCTTGCGCCCCTCGCTGATCCAGAAACTGTGGGCGTAGATGCAGCGGGGCAGGGGCAGGTCCAGGGCCATGAGCATCGCCGGCCAGAAGATCGCGTGGAAGAAGAGAATCTCCTTGCCGATGACGTGGTAGTCGGCGGGCCAGAAGCGGGCGCGCCCCGGCGGCACGAGGTCCGTCTCGCCCGGTTCCAAGCCGATGCCCAGCGCGGTGACGTAGTTGGAGAGCGCATCGAGCCACACCCACAGGACGTGCTTGTCCTGTCCGGGAATCGAAATGCCCCAGGAAAAACTGGTTCGCGTTACCGGCACGTCGGTCAGGCCGTCGCGCAGGCGCCCGAGCATCTCGTTGCGCCGCGCCTCGGGGCGCACGAACTCGGGCTGCTCGCGGTACAGGTCTTCGAGCCGCTGCTGGTAGGCGCTGAGGCGGAAGAAGTAGTTCTCCTCGCGCATGCGCACGAGCGGCCGGCCGGAGACGGCGGACTTGTACTCCTGATCCTTGGCGCGGGTGTCGGGGACGAACTCCTCCTGTCCCTCGTCGTACCACCCCTCGTACTGGCCGAGGTAGATGTCGCCGCTGGCGATGAGGCGCTGTACGAAGCGCTCGACCTGGAGCGTGTGGCGGCGCTGCGTCGTGCGGATGAAGTCGTCGTTGGTGAAGTCGAGCATGCGCAGGACGCGCTGGAACTCGGCGGCGTTTTCATCCGCGAGCGCCTGCGGCGAAACGCCGCGCTCGGCCGCGGACTTCTCGACCTTGATGCCGTGCTCGTCGGTGCCGGTGAGGAAGAAGACGTCCAGTCCGAGGAATCGGTGGAATCGCGCTGCAACGTCGCAGACGGTCGTGGTGTACGAATGACCGATGTGCGGCCGGTCGTTCACGTAGTAAATGGGGGTCGTAATGTAGAATGGGCGAGGCGAGGCGCTCATGATGCTCTCAGGGGCGAGTGAGGGCGATTGTAGCGATAGGATGTGGGCGGACCGGACGGGCTGGTCGGTTCACCGGCGTGGGGTCTTGGAAGGCGGAGCGTTTGGACCGGCGGGAGTTCGAAGCCAAGGCATTGGAGCACCTCGACGCCATCTACCGGATGGCGCTGCAACTCTCGCGCCGGCCGGAGGATGCCTCGGACCTGGTGCAGGAGACGTACCTGAAGGCCCTGAAGGCGTCGGAACGATTCGAAACCAAGGGCGGGGGGATCAAGCCGTGGCTGTTCAAGATCCTGCGGAACGTGTTCTACAGCCGGGTCGTGAAGGAGCAGCGCGGGCCTCTTGCGTCCGAGAATATCCACTTTCATCCCAGCGCCGGGCCGGGGCCGGAGGAATCCCGACCCGCGTGGAATCTCGCTTCCTTCGACTGGGAGCACGTGGACGACCGGCTGAAGGCGGCCGTCTCCAGCCTCAACGCCGAATACCGGGAAGTTCTCCTGCTCTGGGGGGTTGAGGGAATGAAGTACCGCGAGATCGCGTTAATCCTTGACGTGCCCATTGGTACGGTGATGAGTCGCCTCTATCGTGCCCGTGCGGCGCTGGTTGAGCAACTCGGCCCCCTGGCGGCCGAGGTCGGGATTCGTCTGGAAGACGAATCGCCCGATGGCCAATGAAGCCGGCAGCGTGGTGGGGGACGTCCGGCGTGGCGTTGGATGGTCCTGTTCAGAGGCGGGCATTCAGGTGCTTTGATGAATCGTGCCGAGATCGCCAACCTGCTCCGAGCCGCGGCCGACGAAGAGTTGTCCGGCGCCGAGCGTGCGCGCCTTGAAACGCACCTCGCGGCCAATCCGGCCGACCGGGCCTTCATTGACTTCGAACGCCGCCTGCGCGAAGCGGTGGCGCGCGTCATGGGCGCCGAGCGGTCGCCGGATTCCCTGCGCGGCGAGATCGAGTCGCACCTGTCCGGAGACGGCGAGGTGCTCCCCTTCGCGCTTGCGAGCCGGGCGCAGGCGCAGCGGCGCTGGCGGGTGCGCCCGTCCGGGCTGGCGGCGGGGTTCGTGCTGCTGATCGGTGCGGCGGTGGTGGTCAGCGTGATAAATCCATCGCTGCTCTCCGACTGGCGCCGCGCTTCGACGATCAACGTGGACGCCGAGGTGGGGCTGGGATTCGCCGACGAACACCGCCGCTGCGCCACCGACGAGCAGTACGCCCGCGAGAAACTCGACCTGCACTCGCGCGAGGAACTGCTCGCGCATCTCGAACGCGACCTCGGCTGGGAGATCGAGGCGCCCGATCTGAGCGAGTTCGGCTTCGTGCTTCGCAGCGCCGGCGACTGCGCCATCGGCGGGGCCGCGGCGGGGATCGGCTCGGTGCACCTGCTCTTTGACGACGGCGCGGTCGCCGTGAGCGTGTGGATCGAGCACTCGCTGCCCTCGGAACTGACCCACTCGGCGCGCCTCGAGGAGGGCCGCGCCTACCGCATTGCGCCAATCGATCGCCGGCGCGGGCGCGACGAGGCGAACGCCTACTTCGCCTGGCGCGTCGGCGAGTACGTCTTCCGCTTCGTTCCCGCGTCCGTTGAGAACGCGCGCGAGATGGCTGTGGCCATCGGCATGCCGGACGTCGAGCCGACCGAGTTCAAATGATGACGCACTGGATGAGGCCGGCCCGGCCGGCGGCGCCGTCGCTACAATTGCGCGCTGGAGCGCCGCAAGGGCGCGCCGGGATGGAGGTGCGCAATGATGCACGCTATCGCGAGCGGAGCACGCGGCGGCAGCCGCGCCGCTTCGGCGCATGCGCCGGCCTGGGCCATGACCGTGGCGCTGGCCGCGGGTGGAACAGTCCTCGCACAGGCCCGCCCGGACGACACGCGCGTCCTCGACGCCAACCTGAGCACCACCTCGCGCTACAACCAGCCCCGGACCGGCTTCCTGCTCAACCGCATCAATGACGCGATCGTGACGGGGACCGCGCCGGGGGGGAAGAGTTTCCGCGGCGACGTCGGCTATCGAAGCACCTTCGAGTTCCGCGGGTCGGTCTCGGGTCGCGGGCTGTACGACTTTCAGCGCGACTCCTACTTCTCAAACCTCGCGGCCCAGCGCCACGCGCCGCGCAATGCCGGCGTGCTCGGGCCGTACCAGATCCAGCGCCCGGGCGCGGCGCCGACGGCGGCCCTCGGCCGCGGACTGGTGACGCCCTTGAGCGGCGCCAACCTGCAACAGATCGCGCGGGAGCGCTACGGCACGGGGCTGATGGACCTGGAAGCGGAAACGTCGCTGGCGCGGATCCGCCCGTCCGCCGCGACGCTGCCGGACCAGACGCTTCCGATCCCCTCGATGCTGGAGCGCGATCTGAGGCCGGCGGCGACGCCGATCGTCCCCTCGAGCGATCCGCTTCTCGATCGCAGCCTGTTGTACGGCTCGACGCGGGGACAGGCGCCGGGCGTGCGTGCACCCGGATCGGGCGGCGCCGCGCCGCGCGCGATGGGCGCTGGCGGGATCGCGCCTCCAGCCGCCGGAGTCGAGTCGACGTTCGACGGCGTGTCGTTCATGCAGGGCTGGTCAAACCGGTTGGTGCCGAGTTCCGCGGCCGCGCCGAGCGCGGCCAACTCACTCCTGGCGGGCCAGGACGCATACGCCGACTACATCGCGCGCCTCTCGGCGCGCGGCGACGCTTCCGCGCTGCCCGAGCCTGGCCAACCCTACGAGCCGCAGATTCTCACGGAGATGCGCGACTTTGCGAAGCAGTGGCAGGGCATCGAAGCCGGCGGGGCCCCCGCCGCGCCGACCGGCGGCGCCGCCCCGGCCGTGTCTCTGGCCGCGCTGACCGACGAGCAGATTGAGCAACTTCGCACTTCGCTGCCCGAGATCGCCTCGCTCGCGGGCGACAACACGAGCCAGTTCGCCGAGCACGTGCGCCGAGCGGAGCAGGCGCTGCGCGAAGGCCGCTTCTTCGAGGCGGAGAGTTGGTTCGACGTCGCGCTCTACTACTCGCCGGGGCATCCGCTGGCGTCGGCGGGGCGCGTGCATTCGCAGATCGGTGCGGGCAAGTACCGCTCCGCGGCGCTGGGCGTGCGGCGGCTCTTCGAGGCGCATCCCGAGTTGATCAACTCGCGCTACGCCGCGGGCCTGCTGCCCGACGCCGAGCGCCTGCGCCTCGCGGCGGAGGAACTTGCGGAGATGCTCGACGCGGCGGGCGGGACGATCGAGGCCGGGCTGCTGCTCGCCTACCTCGGCCACCTTACGCAACAGCGCGATCTGATCGAGCGCGGCCTGGCCGACCTGGCGCGCGAGCAGGCGCAGGGCGAACTCGCCGAGGTGCTGCGCCGGGTGTGGCTGCCGTCGGAAGAGCCGTAAGGGCGCGCGGGCTCAGACGCGGCGCGACGTTGTTCTTCGGCGCTCGGCGCGGCGGTGGGCCGCGTGGGCTACAGTGTCGCCCCATGCCCCCGAGCGCCTCGAAGCAGACACGCCGACGAACGCGCCGACGAAGCGCTTCCCGCCGCACCTTCACCGCACGCACGGCGGATCCGCACCTGCTCTACGAGAAGGCGGTGCAGTGTCCCGAGGCGGAGATTCCCTTCATCGAGCGCACCTTCCGCGCCCTGCGAGGCCGCCGGCCGGAAGTGCTGCGCGAGGACTTCTGCGGCACGGCATTTCTGGCCTGCACCTGGGTGCGGACCAGCCGGTCGAATCGCGCCATCGGCGTTGACCTCGACGCCGACACCCTCGAATGGGCCATCGCCCACAACCTCGCCTGGCTGACCGAAGAGGAGCGCACCCGCGTCGAACTGGTGCGCGACGACGTGACGCGCGCGCGGGCGGCGGGCGCGGACGTCGTTGCCGCGTTCAACTTCAGTTACTTCATCTTCAAAACCAGGGCGCAGTTGCTCGCCTACTTCCGTGCCGCTCGGCGGGCGCTGCGCGACGACGGCCTGCTGTATCTTGACTGCTACGGCGGCTACGAGGCGCAGGACGTCATGGAGGAGCCGCGAAAGTGCGCCGGCTTCACCTACGTCTGGGACCAGGCGGCCTTCAACCCGATCACCAGCGAAACCCTCTGCCACATCCACTTCCGCTTTCCCGACGGCACGCAGTTGAAAAAGGCCTTCACCTACGACTGGCGTCTCTGGTCGATCGCGGAGATACGCGAACTCCTTGCCGAGGCGGGTTTTTGCCGCAGTACGGTGTACTGGGAGGGAACGGACGAGCACGGCGAGGGCAACGGGATCTTCCGCCCGACCAGCCGAGGCGAAGTCTGCGCCGGTTGGGTGGCGTACGTGATCGCGGAGCGCTGAGGTCCGCCAGCGGGCGGCCGGCGACGGGGTGGGTGGCGATGGGGCGGCGTCGGCGGCGGGAGGCGGAGGGCCGAACATCCTGTGGACTTTTCGCGCAGATTTTCTTCCGGAATCACTTGCAACCGGAGGTCGAGGCCGTTCTAATAGGTAGGAGACAACCCCCAGATTTGAGCCGGCCGCTCGGTCGGCCTCATCTGGGATTCGGGGCTGGCCGGTCTTTTCCGTGTGTAGCGGGGACCACCGACCAGCGGACGAGCGGCCCGAGGCGATTATCAATCGCGCCGTGCGGGCCAGAAAGGATGTGCGACCGATCGCCATGCGTGGCGATCCTGGTAGTGGGTCCCCCGGATTGTGTTCGGGCCTGCCCACGCGGTACGGGCCTCCCGGCATCCAGACCTCCGACCGGAGTCGCTCGGGCGCTGCCCGCCGAACAAGTGATCGACCCTCTGCCTCTGCCCTGCCCGTCGGCTTTGCGCCGATGCCCAGGTGATCAGCAGCCGGTGGATCGGATTCGGCGCCCAGCCCACTCGACGACGAACGTCAGACCTCTGGCAGAGGCTGAAAGACGGTGTGATTTCCTTTTACAACTGAACCCGCGTCATGGTCATGCCGGCCATGCGAAGCAGGTCCATCCGGCCGTTTTGCCGCGGCCCACGCTTCATACGCACCATCGACGCAAAGGAGTTGGCCATGGCCAGTTCAAGCGCCTGGGGCATCGAGATCGGCTCGTACGCCCTCAAAGCCCTGCGCCTCGAGCGCAACGGCGACGACGTGACGCTCGCGGATTTTGCCTGCATTCCCCACAAGAAGGTCCTTTCGACCCCCGACGTCGACGCGGACGAGATGATCCGCCTCGCCATCGGGCAGTTCATGAGCCAGCAGCCGGACATGCGGCAGGGGCCGATTCTCATCTCCGTGCCTGGCAACGGCGCCTTCGCGCGCTTTGCCAAACTTCCGCCGGTCGAGCCGAAGAAGGTCCCCGACATCGTCAAGTTCGAGGCGGTGCAGCAGATTCCCTTCCCCATCGAAGAGGTGGAGTGGGACTACGAGACCTTTACGAGCGAAGAGACGCCCGAGGTTGAGGTCGGTATCTTCGCGATCACCAAAGGGGCGGTCCAGGCGCGACTGAATCTCTACGGCGAACTGGGCCTCGGGCCCGACGGCATCACGATCTCGCCGGTGGCGGCGTACAACGCGCTCCAGTATGACCTCGGGCTCGGGCCTTCTTCGCCCGGCACGATCATCCTCGACATCGGGACGACGAGCACCGACCTCATCATCGCCGAGGGCGGGCGGACGTGGATCCGCACCTTCCCCATCGGCGGGCACAACTTCACCGAGGCGCTCATCGAGTCCTTCAAACTCACCTACAGCAAGGCGGAGAAACTCAAGGCCGAGGCCCAGACGAGCAAGTACCGCCGGCAGATTCTCTCGGCCATGCGCCCCGTCTTCGCCGACCTCGCGCAGGACGTGCAGCGTTCGATCGGCTACTACCAGTCGCTGCACCGCGAGGCGAACCTGACGCGGCTCATCGGCGTGGGCTCGACCTTCAAACTGCCGGGGCTGCGCAAGTTCCTCAGCCAGCAGGTGCAGATGGAGATCTCACGTCTCGACGAACTCAAGCGCCTCGGCGCGAGCGACAACCCGCAGTTCTCCGAGCACGTGCTCAACATGGCGACGGCGTACGGGCTGGCGCTCCAGGGCCTGGGGCTGGCGGCCATTGACGTCAACCTCATCCCCGTCAGCGTCGTGCGCGACCGCCTCTGGGGGCAGAAGATCAAGTGGTTCGGGGCCGCCGCCGCGATGGTCGTCTTCGGCTCCATGATCGCCTTTGCCCGGCCGATGATCGATCAGCGCTACACCGCCCAGCAGAGCGAGTACAACCGGGAGATCGAGCCGATCGTCGGCAAGGCGACGAGCCTCAAGAGCCAGTTCGACGAGATCACCCGCGCCACGGAGATCACCGCCAAGCCCCTCAACATCCGCGGCATGATCGCCAACCGTGACGTGTGGCCGAACATCCTCGCCGACGTGGCGAGCATGATCGCCTCCGCCAACCCGCAGCCGGAACTCCTCAGCGGCGATCCGGACAAGATCAACGCGATCCCCGCCGGGGAGCGGCGGCTGCTGGAACTCGAGTCGCTCGAGTACACCTTCATCCCGCCGCGAGCGGACGAAACGATGCCGCGTCTGAGGCTGCGCATGCGCGTCGAGACCTCAAACCGCGACAGCGTCGCCCTCGTGAACAAGTCGGTCATCCAGTGGCTGGAAACCAACTCGGAGCGGTCGGGCGTGCCCTACCGCATCGTCAGCAAGGATGAGCCCGGCGCGCGGCCCGAGACGGTCCGCGTCGATTCCTTCCGCACGCCTCCTGCGGCGACGACGCCCGGCGCCCAGCCCGGCACCGGCCCGCGCCCCGGCCCGGGACGCGGCGGCGAGCGCGACTTCGGTCATGGCGGAAAGGGAGGCGGCGGCATGGAGGGCGGCGGCGGAATGTTCGCTCCCCCGATGGGCGAGGGCTTCTCCCCCGGCAGCCGCTCCTCTTTCGGCGGGAGCAACAACCTCGACATGATCGCCCCGCTGCCGACTCCCGCTCCCACCCTTCCGCCCGACACCGAGTACTTCCAGGTCGAAGTCACGTGGACGATTCAACTCATCGATCCGGCCAAGGCTGCATCGGACGAATCCGCCAACTCCAGCGAGGAGGGCATCTGACATGACACCGATTCTCAACTGGATCAAGTCGCACCTGCTCATCGTGATCATGTGCGCCGTCGCCGTCATCGTCCTTCCGGCCGTCATCTACGCCAGCAGCGCGTGGAACGCCTCGATCGCGAAGGAGATCACCAAGCGCGTCGGCGACCAGGATCAGAAGATCAGCCGCGTTTCGTCGGCCCAGGTGGTCGTCAAGCCGCTCGCGCCCGGCTCGCCCTCGATCGAGAAGAGCATGGCCCTCAACGAGGGCCTCATCGACGAGTACCGGAAGGTGCGCGAGGCCATCAAGGAGGACGCCACCGCCCTCGAGCAGTGGGTCGTCGAGGTTAATCGCTCGGGCAAGGATGAACTCGTGCCCGGCCTGCTCCCCGAGCCCTCGCGGGTGCAGATGAACGAACTGCCCTTTCGCATCCACGGCGCCTTCATCCGCGCGCACGAAGAACTTCTTCGCCGCTCGGGCGCGGGAATGCCCCCGGCGCCGGACCTGATGCAGGAGCAACTCGTCGAGTTCGAGCGCAACTACCGCCGCACCCAGTTCAACGTCGGCCCCGAGGTCGCGCTGACCGAAGTCGAGCGGACGAAACTCGCGGAGGCGATGACGGCGCGGCGCCTGGCGATCTACGCCCAGGCGGCACAGGAGCATTCCGTCTTTGCCGACATCAACGTCTTCGCCCTGCAGCAGTGGCAGGACCAGAAGGCGCCTGACAAACTGCGCTGGTGGGAGTGGCAGCACACCTACTGGGTGAATGCCGACATCATGGCGGCCGTTCAGCGCGCCAACACGATCGACGGCGAGCGCGCCACCGTGATCGGCGAGCCGGCCAGCGCCATCAAGCGGCTCGTCAGCGTCGCGCCCGAGGCGATCTTTCCGCCGAACCTGACCGAAGAGAGCCTGCGGCCCAAGCCGGAGGAACCGACCGAGTCGCCGATGGGCGGAGGCATGGAAGGAATGGCGATGGGAGGCATGGAAGGCACGCCAATGGGCGGCATGGAGGGCCGGGCGGCGAGCAAGATGGGAACCTTCGAGGTGCCCGTGGGCGAGCGCGGCGGCGCGGCCGGCGGCGCCGCACCGGCCCCGGAAGCCACCGCTTTCGCGGATCCCACCCAGCCCTTTCCGCCCGACTACACCCGCTCGATCAGCGGCCGCGCCCCCAAGACCGGCCTCTACGACATGCGCCGCGTCAAACTCCTGCTCATTGTCGACAGCCGTCGCCTCGGGCAGGTCCTCGACGCGTTCCACACCACCAACTTCATGAGCGTCGTCGGCTTCCGGACCGTGCCGCTCGAACTCTCCTCCGAACTGGCGCAGGGGTTCTATTACGGCGCCGATCCGGTCATCCAGGTCGAACTCGAGGTCGAAACGCTCTGGCTTCGCGACTGGACGGTGAAACTCATGCCGCCCCCCGTCAAGACGTTCTTCGGCGTCGTCGAGCCGCCCAAGGCGGAAGGTTGATCGATCGCCACCGCAACGACGCCATCGAAAGGCAGGACACACCATGAAACCCAAAGGCATCAACTTCTTCGAACAGCACGTGGAGAAGATCGTCATCGGCGTGGCGGGCGTCATCGTCTTCGCCATCGCCGGCAAGGCGTTCTTCACCGATCCCAACGCCGTCAAACTCGGCACCGCGACGCACAGCCCTTCGGCCGTCGATGAGGTGCTCGCCGAGAAGGCCCGCACGCTCAAGGCCAAGATGGACAGCCCCGCTTCGCTCGAGATTCAGTCCGTCGGCCGCCTGACCGACTGGCTCGAAGCGCAGTACCAGGGCGCTTCCCAGCCGGCTCGGCCGACGATCGCCCTCGTTGCCCCCACCGCCTACAAACTCGGCGCGGAGGGCAACGGCTTCATCAGCACCGCGACCGAGTTGTACGCGGAGGTCAAGGCGCCCGCGCCGGCCAACCTCCAGGCGGCCTCTCTGAGCTACACCGTCGACCCGACCGAGGTCGAGGCGGAACCCGACCTGGCGTCCCGCTTCGCCGGCGAGCCGCCCTACGACCTCCACGCCGTCCATGTGACGGCCGAGTTCGACGGCACCGCGCTGCGCAGCGCGCTCTCCGGCTTCGTCGAGGGCCGCAAACCCATTCCAACCCAATGGGTCGATTCCGACATCGCCATCATCGACGTCGTCGTCGAGCGGCAGCAGTTGCTCGCCGACGGCTCGTGGTCCAGCGCCGAGACCGTCGAGCCGATCCCCGGCCAACTCTCGGTGCGCGATCGGCTCAAGGCCGAGGGCCTCTCATCGCGCGTCAAGGATGAACTGCTGGCCGAAGCAGCCTCATTCGGATCGACGATCTACCAGCCCGGCTTCTACACCTTGGCTGACGGCACGCCGTGGTCCTTTGACGTCGTCAAGCGGAGCGTTCCCAAGAGCCCCGAAGTTCTCGACGCTGAACGCCGCATGCGACTCGCCTGGCGCGATGTCGAGAAGACACAGGCCGCTCTCGACCGTTTCCTTGCCGCACAGGAGAAGCGCAAGCAGCAGGAAACGACGCGCCGGCAGGATGACAGTGGCGGCATGGGAGGGGGCGGAAAGGGCGGCGGCGGAACCGAAGGCGGCGGCGCCCAGGCGCCCGCTGAAGAGCGGCCCACCGGAATGACCACCGAGGAACGCGCCCGCCAGCGCCTCGATGACGACATCAAGAAGGCCCGCACCGCCTACGACGCCGCCAAAAAGGCTCTTCAGGATCTCGATCCAACGTACACCGAGTTCCCCGATGCCGTCGCGGGGCCCGGCCAGCAGAACGTCCCGCCGGGCGGAAAGGGCCCGATGCCACCGGAACCTTCCGGCAAGGGAACTGAACGAGAGCACGGCGGAGGAATGACCGAGGGCGGCGGGACGACTGAAGGCGGAGGAATGACCGAAGGCGGCGGCAAGCAGGCGCCGGCCCAACCCTCCGGCAAGGGCGGCGGTCCGACCGCGGCTGTCAAGGGACTCCTCGAGAACCCGGCGCTTCGCGTCTGGTGGCACGACATCACCGCCAAGCCCGGCTCGACCTACCGCTATCGCCTCGCCGTCGGGCTCTACAACCCGTTCTTCGGCCGCGAATCGCGCCTCGCC
The DNA here is from genome assembly GCA_011525805.1 of Vicinamibacteraceae bacterium. GTDB lineage: Bacteria > Planctomycetota > Phycisphaerae > Phycisphaerales > UBA5793 > UBA5793. The sequence goes on from WYBR01000112.1 coordinate 38,532, forward strand.
GAGGCGCAGCAGCATCTCGCCGCCTCCCCGATCGTCCTCTCGGAGTGGACTGCGTGGAGCGAGCCGGTGCGGGTGACGCCGCCGCAGCAGTTCTTCGCCATCTCGGGGATCTACAACGACCAGATCGACGACCGCAGCGCGAGTTTCGAGATCTACTCCTTCACCCAGGGCGTTCATCGCGTCGTCGCGGTAACCTGCCGGCCGGGCGAGCCGATCGGCGAGATGCGGACCATCCCCGCGGCGGAACCGGGGGGAGCGGGTCAGGACGTCGAGTTCGCCACCGGGGCGGCGCTGCTGGACGTGATCCAGATCGACGGGGGATCAACCCTGAATCAGCGGGTGCGGGTCATCGTGGCCATGCCTGACGGCTCGATTCAGGTGCTCGACCCCTCCGACCCGGCGATGGAAGCGGAGCGGCAGCGCCTGCGGGCGCTGGCGACCCGCGGCTAGGGATTGATCTGCAAGGACTTGCGCGAGGACGGGCGGCTGCCCGGCCTCGCCTTTTTTTTCGGTGCGGGCCGATCCTGGTGGGAAGGGGGGTGGGTCGGGGGAGAAAAACTCGCCTCCCCGGGAACTGCCGGGCTTGACGGGGCGGGGGGCGGGGCTACTATCTCTCTCGCCTCTTGATGGGGCGAGTTTTGCTTGGGAAGCGGCCGCGACTGCGGTGCAGCGACTCATACGCTCTTTGACAAGTGAGTTCGAGAACGCGTGGATTGCAGCGCTTTTTCCGGGCGCTGCGATCAAGATCATCGAGTTTGAAATCTCGAGTTGACCTGTCGTTGCACGACAGGTGGGCGGCTTCGAGGCATCGGTCCGGCGGCGCGAGAGCGTCGGCGGGGCGATGGTTCGAGGCAGCGGAGGTTCGCAAAAGCCTCCGCGTTGGCGCGTCGGTCTGGGGTCGCGCCGCAGCGATGCGGCACGGGATCAGGTCGGCCTGACCAAGCCACCAAGGGCACATGGTGAATGCCTTGGCGTCAAGAGGCGATGAAAGACGTGGAAACCTGCGATAAGCCCCGGGGAGCTGGTAAACGAGCACCGATCCGGGGATCTCTGAATGGGGCAACCCGGCCCGAAAGGGTCATCGCGTCCTGAATGCATAGGGGCGCGAAGCAAACCCGGCCAACTGAAACATCTCAGTAGCCGGAGGAAAAGAAAGCAAACGCGATTCCGTCAGTAGCGGCGAGCGAACGCGGAACAGCCCAAACCAGGCTTCGGCCTGGGGCGCCGGAATCAAAGCGGATCGACCGTGAGCGCGCTGGAAAGCGCGACCAGAGAAGGTGATAGTCCTGTAGCGGCCGTGATGTGGAGAGGGCGCAACGAGTAATGCCGAGCCCGTGAAACTCGGCATGAACATGCGGGGCCCACCCCGTAAGGCTAAATACTCCTTGACGACCGATAGTGAACCAGTAAGGCGACTGAATGGTGAAAACAACCCCGACGAGGGGAGTGCAATAGCAGCTGAAACCATGTGCTTACACAGCGGTCGGAGCCCCGTCATTAATCGGCTCTTGCGAGAGCCAGTTAATGACGGGGTGACGGCGTGCCTTTTGCATAATGAGCCGGCGAGTTATCCTTTGCGGCAAGGCTAAGCCTCATCGAGGCGGAGCCGCAGCGAAAGCGAGTCTTAAACGGGCGCGAAGTCGCAGGGGATAGACGCGAAACCAGGTGATCTACCCATGGCCAGGCTGAAGGAAGGGTAAGACCTTCTGGAGGGCCGAACTCACCAGCGTTGAAAAGCTGGGGGATGAGCTGTGGGGAGGAGTGAAAGTCTAATCATACCTGGAGATATCTCGTTCTCTCCGAAATAGTTTTTGGGCTAGCCTCGCGTTACACCCGGTGGGGGTAGAGCACTGAATGAGACTTGGGCTCGAAAGAGTACCAATCCCAATCAAACTCCGAATACCATCGGTCCCTGTCGCGGGAGTCAGTCTGCGGGTGATAATATCCGTGGTCAAAAGGGGAACAACCCAGCCCACCGGCTAAGGTCCCAGATTCCGTCTCAGTTCTTAAGGTAGTCGAATCGCTCAGACAGCCAGGATGTTGGCTTAGAAGCAGCCACCATTTAAAGAGTGCGTAACAGCTCACTGGTCGAGGGATTCGGCGCCGATAATGATCGGGAATCAAGACGGAAACCGAAGCCGTGGACTCGCCTCGTGCGAGTGGTAGGAGAGCGTTCCTGTCGGCGTCGAAGCGATCCCGGAAGGGTTCGTGGAGCGTCAGGAAGTGAATATGCCGGCTTGAGTAACGATAAAGCGGGTGAAAATCCCGCTCCCCGAAAGCCTAAGGTTTCCTGGGGAAGGTAAATCCGCCCAGGGTTAGCCGGATCCTAAGGCGAGGCCGAAAGGCGTAGTCGATGGACATCAGGTTAATATTCCTGAGCATCGGTGTGCGGTTGAAGCGACGTGACGAATCTCTTGGCTCAGCAGGACGGCTGGAAATGTCCGGGCCCTTCGGGGCCCCGCTGGGGGCGGAGGTTCCAGGAAAATCCGTTCGCGGACAAGCACCGATTCCGTACTAAAACTGACACAGGTAGGCGTGGTGAATAACCTCAGGGGCTCGAGAGAACGGTTGTGAAGGAACTAGGCAAATTGACCCCGTAAGTTCGCGAAAAGGGGGCCCTCCTCCGTTCCAGGAGAGGGCGCAGAGAAAAGGCTCTGACGACTGTTTATCAAAAACACAGCACTGTGCCAACTCGCAAGAGGACGTATACAGTGTGACGCTTGCCCAATGCCGGAATGTCAAAGAAGTAGGTTAGCCGCAAGGCGAAGCTTGCGACTGAAGCACCGGTCAATGGCGGCCGTAACTATGACGGTCCTAAGGTAGCGAAATTCCTTGTCGGGTAAGTTCCGACGTGCATGAATAGCGTAACGATTGGAGCACTGTCTCCACAACCGACTCGGTGAAATAGTAGTGGCGGTGAAGATGCCGCCTACCCGCGGCAAGACGGAAAGACCCCGTGGACCTTTACTGTAGGCTAATATTGGTCACGAGCCTGTTCTGCGTAGGATAGGTGGGAGGCTTTGAAGTTCCGGTTCCGGCCGGGATGGAGCCATCCTTGAAATACCACCCTGAATTCGTTTGTGACCTAACCTCGACTCCCGTGAAACCGGGCGAGGGACAGTGTTTGCTGGGCAGTTTGACTGGGGCGGTCTCCTCCCAAACAGTAACGGAGGAGCACAAAGGTCGGCTCAATACGGTTGGAAACCGTATGTCGAGTGTAAGGGCACAAGCCGGCTTTACTGCGAGACTCACTCGTCGAGCAGTTGCGAAAGCAGGTCCTAGTGATCCAGCGATCCCGTGTGGAAGGGTCGTTGCTCAACGGACAAAAGGTACCCCGGGGATAACAGGCTGATCGCTCCCGAGCGTCCACAGCGGCGGAGCGGTTTGGCACCTCGATGTCGGCTCATCACATCCTGGGGCTGAAGGCGGTCCCAAGGGTTTGGCTGTTCGCCAATTAAAGTGGTACGCGAGCTGGGTTCAGACCGGCGTGAGCCAGGTCGGTCCCTATCTGCCGTGGGCGTTGCAATATTGCGAGGAGTCTTCTTCAGTACGAGAGGACCTGGAAGGAGCCACCCCTGGTGCGTCTGTTGGCACGCTCGTGCCATCGCAGAGTAGCTAAGTGGCGCAGGGATAACCGCTGAAAGCATCTAAGCAGGAAGCCCCCCTCAAGATCAATATTGCTGGCGTAAGCGAGAGACCCCCGGAAGACCACCGGGTTGATAGGCCGCATGTGTAAGGGTCGAAATACCTTCAGCAGAGCGGTACTAACGGTCGAAGGCCTGGTCAGGTCGACCCGCGCCCGTGTCTCGTCTCCTGCCTCGGAGCAGGCCTGCTTCCAAGCAGCCCTCTCCCCTTGCAGGAGCGGCACGAGCCAGGGCGACTACCAAAGCCCACCAGCGTGCAACAGCATCTCTGATTTCAATCGATCGATCGCACGCGTTCTCAACTCCCTCACTTGTCACTTCGTCCGGCCGGGCCTGACGGTCCGGCCGGAACCTTGTCGGTGACCAAAGGTCTGGGGCCACACCTGTTCCCATCCCGAACACAGCAGTTAAGCCCAGGCCGCCGATGATACTGCTCAGCGGGAAAGTAGGTCATTGCCGACGCTTCAGCCTCGCCGCCCTAAAGGCGGCGAGGTTGTTTTTCTGCGCGCTGCCTCAAACTCCCGGATTCTCGACGCCCGGGATTCTGACCGCACGGCCGGTATCATGCGCCATGACCGATCCCGCCCCTCAGCCCCCGGCCCCGCCGCCGCCCCCGCCGCCGCCCCCGCCGCCCGCTCCGCCCGTCGTGGCGCGCACGCCCGAAACGCCTGCCGTTGGTCGCCCGCTCTCCGCGGTTGAGTCCTACAACGTCGTGAGCGACACGCTCATCGGCGTGAATGTGCGCGGCCGGGACAACCTCGTGCAGTTGCTCGCGATCGTTGCGGGACTGGTCCTCGGCGCCGGCGTCGGGGCGCTGGCGAGCCCGCGCGACCGCATGACCGGCGTCATCGCGGGCGCCTTCGCGGGATTGCTGGCCGGCCTGCTCCTGAGCGGCTTCGCGTTGATGATCTTCCGCGGCCTGCGCCACGCGCGCGGCCGGCACGACTGAGGTTCGGTCCCCTCAGCGCGTCCGCCCCCTGGGCGGTGCGCATGCGCTCCCGTCGCTGTGCGTCATGCACCAGGCCTGCGGCGCCGCGCCCTCGAAGCGCAGCGAATGCGGCGCAGTTTCAATTGCGCCAGTTCAACTCCCGTCAAGGCCCGAGGGAGATCAACCCGAATGATCTCCTTTTCCTCTCGGCCGCGGTGTATTGCCGCAACTCCGGTTCGCCGCCCGCGTACTCTCGATCTGAGGATCGCCGCGCCGGCCGGCCCAGGCTCGGACCGACGGCCGGCGCGCCATGGCTATGTTTCCGGAGGGCTGATCATGCCGCGCAACACCCAGGGGATCGCGTTGTCACTGCTGTCGCTTGTCCTGATTTCCCGCAGCGCGACGGCGCAGATCGTGTACGTCGATCGCGACGCGTCGGGGAACAACACTGGCGTGGACTGGGCGAACGCCTACACGTCGCTCCAGACCGCGCTCCAGGGGGGCTGGGGAAGCGAGGTGTGGGTCGCCGAGGGTGTCTACTGCCCCGCGCCGCCGCAGGGCAGCGCGGCCGAGACCTTCACGCTGCGCAACAACCTCGGCCTCTACGGCGGCTTCGCCGGCAACGAGACGCAGCGCGAGCAGCGCGATCCGGCGGCACACGTCACCATCCTCAGCGGCGACCTCAACGGCGACGACCTGCCCGGTTGGGTCAACATGACGGAGAACACCGACCACATCATCACCGCCGGCGGCGTCAACGGCACGGCGATCCTCGACGGCTTCACGATCAAGTCCGGCCGCTGCACTCAGTCCTCCGGCGCGGGGCTGCGGATCCTCAATGCGTCGCCGTTGATCGCGCGGTGCAAGGTGACGGTCAACATCGCCGACTTCAGTCCCGGAGCCGGGTGCGTGATCATCGGCGGCTCGCCGCGCTTCGAGGCGTGCGAGTTCACGGGCAACTACGTCTGGCTGTCGCGCGGCGCGGGGGCATATGTCGCGACCGGCAGCAGCCCGACGTTCAGCGACTGTCTGTTCTCGGGCAACGCGGTTCACGGCGGGGGCGCGGCCGTGGCCGACGGCGCGGCGATGTTCATCGAGTTCGACGCCCCGACCACCATCGAGCGCAGCACGTTCAGCGCCAACGTCGCCGATCCGAACTACCCGCTCTACTCGAACGGCGGCGCGATCTGCAGCCTCGGCACCGATCTCACCATCACGCACAGCGACTTCGTGGGCAATCGGGCGGACACGGGCGGCGCGCTGTGGATCGGCCGGCCCGCGCGCATCGAAAACTCCCGCTTCACCGGCAACGACGCGCTCGTCGGCGGGGCGATCGTCAACTTCGTCGCCGCGGGAACGCTCGTCGTCGGCTGCACCTTCAGTTTCAACGACGCGGAGGACGGCGGGGCCGTCTCCAACTCGACCAACGGCATCATCGAGTTCCGCAACTCGATCCTTTGGGGCAACACCGGGATCGGCGAAACGCGCTTCAAGCAGCAGGTCCACAACGCCGGCGGAACCGTCTCCTTCGCCTACTCGTGCATCGAGGGCGTCTTCGAGCGCATTCCCAACGAAGATCCGCCCAACCCGCGAAGTTATCCCGGCTGCATCGATGAGAACCCGATGTTTGTTGATGCCGACGGCGCCGACAACCGCGGAGGTACGATGGATGATGACTTCCGCCTGCGCGCCGCCTCGCCGTGCATCGACGCGGCCGACAACGCGCTGTTCCTTCCCGCGACGCACACGGACCTCGACGGCCTGCCGCGATTCACCAACGACCTCGGCACGCCCGACACCGGTGAGGGCGGCGCCCAGATCGCCGACCTCGGCTGCTACGAATTTCAGGGACGCACGACGGGGTTCATCCTCACACGCCCGACGCCGGGCTGGGCGAATGCAAGCAACACCTGGCGAGCCGGCGGCGTCGCGCCGGGGCGGAGCGTTTACTTCGCCTACGGGTTCGACGGCGGCAGCACCAACGTGCCCGGCTGCCCGGGCGTGACCGTGACGATCCGACAGCCGACGGTCATGGGCAGCGTGCGCGCCAACGGTCAGGGCGAGGCGTGGCTGACGCGGTTCGTGCCCGAGACTGCCGCCATGCGGTACATCTACTTCCAGGCCGTCGATCCCGCAACATGCCGCGTGAGCAACCGCATCCTGCGGCTGTTCTGATCGCGTTCACCGCCCTCGGGGCTACGATGGTGTGATGTCGAGACGCCGGCTCTCTCTGCTCGCGGTTGCCGTGCTGCTCGCGTCGCAGCCCGCGCTGGGGCAGAACGACGTCGAGGACGTGGGATCGACGCGACACAGCGTCGGCCGCGACGAGCGGCAGATCTATTTTCTGGTGGATGCCGCGCCGGAGGCGCCTGAGCCGAAGAGCGGCCGCGGCGTGCTCTTCGTCCTGCCCGGCGGCGACGGTGGCGCCGACTTCAATCCCTTCGTGAGACGCATCGCCAAGTATGTCGCACCGGAGGGATTCCTGGTCGTGCAACTCGTCGCGCCGAAGTGGGCCGAGGATCAGTACATCATCTGGCCGACGGTGCAGACGCCTGTGAAGGACCAGCAGTTCACGACGGAGCAATTCATCGCGGCGGCGCTCGAGGACGTACGCACCTCGCACAAGGTCGATGAAGATCGCCTGCTGCTGATGGGCTGGTCGTCGAGCGGGCCGGCGGTGTACAACATGCTCTGCGCGGAGCAGACTCCCTTCGACGGGTTCTACATCAGCATGTCGATCTTCAAGCCCGACCAGATGCCGCCGGTCGCCCGCGCGGCGGGAAGGCGGGTTGTGATCGAGCACTCGCCTGATGATCGCACGTGCCCCTTTCACCTGGCGGAGAAGGCGCGCGATGACCTGACGGCCGCGGGTGCGAGCGTCCGATTCGTGACCTACGCGGGCGGTCACGGGTGGCGCGGTGCGATCTACCCGCGCATGAAGGACGCGTTCGCGTTCCTCCTCGAGGGGGCCGGCCGGGAGGAGCAATGGCCAAGTCCGCCGGCCGAACCGAATCCGGATCCGGCGCGATGAACGACGCCGATTTCATGGAGCGTGGATCTGCCTCACGCGCCTCCGTCTCGCGAAGGCGCGGCCGCGGTTGCGGCGCGGCATCGCACCGGCGGCCCAGATAGAATGCGCCGGTGCGGTCGGTTCGCAGAACGGGCCTCACCGCTCGGAGAGTGGCCGCTTGTCGGAGCAATCACAATCTCGTGCCGGAGACCCGCGCCCGGCAGCGTCCGGCCTGCCCGAAGGGACGCTCCTTCCGATGCCCTGCGCGCTGCTGGATTCCGCCGGCCGCGTCGAGGCGGTGAACCGACCCTGGCGGGAGGGATTCGGCCGGCACAACCTGCTCGCGGACATCGGGACGGATTTCGTCGAGATGCTCGGGCAACTCTCCACGACCGGCCGCGTCGGCGCGGGAGTGCGAACGGTTCTGAAGGGCGAAGCGGATGACTTCACTTTCGACTTCGCGACAGGCGGGGTCAGCGGCAGCCGGTGGTTCCGGCTGATCGTCTCGGCGCGGGGGGACGAAACGGGAGGCGCCTCGGTCGTCGTGCTCGACATCACCGATCACCGGCGCGTGGAGGAAGCGCTGCTCGAGAGCGAGGACCGCTATCGGCGCATCGCGCGCGAGATGGGGGGCTCGGCGCTGTGCACGCTCGACGCCTCGGGCCGCGTCCTGACATGGAGCGCCGATGCGGAGCGCCTCACGGGGTTTCACGCGCACGACCTGCTCGGCCGCGAGGCGGGTGAACTCTTCTGCCCGGAAGACCGCGCGGCGCGGGTCGTCGATGCGGCGCTGCGTGAGGCGACGGAGCACGGACGGGCGAGCCTTCGCGGCTGGCGCCTCCGGGCCGACGGGACGCGCTTCGAGGCCCAGACCATCTTCTCCGACCTGCGCGGAGAGGGCGGCGCGCTGTGCGGCTACTCGCTTCGCACGCACGACCTCACTGGCCGCGCCCCCGCGCACCACGTCCTTCGCAACGATTACGAGCGACTCCTCTCCATCATCGATTCGGCGATGGACGCGATCATCACCGTCGATGAGGAGCAGCGCATCGTCATGTTCAACCGGATGGCGGCGAGCGTGTTCGGCGTCGGCGCCGCGGAGGCGATCGGCTCGCCACTCGACCGCTTCATCCCAGCGCGTTTCCGGGCGGCGCACTCGGAGCACGTGCGCGCCTTCGGCCGCACGGGCGTGACGAACCGCGTGATGGGGCGGTTGGGCACGCTCAGCGGCTTGCGCGCCGACGGCACCGAGTTCCCCATCGAGGCGTCGATCTCGCACGCCGTCTCCGACGGGCGGCGCTACTACACCGTCATTCTCCGCGACATCTCCGACAAGCGCCGGCTCGAGGCGCAGTTGCTTCACTCGCAGAAGGTCGAGGGCATCGGGCGCCTCGCCGGCGGCGTGGCCCACGACTTTAACAACCTGCTCATGGGCATCTTCAACTATCTCACGCTTGCCACGCGCCAGATCGAGCCGGGGCACGCGGCCCACAAGACCCTCGCGCACGTGAAGGAGGCGGCGGACCGCGCCGCGGCCCTGACGCGCCAACTGCTCATCTTCGCCCGCAAGCAGGTCGTCAAGCCCACCGTGCTCTCGCCCGCGGGGATCATCAACGACCTTGCGCCGATGCTGCACCGCCTGCTCGGCGAGGACGTCGCGCTGCGCACCGTGGTGGCGCCTGACGTGGGAAGCGTGCTCGCCGACGCTTCGCAACTCGAGCAGGTGGTGATGAACCTGGCGCTCAACGCGCGCGACGCCATGCCCAACGGCGGGACGCTGACGATCGAAGCGGGCAACGTGCGGCTCGACGAGGCCTACTGCCGCAGCCGCGTCGGCGCCACGCCGGGGCCGCACGTCATGATCGCGGTGACGGACACGGGCACGGGCATGACGCCGGAGGTGCTCAGCCGCCTCTTCGAGCCGTTTTTCACGACCAAGCCACCGGGCAAAGGCACGGGTCTCGGGCTGGCGACGTGTCACGGGATCGTGCAGCAATGCGGCGGGCACATCGCCGTCTACAGCGAGCCGGGCAGGGGCACGAGCGTCAAGGTCTTCCTGGCGCGCGTGGTCGAGCCGGGACGGACGGCCGAATCGACGCCTCAGCGCCGGCCGGGCCCGGTCGGCGGCCGCGAGACGGTGCTGCTCGTCGAGGACAACGCGATGATCCGCGACCTCGCCGTGGCGGCGCTGCGCGAGGGGGGCTACGACGTGCTCGTCGCCGAGCACGGCGTCGACGCGCTGCGCGTCGTGCAGGAGGCGAACCGGCGCCTCCACCTGCTCATCACCGACGTCGTGATGCCGGAGATGAGCGGCGTCGCGCTCGCCGACCGGCTCACGCGATCGCAGCCAGGCCTGCGCGTCATTTTCATGTCGGGCTACACCGAGGAGACGATCGCGCACCACGGCGTGGAGACCGCCTCGAGCGCGTTCCTCGCCAAGCCTTTCCTGACCGACGCGCTGCTTCAGAAAGCGCGCGAAGTGCTCGATGCGCCGCTGCGGTGAGCGGGCCGCGGGAAGCGCGCCCGAATGGCGGGAATCGCGGCGGTGCGGCGCCGCGGCGCGGGCCCGTTCAGGCGCTGTACGCCGTCCGGGAATCTAACATCAGCGGCGTGCGGATTCAATCGGCGCATGTTATGCGCGAATATTACCTTACAGACGCCAATGTTGCATTTGAGGCGGCGTCTTCGGTGAACCGGGGCGCGCACATCGGCGTATTGAGTTGTGAACGGCCGGGCCGAACGCACAGCCCGCCAGGGGGAACCAGGCCCGCTCATACGTTGCTTCACTGCGAGCCGCCGAAGGCGAGGCTCGCGAAGCCAGTCCTGCGGGACATTGGGCCGACACCCGCGCCAATGCGGTCGTGCTCGGGACTCCGGCCGTCGAACCGGAAAAGGAGGTTCCAGATGAAGACGATTTGCGTGACATCGATGGCGCTGAGTTTGTGCGCCGCCCCGGCCGTCCTGGGCGTCAGCCCCGAGGAGTTCATGTCCACGCTTCAGCGCGCCATGGCGCCCGTCGTGGACGAGGCCGAAGGAGTCATCCACAGCATCGTGGCCGACAGCAACCAATTCGTGCTGCGAAAGGCGGATGACCAGTTCCTCACCCTCATGGTGAACGACAAGACGGCGTATTCGCTCGACGGCGAACGCTCCACGCGCGAGGCCGTCCTCAAGATCGGCCACAACGCCAAGGTCACCTACGAGGAGGGCACGGCGACTCGCGTCGACGCCTTCACCAAGTGAGCGGATGATCCGCATGAGGCGGGGAGGATGTCCGGCCCAACGGCTGTGCACCGGACCCGTGGCGCTGTGCGGCGCGACCCCTCACCCGCCGAGGATTCCGGCGCGGCCGGCGAACATTCGCCGGCCGCGCTTTTCATGGCGCTCCCCGCTGCGCCCGACATCACCACGCTCAGAGAATCCGCAGGCTCACCCGCGACTCGACTTCCGCCGTCGGTCGCGCGATCAGGTCGTAGCCGTCGCTCTCGACGATCGTGCAGCGGACCAGTTCGCCCGGGCTGAGGCGGCTGCGGCTCTGCACGAACGTGACCGCGTCGATCTGCGGCGCCTGGAAGTAGGTCCGCCCGACGGCGAGGTGCCCGCCGGCGCTCACGCCCGCCGTCGCAAGACCCGTCGTCGTCGTCGGCTGGTCGATGAGCACATCAAACTGCACGCCCTCCTCGCGGGCGCGGCCGGCGTCGTGCTCGGCATAACGCCTGTAAAACGACGCGAGATACTCCGCCTGCTCGAAGGCGACGCGCTGCTGCACCTGCATGATCTCGTGGTAGCGGCGCTGCTTGACTTCCGCGGGCACGGCCAGGCGCGCATCGCGCTCGGCGAGTTGAGCCGGCGTGCCCGGCTCGGGCGAATACTGAAAAGCGCCCAGCGCCTCGAAGCCGAAGGACTCGATGAACTCGAGCAGTTCCTCGTGATCTTCCTCGGTTTCGCCGGGGTAGCCGGTGATGAGCGTGGTGCGGATCGCCATGCCGGGGATGCGGTCGCGCAGTTTGGCGAGGAGTTCCTCGATGAGCGAGCGCGAAGTGTGCCGCCGCATCGCGGTGAGGATGCGGTCGCTGATGTGCTGGAGCGGCATGTCGATGTATTTCACGACGCTGGGCAGGTCGGCGATCGCGTCGATCATCTCGTCGGTGAAGCACGATGGATAGGCGTACATGAGGCGGATCCATGCCTGGCCGTGCTGGCGCGCGGCGGCGTCGAGCGCGGTCAACATGCCGCACAGTCCCGGCTCGTAGCCGATGTCATGCCCGAAACTCGTCGTGTCCTGCCCGATGAGGTTGATCTCGAACGCCCCGTCGGCGAAGAGTTCGCGCGCTTCGCCGAGGATTGCCTCGACGGGCTTGGAGCGCATCTTGCCGCGGATACTTGGAATCGTGCAGAAGGCGCAGCGCTGGTTGCAGCCTTCGGAGATGCGCAGATACGCGTAGTGCCGCGGCGTGAGGCGCAGACGGGCGGCGTCGCTCTCGAAATAGCCGATGCCCTTGCCGTCAGCCCCGTTAACGGTGAGGCCAGTCACGCTCAGGCCTCGCTGCTGCGCGGCGATGATCGCGTTGCCGGCGATCCAGTAGTTGGGCCGGTCGCCGTCGGTCGGCAGCGCCTGCCGCGCCGGTGCCGTGCCGCGCACCGCCTCGACGATATGGTCGCGATCGAAGACGCCGATGAGGGCGTCAATCTCCGGGCACCACTCGAGCATCTTCGCCCGGTGCCGCTGCACGAGGCAGCCCGCCACGACCAGTCGCTGCACCTGCCCGGCCTTCTTGCGCTCGGCCGCCTCGCGGATCACCCCCAGCGACTCGTCCTTGGACGCTTCCAGGAAGCCGCAGGTGTTGACGATGATGGCATCGGCTTCGTCATGGTCGCTGGTGGGCTCCAGCCCGTCCATCGCCAGCAGGCCGAGCATCTTCTCCGAATCGACAAGATTCTTCGGGCAGCCGAGGCTGACGAAGGCGATCTTGCGGATGGGTGGCGCGGCAACGGACATGAGGCGGATTGTAGGTGGTCTTCATTCCGCGCGTCGGAAGTCGAACCTTCACCACCAAGGACACGAAGGCAGAAGGCGGGCACAAAGTGGGCACAGAGCGGAGTGTGGGTTCGTTGATGTCGGGCCGGGTGAACGGGTGAGAACCCGAATCTGAATGCCCTTTGTGTCACCTTCGTGCGTTCGTGCCCTTGGTGGTGAGCGCTCGGCCGTGCGTTGCCGCATTCCGCCTCCACGCTCGCGCTCCCCTCCGCAAAGCCTCCGGGTCGCGGCTAAACGGGCCGCCGTCGCTACGATTCTCCATGCAGATCGTCTGGAGCGCGGTTGATCTCGAACCGGCATACGGCGGCGTGTGCGTGCCGACGATGGGGGCGCTGCACGAAGGGCACCTCTCCCTCGTCCGCCGCGCCCGCGAGGAAGCCGACCTGCACGCCCATCGCCTGCCCGTCGTCGTGACGATCTTCGTGAACCCGGCGCAGTTCGCCCCCGGCGAGGACTTCGCCCGCTACCCGCGCACCTTCGAGGCCGACTGCGAGAAGTGCGAGCAGTCGGGGGCGGATGTGGTCTTCGCGCCCGCGGTGGGGGAGGTCTATCCCGAGGGGCCAGGCGCCCCGATCGACCCTCGCATCATCATCCCCGCCGTGGCCCGCGAGCCGGGTCTGGAGGAGAAGAGCCGGCCGCAGTTCTTCATCGGCGTGTGTCGCGTGGTGCATCGCCTCTTTGAACTCGTGCGGCCGAGCGCGGCCGTCTTCGGAGAAAAGGACTACCAGCAACTGCTGACCATTCGGGCGATGGCGTCGGAGATGGCCCTGCCGGTCACGATTCACTCCGAGCCGACGGCCCGCGATGAGGATGGATTGGCGCTGAGCAGCCGCAACGTCTATCTCGCCCCGCCGCAGCGCAAGCGAGCGCTGGGGCTGAGCAAGGCTCTGCGCGCGGCACGGGGTGCGGCGAGCGTGGCAGAGGCGGAGAGCGCGATGCGCTCAATCCTGCTGGCCAACCAGGTGGAGATCGATTATGCGGTGGTGCGCGACGCCCACACGCTGATGCCGATCGAGAATCTCGCCTTCGGCGCGCGGGCGCTGGTGGCGGGCCGCGTCGGCGCGGTGCGGTTGATTGACAACATGGCGGTGTGAAGAGTCGATACCGGGTCCACGCGCCAGCGAGGACGAAACGAGAGAACTCCGCGCCCGCACAGCGCCCGTATCTCACTGTGTCACTGATCCGGCACATCGGCCTCGATCGCGTCAATGGCGCTTCGCAGGAGTCCTTGCTCGTGAGGATTGCGGCACTCCCGCAGCATGGTCTCCAGCAAGGGCAGCGCCGCCCGAGCGCCCTTACCGAATGAAGCAAGGGTCTCAATTGCCGTGTGGCGAATGTACGGTTGATCTCGCTCGAGAAGCGTCAGAAGCACAGGGACCATTTGCTCACTGTGCTCGGGATAGCGCCTCATTGCCTGAATCGCGACGGAGTAGGCGTTGTCCGACTCGTGCTGCACCATCGGCTCCGCCGGGCAGAATCTCGCAATGGTCACCAGAATCGGAACGACGGCCTCTCTCGGGGGGGCATACTCCAACACCTTCAGCGTCGCCATCGCAGTCTCAGCATTGCTGATCAGTGCGCGCCAGTTCACCTCACTCAGACTCGTTGGAGCGACGGCGGCGAGCACGGCGATCGCCGAGCCTCTTACTTCGGCGAGCGAGTGCGATGTCAGATCGATCAGTGACGCCGCGGCGGTCGCAGACGGAGGGACAAGTGCGATCAGGGCCGCCGCGCTCCGACTCCTCAGCCACCAGTCGCCGCTCTCCAGCCCGTTCACCAACGTGGCAAGCACGCTCTGATCTCCAATCGCTCCGAGCGTCTCGGCGGCTGCGGCGGCGGCCGTGTCACGACTCTGAATGAGCTCCATCAGGCGCGGAAGTGCATCCGGCACCGGCCGGCCGAAGCGGCTGACACCCCAAGCGCATTCCGTGCGAACCCCGCCGTCGGCATCGTGGAGTCCTGCCAGCATCAGGTCGAGAATCACATGATCGCCCGCCGCGAAACGGGAGAGTCCTCTCGCGGCCTGCGCTCGCACGCGTGCCGAGGAGTCGCTCGTGAGTTCGATCAGGCGAGTCCTGACGACTGCCTCCGAGACCGGCGTCAGATTGCAGCCCGTCGAATACCAGGCCGCGTGCCCCCGCAGGACGGGATCGGGATCACTCATCCAGTCGAGCAGCGTCGCGCCGACCGTTGCATCCCCGTCGAGTTCGAGAATGAAGTCCAGCATGTCGATGCGGGTTGCGCGGCCCTGGTCCGGGCCGAGCATGCGTGCCGCCTGCGATTTGGCGAAACGGACTTGCCAACTCCACAGAAGGCGCTCAGGTCCACGCTTTGGCGACACCCAGATCGGTCGATTGTACAGTTCGTCGATTGCATCGCGGCCGTAGTGGGGGATGGCGCCGATCACGACTGTCGTCGGCACCGCGGCCAGCCACCCATCGCTTTGCGCCTTCGGTACCAGCCACAACACGCGCGCACCGACTGCCAGCAGCACCACTACCACAACCCACCGCCACCTGCGCCTCGTCTTGAAGAACTGCCGCTCGCGCTTGGCCGTGTAGCCGCATTCGGAGCAGGTGAGCGTCTCGGAGCCGCGCAGGTCGTACCAGCACTTCGGGCAGCGCCGCCGGCCGCGCGAGCGGTCGCGGCACAGGGCCCAGTAGAGCAGGAGGAGGCCGGCCAACCCCGCCGCCGCGCTCAGGATCTGGAATCCCCAGTCCGGCATGATTCGATTGTACAGCAGAGCACACGACCAGGCCGAAGCGCCGGCGAAGCCGGCCTCATTCGCGTCGCTGCGCTTCCGGACTCCTCGCTGGCGCTTCGGCCTGGTGTCGGGCGCTTGCGGCGCTTGCCTGGTCCTTCCTCGTCTACGCTTCGGGCTCGCTTGGAGGGCGCTTGCTCACCCGCCCATGCACGGTCCGGGCAGGTCGGCTTCGCCGAGGAGGCGGAACTGCTTGCTGCGCAGGATCTGGCCGGCGAGCATCTGATCGTCCACCGCCAGCGCGATCATCGGGCACCCCCCGCGCGTGAGCATGAGCGGATAAGCAAAGTGGATGCTCAACTCGGCGCCGAGCAGGTAGAGACACAAGCGCGTCAGCGAGTGGGCGGAATCGACCTCCACGATGAGCAGGTCCATCTCGGCGAAGGGCAGACCCCGATCGCGCAGCAGGTCGCGCGCCAGGCGCGAGTTGTTGGGGATGATGCGAATGACGGCATGGTCGGAAGCGTCCATGACGCTCAGCGAGCAGACCTGCACCTGCGGATGCTCTTCGAAGACTTCGAGAAGTTCGTAGAGTTTGCCGACCTTGTTGTCGAGGAAAACGCTGAACTGGCGGACCGACGGGGGCGCATAGCCGTGTTCGGTTTCGAGGGGGATGGGCGCCTGGCTCATGAGTCGGGACTTTCCACCGCGGGTCGGCAGAGGGAGGACGACGCAGCCGCCGGGGGCCGGAGCCACGAACCGAGCCCCCAGCAGCGCGTCTTGTGTGCCTAAACATACCCGATTTCAGTCCCGGGGGACAGGGGAATCCGGCAAATCGCTCATCTTTGTGGAGGATCGACGAATTCGACCGGGCCGGCCGGGGGGGTCAGACCCGCCTGGGCCGCCTCGTTGAGGAACCGCCGGACCGCTTCCCGCCCCGTGGGACCGAAATCCAGCGTGTGCTTGTTGACGTACATCGCCACGAAGCGGTCGGCGAGGGCGCGATCCATGCCCCGGGCGTAGTTGAGGGCGTAGTTGATCGCCTCCTGCCGATGCTCCAGGGCAAACGTGAGGGAGGCGAGGAGCGTGGCGGTGACCTGAGCCAGGGTTCCGGGGCCGAAGCGATCTTCGAGGTCGCGCCGAATGACGTTTCCTCCCAGCGGCAGGGGCAGGGCGGTGCGGCCGGTCCACCACGCCCCGAGGTCCGCGAGCAGGACCAGGCCGTGATCCTGGAAGGTCAGTTGCCCTTCGTGGATGACCAGCCCGGCGTCGAATTCGCCGGAGGCGACGCGCTCGATAATCTGATCGAAAGGAACTTCGGCCGCGGCGAGGCGCTCCGGCGAGCCGAGCATCAACCCTGTGGCCAGCCATGCGCTGGTGCGCCGGCCAGGGATGGCCAGCGTTGCCCGGCCTTCGCGGATGGCTTCGAGGGGGATGGCCTCGCGCGCGACCAGTCGCGGGCCGTAGCCGTCGCCCATCGATGAGCCGCAGGAAGTGAAGGCGTAGCGGTCGGCGACGTAGGGATACTGGGCGACGGAGATGGCGGTGACTTCGAGATCGCCGCGATCGGAGCGGCGGTTGAGCGTCTCGATATCCTGCTGCACGGCCTCGAACCGGAAGCGTCCGGTGTCGATCGCGGGCGGAGCGCCGGCAACGCCGGTGATCGGGAACCACATGAAGGCGTCGTCGGGATCGGGCGAGTGGCCCAGGCGCAGGAGCGGCCGGTCGTCGGGCGTTTTTGCGGTCTGGGTCATGGATCGGCCGATGTTGCGTCAGCGGGCGGCGCGCCCGCGTGAAGCGATCGTAGGGCCGCGCCGTCTCGCGGGAGTTGAGGCAGCCTTGTCGTCGGACCTCTGGGACAACGAAATCGACTTTCTGCCGATCGTCGTGGGCATCCATCTCGACGCCGAGATGCACGACCGGCCGCGCGCGTCCCGCCTCATCGAAGCCGTCCGGCGCTGGCAGCACGCTTACTGCGACGAGCCGATCTGCCGCCCCGTCGTCGTGACGGACGCGCTCTACTTCACGAGCGAGACGCTGGCGCGCGGCGGCGTGATCAGTTTCGGCCGTCCGTCGGTCAATGCGCTCTCGGCCTCGCTGGCGGAGCAACTGCCGGTGGTTTACTCGCGCGGCGGCCGGATCGTCATCCAGGCGGACCTGAACGGATCCATCCCGCGTCTGTGTCTCTGGGGAGAAGGCAGGCGCCGGTCGGACGAGATTCTCGACCGCCTCATCGACGTTGAACTCGACGAGTTCCTCCGTGCGATGGCGGCGCGGGCGGCGCTGATCTGACGCCGTCCGGTCGCCGCGCAGCGGCGCACGATAGTCCCCGCAACGCCGAGACCGGCGCGTGCGGTCGGCATGCGTCGACCCCGGAGCGGGTCGATGCATGGCAAGGCGCCGGCGTCAGTGAATGAGCATGGAGTCGAATTCGCAGCCGGGCATCTCGGTGCCGACGAAGGTCGTGCGCTGCGACTGGCACGAATCGGGAACCCAGATGTTGTCGTTGCCGAACTGCGCGGAGGTGAGCCAGAGGGCGCTGCCGTCCGAGAGAAGCGCGTTTTGTCCGTGCTGCGAGAGGACGCCGGCGCGGCCGCGACGGTGGCAGGCGGCGGAGGCGTCAACATCGATCTCCTTCCCCTTCCGCGCCGCCTCGACGACGGGGTTCTTGTCCGCGAGGACGACCATCGTGGGAGCGGTCTCCCACCGCGGTCGGAGTTTCGTGAGCACGTTCTGGAAACTGAAACTCGTGGCGCGCGACGAGGGCCAGTTGTCCAATGCGGCGAGCGAGGCGGGATCCTCCGCGAAGGCGTTGCCCGGACAGGTCAGTTGGTCGAACGAGGAGAAGCCCGCCTTGGCGAGGTGGAAGAGATTGGCCGCGTTGATCCGCGTGTCGAGCCAGTTGCCCGTCGGCGGCGCCTCGTAGCGCACCGGCAGCGAGTTGTCGTAGGCGCCGGCGTAACTGGACATGGCCTGGGCGACCTGGCCGAGCCCGCCGAGGCAGGTCTGCTGCATCGCGGTGCGCCGCATGTTGGTGAGAATCGGCGCCATCACGCTCGCCAGGACGAGAAGCGCCGCGGCCGCGGTTAGCACGTTGCGCCAGTTCGACGCCGCCAGCGCCCACCAGGAGGGGTCGGTCATGGCGTCATCGGCGGCGATGACGGGCCGGCGCCTGGACCGCTCAAACTGATCGATGCTGAGCATTGTGGCGGCGAGAAGCCCGGGGCCATCCGCCCCTTCCACCAAATCCCGCTCCATGAGCGCGAGCGTTTCGACGAGCCGCTCGGCCCGGAGGCGCTGCTCGCCGCTCAGTTGCGCCGCGTCCCAGCCGCACTCCACGAGCGCATCGAGCGCTTCGCAGTCGGCGTCGCACAGACGCGCGTCCGCGGCATCAGCATCCTGGCTTGTCGATCGTTCCGTCATGGATTGAGGTCCGCTCCGGTCCTGTTGCTTACGCGGCGCCAGCGGTCGGCGAACTGGGCGACGGCGGCATGCAGCCGCGATTTGACGGTGCCCAGGGGAATGCCGAGCGTTGCCGCGATGTCCTGATAACTCAGCCGCTGAAAGTACGCCAGAAGAAGAATCTCCCGAAGATGATCGGGCATCGAATCAATCGTGTTCCGGACGAGTTCCCGTAACTCCGTCTCGTTGAGGCGAGCATCGACCGGCTCGCTCGCGTCCGCCAGAAAGTCGATGATGTTGCCCCCGGCGCCGCCGCCGTTCCCGGACGCAGCGCCCGGGCGCACTGGCGCCGAGAGGTCCACCATCGACATCCGCCTGTTGTTCTTACGATACCAGTCGCGGCCTTTGTTCGCCGCAATCGTGAAAAGCCACGGACGAAAGCGCCGGGTCACGTCAAAGTCGTCCGCGGACTGGTGAACTTGGAGAAAAGTCTCCTGAAAAACGTCCTCCGCGGCCGCCCGGTTGCCGAGTTGCCGGGTCAGAAACCCGAGCAATTCGGCCTGGTAGCGGCGGATGAGCGCCTCGATCGCCTCACGCTCTCCCATGCGGTAGGCCTGCACGAGTTGTTCGTCGGTTCGCTGTTCCACGTCCGTCGGCCGGTGCAGGGTTGAAAATCCGATGGTCAGAAGCAGGTGGGAAAGGCGGAGCCCCCCAATCCGCCTGCGGGCGGCGGGTGGGTGAACGTCCAGTATACGCGGGGGTTCGCGCCGGCGCAGGGCGTCTTGCACGCGCCGGAAGCGGTCCTACCATCCCGGCACAGCGGCCCGGCCCCTTCCCGGGGTCGGTCGCCCAAGCGGCCAGCCGGAACACTCGGAGCGCAGGATGGGCGTACCTCTCAGCCAGATGTGGACCGTGGCGACCTACGTCCTCGGCCAGCGTCTGCGCGGCCGCAAACGCTACCCCCTCGTCCTCATGCTCGAACCGCTCTTTCGCTGCAACCTTGCCTGTGCCGGCTGCGGGAAGATCCAGTACCCCGCCCACATCCTCAAGCAGCACCTGAGCGTCGAAGACTGCCTCAAGGCCGTCGAGGAGTGCGGGGCGCCGATGGTCTCGATCCCCGGCGGCGAGCCGCTCATGCACCCCGAAATCGACGTCCTCGTGCGCGAATTGGTCAAACGCCGCAAGTACATCTACCTCTGCACCAACGCGATTCTCCTGCGCGAGAAGATTGACCTCTTCACGCCGAGCAAATACCTGACGTTTTCCATCCACATGGACGGGCAGGAAGAGCACCACGACTTCGCCGTCTGCCGCGAGGGGGTCTACAAGGAGGCCGCGGAGGCGATCCGCCTCGCGGTGCAGCGAGGCTTCCGCGTCACCACCAACACCACGCTCTTCGAAGGGGCCGACCCCAACTCCGTCCGGTTGTTTTTCGACGAGATGATGGCTCTTGGCGTTGAGGGGATGATGGTCTCGCCCGGCTACGCCTACGAGAAAGCCCCCGACCAGAAGAACTTTCTCAAGCGGCAGCGCACGCACCACCTCTTCAACATGATCCTGAGCAACCGGCCCGGCCTGCGGAGCATGGGCTTCCAGCCCGTGCGAAAGGACGCGGCCGGCTCGATGCGCGAATCGAACAACGGGCGTTCGTCGAGTCGGCCGGGCCTGCTTCGCCGCATTCGCTCCGCTGCTTCTCGCACGGGCTGGAAGCCCATGCTCCGGCGCCGCTGGCGCTTCAACCAAAGCCCGCTCTTCCTCGAGTTTCTCATGGGGCGGCGCGACTACGAATGCACCCCCTGGGGTAATCCCACCTACAACCTCTTCGGCTGGCAGCGGCCCTGCTACCTCCTCCAGGACGGCTACGTGGACACGTTTCGCGAACTCATGGAGGAGACCGACTGGGACGGCTACGGCCGGGCCTCCGGCAATGACAAGTGCCAGAACTGCATGGTCCACTGCGGCTATGAGCCCAGCGCGGTGAATCACACCTTTTCGAGTTTGGGCGGCATGCTCGCCATGATCCGCGGCATGCTCTTCACGACTTATCGCGACGACGCGGCTCTCAAGGCGCTCGAAGAAGAGCGAGCCAGGCCGCACGGCCCGCTCGTCCAACTCGGCTTGGCCGAGGTCAGGCCCGGCGACGGCGGATCGGATTTGATCGGCGATACCCGCGTCCGCATCGCCCGCAAGGGGACCGAGCGCGTGCTGGCGTGACGGTGGCATGCCGACGCCTTCGGCATCGCACACTCGACCTACACTGGACCATGCAGATCGGTCTCTGTTCCTGGTCTCTTCAACCCGCCTCGCCGCGCGATCTGGTTGAGAAGGTCCGGCGCGTCGGGGTGGCGCGCGTGCAACTCGCCCTCGACCCCATCCGCACTGAGGCTTGGTCGATTGATGAAACTCGCGCTGCGCTCGGCGAAGCGGGCATCGAGATCGTCTCAGGCATGATGGCGATGGCCGGCGAGGACTACTCGACGCTCGAATCCATCCGCCGCACCGGCGGCGTGGCGCCGGATCACACCTGGCCCGCCAATCTCGACGCGGCCCGTCGACTCGCGGACATCGCCGCCGAACTCAGCCTGCCGCTCGTGACCTTTCACGCCGGATTCATCCCGCACGACGCCCGCGATCCGCAGCGCGGCGTCATTCTCGATCGCCTGCGCCAAGTCGCGGACATCTACGCCGCTGCCGGCGTGCGCATCGCCTTCGAGACCGGGCAGGAGACGGCTGCGACGCTGCTCGACGCGCTCGATGGACTCGGCCGCCCGCAGGCCGGCGTCAACTTCGACCCCGCGAACATGATCCTCTACGGCATGGGCGATCCGATCGCGGCACTGCAGCAACTCGCTCCGCGCCTCGCACAGATTCACATCAAGGACGCGATCGCATCGAGGACGCCCGGGCAGTGGGGGAGCGAAGTTCGCGTCGGCGCCGGCGAAGTCGACTGGCCCGCGTTCTTTCGCGTTCTCCGCGAGCGCCGGATCGACTGCAACCTCATGATCGAGCGCGAAGCGGGCAACGACCGCATCGCCGACATGATCGCGGCGCGGGAACTTGTCGCGCGACTGGAGGCGTGAGAGCCAACCACAGAGACACAGAGGGCACAGAGGGCGCAAAGGGCGCAAAGAGAAGAGAGATCGATGGCCGCAAAGAGGCACAAAATGCACAAAGAGGAAAGTGCAGAGAAATGATCGCGCCCGGGAGTCCGGCGGGAGAAGTGAGAAATGCCGTCGAATCACGATCATTCTTCCACCAATCCATGAATCTCCGTTTTGCGCCTCTTGTGCCTTTTCGCGGCCATTGCCCTGGCTTCCCCTCTGTGCGCCCTCCGTGCCCTCTGTGCCTCTGTGGTTGGCTCTCTTCAGAGGTAGAATGTCGTTCAATCCCCGAGGTGCCTGAGAGATGATTGGAGCGTGATGACTGCAACGGGCGGAAGCGGCCCCATCCGCGTCGGAGTGATCGGCCTGGGCTTCATGGGTCAGACGCACCTGCGCTGCTATCGCGCGGCGAGTGCGGCGGGGTGCGCCAACCGCCTCGTCGCCGTGTGCGACAGCAGCGCCGAGCGCCGCGCGGGGCGCATCGAGGCCGCGGGCAACATCGCCACCGGACAGGGCGCCGCCTTCGACCCCGTCTCCGTCCGCGCCTACGCCGACGCCGCCGACCTCCTCGCCGACGGCGACGTTGATCTCGTGAGCATCTGCACGCACACCGACACGCACGCCGACCTGGCAATCGCAGCCCTTGAGGCGGGCAAACACGTGCTCGTCGAGAAGCCCGTCGCCATCGCTTCGCGCGACGTGCAGCGCGTGGCCGAGGCGGCGCGAGCGAGCGACGGCCTCTGTATGCCCGGCCTGTGCATCCGCTTCTGGCCGGCGTGGGCGTGGCTGCGCCGGCGCATCGTCGAGGGCGCCTTCGGCCCGGTGCGCAGCGCCACCTTTCACCGCCTCGCCTCGCCGCCCGGCTGGTCTTCGCACTTTTACACCGATGATTCGCGCACCGGCGGGGCGCTCGTCGATCTGCACATCCACGACGCCGACTTCGTCCGCTGGGTCTTCGGCGATCCGCGATCGGTCATCACCGCGGGCACGCTCGACCACGTCACGACGATCTACCGCTACGGCGAGGGCGGGCCGGGCCACGTCGTCGCCGAAGGCGGCTGGGACCACACGCACGGCTTCGAGTTCCGCATGCGCTACGTCGTGCTCTTCGAGCACGCCACGGCCGACTTCGACCTCGGCCGCAGCCCGCAATTGCTCATCGCACGCGACGGCCGGCGCGAGGCGGTCGATCTCGAACCGATCTCAGGCTACGACGCGGAGATCAGGGCGCTGCTCGCCGCGATCGCCGCGGGCCGGCGCGAACTCGATGCGACCATTGACGATGCCGTGACCGTGGCGCGGTTGCTCGAGGCGGAGCGGGCGAGTCTTGAGACTGGCCGCGAAGTTGAGATCCAACCACCGAGGCACAGAGGGCACTGAGGGCGCACGGAGGGGGAAAGGCAATTGCCGCAAAGAGGCTCAAAAGGCGCAAAGAAGAGGCGAAGAGAAAGAAGCAAAGCAGAGCAGAGCAATGCGAAGAGAAATGTTCAGGCCGTGCAGGGCTGGTTCAAACCCATGCGCGTTTCCATCGCCAATCCACCCGACTTCTCCGATTCAATCAATCCAACTGAATTTCCTCTTTGTGCATTTTGAGCCTTTTTTCGGCCAAATGCTCTGATCTCTGTGCGCCCTCAGTGCCCTCTGTGTCTCAGTGGTTGGCTTTCAGAACTCACACCAGTTTCGTCCGCCCCGGCACGGCCACCGGCAGCGGCTCTCGGTCGGTCCACGCCCATTCGCTCGGCGTGTAGACCTCCTGCGAGTTGAGCGCCTGCTCCCACGTCACGGCCTGGCCGGTGTACGCCGCCATGCGGCCCATGATCGACATCAGCGTCGAGTGCGCCATCCACACGCCGTCGTTGCGCTTCTTGCCGTTACGGATCGAGTCGAAGAGCACCTCGTGCTCGGTCTGGTACATGTTGCGGCGCTTGCCGTCTTCGGGATAGTGCCACGGCTTGTCACCGCCGATGTGGTGGTCGGCCGGCGTGCGGCCCCACGAGTTCATGAAGCAGTAGCCCTTCTCGCCCATGATGTAGTCGGTGTTGTCGTAGGGCGTGTTTTCGATCTGCCGGCACATGTGAAACGCTCGCGTGCCGCTGGCGTACTCGTAGGTCACGGCGAAGTTGTCGAAGACGTTGCCCATGGTGCGCACGACGCGGCTGCCGGTGGCGACGCAGCGCGTCGGCAGTTCGCCTTTCATCGCCCAGGCGATCTTGTCGATCGAGTGGCACGCCTGCTCCACAATGTGGTCGCCCGAGAACTCCTTGAAGTAGTGCCAGCAGCGCAACTGGTACTCCATGTCCGACCAGCCCGATTCGCGCTTCGGATAGCCGACCCAGCCCGAGGTGTTGTAACAGGTGTGCATCGAGCGGATGGCGCCGAGGCGGCCGTCGTGAATCTCGCGCATCAGCGCCTGCTCGGGGTCGCTGTAGCGCCAGCAGAAGCCCGAGACGAGCGAGAGGCCTTTCGCCCCGGCGATTTCGGCCGATTCGAGAATCGAGCGCACGCCCGGCCCGTCCACCGCCATCGACTTCTCGCAGAAGACGTGCTTGCCCGCCTCGACGCACGCCCGCAGGTGCTCGGGGCGGAACACGATCGGCGTGGCGAGCAGCACCACGTCCACTCCGCTGTCAATAAGACGCTGATACGCATCAAAGCCGACGAACCGCTGATCCTCGTTGACCTGCACGCGATCGCTGTGTTTGTCGCGCAGATTCTTGAGGCTGGATTCGAGTTTGTCGGAGAACGCGTCGGCCATGGCGGTGATGACCACGCCCGAGTCGGCGTTGAGCGCGTTGTCGGCGGCGCCCGTGCCACGCCCGCCGCAACCGACGAGGCCGACTCTGATTCGATCCGACCCGCCGGCGAAGGCCGAGGCCGAAAGCGGCAGGGCGCCGAGCGCGAAAGGCGCGGCAAAGGCCGCCCCGGCCGAGGCTCGGACGAACTCCCGGCGGGTGATTTCGGGCTTGAGGCGTGGGCTTTGGGGCGAGCGGGTCATGGTTCTTCTCCTTGTCGAGGGCTGGGCGGTTCTCGCCGATCGCACTGCGGTATCGATCAAGGTACACGCGCGGAGGCGCGATGGCAACAGGGAAACCCCCTCGACCCGCCCCGCTCGGTCCTCTACCGTGACCGGCGAATCGCACCCCCCCGCAGAGACGGAGAGGCTCCATGACGCAGGGAATCGTTCGATGCCTCGGCTGGGTGGTCCTGGTCGTTCTCGTCGCCAACCTTGCCGGCTGCTCAGGCGCTCGCGCGACAGCGCCGGAGGGGTTTACCTCCCTCTTTGACGGCCGGACGCTGCGCGGCTGGCGGCCCTATGTCGGCAGCCCGCCGGAGGTCGCGCGGATGGATGCGTCGCAGTACGCCGACGCGCTGCGCCACGGCTTCGAGGAACTCGAACTCCACTGGACCGTCGAGGACGGCGTCATCATCACCGATGGCAAGGGGAACAACCTCTGCTCCGGCCAGGACTACGACGACTTCGAACTGCTCATCGACTGGAAGATCCGGCCCGGCGGCGACAGCGGCGTTTATCTGCGCGGCAGCCCGCAGGTGCAGATCTGGGATCGCCCCGACATCGGCTCGGGCGGCCTGTACAACAACGAGAAGAACGCGAGCCGGCCGCTCGCCGTCGCCGACCGCAAGCCCGGCGAGTGGAACACCTTCCGCATTCTCATGGTCGGCGAGCGCGTGACGGTCTTCCTCAACGACGTGCTCGTCGTCGATGACACCGTGATGGAGAACTACTGGGAGCGCGACAAGCCGATCTACGCGACCGGGCCGATCGAACTCCAGGCGCACGGCGACGCGGTTCGCTTCCGCAACATCTTTGTGCGGCCCATGGACGCAGCGCGCTGAGGAGATTCAGCGCCCCGAAGTCCACGTTCATTGAACGCGGGTTTCGCCCGCCGGCGCGCGCCCCCGCGGATAGAGCGCGAGCAGCGCGACCAGGCACGCGATCGCAATCCACATGGGCACACTGAAGAGGCGGGTGAAGTTCATCACCCCATCCTCACCCGTCGCCCAGTTGCCGACGATGGCCGTGGCGAACCACGATCCGACGATGATGCCGATGCCCACGATGACGAGATTGAAGAGATTCTGGGCGCTGGCGCGGACATCGGCGGTTGTGTTCTCATCCACGACCATGAACGCAACGAAGATGAAGCAGCCAAAGCACAATCCATGCAGCGCCACGCCGAGCAGAATCGCCGGCATCGTGGGGGCGTAGGCAAAGAGGAACATGCGCGCGGCGTAGGCGGTGATGCCGATGGCCAGCAGCGTCTTGCGCGAAAGGCGACGCGCCAGCAGCGGCATGGCGGCAAGCACGAGAATCTCGGCCATCTGTCCGATGGTCATCAGCCCGATTCCGCCCACGCCGAGCAGGCGGTTGATGAGTGACGCAAACTGGTCCGCCGCATCGCTTGCCCGCTGCAGTCCGCTCAGGAACTCGCTGGTGTGGACGAAGTAGAACTGGTGAATGACGCTGATGGGCACGGCCAGGAAGAAGAGCGTGACCAGCGGCTGACCGCGGACCTCTTTCAGAGCCGCCATCGTCGCGTTTGACTCGCGCGCCTGCCTGCTGGGCGGCGTGTGCGGAAGCGTGAAGCAGTAGATGCCCATGAGCAGGCCGAGCAGCGCGCTAAGGAGAAAGGCGTCAGCCCGCCCGGCATCCTGCGCCGCGGCCACGATCTCCGCTTCCGCGCCCGTGGGCGTGTGCTTGAGCGCCAGCCACTGTCCCATCGCAATTCCAGCCGCAATCCACCCGATCGTCCCCCATAGTCGGATCGGGCCGAACTGCCTGTCCCGATCGGTCAGATGATGAAAGCACAACGAGTTGGTCAGCGCCATCGTCGGTGCGTACACGAGGCCGTAGAGCGTCGAGATGACCAGAAAGGTCGCGAAGTCGGACGTGCCGGCGAGGAAGTAGACGAGGATCGCGCCGACGATGTGGCTCATGCCGAGAAACTTTTCAGTGGCAAAGTGCCGGTCCGCAATCTGCCCGGCAATGAACGGCCCGAAGATGGCGCCGACCGCGCCCGCGGCGAGAATCGAGCCGACCTGCCCGAGCGAGAACTTCACGTGCCCGAGCAGATAGGGATAGAGGATCGGCAGCCACGCCCCCCAGATCGCGTACTGAAGAAACATCATCACCGAGAGGCGGACCATCAGCGGTCGCGGCGACTGGGGTGTGCCTTCACTCATCGCTTCGCCTTTCTGCTCACGGGAGGAAACAGGTCCGGCGCAATTCGATACGACGCCGCGCCTCGCTACGGCCGCTCGCTCTCTTCGACCGGCTCCAGCGCCTCCGACTCGCAAACAACCCGGAATCCCACGAAGTTGCAGTCCGAGAGCCACCACGTGCTCTTGGGCATCTGCGGGTCGGTGATGTTCCACAGGGCGGTCTGCTTGTCGCGGCGCTTGAGCGTGATCTCTTCGGGCTTGTTGAGGAACGCGCCGCCGCAGGCGATGGGCTGGCCGTCGCGCCCGACGCACCACTCCGCGACGTTGCCGTGAACGTCGTGGACCCCCCAGGCGTTGGCCTTCTTCTTGCCAACCGGCTGCGTCTTGCGCTTCGCGTTGCCGGTGTGCCAGGCGTAGTCGTCAATGAGCGAGGCGTCGTCGCCGAAGCAGTAGGAGGCGTCGGCCGCGGCATCCGCCCGGGCGAGATACTCCCACTCGACCTCGGTGGGAAGGCGGTACTTTCGCCCCGTCTTGGCCGAGAGCCACTTGCAGAACTCCTCGGCCCCCTTGAAGGAGAGCGAGATCGCCGGGTAGCCGGCGTGGCCGTAGCCGCGATCAGGCGGGATGTAGGGCTTGCTCGGCCGGGTGATGGCGTCGGGTCCATCGGCCGGAGGCTCGCCTTCGCCGCCCGCTTCACCCTCGGGCACGTCGAGGCGGTAGACGAAGATGTCGTAGGCGTCCCAGGTGATCTCCGTCGCGCTGACCCAGAAGGGGCCGACATCGATCTGCTTCATGGCGCCGGGCCGATCCGGGTCGGGCACGTCCACCGCGCCGCGGGGAATGGGGACAAGGTCGATGGCGACGAGCGTGCCGCTGATCTCCTGCTTGAACGGCTCAAGCGGTGGCGGCGTCTCGATCGGAGGCTGGCCGAGACCGCTCGCGACGCCAAGCACCAGCGCCGCACACAGAAGGTGCGGCCGAGCGGTGGCAGAATGTGAAAGTGGGCAGGGGAGGATTCGAACCTCCGAAGGCTTAAGCCATCAGATTTACAGTCTGACCCGTTTGACCGCTTCGGTACCTACCCGATGATCGGGATGAGAAAGATAGTCGGCCTCGGCGATCCGGTCCACGACGGGCGAGGCCCTGATCGCTTCGATTCCATCGGCCGGCGGCCGGGCGAATCCCCAATCCACCGCCCAGGCTGCACTTTTCTGCATCGCCGACGCGCCTTTGGGCGTATGGTCTGGCTCAGGCCGCGTCACGGAGAGAGAGGTTTCAGGACCTATGAAGACCGCCGCCCGCCTTTGCGTTCATCAGTGCTCCATGGTCGCTCTCGGCGTTCTCCTGGGCGCCGTGGGCGCCGCCGCCCAACCCTTCACTGTCGAAGCCGCGCCGGAGTGGACGAGTCTTTTCGACCGCCGCGAAGGCTGGACTGGCGCCGATGGCATCTACGCCATCCCCCTCGACGGGAGCGAGTTGTACCGCCCGCAGCCGGGCCGGCGCACCGCCTTCGTCTTCAGCGACACGTTCATCGGCCGCGTTGATGAGAACGGCCGGCGTCTCAGCGGGACGACGATGGTGAACAACACGATGGCGCTGCTGCAAGGCTCCGAGCCGGACCCGTCGAAGATCCAGTTCTTCTGGGGCCGCAACAGCCAGGGCCAGGCCGATGCGCTCTTCAAGCCCGACACGCCCAACTCGCGCCCCGGCGAGTGGTACTGGCTCGGCGACGGCGTCGCACTCAACGGCAAACTGCACCTCTTCGGCAATCGCATTCGCCGCACCGACGGAGGTGGCGTGTGGGGCTTCGAGGGCACGGGCCTGGCGCTGCTGTCCACGCCGCTCAACGCGCCGAATCCCTACGAGTCCTTCGTGCAGGTCGATTGCCCGGCCTACATCAAGGAGCCGAGCGGCGGGCGCGGCGAGATCATCTTCGGTGGCGCGATCATGGTCAACACCGTCGGCGCCGGCGCGCCGCACCCGGACGGATACGTCTACATCTACGGCATCCAGAACGACCCGTGGATCAAGAAACTCCTCGTCGCGCGAGTGCGGCCCGAGCAGTTCGAAGTCTTCAGCGCCTGGCGATACTGGGACGGCGTCGAGTGGAACGAAGATGTGGAAGCGTCGGCCGTGCTGACGGGCCGCGTCTCGCCTGAGTGCAGCGTCACGCCGCTGCCCAACGGCAAGTTCCTGCTGGTGTACCAGGAAGACACGCTCAGCCCGTGGGTGGCGTGCAAAGTGGGGGACTCGCCGACCGGTCCCTTCGGCCCCGCGACGCGGCTGTGGTACTGCGACGAGGTCAACAGCATCCCCGACGCCTTCGTCTACAACGCCAAGGCGCACCCGCATCTCTCGAAGCCCGGCGAACTGCTCATCAGTTACAACGTCAACTGCGGGGACTTCTGGTACCACTTCGAGAACGCCGCCGCGTACCGCCCGCGGTTCATCCGCGTGCGGTATGGGCAGTGATTCGCCCTCTCAGTTCACGATCGGCGGATCGTCGTTGCGCGCTGTGCCGGAGAAGAGCCTGTTCGTCGCCCCCTCGCCGTTGAACGCGATCGAGCCGTCGCCGTTCTTCAGGTACCCCATCTCTGCCGCGCTCATCGCGTCGACGTGCCCGTCGCAGAAGGAGACGTTGGCCTGGCCGAGGTGGCGCTCGTCGGGGCCGGAGCGGTGCTCGGGACTGGACAGCCGCGTGTCGGCGAAGTCGCTCGTTGAGGTGAGGCGCGGCGGATCGAGCGCGTAGCCGTGCCCGCCGCGCGCGCGGCCTTCGGGATCGCGGCTGCCGTCGGGCCGGTTGTCCGTGCGCATCGCTTCGGGCTTGCCCGCGGCGGTGCCGAGGCTGTCCGCGGCCATCACCGTCTGCGCGAAGGCGATGCGCGACATCTGCACCGGATGGTTGATCGACCCGCGCGACTCGTCATCGCCCTTGAAGCGCGAGTTGCCGAGGAACTGGTAGTTGTAGCCGTAGGCGTAGTTGCGCGTGTTCGTCCACGTCTGGACCTGCGGGCACAGGAACACTTCGTTCGTCACGGTCATCGTGTGCTCGTTGCTCGGATCGGGGCTGGGCTCGGTGAAGGCGTAGAACCCCGCTGAGGCGCCCATCTGCACGTACCACCGCGGCCGATACTGATGCCCGTTGCCGACCCAGTACACGTTCTTGGCTTCGTCGGCGTACCGTCCCGGCTGCCCCGGCACGATCACGCCGCGGTTGTCCGTCGCATACACCATCCACCCCACGCCCACCTGGCGCATGCGCGCGGCGCAGACTGCTCGCATCGACGCCTGCCGCCCGCGGCTCAGGGCCGGCAGGAGCAGGGCAAGGAGCAAGCCGATGATGCTCATGACGACGAGCGCTTCGACGAGCGTAAAGGCGCGGCGGGGACGGATCATCGCCGATGATAACCCTCAATGCGCGGGGAATGTTCCCGGCGGGGTCGTCCGGTCCCAAGGCCGCACCAGCGCAGGGAGCAAGCCATGAAGGGAAGGCAGAATCATCGGGGCCGGCGTGCGGAGCGCTGCCGCGGGCGGCGCCACGATCAGGGCTCGCGCCGTTGGCCGGTCGGGCTGTTCACCGGCGCGAGGCGCGGCGGAGGCGGTCGTTGATCGCCAGCCCGAGGCCGGTCTGCGGAAACTCGTCGGCGATGATCGCGTCGAGGCCGAGCGCGTCGAGGCGCCGCATCGCGGCGAAGAGGCCCGCGGCGGCCTGGCGCAGATCGCCCGCGGGCGAGAGCGCCTCGACGGCGCGCCACGACGACGCATCCGCCGGCGGCGCGAGGCACAGGCGGCCGCATCGCGCGGCGTCGAGGCTTGCCGGCGCTTCGCCTCGCAGATGCAGCGGCGTCGCGGTAGCGTAGTGGCGATCGAGCATGCCCGGCGCGAGCGGCGCCTCATCCGCCATCGATGCCCCGCCTCGGCGCTGCGGCGCGCGCTCCACCGGGCCGATCAGCGCCTCGATCTCCTCAATCGGCGCTGCGCCCGGTCGCAGGAGTGTCGGCGCACCGCCGACGAACGAGATGATGGTGGACTCGACGCCGGCGCGGCATGGCCCGCCGTCGAGGATGAAATCGACCGCGTTGCCGAGCGACTCGCGCACGTGCGCGGCCGTCGTGGGGCTGACCGAGCCGAAGCGGTTCGCGCTCGGCGCGGCGATCGGTACGCCGGCGAGCCGGATCAACTCGATCGCGACTGGATGATCGGGCACGCGAATCGCCACGGTGGGCAGACCCGCCGTCACAATGTCGGGAATGACCTCCGCGCGGCGGGGCAGGACGAGCGTGACCGGACCGGGCCAGAAGCGGTCCGCCAGGCGCTGCGCCGCCTGCGGCCACGGCGCCGCCAGCGCCCGCGCCGCCGGCGCATCGGCGACGTGGACGATGAGCGGGTCGAATCGCGGCCGGTTCTTGATCTCGAAGACGCGCGCGACGGCCTCGGGGCAGGTCGCATCTGCGCCCAGGCCATACACCGTCTCCGTCGGGAACGCGACGACGCCGCCTTCGCGGATGATCCTCGCGGCCTGCGCGAGTTGGGATTCCGACGGCCGGGCTGGGGCTTGGGCGCACATGCGTTGAGGCAATGGTAGCGAAGGCTGCGTCGCGCCTGCGCCGCAGGTCTCAAGTCGCAAGTCGCATGACTCCAGGCAACCGCAGACTGCCCCCTGCGGCCATGGCCCGGGTCTCAAGCCTCAAGGCCCAAGTCCCAGGTCCAAAAAGAACGGAAGCGCGGCTGGGCCGCGCTCCCGTTGAGAGTCAGGACAGCGAGTCGATCAGGTTACGGAACCTGGGCGACGTTGCTGGTCTGGCAGCCGGGAACCTGGATCAACTGCACGAAGCCGCCGCAGGCGCCGGGTCCGGCCTGGGCGTTGACGTTGCCCGAGCCGCTGCCCGTGCCGATGGTGTTGTAGAGTTGCAGTTGGTTGGTGCCGAGGCCGAGTTGCGTGCCGGCGCACTGACCATTCTGGATGGTGAAGTTGCCGGTGTTGCGGGCGAAGAGGATGCCCTGCTGACGGTTGGGCTGAGCGCCGCTCCAGGCGAGGTTGACCTGGCCGGGGCAGACGCCCGTGATGGTGCAGGTGTAGCCGCCGCCGCCGCCCGTTCCATTGATGATGAACGGCAGCTCGCACGTCGCAGCATTGTCGCGCAGCATGGCGATCCAGCCTTCATTGTTGATCTTGTGCCGGGCGTTGCCGGGGCGGGTGATGGGATCGTTGGGGTTGTTGGGATTGATGTCCATCACGTAGGGCGCCCACACTGCGGTCCCGTCGAACCCGCGCCAGTCGATCCAGTAGGTGCCCGGCCCGAGCTGGAGGTTCCCCATGTCGAACGTGATCGCGTTGACGGCGCGCGCGGTGTTCAGCAGGTTGCCCGTGCCGTTGAACACGCGGTAGATGTTGGTCCACTGCCAACTCGTTGACGTGGAGGTCGAACCCCGCTGTGTCCCCTGCTCCGGCCCGGCGCCGTCGAAGATGCGCAGTTCAGCGCGCGACCAGCCGGGGCTTCCCGGAGGCGCGTTCGTCTCGTAAGCGTGGACGACGATGGTCTGAATGGTCCAGTTCTCGTTTGCCGGAACGGTGAAATCATCCGCGACCCGATAGTACTCGAACGGGCTGTCGGCAAACCAGCGCGCGTTGGATCCCGCGACGTTGGGATTGAGCGAAGCCATGCTCACATCCGCTCCACCAGAACCCTGGGCCGGGTGGGTGACCATCGGTCCGTTGTTGTACAACTCGACCTGGCCGAACGCCGGGGCCGCGACGAGCGCCAGAGCCGTCACTGGAAGACTCAACTTCTTCATGCTCACTCTCCTGTAGAACGATTGACGCCTACCCGTGTCAGGTCACGAACACCGTGGCCTGCAGTTCTTGACGGGTCGATACAACTCAGCCTGGCGCCTTTCGGCGGCACGGCCAAATCCGCTCTCGATCCGGGAAACCCCCACTCCGGGCCTCCCCCCTCGCGGTCCTCCTTCGCCGCAACCGCTCCTGTTGGAGCAGCGTGGAGCGCGATGCGAACATTGCGCGGCCAGCCGACGCGAGTCCGCATACCGGCCGCCGGCGCATCCCTGACAATCATACTGCTTCACCGAATCGTTGCAAGGCGATTATTCCGCGCTTTCTGACTTTTTCTACGAAATTCTTCCTCCCGCTGCGGCGTCCAACCCGCACGTCTTCACGCCGGCTTGCTGACGGAATCGCGGTTCGTGACCGCAGACTCCGGCATGCCGGGCCGGCGGGCCGCAGGTGTGCATCGGCCCTAGACTCGGGGGCCGAATTCGCGGACTGACCCCGGAAAGTGCTGGGGGCGACCGCAGATTGCTACTTTGCAGGACGGGAATCCCCCATGATCCGGTCGACTGATGGTGCCCGAAACCGTACGTTTCGCGTGTTGACTGCTCTTGCCCTCCTCGTGGGAACCTCGTCGATGGCATCAACGCCACCGGCGGGCGGGGAAGCCCCCCCGTTGGCCGGCGACTCAACCCTGCCCGAACTTGCCCAGATTAAGGAAGATCTCGAAGTCATCCGTGGGCTCAAGTTCCTCCGCGACGTTCCCGCGGAGAAGCAAAGCCTTGACGACTTCGGGGCGTTCCTTCAGACCGAACTGGACAAGATGTTCCCGCCCGGCAAGGCGGACGACATCCAGGCAGGCCTGATGCGGCTGGGTCTGCTCCTTGAGCCCATCGACCTCGGCCACGAGTTCAAGAACGCCCTGCTCAGCCAGGCCGGGGCCTACTACGACCCCGGCAGCGGCAAGTTTTTCTACCTCATGACGAACGTCTCGAGCGACATTCTCCAGATGATCGCGTCCCACGAACTCGTTCACGCCATCCAGGATCAGCACTTTCATCTCGGCCCGTTGATGGAGGACCTCGACCGCTCCTACCGCGAAGGGACGCGCCAGGACGACCAGATGCTCGCGGTGCGCTACCTCGTCGAGGGCGAAGCGACCTACGTTCAGACGCTCTGGCAGGTCATGGGCGCCCAAGGC
The DNA here is from genome assembly GCA_011525805.1 of Vicinamibacteraceae bacterium. Lineage (GTDB taxonomy): Bacteria > Planctomycetota > Phycisphaerae > Phycisphaerales > UBA5793 > UBA5793. Next base: position 72,523 of record WYBR01000112.1, read on the forward strand.
CGGCGCGATCCACAGAGCAGGGCGTTCAGGCAGGCTCAGCGGCAGGCGCACATGATCCTGCGCATTCAGGGCGCGATGGACATGGCGCTTCTCGTGCAGGCGAACAAACTGGCCGTGACGCTCCTCGGCGATGCCGGCGACGAGATCACCGAGGCGATCCAGAGCATGGACCAGATTCCTCCCTACATCCTCCACCCGCTCATTGCGGCGTACACGGGCGGGGCGGTCTTCGTCCTGAACGTCAGGCAGCAGGGGGGCTGGGACGCGGTGAGCGCCGCCTACACCAACCTGCCGCAGAGCAGCGAACAGGTGCTGCATCCGGAGAAGTTCACGGGCGAGCGCGACAATCCGACGCCTATGACGCTGCCCGAGATGACCTACCTCGGTGAAGCGGGCTGGCGGGCCGTCGACTCGGCCGTGCACGGCGAGTTTTACCTCAACCTCCTGCTGCGCAACTTCGGCAGCCAGGCGGGCGATGCGATGATCGCCGCCGCGGGCTGGGACGGCGACATCTACCAGGCCTGGCGCCGCGAAGACGGCCGCGTCATGTTCGCGCTCGCCACCACCTGGGACACGGAGCAGGACGCCGCCGAGTTCCTCGAGGCGTACCGCTCCATCCTGCGGACCAAGTGCGGCCTCGATGCCGATCCGCCGACCGAGCCCGATGAATCGGGCGCGATCGTGTATGCCAGCGGCGACGGGGCCGACGACGTCGGCCGCCTGGCGCAGCGCGGCCGCGAGGTGTTCATCGTGGAGGGCGCGCCCGAAGAATTCGGCCGCCGAATCCTCGCCGACCTCATGGCCGTGGAGATCGAATACGTCGACTGAGCACGCCGCGCCGAGCCGGCATGGCCTTCGCGGGAGGTGGAACCGATGACGCCCAGGACTTCGACGACGTGGACGGCCCGGCTCGCGGCTTGCGCCCTGGCGATCGCGCTGGCGGGATGCGCCTCGACCGATCGAGCCGGCGGCGGTCCCGCGAGCGCGACGGACGATGAACTTCTCGCGCGGGTTCACGCCATCCTCGCCGACACTCCGCTCATTGACGGGCACAACGACATTCCGTGGCAGTACCGCCAGCGGGCCGGCAACAATCTCGACGGCCTCGACCTCGCCGCCGACCTCACGCAACTCGACAACCCGACGCACACCGACATTCCGCGACTGCGCGCCGGCGGCGTCGGCGGGCAATTCTGGTCCGTCTACATCCCCATCCGCCGGCCGGGCGGGACCGATGGCGACGCCCGCATCGTCTTCGAGCAGATCGACCTCGTGCACCGCATGGTCGAGCGCTACCACGACACGTTTGAGATCGCCTACACCGCCGACGACGTCGAGCGCATTCACCGGGCGGGCAAGATCGCCTCGATGATGGGCATGGAGGGGGGGCACTCGATCGAGAACTCCCTCGGCGTGCTGCGCATGCTCTACGAGGCTGGCGCTCGCTACATGACGCTCACGCACTCGCTGGGCCTCTTCTGGGCCGACTCGGCGACGGACGAGCCGCGCGCCGACGGGCTGAGCGCCTTCGGCGTCGAGGTCGTGCGCGAGATGAACCGCCTGGGCATGCTCGTCGATCTCTCGCACGTCTCGTCCGCGACGATGCACGATGCGCTCGACGTCGCCGCGGCGCCGGTCATCTTCTCGCATTCATCGGCGTTCGAGGTCTGCCGCCACCCGCGCAACGTGCCCGATGATGTGCTCGCGCGGCTTCGCGACAACGGGGGCGTGGTGATGGTGACGTTCTTCCCGTGGTACGTCTCGGAGGAACTGCGCGCGTGGATGGAGGCCGAGCGGGCCGAGCGCGACCGACTCGGCGCCGCGCATCCCGATCCGGCGGAGCGGCAAGTGATCGAAGACGGCCTGGCCGCGTGGCGCGAAGCGCACACGCGGCCCTGGCCGACGCTTTCGCAGGTGGCCGACCACATCGACCACGTGCGGCAGGTCGCGGGCATCGACCACATCGGCATCGGGTCCGACTACGACGGCATGCCGCCGGGACCGGTCGGCCTCGAAGACGTCTCGAAGTACCCGATGCTCTTCGTCGAACTGCTGCGCCGCGGCTACAGCGACGATGATCTGCAAAAGATAGCGGGACGCAACGTCCTGCGCGTCATGCGCCAGTGCGAGCGCGTCGCCGCCCGGCTTCAGCAGGAGCGCGAGGCGTCAAGCGCCACGCTCGAGCAACTCGACGGCGCGCGATGATCGCTGACTGCGGACAATCGCAGAGGCGGGAGCGGCGGCGAATGGAAACTCGGGGGCTTCAGCCTTTCGCCTTGGCGTAGTTCTTGCCGACCTGCTCCCAGTTGACGACGTTCCAGAAGGCGGCGATGTAGTCCGGGCGCCGATTCTGGTAGTTCAGGTAGTAGGCGTGCTCCCAAACGTCCAGGCCGAGAATCGGCTTGCAGGGGCACTCGACGATTCCCTTCATGAGCGGGTTGTCCTGGTTGGGAGTCGAGCAGACGCAGAGTTTGCCGTCGGGCCGCACGCCCAGCCACGCCCAGCCGGAGCCGAAGCGAGTCGTCGCCGCCTTGGTGAACTGCTCCTTGAAGGCTTCGAAGGAGCCCAGGTCTTTGTTGAGGGCCTCAGCGAGCGGGCCGGTCGGCTTGCCGCCTCCCTTGGGGCTGAGGATGGTCCAGAAGAGCGAGTGGTTTGCGTGCCCGCCGGCGTTGTTGCGGACGGCGGTGCGCTTGGCGTCGGGGATGGCGTCCAGGTGGGTGATGACTTCCTCGACGCTCTTGTTCGCCCACTCGGTGCCTTCGAGGGCCGCGTTGGCGTTGTTGACGTAAGCCGCATGGTGCTTGCCGTGGTGGATCTCCATGGTCCGTGCGTCGATGTGCGGCTCAAGGGCGTTGGGGGCGTAGGGGAGCGAAGGAAGGGTGAAAGCCATGTCCATCTCCTTTGTCTGGGGACCAAGAGTCGAAACGAACGCCATCGCCGCGGACCGCGCCCGCCGACCGCGGGCGCTCGGCGACGTGTGCCTCCGGAAGGACGATTCTATTCCCGTCAGCGGACCCGGCGGTCCGACCCGCACCTCGCGTCCGCACCGCGAGCGGTGAGGATCGCGCCGCGGCGGGTGGGCAGGCGCGTACCGACGTGGTGGAGGAGAAAAAGACGCCTCGCCCCATTTCCGGGGCGAGGCGCTGGGGTCGACTCAAATGATGCTCGAATCGTCAGCGGGGTGAATCAGATCGGGCCCGTCGCGTTGCTCGTCGAGCAGTCGTTGGTCTTGATGCACTGCACCCACTTGCCGCAGGCGCCGGTGCCGACGCTGCCGGTGACCTGGCCTTGGCCGCCGTTGGTCCCGATGATGTTGTAGAGTTGCAATCCGCCCGGGCCGGAGAGACCCAGTTGCGTGCCCGAGCAAGGTCCGCCGGGAAGGGTGTAGTTGCCGGGGCCGTTTCCGATGATGATGCCCATCTGGCCGGAGCCCGCGCCGGACCAGGAGAGCGTCTTCTGCCCGGGGCACTGTCCGCTGAGGCGGATGTTGAAGCCGCCGGCATTGCCGCTCACCTGGATCTCCCCGATGCAGAACATCGAAGGCAGCCCGTTCGGACGGCCGTCGTGCCTGAAGTTGCGGAGGATGATGGTGTTGGTGGGGATGTTGCCCAGCGGCGAGTTGGTCAGGTCGATGAGTTCATCGTTGGTGGTGGGCTCCGAGGTGTTGAAGACTGCCGACTGCCCGCCGATCTCGACCTCGACGGAGGCGATCGCGCCGGGGATGCTGTTGCCGCTGTCGAAACTGAAAAGGGTGATGTCGTTCACGGTGTACGTGCCGTCGAGGAGGATCCGGATGACGGGCCGCGCGTCCGTGTTGTTGGCGAACAGTTGCGTGTCGGCGTGGCTGGTTCCCTGCGAGCCGTCATTGAGCGTGCCCGAGCCACCGCTGTAGTTGGCGCGGGTGAAGGGATAGCCGTCGGCGTTGAAGCTGCCCGTGTCCACGATCGTGCCGTTGTAGGTGTGCGACCAGCCACCGAATCCCGATCGGGCCGCGTCGGTGATGTCGTAACTGGTGATCGACTGCGCGGATGCGAAGCCCGCGAAGGCGGCGCTTCCCAGCGCAGCGCAAAGCCATGCCACTTTCTTCATGTCTCTCTCCTTGTTTCCAGATTTGCCACTGTGATCTCTTACCCCGGCCACGCCGGGGCTTCTCAGGAATATACCCTATCGGAGCCGATCTGTCCAGTGCTTCAGCCTCCCCGGAACAAGCCGGACGCAGCGCGCCAGTCCGAGAACGACGGGGCATCGTGGCCCATCGCAAGACAGCAAGGCCCAGGCATGGCGATGCAAAAGCCAAAAGCCCAGGCATGGCAATGCCTGGGCTTTGGGATGCAATCGCGAGAATCGCCGATCGATCAGCCGATCACGGAATCTGCACGACGTTGCTCGCGTCGCAGGGGCTGCCGTCGACGACGAACATCTG
>WYBR01000113.1 GCA_011525805.1 Vicinamibacteraceae bacterium
CAGATGTTCGTCGTCGACGGCAGCCCCTGCGACGCGAGCAACGTCGTGCAGATTCCGTGATCGGCTGATCGATCGGCGATTCTCGCGATTGCATCCCAAAGCCCAGGCATTGCCATGCCTGGGCTTTGGTGCTTTTCCTCCTCATTCGGCGCGACTACAACACTGGCGCCATGAGGCGAAGCGGGCAGATCAACGCGTGGGGGTACCTGGCCTTTCCACTCACGATCGTCGTGCTCTTCACCGCCCTGCCCTCGCTCGCGGGCGTCGCCCTCTCCTTCTTTGAGTGGTCCGGCGGCGGCTCGCCGCGCTTCGTCGGGCTGGAGAACTACCGCGCCCTCTTCACCGCCGGCCCCTTCCTCCCCGCGCTGCGCAACACGCTGATCTTCGCGCTCGTCACCGTGCCGATCACCATCGGCGGGTCCTTCCTCGCCGCCGCGGCCCTCAACGCCGAGTGGTTTCGCGGCCGCACGATGGTCCGCACCATCCTCTTCGTGCCCACCATCATCTCGATCGTGGCGATCGGCTTCATCTGGCGCTGGGTGCTCGATCCCTCGCCGGGCGGGCTGCTCAACACGGCCCTGACGTCGCTGGGCGTCGATCGCGCCGATCTGCCCGACTGGCTCGGAAGTTCGCCGTGGGCGCTGGTCACGATCATCTTCGTTTCGATCTGGCGCGGGCTGGGCTTCGCGGTCGTTCTCTACCTCGCGGCGCTGGGCGGCGTGCCGCGATCGCTCTACGACGCCGCGGCCGTCGACGGCGCCACGGCCTGGCAGACGCTCCGCCACATCACCTGGCCGAGCGTGCGGCCGATGACCTTCTTCCTCCTGATCACCGGCATGATCGGGGCGCTGCAGGTCTTCGACGTTGTGCTCGTGATGATCGGCACCAGCGCGCAGGGTTGGGCCGATGTCCTCAACCTCTACCTCTATCGCGAGTTCACGCTCAATCGTCTCGGCTACGCCTCGACGATCGGCGTCGTCATTCTCATTCTGACCATTCTCATTACGGCACTTCAGTGGCGCGCGATGGCGAGCCGCGCGGAGGTCGCATGAACAGCCGCAGCCGCCATCTTCAGCCGGGCGCGCTTTCGCGCTGGAGCATCCACCTCGCGCTCTACGCCCTGGCGCTGACGATGCTGCTGCCCTTCTCGTGGATGATTTCAACCTCGCTCAAGACGCGCGGCGAGGCGATCAACCCGTCGCCGACGCTCCTGCCCAGCGGCTGGCCGTGGGATTGGCAATGGGGCAACTACGCGCAGGCGTGGGAGACGGCCAGCCTCGGCCGCTATTACCTCAACAGCCTCCTTGTGGCGCTCGTTGTCACGCTGCTCGCCGGCGTGCACAACGCGCTCGCGGGCTACGCGCTGGCGAAGATGCGCTTCGCCGGTCGCCGCGCCGCGCTAACGCTGATGCTGCTCGTGATGATGCTTCCCGCGCAGGTCTCGTTCATCTTCGCCTACGTGATCTGCGGCTGGATCGGCTACGTGGACAACTACCAGGCGCTGATCGTCCCCTTCCTCGCCAGCGCGTTCGGCATCTTCTACATGCGGCAGGCGATCTCGACCGTGCCTGACGATCTGCTTGACGCCGGCCGCCTGGATGGCTTGCGCGACTTCGAGATCTTCCTGCACCTCATCGTGCCTTCGATCAGGCCGGCGCTGGCGGCGCTGGCGATCTTCACCTTCATCGGTTCGTGGAACTCCTTCTTCTGGCCGCTCATCGTCATCGACAGCAACGACCTCGCGACGCTGCCGCTCGCGGTGGCGGCCCTCTCGAGCCAGTACTACACCGACTCGTGGCCGGTGCAGATGGCCGCGGCGACGATCATAACGCTTCCGCTCATCGTCGTCTTTCTTCTCTTCCAGCGCGCCTTCGTCGAAGGCGTCACACTCACGGGAATCAAGGGCTAGCCATTCGCGCCGTCGGACGCCATACGATCACCACCAAGGACACAAAGGCACAGAGGAAGCACAAAGAGTTGGCAAGGATGAGCATCCGGGTTTTTTCATACTCCCAATCTGCTTCCGACGTTGACTCACTTCAACCCCATCCTTGATCGACCTTATCGTGCCCCCTTCGTGTCTTTGTGTCCTTTGTGGTGAGCGTTGGGCCTGCGAAAGCACTGACACATGAAAGCCGCAGCCTGGATCATCCTCGGCATCATGCTGCTCACGGCCGCGGTCCTCGTGCCGCCGGCGACGCTGCCCGTCGGCTCGCAGCAACTCACCATGGCCGTGTGGGGCATGCCCTTTGAGGATCAACTCTTCCGCGACGGCTACGCGCGCGGCTTTGAGAGCCTCCACCCCGGCTGGATTGTCCGCTATCAGCGCCACTCGCAGATCGTCGAGAAGTACAACGCCTGGCACGTGCAGGGGCGCGGCGCTGATGTCATGCGCCTGGGCATCGACTACTACCACGCCTTCGTCGACAAGGGTATGCTCACGCCGCTCAATCAGTTCATCCGCGATCCCGAGATCGGCCTGAGCAATGCGGAGATCGCCGACTACTTCCCGGAGATCTGGGAGAAACTCATCGTCGGCGAAGAGATTTACGCCCTCCCAGCCGACAACGCGCAGTACGGCCTGTATTACAATCGCGCCCTCTTTGACGCATGGAACGCCGCGCATCCCGACGAGCGCATTGACGACCCGACGAGCGATTGGACGTGGGATGACCTCGCGCGGGCCGCGCGGCTGCTGACGATCCGCGACGCCCGGGGTCGAACGGTGCAGTACGGCATCATGTTCGACCTCTGGGCCTGGCCTTTCATGGCATTTCTGCGCCAGGCCGGCGGGACGCTTTGGGACGAGGACGCGACGACCACGCTCATCGACTCGCCCGAGGGCGTCGAGGCGCTCGAGTATCTCGTCTCGATCATCTCCGAGGATGCGCCGATCAAGGCGATTGGGCTCGCGGAGTCCGCGGCCAGCCCGGCCCAACTCTTCAAGGTGGGTTCGCTGGCGATGATGCTCGACGGCTCGTGGCGGGCGCCGAATCTCGAACTCGACAATCCTGATCTCGATTACGCGGTGGCGCCGCTGCCGCGGCACCGCCGCCGCGCCGTCGTCAGCGGCAGCGTCCTCTGGGGCGTGAGCAGCCACAGCGCCAACCCGCGCCAGGCGTGGGAGATGATCCGGTGGATGACGAACCAAGAGCAGTCGCTGCGCTACTGGGACAACCTGCGCGTCGCGCCGCCGGCGCGGCTGAGCGTGGTGCAATCCGAGGCGTTTCGCTCGACGACGGGATTGATCACCCCCGACGGCGTGGTGCGCATCCCCCCGCTGCGGCGCGAACACTACGCCGACCGTGCGGCCTGGCTCGAATACGCCGTGACGCCCGATCCCCAGACGGGCGAAGTCCCCGGCTTCGTCGAGGCGTCGCGCTATCAACTCGACCTTCAGACCGCGATCACCGCGGCACTCGTCGACGCGGTGCGCGACGGCAGGCCGGCGCAGCATGCGCTGAGCAACGCCGCCGCCGCCGTTCACCAGATCATCGACCGCGACCGCGCGGCGAAGGGTTTGCCGCGCATCGTGCGCGAGTGAGCGTGTGGAGGTTGCAGGGTGCCGTGGTCAAGCGAGGCTCTGCGAGCGCAGGCCACGCGGGCATGTGATTCGCGGTCGAGTTACTGCGATCATCCGTCCGCGCCAAGGCGTGGCCCTCCGGTCGCAAAGCCTCCCTCCGGACCACGGCACCCGGCTTACAAGGAGAGTTCCGGCCGCGGATGCGGGTGGTTCCACCGCTGCCAGAGGGCTCGAAATTCACTTGTCGCTGCGCCATCGACGCTCAATGAAACCTGACCGGCAGGGCCGACGACAACCATACTCAGGGGGCCACGACCGCCTCGTGTGCAAATGAACATCGTCGCTTCATCCGACACCCACCTGCGCCCGCGCTGATCATCCAGTACTCCTGGAGACGCGATGAGCGCCAGCGGCCGCCCCACGCCCCGGCCAGCCGCGATCAGAACGCGACGTATCCGGGTCGCTAACGCAACTGCGGCGATGATGAGGATCACAAATGCCGGTCCCGTGAACAGCGATACAACCAGCGGCCAAAGGCCAATTAGACTTGCAGCGCCAACGGCCGCAATTACTAGAATTGTCACTACGCTCAGTGTCTGTTCGGAATCCAGGATCGGGATCTCCTCCGGTTCCAGAAAGTGATGCGGGACATCGTCTGACAGATGCAACCGGCGGCTGACTCTCGACTCGATCACGGTCCGCGGCGGTTGAAAAGAACTCCGCTCCATGTGGTTTCGAAAGGCCTCCCATTGGAGCCGCTTTCGTGTGCGGCTCCCTGCCAGGTCATACACGCTGTAAATGTGCAGGTACTGCTCAACAGCAGTGCAAATTGAGTGTGAGGTTTCCAGTTGACCTTGGATGCGGAGAATCTGATTCCGCCATTGTGAACGAGTCCACAGAGTTGCGATGACAAAACCCGCTGCGGTCACTGCGGCAACGATCGCCCAAGCGCCAAAGAATCGTCGATCGACATGTGGCCATAAAGCGGGAAGAAAGTACGCAGCCAGAGAGAAGCAGGCCAAGAAGCCGAACAGGGTTGCCAGCAAGAGCCTGCCCGTCGGCCAAGGATTCACCGGCCATTCAACCGCAACGATTCTGTGATCTGACATGCCGGCTCCTCAGACGACAAATCGATGCAGCGCCTCGGCCGCGAGCGAAACGCGACATTCCGCTTCTCCACCCGTGATCAACCGCTCCAGCAGGTATCGTCCCGCCGGATCGCTGTGGTCGAGACTGCTCACCGTCAGCATCCCCTTCCCGACGCGCGTGTGCAGGAGCATATCCAAGAGGCGCGGGCGGCGCTGGTCGTGGGTGTAGACGCAGCGCACCAGCGGATCGATGCAATCGACGAGGCCGAGGTCGTCCACCGGGATCAGCCTCGCGTACGTGCGCGTCAGGTCCATGCCGAGGAGATCGACGATCCATTCGCTGTCGCCCTCAGTCAGCGGCGGCTCTTCGATGACCAGCGGGCACTGGCCGAAGAACCACTCGTAGCACGTGCCGAGTCCGCCGCGCGCCTTTGACGCAAGCAGCACGACGCGCCCGCCGCCGGTCATGAAGTCGATGAGCGCGTGCGTGAGGCGATGAGTCAGGATGGTGTGCGCCCGCGACGGGATCGGCTCATCGAGGCGCCACGCGGGCAGATGCGGGGCGAGTCGGGCGGGATCGGGCAGGCGGCTCTTCCAGCGCTTGACCGGCAGGCCGAAGCCGCGCGAGTAGCCGCGCTCGAGTTCATCCGGCTCGGCGTCGGCGGGTTCAAAGGGCAGGCCTTCGAGACGGTAGACGCCCTGCGGCGGGTCATTTGGTGTGGCGGGGAAGAGCCAGAGGTCCCACGCATTGGGTTCGAGGCTCGGTGCCTGCGCGGAGATCCGCACGCGCTGCGGGCGCGGTCCCTCCGCGGCGGGCCAGTGCACGTCAAACTCGACGCGCGCAACTTCTCCAGGCGCGCACCGAAGCCCACGTTCAATGAACGTGGGCTTCGGCGCCCGAGGATCCTCAATGCTCAATCGCACTTCGCCATCGAACGCGCTGCGCCCAAAGTTCGACAGCAGCACCTCGACGCGGTCAGCCGTGCCCGCGACGAACGACCGCCGATGCCCGGGAGTGCGGAGAATGAGCGGCGCATCGGCCAGCCAGCCGCGCATCTGCTCCGGCGTGAAGCGCCAGCGGTCGAGATCATCCTTGAAGCCGCAGATGCACGCCGGGACATCGCGCAGGTGGTTCATCACAATTCCGGCGTGATTCGGATACTCGCGGAAACGCTCGATCTGAAACTTGCGGCCGAGCAGATGATGGCGGATGCTCTGCGCGCGGAAGCTCTCGACGACCTCGCGCCCGTACCGCTCCGTCAACTCGCGCTCGAAGCGCCGCCCGCTCTCGAAGATCGCCGGCAGCCACCACGGCCGCTTGCCCCCCACCGCTTGCGCCATCGCCTCAAAGTCAGGCCAGGAGGAGAACGCGATCGTCTCGCCCATCACGAAGGGCTTGACGGGCAGTGCCGCGAGCGTGTCCTGAAGGTCGGCGAGATAGGTTACCCACCGGTCGTTGTTGTCATAGGTGTGCTCATCGTGCAGGTCGGTGCGCTCGTGGTCGGCCCAGGCGAAACTGGCCGTCTGCACCTGGAGCAGTTTGCCCGGCAGCATCGCCCGCGCCTGCTCCCACCACCACTGCGCCAGGCGCGGATGAAAGCACGGATGCTCGCACGTGGCGCTGACGATGACGACGCTGGGATGATTGCGGTCACGGCGGAGAAAGGCGCTGTAGAGGCGCTGATACTCGGGCAGAAGTTCATCCTCCATCGGCGCGTGCCAGTTCGGATGCTCCTGCCAGATCATCATGCCCGTCTCGTCCGCGAGGTCGAAGTACCACCGCGGCGGATACCACATGCACAGGCAGATGCAGTTGAATCCCATGGCGCGGAGCGTCTCGAACTCTTCTCGCGCCTGTTCGGGGGTCGGCGCGGGGGCCATGTGCTGCGGCTCGTGCCCCCAGTGCAGCACGCCGCGCAAGTGAATGGGCGAGTCGTTCAGGAGAATGCGCGTGCCGTCGATGCGCAGTGAGCGGAAGCCAAAGCGGAGCGTGTGCGACTCGACCTGCCCCGCGGCGTCGATGAGTTGGATGTGCGCTTCGTAAAGCGCGGGATCATTGGGCGACCACGGCGCGGGCGAATCGATTCGCAGCACGGCCGCGGCGCCACGCCCCCCGCGCTCGATTGACGCGGCTGTCTGCGCCAACGTCTGCTCGCTTCCGCAGCGTCGAATCTCGAAGATCGCGCGACCGTCTCCCTCTGCCGGCCGATCGAGTTCGATCGCGGTGCGCACTTCGCCCGTTGCGGCGTCGGCGACAATGGCGACGCCGTCCGGCCGCGCGTGCAACGCGCCGCAGCCAAGCAAACGCAGCGGCTGCCAGAGGCCGCCGTGGTGCAGGCTGAGCATGTCGTGAAAGCCCTTGGTGATGTGGCCGGGCATTTCATCGACGCGGATGACGAGTTCGAGTTCGCTACCGGGCGCGGCCTGCGCTGAGAGATCGAACTCGAAGGGGATGTAGTCGCCGCAGTGAGAGCCGATTCGCCGGCCGTTGACCCACGCCGCCGCGTGCGTGGCGACGGCTTCGAAGTGCAGCAGCGTGCGACTCCAGCGCCACTCTTCCGGGAGCGTAATCCGCCGGCGGTACCACGCGATGGTGTGAAACTCAGTGCCGAGGTCGCGCTGCCACGCGCCGGACACTTCAACCGCGCGCCACGGCGGCTCGCGCAGCGGCTCGCTGAACCACGTCTCCGCCAGCCCGACGTTGCCGGGATCAGAACGAATGTGCCAGCAGCCGCAGAGGTCGATGGTCGAATCGCCGGGCCGTCTCGAAGGGGATGAAGGGTGTTCGCTGGTCAAGGGGAGAGCCCGGCAGGTCACGCGGATGGCGAAAGCGTAGTCCGCACGCGAACCCACGCCGCCGGTTGGTGGATGGCCAAATCTTTGGCCTGATTTCGCCACTTGCCGGCCCGTCGGCCCGACTCCCAGCGCAAACCACCAATTCGCCGACCCTTTTGCGGACGCGCAGACGCCGCCCATACGGGGAAACGACCCTGAAATGCGCGCGTTCTGGTGGCTGCTCGCCATCTGGAACGTACCTTGCATCTCTGTGATTGAGGCACCAAACCGATTCGGCGGGGGCGCGGTCGGACTCATCATCAGCAAGGGAGAAGCGAGATGCTCAGGAACTCAAATCGTCATCTGACCGTTGGAACCGCTGCGGCCGTTCTGCTCGCGACGGGCGGAATGCTCCGGGCCGAACTCACACCCGAGTGGATCAGCCGCCTGCCGGTCGGCACGTCGCTGACGGCCGGCCTCAAGCACATGGTCATCGATGACGCCGGCGTCGTCTACATCACCGGTATCCACGGCTCGTCGTCGAACACGGACATCATCACGGCCGCGTACCGTCCCGATGGAACTCCCCTCTGGCAGCGCTCCTGGAACGGGCCGGGCAACTGGCACGACCAGGCGCGCGGCGTTGCCCTCGGGCCCGGCGGCGTGCTCTACGTCTGCGGCAACACGCCCGGGTCCGGCTCCTACGCCAACGTCCTGCTGCTCAAGTACGACGCCGCCACGGGCAATCTGCTCAACACGATCCAGTACAGCAGCGGACCGGGTCTCTCCGAGCACGCCGGCTCGGTCGCGGTGGACGCAGCGGGCAACGTCTACCTGGCGGGCGGCACGGTCGGCGACGGGCCGGATGCGATGATCCTCAAGTTCAGCGCCGCCGGCGCGTTCCAGTGGAAGCGCGTGTGGGACGGCCCGGCGCAGGCGCCTTACTCGCTCGACAACGCGCTTCAGATCCTCGTCGAGCAGGCAGGCAATCCCGTCGTGCTCATCCACGGCGTCATGGGCTCGAACCAACCTGACTACGTCCTGCTCAAGTTGAACCCGGCCAGCGGGCAGAACCTCTGGGAGATGCGCTGGGGCGGCAATGGCGGCGACTACCCCCTCGAAATGCTCCTCGACGCCTCGGGCGATCTCTTCGTCACCGGTTCATCCATCATCACCGGCTTCAACCGCTACGGCACGATCCGGGTGCGCGGCGGCGACGGGTTTGTCCTGTGGCAGTCGTCGGAGGGGATTCTCAACCACAACTCGGCGCGCGGCCTGGCGATCGACGGCGCCGGCGGCGTCTACGTCACCGGCAGCGTCGATCCTGACACCGACCGCAGCAACTCGAACGACAACTTCTACAGCGTGAAACTCGATGCCGCGACGGGCGCGCTGCGCTGGTCGCACTCCTACGGCGCCAACTGCGTCTACTGCCTCGACTTCCCCACGAGCGTAATCGCCGATTCCGCAGCGCACGTCTTCATCGCGGGCTACACGGTCTCGGCGCCCTACAGCGGCGACATGATCCTCTTCCAACTCGATGCGGCCACGGGGCTGGAGCAGAACCGCGGCATCGTTGCGGGCAACCTCCAGGAGGAAGTCGTCTACTCGCGCCTCATGCGATTCGACCGCTCCGAGAGCCTGCACATCGGCGCCGACTTCTACAACGCGAACACCGGCGTGTACGACATGTCGATCATCAAGTACGCGAGCCTCGCGGCCCGGCTCGCGCTGGCCGTGGATGCGACGTGCCCCGGCGGCGGGCCGATCCGCATCGAGTGGTCCGGCGCGACCGGCGGCGGACAGGCGGCGCTGATTTTCGCCCGCAACACCGGCTCGTTCCGCATTCCCGACGGCAATCCCTGCGCCGGCACAGCGCTCGGCCTCGGCTCGAATCAGATTCAACTCGCCTGGCAAGGCGGCGCGGGCGGCAACGGCTCGCGCGTACTCAACGCCACCGCCGGCCCGGGCGCCTGCGGCGGATACCTGCAATTACTCGACATTACTCGATGCGCTGTAAGCAACGTCGCACGAGTGGAGTGAACTCAACATCAACGCATCGCCCTGCCCTTTCGGACGGGACGAGTTTGACCCGGAGGTGTCATCGTGATCGTTCGAACGAGTGTGCGTTCTCTGTGCGCGCGCGGCGTCTTTGCCGCGTGCCTTTGCGGCTTTGCGGCGGCGGCATCGGCCCAGCCGCGCTACGAGGCGAGGTTTCTCGGCGGAGCCGGAGGCGTCGCGGCCATGAACGAATCGGCCGTCGTCGTCGGCACGTCCACGACCAGCGGCCAGCGCGCCTGGGTGGCCGACCCCGACTTTCGCCTGCTTCCCATGCCGCCGGGAATGCGCACCAGCGTGGCGACCGACGTGAACGAACTCGGGCAGATCGTCGGCGCCATCGGGCCATCCGACTACTCCGTCGAGTTCGGCGGCAAGGCCGCGCTCTGGACACCGGATGGACAAGGCGGGTACGACGTCGAGATCCTCCGCGGCTTGCCGGGTGAGTCGGTCACGCTCGCCACGGCCCTGAACAACCTCGGCGACATCGTCGGCTACTCGCAGGTGGGAATGTACCGGTACCCCACGCTCTTTCGCAGCGGGAACAGCCCCATCGACCTGACCCCGACCGGCGTCTTCGACCCCTCGGACGTGAATGACCGGCGCATGGTCGTCGATCACTCCTTCACCGTCAAGCGGCTCAATCTCAACACGATGACGGCGGAGGATCTCGGCGTGCCGCCGGGCAACTACCTCGCCACTACGGCGGAGGCCATCAACGAGAGCAATCAGGTCGCGGGCCTGGCCATTCTCACCAGCGGCGGCAACTGCGACCGCGTCGCCGCCCGCTACACCGACGGCGTCGGCTGGGAGATCTTCTCATCGTGCGGACAGTGGAACGGCGCTAACGACCTCAACGACCTCGGCGACGTGGTCATGCGCCTCAACGTCGCCCCTCACGTGCGCTTCGAGGGGCTTGGCACCTTCCAGATTGAGACGCTCATCAACGACCCGCCCATCGGGCACTGGTACGTCATCAACTCCTTCGGCCAGGCCATCAACAACCGGCGCCAGATGGCGGTCTTCGCTAACAATCAGCAGACCGGCGAGGCGGGGGCGGTGCTGCTCACCCCCGTCGATCTCTACTCGCTCAGGGTTGACAACCTCGTCGGCGGCGCCGACGCGGTGTTCAGCATCCAAGGCGCGACTCCAATGGTCAATCAGTACGTCGTCTACAGCCTGCGCGGCCCCGGCTCGACGTATGTTCGGCAACTCAACGTCACGTTCGACCTCGCGCAGCCGGTGCTCTTCGCCTCCGGCCGCGCGGACCCGAACGGCGGACTCGAAGCCACCGTGCGCATCCCCCGCGCCGCGACAGGCCGCACCGTCTGGTTTCAGGGCGCCGAGATGAATCGAACCACGAACGTCGTGGTGGAGGCCGTGCGCTGATCCGGCCGGCGGCGCCGTGCGCGGTCTCGCAACGGATCAGGATTGGATTCTCGTGGTCGAGGCGCCTCGGCCCGACCACGATCAGACAAAGGAGTCTGTGATGTTCTCGCCCAAGTCTGCTTGCGTCACAAGCGCGAT
Source organism: Vicinamibacteraceae bacterium (assembly GCA_011525805.1). Taxonomy (GTDB): domain Bacteria; phylum Planctomycetota; class Phycisphaerae; order Phycisphaerales; family UBA5793; genus UBA5793. Next base: position 10,972 of record WYBR01000113.1, read on the forward strand.
TCTCTTCGCGGCCTCCATCGTCCGCGCCGCGCCCCCTTCCTACGAGGTCCAGTTCCTCGGAGAGGGATACACCGGCACGGCCATCAACGAAGCGGGTTCGGTCGTCGGCAACCTCAACGTGGATGGAACGCGCCTGCGGGCCGCGGTCTCGCAAGGCGGGCAGCCGTTCGATCTGCTCCCCCTTCCCCCGGGCATGGAGACTTCGCGCGCCAACGACATCAATGACGACGGCGTGATCGTCGGCGCGGTGTGCCCCAACCAGTACGTCATCACGCAGCCGCTCGCGGCGCGATGGCGGCCCGTCGGTCAGGGGTACGAGATCGACCTCCTCGGCACGCTGCCGGGCGACCCCTACAGCAACGCCTACGCCGTCAACAACCTCGGCGACATCATCGGCGGCTCGGGCTTCTTCGGCTGGAACCTCACCAACCCCGTCCTCTTCACGGACGGCGGACCAATGCGCTTGCCGCACATCGGCCAGGCCGCCGATGTGAACGACCGCCGCCGCGTCGTCTCCGGCCCGCAACTTCTCGATCTCAACACGATGGACGTGCAGACCATCGCGCTGCCGCCGGGCAACTGGCAGGGAGTCGTCAGCGCCGCACTCAACAACAACGACGACTTCGCGGGCTACATCCTCGGCTACTCCGGGTGCAGCACCTTCCCCATCCGCTACCGCCAGGGCAGCGGATGGCACTTCCTCGGCGGCTGCGCCACCACCACGAGCGCCACGGCAATAAACGACCGCGGCGATGCGCTCTTCTACTACTACTTCACCTCCTGCGGAGCCTACTTCGAGGGCGAGGGTTCGTTCGGCCTGGGCGAACTCATCGATCCTTCGCAAGGCCCTTGGCTCATCGAGTGGTTCGGCGCCAATGACATCAACGAGTCGCGCCAGATCGTGGCCTACGCGCTCAACCTCTCGACCAACGTGCGCGGAGCCGTGCGGCTCACCCCCATCCGCACGTACGCGCTGAGCGTGGCGAACCTCGTCGGAGGCGAGACCGCCGTGTTCTCCGTGCAGGGGGGGACCCCGCTTGCCGGCCAGTACCTGGTCTACAGCCTGCGCGGCCCCGGCTCCACGTACGTTCGCCAACTCAACGTCACGCTCGATCTCGCACAGCCGGTGCTGCTCGCCTCGGGGCCGGCCGACGCCTCGGGCCGTTTCGAGAGGTCGATCCGCGTGCCGAACGCCGCCAGCGGAAGAAGCGTCTGGTTCCAGGCGGCGGAACGGGACAGGACGACGAACATCGTCGACCGCGTCGTCCGGTGAGCGATCTTCCCTGAACCGGGAGCATGCCGCGCCGCACCCACGCGTCGGAGCAGAGTCTCACCGCAGAGAGCGCGGAGAACGCAGCAGGATTCAGAGATCGGCGTGGCTCCGAACTCCACCCGGCTTCTCTCGGCGCTCTCTGCGATCTCCGCGGTGAGAAGTGTTCGTCGACCGGCCTGATCGCCGGACCGCGCGAAGGTCAAAGAGAAAGCGTGTGAAGCCCGCGTAGCCGTCTGCGGCCGAATCCCAAGCCCGAGGTTCCGACAATCACGCCCAAGTCGATCAAGCCCAAAAGGAACGGGAGCGCGGCTGGGCCGCGCTCCCGTCAAGAATCACGACTGCGAGTCGGTCAGATTACGGAACCTGAGCGACGTTGCTGGTCTGGCAGCCGGGGACCTGGATCAGCTGAACGTAGCCACGGCAAGCGCCGCTGCCGGCCTGGGCGTTGACGCTGCCCGCGCCGTTGCCGGTGCCGATGGTGTTGTAGAGCTGAAGTTGGTTGGTGCCGAGTCCGAGCTGGGTGCCCGCGCAGGTGCCGGAACCGATGGTGTAGTTGCCGGTGTTGCGAGCGAAGAGGATGCCCTGCTGACGGTTGGGCTGGGCGCCGCTCCAGGCAAGGCGGACGGTGCCGGGGCACACGCCGGTGATCGCGAGGGTGTAGCCGCCGCCCTGCGTGCAGTCCAGGCCGTAGGAGACGTCCCACGTGCCGGGGCCGACGAGGTTCTGCCAGTTGGTCGGGTTCGGATAGCCGAAGTAGTTCGACTGGAGGAACGTGTTGCCGTCATTGCCCGGAGGCGTGCCGACGGCGTTGAGGCCGCTGGTCACGACGACGAAGGCCTGGCCGGCGCCGGTGCCGACCATGCGGATGCCGACATGATACGAGCCGGCGGGGAGGTTGAACGACGAACCGCCGAGGGTCGCCACGAGGAGGTACTCGTCGCGGCCGAACGCGTTGTTGCCCGTGAGGGTGAACGTGTAGGTGGTCACGTCATTGACGGCGGCGATCTGCGTGCCGAAGTTGCCTTCGCTCAGACCCGAGTAAACGACGATGTCGCACGCCCCGAAGGTCGTGCCCGGGTTGATGATGAAGTTGCCGCGGAAGCCGGTGACGGTCCCGCCGGTCCACGTCACGTTGTCGAACGTCCACGAATCGGAGACGGCCGTGTTGCGCTCGCTCGTGAAGCCGTTGCGGAAGTCGAGATCGCCGTTGTACCAGCAGACGGCGGCGGGGCTCTGATTCCCGTCAGCCTTCCGATGAGTGCCGCCCGTTTCCGCCGCGGTGAGCGTCGGATTCTGGGCCAGCGCGGCGCCCGCCGTAAGCACGAGGGCCGAAGCAGAGAACAAAATGCGATTCATCTGATACTCCTTCTCTTTGCGAGAAACCCGCCACCGACCGCGGCCCCGCGCACTGCGGGCGCCCGCTGGTGGCACACTCCAAGTCTTGTCCCCCTCCGGAACACCCGGAGACCGGACCGATTCAACGCTTCAGGACGATCCACCCAGGACGACGAAGGCGATGAGCAAGGCGCTCCGCTTCGCACCGACCGATGGTCGGGGCGCACATCCACCACAGGCTACGACCTCGCTCAAACGAGACGCAACAAAACAGCAAGTATGGATCATGCAGGATAGGACTCCCCAGCCCCCGCGGCGGTCCACAGAATCCGCCGCGTCCTAGATACTATACATCAGCCGCCGTCAAATGCAAGAGCGTCTACCCCGGGGCCGAACATTTTTCTACAAACGCCCTCCCCTCCCTGGCCCACCCTTCGGACCGGCCCTGGGACGGCCAAAAGAGGAGGTTCCGGGCCGATCTTCGCCCGCTCGCCCACCTTCCGAGGCGGGCCAGGCACTCCCAGCCTGCCAGCCGTTTGCGCCGTCGGAGTGTCGCGGCTGAGAGAAGCCATGCCGCTTTGAGGGGCAGGGTTGCGCGGGTCGCCGTGGGCCCGATGCCGTCGGGCCGGACGGAGTGGCCCGTTCGCCACGCCGGCGGGCGACGCGCCCCTGGGCGGGCGGGCGAGCGCTCACCGCGCTGGGCCGCAGGCGCCGGCTCCGACCCAAGCACGAGTGCGCACGGGCCTTTGGCGCGGGCGACCCATCGTCGCTTCCCTCCCGCCGCGCCGATTATCGCACCAGCCGGCATTCACGCTCGACCTGCTCCGCTTCTGCGCCTCCCCGCTCATGGTGACCCCCGGAATCGCCGACCTGAGACCATGCGCGCCCGGCGTCGGCTGGGCTGGATGGGACCCATCAGGTTTGACTCAATAACTGGAGGTCAGCGATGTCGCAAGGACGCATGAATCAGGTTGTGGGCGCCGGACGCACGCTCGTGACGGCCGCCCTCGTCGCCGTCGTCGGAATCACGATGCCCACGGGCTGCTCGACGACGGACTCCGCCGCGCGCAAGCCGGCGATCAACGTGGGCACGGGCAGCAGCCGCGTGCAGGAGACGCGCACCTACATCAGCAGCGCGTCGAAGCAGTACCAACTGCCCGACACCTACGTGAGCGAGGCGAAGGTCGGCATGGCGAACGTCGAGCGCACGCTCGCGGACGCCGAAGCCACGGCGGTGGCGCAGGAGGCGTCGCAGCGCGAGGGCACGGCCCGCCTTCAGGCGCGCAAGCAGGAAGCGGTGACGCGCGAGCAGATCGCGCTGGCCGAGGCCGACCGCCTCAAGCAGCAGTACGACGCCGAGCAGAACCGCATCTTCGCCGACATGGCTGCCCGGCAGCGCGAGATCGAGGCCGCCGCCGCCCGCGACGAGGCCCTCGTTCAGGCCCTGCTCAAGGAGCGCCAGACGATCCAGGAGGAACTCCTCTCCCGCGCCAACACCGAGTTCAGCGAGGCCAACGCCCGCATCGAGAAACTCCGCAATGTGCGCGAGACGACCAAGACCGAGTCCCTCGCCGCGATCGAAGACATGCGCGAGACCGCCAAGGCCACCCGCAGCCGCGCCGAGGCGACCGTCAACGCCATGCGCGTCGAGGCCAACGCCGTCTCCGACCAGACCAAGGCCCAGGCGGATGAACTGAAGATCCGCATCGAGACCGTCGTTCAGCAGTCCAACGCCGAGTCCAAGCGCCTCGCCGCCAAGTCCGCTTCGCTCCTTCAGGAAGCGACGGCCCAGTCCGCCGAACTCAACGCCCGCGCCGACGCGCTCACCGCGCAGGCCTCGCAGGAGGAGTACGACGTCAAGATCAAGGCCGCCGACTCGCTCTGGGCCCAGGCCCAGTTCAACCACGAGCGCGCCATCGTCCAGTCCCAGTCGGACTACGCCCGCGCCGAGGCGAAAATCGCCCGCTTGCGCGGCGACGCCGAGGTCATCTCCCAGCAGGGCGAGACCGACTTCAAGCACGGCATGGATGAACTCGAGTCGTGGACCAAGGACGCCCGCGCCGAGATCAACAAGATCCGCATCCAGGCGGACCGACACGAGTCCGTCGCACGCAGCCAGTTCGTCAAGGCCGAGGCCGAGGCCCGCGCCAATGCCCTCCGCGAGACCGCCGCGCACCAGCGCGAACTCGCCGAGGAAGAGATGAAGACGATCATCGCCGCGGCGAAGGAAGAGGCCGCACGCGTCCGCGCCATGATCATCGACGACCTCGCCAAGCAGCAGGCCAAGGGCAGCGTCGAGACGACCGGCAAGACTGATCCCGCCCAGCCGCTTCCCGAGAACCTCCACAACGTGCCGCCGGCCCCGGGCGTGACGCCTGTGACCCCGCGCGTCGAGCCCGAGCACATCGCCGCCTTCCGCACCGCGCTCGCCGAGGTGATGAAGGACCGGGCGACGGCCGACGCCCACTCGCTGGCCCTCGAAGCGTCCTACGCCGAGACCAAGACGAACCTCGAGGCGGCCCGCAGCCAGCAACTCGCCGTCGCCGCCGAGCAGCAGGCCATCGCCTCGGCCCTCGAAACGCAGGCGCAGGCGAAACTGGCGGAAGTGACGGCGCTGGCGACGGCGGAACTCGCCTTCGCCCAGAGCCGCCACCAGCGCGCCATCGTCGAAGCAGGCGCCTTCCGCAAGGAGGCCCTCGCCCAGGCGACCGACCTCCGTGCCCAGGCCAAGACGACCTACGACGTGGCCGTGGCCCAGTCAAACCAGTTGAAGGCCGAGTCGGAGATGACGGCTCGCAACGGCCAGACCGAGGCGACCGCCCTCCAGGCCCAACTCGACGCCATCAACCGCCGCGGCAACGCCGAGTACAGCCGCCTCGTCGCCGAGGCCGACAGCGTGCACCAGAGCCAGACCGCCCTGGCCACCCAGTTCGACGCCCAGATCGACGCCGCCCAGCGCACCTTGACGGCCGAACTCGCCAAACTCGATCGCTCGATCGAGTCGCAGACGATCGTCGCCCAGGCGAACTACGACGAATCCCTCGTCCGCGCCGAAGTCGTCGGCAAGCAGACCGAGGTCGAGATCGCCCGCATCCGCGCCCGCAACGCGCTCGACCAGTCGCTGGCCGAGGCGGAACTCGACCGCTCGCGCACGCTTGTCTACACGAACCGCGTGAAAGGCGAGGCGGATGTTGAGCGCCTCGTCGCCAACGCCCGGGCCGAGAGCGAGCAGGCCGAAGCCCTCACCGAGGCCGAGTTCGCCCACCTCCGCGCCGAGCGCGACATCGTGATGGCGCACGTCGAGGCGAACCGCAAGTCGGCCCTCGCGCAGGAAGAGGCCGTCCGCGCCCAGTTCGGCGCCCGCCTCGTGCAGGTGGATGCGGAGCGCGTGAAGAGCGCGGCGGATGAGTTCCGCACCGAGACCTTCCGCCAGAAGAACCTCGAGACGACCATCGCCCAGGCCGAAGCGATGCGGGCCGAGACGCAGCAGCGCCTCGCCGCACTCCGGGCGCAGCAGCAGGAACTCCAACTGGCTGCGACGAAGAACTGGGATCAGCGCCTCGCGGAACTGCGCAAGTCGACGAGGACGTTCCAGACCGAGTTCCGCGTTCCGCTCCCCTCGGTGACGCCCCTCCAGGCGACGCGCGAGACCGTCAAGACCGGCGACAAGGAGCAGAACGTCGTCCAGATCGCCGATGTCCCGACGGACAAGGAGTGATCGCCGAAGTCGGCCCTCACTCACCCACCGCCGACCTCACGCCGGCCGGGAGCCTCCTCCCGGCCGGCTTTTCGTTTGCGCTCGCATCTTGCTTGGCCAATCGTGGCTATCCGCCGACGTCGACCTCTCTGCATCGCTATTCGTGGTCTCGCCACCACTCGCTCTCAGGTGGTGTCGCGATCTCGGGCGAAGCGGGAACATGCTTTGATTCGGAACGCGATCGCGCATCGACCCTCGTTGTGCCCGGTGGGCGACGTGTGACGGACCTCCGGAGGTACTTGATACAATATAATCCTGTTCCGGGGATTCCGATGGAGATGTACGGCTGCCCATTGGGAGATCGGCCGTACCGCAGTCCCGGCACTCCAACGCTCCAACCGACGCCACCCTTGGAGAGTGTGACCCTGAACGGGCCTCGACCGAAGACTCTTCGCCAACGCCAACCCATGAACGGCCTCTCTACGGCTTGCCGGCGTACTGATTCTCCCAGAGCGCGACCGAGTTGCCGCCGCAGGTCGCCATGCGCCGGCCCTTCTGATCGAGCGCCATTGACGTGAGCCCTCGCTGCTGAGCATTGTGTTCGCTAATGACCTTGCCAGAACGCGCATCCCAGCACCGCACGCGACCATCGCTCCCTGCTGTGATGACCGCGCGGGAGTCAGGTGAAAAGGCGACGCCCGTCACTGACTCCGATTTTGCGGCAATACGCATTGCCTGCGACCCGGTCGCAAGATCCCACAGGAACAAGTACCCGTCCATGCCACCCGAAGCGGCCAGCCTGTCGTTCGGAGCGACCGCGACACACTTCACCGGTGCAGTGTGCCCGTAGAGCGTGTGGCGGCAACGCTCGTTTCTCACGTCCCAGACCTTCACACTCATGTCCTCTGAACCCGAGACGAGCAGCGCATGCGTTGAGCCGAATGCGGCGCAGAGGACTTTCCGCTTGTGTGCCTTCAGTCGTGCGACCTGCCGCTTCGCAGCCACGTCCCAGACATAGAGCTCCAGCACGCCCAGAGCGCCTGCGATGAATCGGCCATCGGGGCTCGCGGCAACTCCGTTGACGTTGCTGTTCCGGCGATTGGTGAATGTGTGAACATCAAGGCCAGCAACGCTCCACAGCCGCACGGACTTCCCGCCAGACGCGGCAACCTGACCTGCACCCACTCCAGTGACGCCGGTGACCGGCCCCCGAAACGCCTGCAGGGTCTTGACGCGAGAGCCGTCTTTGGCCCTCCACAGGATGACGAGCCCGAGATCGTCACCGGAGGCGATGTACTCGGCATCACGCGTCATGCCGACAGCACGCACCGTCGTGTTGTGCCCCTGCTGAGGCTCATTCACGGTTTCAATGACATCCCGAAAGCCAGTCTGTTCCTTGTAGGTTCCGTCTGGCACGTCCCGCGTGCCAGTTTGCTCTTGGTACTGCTCGGCAACTTGACGCGTCCCCACTTGCACCTGGTACTGCTCCTGACGTTGCACCTCCACCGTCTGCGACAAACCGAAGAGAGATCGCAGCGCCCTTCCCACGGCCCCCTTCGCCGCAGGCACAGTCTGCGTGATGGTGCGCGTCCGCTGCTCAAAGACCGGCTCCGTCTTGTAGCGCGTTCTCACCTCGTACACCGGCTCGGTGCGATAGCGGGTTCGTGTGACGAATACTGGGTCCTTCCTCACGCGCTGGAGTTGTGAATGGCCGGGGCGCTGCCACACCGGCGCAAAGCTAAACACGAACGTGACGATAGCGGGGTTTCTCCCTGGCGTCATGCCACGGACATGATCAAACAGCCACGAGTCTCCGCCGATGGGCGTCGGCGACGGCCCTGTGACGATCTGAATCCTGTCTGGATCGCATCCGCACACGCGGATGAGTCCGCGCACTCGCGACGTTATGTCGTTGTCGGAAAGCGACAGCAGCGAGCCGAAAACTCGGGAGGACCTGGGATCGAGGTAGTCGTCCTTGCGGAACAGCAGGTTGTCGCCGTTGTTGAACTCATCCCACAGTTCGGGTCGTTTTGATGTGGCGAGGATCGCCACGAGGATTACCTGGCCAGCAAACTCGTCCACGTCGCGGTGGAAGTCTCGCTCAGTGCGCTTGGGGTCCTGATACGCAGGATGCCCCGTCTCATGGCTACCGCGGCCGGCAAGCGCTGGCACCCACATTCCGTCATAGTCGATCAACTTTAGGGAACCGTCTGGAGCCACCAGTACGTTTCCATGCTGCAGGTCGCCGTGCGCGACTTCCTTCGCCTTGAGGTCCACGAGCATTCGCTGCCAGCGCTGAGCAAGGGATCCAAGCACTCCAGGTGAATAACGAGACCTTTCAATAAAGTCGTTTAGGGGTGTGCCCTCGACCCAGCCCATCTTCAGTATCGGAAACCTCTGTCCCTTAACAAGAATGCCCTGGGGTTGGAAGTCAAAGTGAATCGTATACGGCAGAGCGACCGCTCCGAGGTGTCCACCGATCCTCTGGTATCGCTCAGCCTGATCCTTGAAGTCTCTGAGGAAGCAACGGACAGCCCAGCGACGACCGCCGCTCGTGATTTCGTAAACACTCGCGAACCCGCCCGTAATTGGCCGCGGCAATCCAAGCCGATTGAGCGATGGACTACCACGGCGCAAATCGGCGTCGGTGAAGCACAGGTGCGGCGCCTGAATCGCCTCCTGGTAATCTGACATCGTCGGCCAGAACATTGCCCCCACACCTCCATCATCCGATCACGTTCACCCGAACAAGAGTGGTGTCATCATTGCGGATCTTCTTCTCCAGCCGCAGTGAATCGATGATCTCGCGGAATGACCGCGGTTCCCCATCCGTATCTAGGTCGCGCAGCACACTCCAAGGTTTACGACCGGCCTCGTATTCTGTGAGGAACCACTGCGCCAGCGCGTCTGTGGTGAGGTAGAAATCATCATCGAGATGCCAGGTGCCGCGCGCCTTGCGCATGGCCGCATACTCGCTCGGCCACCTGTTGCGCTGCGTGGACAGGAGATATGGACGACTGTTGAAAGCTCCAGAGGAGTCGAGGGGGAACGCCTTGTGCAGGCGGTCCTCTCTGACGAGGAAGAGGCATGCGTCACCCAGTGCGATCGCGCACCACTCCATCGGGTTATTCTCATTGCAGGTGCGGCGCATCGACATGCCCAGGAATGCGGCGAAAGCCCCGCGGGACGCCGCCTCCTCGGCAAACCACGGCAGCGGCCGACGAGCGACCTGGCGTTGCCACCGCTCCTGGAGTTTCGGAATCACTTCATGGAACGTCGGGAAAGTCAGCGTTCCCACGCCGAAGTGTCGGACAAGCCGCCTCGCCCACTCCCGTGCGAACGAGGACTCGGTGGCACCATCTGCAATGGCGCATCGGAACTTTCCATTGCGTGAGTCATGAGGCCATGCCGGATACGCTGCATCCTCGTAGTCGCGTTCACTCGTACCCGCTTTGGGCACGTGGTATGTGCGAGAAATGACGTGCATGGGGGGACACAGAGCTAGCGGAGGTTGCTGGGTCGTGTCCCGATGTCGAGAGCTTCGATCAGCGTCACGAGGTCAGCATTCAGTACGAATCCACGGGACTCTTCGCCCACGTTAAACCCACGCTCCTGTGCCACTTTCTGCATGAAGGGAGTCAGTTGAGATGCGGTGTCGAACAGCATCAAGGAATAGGAGTCCTTCAGGCTGGCCGACGAGGCGGGAAAGGAGACCGTCGCAGAGTCTTTGCTGGAAAGGTGGATATTGAAAAGGAGTGCGTTGCCGTCGGTCGACGCCAGGTTGCGGAGTTTCTGCATGGCGCCGGTAGGATCGCCATCCGTCGACTCGCCGTCCGTGATGTGAACGATCACAGGGGGGAAGCAGTTCGGGTGCGATTGAAGCCATCCTGACATCACTCGCTCCGCCTCGCTCATGGCCTGGCACATCGGCGTCCCGCCATTTGAATGCGGTTCAAACCACACGGGAAACCGAACCGGCTGGTCCACGAGTCCGCCAGCCCCGTCATCCACCTTCTTCATCCGCTGTTCAACCCGCGCGGGGTTGTTCGCCAGTTCAGAAATGGGGACGAGCTCGCGACCGGAAAGGGGTCCAGTGAACGCGGGACCAACCGATGCGCCGTATCCGATGACTCCAACGTGGTAGTAGTCTCGCACCCCCTCCGACTTGGCGCACTTGATGACCAGGTTCGACAGAAGTTTGTTCAGTGCGTCAGCGACGCCCTGTGCCTTCGGCTTGGATGACTCTCCGGTGCCGAAGGCGTCCGTCATCGAGCCTGACTGATCGACGACGAACAGAAAACACGAGGGGTTGACGCGGCTGATCTCGGCGGTGTAGGTCATGAATCTGCTCCATCCTCGATGGCATATGCGAAGGCGCGCCAACCGACAACCGGCATCTGATCGGCGGATGCTGCCCATGCGGACCCGAACTGGCCCAAGTCTATGCTCGTTACCCTACTGGGGGGGGAGTGCGTGTTCAGTCAACTTGTGTCACCGTCTCAGGACTATCAATGGTTATAGGACTTTAGACCAGCCGGCAGCGTATGCCGCTGCATCACGCGTGGCCCGTAGATGTCGCCGCCCTTTCGCCGATGACACTCTCGGCCCATGAATCGCTATCCGCTGCAACCGAAGCCGCGGCGCTGGGAGGCGCGGCTGAGTCCGCTGGTCATCCGCCTCACGCGAGCGCTGCGCCGGCGGCGGGCGGCGACGCGCGAGCGGCTCATCGGCGTCGAGGTGTGCGGTGCGGAGATCGTCCGCGACGCGGTCAACGCCGGCCAAGGCGTGCTCATCACGCCCAACCATCCCGGCCACGCCGACGCCTACATCATGTTCGACGCCGCCGACGCCGCGGGGCTCCCCTTCTACTTCATGTCCGCCTGGCAGGTCTTCGCCTTGCAGGACCCGATCGGCCGATGGCTGCTCACGCGGCACGGCTGCTTCAGCGTCGATCGCGAAGGGGCCGACAAGGAGGCCTTCCGCACCGCCGTCGAGATTGTCCGCGACCAGCGTGAGCCGCTGGTCGTCTTCCCCGAGGGGGAGGTCTATCACCAGAACGACCGGGTGACGCCCTTTCGCGACGGGGCGGCGGCGATCGCCTTGTCGGCCGCGAAAAAGGCGCAGCGCGAGATCGTCGCCATCCCGTGCGCGATCCGCTATCGATATGCGGCGGACCCGATGCCGCAACTGCTCGACCTGATGTCGCGCCTTGAGGAGAAGGTGCTCTGGCGGCCGCGGCCGGACCTGCCGCTGCCCCAGCGCCTCTACCGATTCGCGGAGGCGCTGCTCGCGCTCAAGGAGATCGAGCACGTCGGTCAGACGCAGGAAGGCACGCTGCCGCTGCGGACCACAATGCTCGCGGACCACATCCTGCGCCGCATCGAGGGGCGCTACTCCTTGGCGTCGCCGTCGGGCGCGAGCGACCTCGGCGCCACGATCCCGGTGCGCGTCAAGGAGGCGCGGGCGGCGGCGCTCAAGCGCTTTGCGGAACTCGATGGAGAAGGCGCTGAACCTCGCCAAGCCGCAAGCGGCTGGTCGCGCATCGAGATCGCCAACGATTTCGACGACCTCTTCCTCGTCCTCCAGGCCTTCAGTTACCCCGGCGACTACGTGGATGAGCGGCCGACGGTCGAGCGCCTTGCCGAGACGCTCGACAAGTTCGAGGAGGACGTGCTGGGGGCGGCGAGCGCGACCGTCCGCGCCGACCGCCGGGCGACCGTGACTTTCGGCAGGCCAATCGCCTGCGGGGGCGGCGGGGCCGAGGGCCGCCTGCGAGCCGCAGACCTGACGGCCGCCCTGGAGTCCGCGGTCCAGGCCTTGCTCGACGGGCATGCGTGAAAAAACTCGACTTTTTGCCGCAAGCCGCCATTGCGGAAGCGGACATTTTCCGGTATGCTCATAGGGCTGATCCCCGAGACCGGGCGCGGATCCCGGCCGGAGTGAGCCGGCATCGCACATCGCGCAGCCGTGGCCGCCGCTTCGACGGCGAGATTCGGCGAAGGCAGAGAGAGGAACCGACGCTCATGCACAAGACAAACCGCCGCGGCTTCACGCTCATCGAACTGCTGGTGGTGATTTCGATCATCTCGCTGCTCATCGCGCTGCTGATGCCGGCGCTCTCGTCGGCGCGGCACGCGGGGCGGAAGATCCAGTGCGGCTCGAACATGAAGCAGATCGCCGCGGCCCTTCAGACCTACGCCACGGAGAACAACAGTTACGTCCCGCGCGAAGGTGACCAGAGCATCGGCAATGACCCGCCCTTCAACGGGCCGCGATTCTCCAAGGCCAATTGGGCGCTGGTCTTCCGCCGCTACGTGGACTCGAAGTACCGCAACAACGGCTACAACCCGCCGCGCGAGTTGTGGGACGAGTTCAAGCCCGTGCTCGTCTACAAGTGCCCCTCCCATCCCAACAAGAAGCACCAGATTCAGTACGTGAACAACGGCCTGGACTTCGCCAGCCCCAGCCGCGTGCGCGAAGACCGTGACGGCCGCGTCGCCACGATGGTCGAGCACATCCGCAACCCGTCGGGCATGGTCTACCTCTCCGACTTCACCGATGACGCGAACAACGCCTTTGCGAACATGCTCTACGGCGTGAACCAGAGCGACCGCTTCATCGCCTCGTGGTACGACGTCTGGCGGGCCGTGCACGTCACCGGCCAGGACGGCAACACCGGCGTCGGCCGGCGCGTCGATCGCCTCCGCCACCAGACGGGATCGAACGTCATGTACGTGGACGGCCACGTCGAGTTCCGCCAGGACGAGTACATCTACGACGTCAAGAGTTGGGACGACGGCATCTACAACCTTCAGCGGAACTGACCGCGACCTCCCATCGCGGCTGATTCCGGCGTGAGAGGAGCAGTGGTGATGAATCATCGGCACACTCGAGGCTTCACCCTGATCGAACTGCTCGTTGTGATTTCGATCATTTCGCTGCTCATCGCCCTGCTCCTGCCGGGCCTGGCGTCGGCGCGGAACGCGGGTCGCCGCGCGCAGTGCATCTCCAACTTCCGCAACATCGGCCAGGCGACACACATGTACGCCGGCGACTGGAAGGGCTTTGTGCCGCGCGAAGGCAATGAGAACTACCTTGAAGAGCGCGGCAACGGGGCCTACTGGACGGTCTCCCACGTTCCCTGGGCCATGGCGTGCCGCAAGTACGTTGCCCCGCGGCCCGAATACCGGAACAACTATCACAATCCGCCTAGGGAGTACGGCGACAAGTTCGTCAACGCGAAGATCTACAAGTGCCCCTCCCATCCCAATCCCGGGCACAATGTCTCCTACATCATCAACGGCCTGCGCTTCGATCGCGCCGGCATCGTCAACGAGGGCAACTTCCGACACGGCAGCGGACGCTACGCCCACCAGATCGAGCGCGTCGTCACCAGCAGCACGATGGTCTACATCACCGAGTTTGAGTCCGACCCCACCAACTACTTCGTCAACCAGATGTACAACACGTCGTGGAACGCCTACGGCGACCGCGGACCGGCGGGCTGGATGGACACATGGCGCGCCGTCCACGTCATCGGCCAGTACCAGGGCACCAGCGGACGCCGCACCGAGCACAAGCGCCACCAGACCGGCTCCAACGTCCTCTACCTCGACGGCCACGCCGAATACCGCACCGACGATTACATCCTCGACCTCAAGAACTGGGACGACAAACTCTACCACCTCCAGCGCGACACCGATCGCTGAACGCGCCCGCCGCGCTTGACACCGCCGTTCCGGCGACGATCATCCCGCATGGGCAGAAGAGCCGCGGTGAGACAATGCTGGCTCGTCAAGAGCGAGCCGGACTGCTATTCCATCGACGACCTCGAGCGCGACCAGCGCACGTTCTGGGACGGCGTGCGCAACTACCAGGCGCGCAACTTCATGCGCGATCAGATGCGCGCCGGCGACGGCGTGCTCTATCACCACTCCGGCGCCGACCCGCCCGGCATCGTCGGCATCGCGCGGATCAGCCGCGAGGCCTACCCCGACCACACGGCGCTCGATCCAAAGGCTGATCATTTCGACCCGAAGGCGAGCCGGGACAACCCCATCTGGTTCATGGTCGATCTCGAGTTCGTCGAGAAGTTCCCCCGCGTGGTCACGATGAAGGAACTCAAGGAGCGACCGGAACTCGAAGGCCTGCCGCTGCTCCAGCGCGGCCAGCGCCTCAGTGTCATGCCCGTCGATCCCCGGCACTTTGAGATCATCCGGCGTCTCGGCCGGCCGTGAAGTCAGCCGCGCCGCGAGCAGGCCGCGCCGCGATCCGTCTTAGAACGGCCTCACCCGGGCGTGCGCTTCGCGGATGATGCGGATGCTCTCGCTCAGTCCCGCGCGCTCCGCGTCGTTCATCGGCACTTCGCGCACGACGCGCGCCACGCCGCCACGGCCGACCACGCTGGGCAGCGAGAAGCACGCCGGGCCCTCCATCACGACGCCCGGCGGCGCCTGCTCTTGAACGCTTCCGACCGTCAGCACCGCGCGCTCATCGCGCAGGATCGCCCGGCACAATCGCGCCACCGTCAGGCCGATCGCCGAGTCCGTCGCCCCTTTGCCCGCGATGATCTCCTGCGCTGCGCCGCGGACGGACTCGAAAATCGCGACGCGGTCGCGCACCGTCAGCGCCCGCTTGCCGCGCGGCTCAAAGAAGTGCAGCGGCGTGTGGCCGACCGTGGCCGAGGACCAGAGCGGCAGGCTCGAGTCGCCGTGCTCGCCGACGATCGAGGCGTGGACGCTGCTCACCGCCACGTCCAGGCGCCGCGCCAGCAGCGCCCGGAAGCGCGACGAATCGAGCAGCGTGCCGGTCGTGAGCAGGCGCGACGGCGGGAAACCCAGAGGCGCGGCAAGATCGTGCGCGACCAACGTCATCACGTCCACCGGGTTGGTGACCATCACGATCACCGCGTGCGGCGCGATCGCAACCAGGCGCGGCATCATCTCGCGCAGGATCGCAGCGTTGGTCTCGGCGAGATCGAGGCGGCTTTGGCCCTTCTTCTGCTTGGCGCCGGCGGTGATGACGATCACGTCGCTGCCCGCCGCGGCGTCGAGATCGCCCTCGCACACCTCGCAGTTCGGAACGAAGGTCAGTCCGTGCATCAGGTCGAGCGCCTCAGCGTGGCGCTTGGGCGCATCGATGTCGATGAGCGCGAGGCGATCGGCGAGGCCCTGGATCAGCATGGCGTAGGCGGAGGCGACGCCCACGCGGCCCATGCCGATCACCGCCACGCGATTCAATCGGGAACTGGATTCGCTGGTCACGGCAATCACTCCTGTGCGAGGGCCGACAATCGTAGGATCAGCCGTGAAAGGCGCGCAAGAACTCGCGCCGGCGATGCATGCGGCCGGCGGCATGCGCGTCAACACGCCGCCATGGCGACTCACCGCCGCGCAGCCGCGGGGAGGTCGCTCTGACCCGCGCTCACCCTGTGCTCTGCATCGCCGCGGCAAGGGCGTTGACGCTCAGCAGGATCAGGCGGCGCAGGTCGACCGGCTCGTCGGGCCGGACGAACCGCCACCGGCGCAGCAACTCGACCTGCAGCGCGTTGATCGCGTCGGTGTCGCTGTTGCGCTCGCGAATGGACTGCTGGATCACCGGGTTGTTGTCGAGGAGGGCCTGCTGGCCGGTGACGGCGAGAATGGCCTGCCGAGCGAGGGCGAACTCGGCGGCGAGACGATCGTGGAAGGCGTCGCCTTCCTCGCCGGCATACCACCGCGCGACCGGAAGCCGGGCCCGGGCCATCTCCTGCTGGGCGTTGTCGATGAAGGCGCGGAAGCAGCCCCCGGCTGCGTAGGCGGCGCGGCATCGCACCAGACGATGCTCGTCGTTCAGGACGTGCTGCGCAAAGGCGGCGCCAAGCCCGTACCACCCCGGCGCGTTGTAGCGCATCTGCGTCCACGCAAAGACCCAGGGAATGGCGCGGAGGTTCTCAAACCGGATCTCACCGCCCGTGCGCGACACCGGACGCGAGGCGATGGGCAGCTCGCCGATGTGCAGCACCGGCGAACGCCGGACGAACCAGGGCCAGAAGGCCGGATCGCTGATGAGGTCCCAATAGGCCGCCCGCGATCGATCCGCCAGATCGCTCATTAGTTCATCAAGTCCATCTCCATGGTCGGCCGTCTGATTCGGCGCCGTGGCGAGGATCATGGCATTGGTGATCTGCTCGAGGTGGCGGTGCGCGATGGCCGGCATGGAGTAGCGGAACGAGATAACTTCGCCCTGCTCGGTGAAGCGGATGCGGCCGTTGCGGCTGGCGGCGGGACTGGCGAGGATGGCGCGGTGGGCGCGGCCTCCGCCTCGGGCGACCGTGCCGCCCCGGCCGTGGAAGAAGCGAAAAGCCACGCCGGCGCCGATGCAGGCGCGGGCGAGGTCATCCTGGGCTCGATGGAGGCGCCAGTTCGCGGCCCAGTAACCCCCGTCCTTGTTGCTGTCGCTGTATCCCAGCATGATCTCCTGGAAGCCGCCCCGCGCTTCGAGTTGCCCCGCATACGCGGGCTCCTCGAAAAGCGCGCGCAGCACGACCGCCGCGCCCGCGAGGTCATCCACGGTCTCGAAGAGCGGCGCGACGTCGATCGGGCACTGCACCCGCCCCTGATCAATGCGCCATAGCCCCACCTCGCGCAAGAGCAACAGCACCTCGAGCAGATCGCTCACGTCGTGCGTCATGCTGACGATGTACGAGCCGATCGACTGCGGCTCGGCGCGCACCGCCTCGGCGACCACCTCCAGCGTGTCGAGCACTTCGCGCGTCTCGGCCGAGAGACCGGCGCCGCGCGCCAGCAGCGGACGGGCGGTGCGCAACTCGCGGCGGAGCAGTTCGGCGCGGGCGGCCTCATCGAGCGAGGCGTAACCGGACTCGACCCCCGCGAGGGCGAGCAACTCGTCGAGCGCCGACTCGTGCACGCGGCTGTGCTGCCGCACGTCCAGGGAAGCGAGGTGGAAGCCGAAGGTCCGCGCGCGGATGATCGCCTCGGCGAGCGGCCCGCGCCGGGCGACTTCTTCCAGCCCGGCGTGAACCACCGCCCGCTCGATGAGCCCAAGGTCTTCAATGAACCGCTCTGCGGAATACTCCGCGCTCCCCAGCCGCGCCTGCATGTGCCTGATCTTCACCCGCACCGGTTCATGCCGCAGGTGCCGAACCAGCGAAGGATCGAGGGGGCGATCGGCCTGGTCGCGCTCGATCGACTCGACGAGTTCCGGCAGGATCGGCACGCGGCGCTCCGAGAGGCTCAGTTCCAGGCGCAGCCGTTCCAGCGCCTCGGCATGGCGGGCAATCGCCGCGGTGCGCATCTCGCTCAGCGCCCGGCGCGTCACGTCGGCGGTCACATTCGGATTGCCGTCGCGGTCCCCGCCGATCCACGTGCGGTAGCGCAGGAAGACGGGCAGATCGGGCGACCGGCCGTAGCGCGCCTCGATCGCTTCGCGGAGGTCGTGGTAGAGCGCGGGCACGGCGTCCCAGATCGCGCCGGCGAGATACCCGATGCCGTTGCGCACCTCGTCAATCACGTCGAGGCGGCGCGAACGCACTTCATCCGTCGCCAGCAGCAGAGCCAGCGTCTGCCGCACGCCGCTCTCCGCCCGCGCCCGCTCCACGGGCGTGGCGTCGGGCGAGTCATTGACGGCGAGGAGGTCGGCGATGCGCTGCTGCTTGAGCATCACGCTCCGTCGGCGCGACTCCGTCGGATGCGCGGTGAGCGTCGGTTGAATGTCGAGCGCTTCGAGCGCGCCGACGAGTCGATCCAGCGGCACGCCCTCGCCGGCAAGGGCGCCGACGGCCTCGGCGAGCGATTCGGGACGGGCCTGCCCCGCCGCGGCTTCGCGCTGACGCCGCCGGTTGACGCGCGCGATGTGCACCTGCTCGGCCTTGTTGCGCAGGTGGAATCGGATGGTGAGGAGTTTGAGCGCGGCGTGAATCTCCTCGCCGCTGAGCCTCGCCAGAGACTCATCGAGACGGCCGGAGTTGAGCATGACCCGCGCCGCTTCCGCGACGCGCTCCAGCACCGCCGGGGCGCCATGTTGCTCGACTTCATCGAGCCGCGCCCCCAGCCACGCAATGTCCCGAGCCAGCGGCGATGTCATGTCAGACGGTAGGAATCCACCGCCCGCCTGTCCGATCCGCCTCGTCGCACGCGACGCTCAAGCGCCGCGGCTACCGTCGCCGGTTGTCGCGGCTGGCCTTCACCGGCTTGGCGGGGGGCGGCGGAACTTCAACCGGCTCCTGCGCAAGGCGCTCAAGCAGGTGCGCGATGGCGGCGTCGAGTTGGGCGTCGGCGCCGTTGAATGTCGCGTGCGGGAGGTTGTCCACCACGATGTCGGGATCGAAGCCGTGGCCTTCGATGAGCCACTCACCCTCGGGTCCGTAGACGCCGAACTCGGCCGCGGTGGCGATGCCGCCGTCGACGAGGACGTTGCTGCTGGAGAGCCAGATCTCGCCTCCCCAGGTGCGGGCGCCGATGACCTTGCCCAGGCCGAGTCGCCGGAAGCCGTCGCAGAACGCTTCGCCGTCCGAGCCGGTGTTCTGATCGCAGAGGACGACGAGGTGGCCGCGGAAGGCGTACTGCATGTTCCATGCCGGCTCGCCGAACCGGCCGTGCCAGTACATCCACGCGCGCCGAAGAAGTTGGCCGAGGATCCACGAGTCGATGTTGCCCCCGCCGTTGTGGCGGACGTCGATGATGAGGCCTTGCCGGTCGAAGACGGGGAAGAAGTCGCGCGTCCACTGGCTGATGTCGCCCCCGCCCATGGCGCGGAGGTGGACGTAGCCGAGCCGCCCTTCGCCCTTGTCCTCGACGGCGAGTCGGCGGGTGTACTCCCACTCGTCGTAGCGCAGGTTGCGCTCGGCGCCGGCGGAGATGGGGGTGACGATCACGTCGCGTTCGCTCGCGGCTTCGCCCTCTCCCGTGCGCAGGCGCAAACGGACCTGCCGCCCCGCCTTGTGCCGCAGCAGGGCGCTGAGATGCGTGTCGCCTTCGAGACTCACGCCGTCGATCATCACAATGAGATCGCCGGCGGCCGCGCTCACGGTCGGATCGGCGAGCGGGCTGCGTGCAGTCGGCTCGTCGGGGTCGCTGCGGTAGATGTGCTCGATGCGCCAGCCGCCCGCGGTCGCGTCGCGCGTGAGGCGGGCGCCGAGCGCGGCGATGCCGATGGAGTCGTCACCGCCGCGGTGGTCTCCGCCGGAGACGAAGATGTGCAGGGCGGAGAGTTCGGCGACCATCTGGCTGATGAGGTCGCTCAACTCGCCGCGCGTCGTCACGCGATCGACGAGGGGGAGGTACTTGGCGAGCATCGCATCCCAGTCCACGCCGTGCATCGCGGGGTCGTAGAAGTAGTCGCGTTCGAGGCGCCACGCCTCGACGAACATCTGCCGCCACTCGATCTTCGGATCGAAGTTGAGCGCCCAACCCGTGGTGTTGACCATGTTCTCGGGCTTGAGCGCGGCGCCGGCGCCGACGTCCACGACGTGCAGCGCTGATCCCTTGCGCAGCAGGATCTTCTTTCCGTCCCCGCTCAGTTCGGCCAGCGAAACGCCCTCGGCGAAGGTCTCGACCTTGTTGCCGGGCTTGTTGGTGATCGCCAGCGTCTGCACCTTCGTCGCGCCGCCGGGGCCGCTGTCGCGGCTCATCCAGAAGAGGCGCTCGCCCGCGAGGAAGAGGCCGGAGTAGTTGCCGGCGCCGACCGGCGCTTCGTAGAGGCGCTCGCGCAGTCCATCCCACGTGATCTTCACGATCGCCTCGGACTTCTTTTCTTCGGGTTTGTCTTCCGCATCCTCGGGCTTGCCCGCTTCGGGCGGCGGCTGCTTTTCGGCGCCATTCTCGGCATCGCCCTGCTCCGGCGCTTCGTCATCACCGGCGTCGGCATCCTCCTTCTCTTCCTCCTTCGCTTCCTCCTCCTGCTCCTCCTTCTCTTTCTTCGCCTTCTCCTCCTCCTTCTTCTTCTCGAGGATCAGTTCATCATCGGGCAGGAACGGCGAGCGCTGATCGAGGCCCAGCGCGAGGTAGTAGACCTTGGTCGTCTCGGGGAAGTACGGCTGCGGCGCCCGCGGCCCCCAGGGCGAGCCCGTCCACGAGCGGAACGTGCGGTCGGAGAGGAAGTAGAGCCACTTGCCGTCGCCGCTCCACGCCGGACTGTAACTGTCGTAGCGGTCCGTCGTGACGGCGTGCACCTGCCGGCTCTCCAGGTCGTAGATGCACACCTGCCGGAAGGTGTTGGGCGCGAGCGACGTGTAGGCGAGAAAGAGGCTGTCGGGCGACCAGGTCAGGTCGCCGAACTGGTCCCACGAACTCTCGGAGATCTCGTCGATGACGCGGTCCTCGCCGGACTCGATCTCATAGAGCCAGAGGCGCTGCTTCTTGTCGTGGTGGGCGATGTGCTTGCCGTCGGGCGAAGGGACGCCCTCCCAGCGGATGATCTCGCCGCCGGATGTGAGTTGCTCCCCGTCGCCGATGCCGCTGGCGGGATAAGTCCAGAACTCGACTTCGCCCGTGCGGTCGCTCAGCGCCAGAATCTTCTCGCCGTCGGGCAGGAATCGGGCGTCGCGGTAGCGGGTAGTCTTGTCGCGCGTGACGTTGATGAGGCGTCCAGGTCCGACGGGGGCGACGAAGACCTCGCCGCGGGCTGTGAGCGCGACGCGATCACCCTCGGGCGAGACGTGCGCGGCGGTGAGGTAGTCCATCGGCGAGGTCTGCCACCGCTCGCGCTGCTGGTCGAAGTCAGAGGCGAGGCCGATCGCCAGCGCCCGGTCGCTGCCGTCGCGCGTGTCGAAGAGGCGCAGATCAGCGCCAAGTTGATAGACGATGCGCGTGCCGTCGCTCTCCGGCTCCTTGACGTCCCAGCCGGCGTGATGCGTGTGCTGCCGCAGGTCGGAGGCGTCGGGCTTCATCGACCAGAGGTTCATGGTGTCGTCGCGGTCGGAGGCGAAATAGAGGCGTCCGTCGGCCCACATCGGGTCGCGGCTGGTTCCGGCGTAGTCGGCGGTGAGGGGTGCGGCCTCCTCGCCGCCTCGCAGGTTGAAGCGCCAGAGGTTCTGCGCTGTGCCGCCCTTGTAGCGCTTGGTGTGGCTGCCCTGGAAGTTGAGGCGCGTGAACAAGAGCGCTGCGCCGCCCTCGTCAAAGGCCCCCTGCGCGCCCTGCGCCAGGGCGATGAGCGACACTTCCAGCGATTGCGGATCGACGAGCGCGAGTTGATAGTTGGGGAGCGTGGAGTGAACGGTGCTGCGGTAGAGCACGCGGCCGTCGTGCGACCAGCCGCAGACGAAGTTGCGCATGCCGTCGTAGGTGAGGCGGCGCGGCCGCCCCCCCGCCGCGGGAATCACGTAGACCTCCGCCGGGCCTTCGTATTGCGCGGTGTAGGCGATCCACTCGCCGTCGGGCGAGATCGAGGGATGCGACTCCTCGGCCGGGTGGGTCGTGAGCCGCTGCGCCCGCCCGCCCTCGGCGGCGACGGACCAGAGATCGCCCTCGGCGCAGAAGACGAGGCGCTCGCCGCGGATCGCGGGGAACTGGTAGTAGCCGACCGGCGCGCCTTCGACGGCCTGCGGCGCGGAGGTGACCGCCTCCGTCGTCGCGGCCACGCGCTCGAGCACGGGATCCTGGGAAGCGCCAAGGCGGGCGCAGGCGACGTTGAGGACGAGCAGGACAAGGCAGGCCGCGCGTCGTGCGGCGCGAGTCTCAAGACTGGTCATGGTCAGGCGGTCTCCCGAGGGGTGCTCAACAGAATCTCCGACTTGAGGCCGGTCGCAGCCACAGTAGCCGCGATGAAGCCGTTCCGCGAGGCCGGCGACTAGAATCCCCCGTCTGATGAACGCCCCTGCGCCCACCCCGCCGCCCCGCATCACGCTGCGGACCATTCGCAAGATGGTCGCGCAGGGACAGCGCTTCGCCTGCCTGACGTGCTACGACGCGACGACGGCGCGGTGGCTGGAGCGGGCCGGCCTGCCGATGCTCCTCGTCGGTGACACCCTCGCCGAGACCGTGCTCGGCTACGACCAGACGATCTACGCGACGATGGACGCGATGGTGCTGCTCACCGCCGCGGTGCGGCGCGGGGCGCCGAGCGCGATGCTGATGGCCGACATGCCGTTCATGAGTTACCAGGCCGAGGACGCCGAGGCGCTGCGCAACGCCGCGCGCTTCATGAGCGAGGCCGGGGCCGATCTCGTCAAACTCGAAGTCGATCGATCGTTCGCGCCCCTCGTTGAAAAGATGGCCCGCGCGGGCGTTCCCGTCGTGGCGCACATCGGCTCGCGGCCCCAGCAGACGAAGATCGCCGGCGGGTATCGCTCCGTCGGCCGCACGCGCGAAGAGGCGATGCGCCTGGTCGCCGACGCTCGCGCGCTGGAGGCCGCCGGAGCGGTGATGCTGCTCATCGAGGCCACTCCCGCCGAGGTCGCCGAGGAGATCGTCCGCGGCGCGACGGTTCCCGTCATCGGCTGCGGGGCCGGACCCGCCTGCCACGGCCAGGTCATCGTCCTCAACGACCTGCTGGGTCTGAGCGACTGGCAGCCGCGATTCGCCCAGCCGGTCGCGGACTTCGGCGGCGAACTCGTCAAGGCCGTCAAGAAGTGGATCGAGAAAGTCGATCGCAACGAATTGGGCGAGCACCCCTACACGATGGAGGAAGGCGAGGCGATTCGCCGGCCCGGCGGCCGGATCGCCACGCCGGCGCCCCAGTGAATCCACCGGCGGCAGGAGGAACGATCGCGTGCGCGGACTGAATCGATATGGCCCGAGCGTGGTCGTGCTCATCGCCGCGTGCGTCGTACTGCTCGCGGGGCCGATGCTCGTGGACCGGCTGCGATTCGCGCAGGAGCAGGCGTCGGTTCAACTGGCGCGCCTCGAACTGAAGAACTCGCCCCTGCTCACGCAACTGAACAATTCCTTCCAGAGCATCGCGCGGGCCGTCGAGCCGAGCGTCGTTCACATCACCATCGACCGCGAGCGCACGACGGGGATCTTCGGCCTGCAGAGCCGGCCTTCGCAGGGCAGCGGGTGGGTGTTCGACGACCGCGGGCACGTCGTCACGAATTTCCACGTGATCGACGGGGCGAGCCGCATCGAGGTGCGTTTCGCCGACGGCCTGCCGCACAAGGCGGTGCTCGTGGGCGGCGACGAGAGCACCGACATCGCCGTCATCCGCGTCGACAGCCGCCGCGTCGTGCCCATCTCGCGCGCCACCGGGATGCGCGTGCGGCAGGGCGATCTCGTCTTCGCCTTCGGCTCGCCCTTCGGCTTCGAGTTCTCGATGTCCTCGGGGATCGTCTCAGGCCACGGACGCCAGGCGCACCTCACCGGCGACGGGTATGAGAACTACATCCAGACCGACGCGGCCATCAACCCCGGCAACTCAGGCGGGCCGCTCACCAACGTCTATGGCGAACTTGTCGGCATGAACATGGCCATCGCCGTCGATCCGAAAGACCCGGTGCGCAGCGGCCGCTTCACGGGCGTGGGTCTGGCCATTCCCCTCGACATCATCGAGTTTGTCGTCGAGCAGGTCATCGCGGGACAGCCGATCCAGCGCGGCGGACTGGGCGTCGACCTGCGCGACCTCGGTGAGGGCGATGAGGCCCTCATCCGCGAACTGGGCGTTCCCGAGTCGGGCGTGCTTATCACGGCCGTGCTTCCCGGCTCGCCGGCCCAGGCCGCGGGCCTGCGCAGCGGCGACGTCATCCTCCAGGTCTCGGGCGAGTCCGTCGTCAAGACGGAGACATTCCGGACCATGATCCACAACCTCCGCCCCGGGTCCGTCGTCCGCATGGCCGTGTGGCGCGACCGAGGGCTTCAGACCGTTGACGTCGTGCTGGGAGAGTGGTCGTCGATCGCGGCGCGCAACACCTTTGACGACCTCGGCGCCTCGGTGCAGGCGATGACGGTCGAGGAGTTGCGCCGCGCCGGACTCTCCGTAATGTCCGGCGTCAGGATCTCCTCCGTGCAGGCGGGTTCGACCGCCGACCGCATCGGCCTCGTGGCGGATGCGATCGTCCTTTCGATCGACGGCGCCAGCGTCACCTCGCCGGACGAGATGCTCCGCGCGCTTCGGCCGCTGGACCTCGGCCGCGAGGTCGTGCTGGAGTATCTCGACGCCGCGGGAACCCGGCGCACCTGCACGCTTTCGACGCAGCGCAACTGACCGCCGGAGCCGGCGCGTCGCCGCACGCCGGCAACCGGAACCCACCTGCCGACCATGCGGATCATCTGCGCGCCCGACAGTTTCAAGGAGTCGATGAGCGCCGCTCAGGCGGCCGCGGCCATGGCCGCGGGGGCGAGGCGTGTCTTCCCGAACGCCGCCCTCGACCTCTGCCCGATCGCCGACGGGGGTGAGGGGACCGTTCACGCGATCCTCCAGGCCTGCGGCGGCGCGGAGAGAACCACGGCGGTGCGCGGCCCCCTCAGCGGGATGTTCGTCGAGGCGACGTGGGGACGCCTGCCCGACGGCCGCACTGCGATCGTCGAACTTCCCGCCGCCGCCGGACTCGCCCTCGTTCCGCGAGACCGCCGCAATCCGCTTCATGCGACGACTTTCGGCCTGGGCCAACTCGTCCGCGCCGCCATCGAAGAGGGATGCACCAGCATCATCATCGGCCTGGGCGGATCCGCCACTTGCGACGGCGGATGCGGCATGGCGCAGGCCCTGGGAGTGCGCTTCGCGCTCAACGACGGCCGCGTCCTCGATGAGCGCAGCGGCGAGTCAATGACCGGCGCGCACCTCCCCGCGATCCGCGCCATCGACCGCGCGGCGGCCGCAGCGATGGCGTCGCGCGGCATTCGCATGATCGCGGCGAACGACGTGACGAACCCCCTGCACGGCCCGCGCGGATCAGCGCACGTCTTCGCGCCGCAGAAGGGCGCTTCGCCGGCCGATGTCGAACAACTCGATGCAGGGCTGCGGCATCTCGCCTCGCTCCTGCCCGAGATTGACGCGCAGGCGCCTGGGATGGGCGCGGCGGGCGGGTGCGGCTACGGCATCGTCGCCCTGCTTGGCGGATCGCTGCGGCGCGGCATCGAACTCGTGCTCGAGGCCGTCGGCTTCGACCAGCGCCTCAGCGGCGCTGACCTCGTGCTCACCGGCGAAGGACGACTCGACGAGCAATCTCTCAGCGGCAAGGCCGTCAGCGGCGTCGCGAGCGCCGCGGCGAAGCGCGGCGTGCCCGTCATCGCGCTCGTCGGCGACGCTTCGCCCGCCGCGCGGCGATGGACCGAATCGCACAGCCCCATGCCCCTCGTCGCCCTGCACGCACTCTCCGATTCGGGCGCCGCGATCGAGACGCTCATGGCCGAAGGCCCGCGGCGCCTCGCCGACCTCGCCGAGCAGGCGATTGCCGCTTGGCTGAAGCGATGAGAGCCTCAGCGCGATGCGGCCGCACCGATCGCCGTTATCATCCCGTCATGAAACCGACCCGGCCATTTCGCCGCAGAGGGACCCTCAGGAGCATCGCCTGGTGCGCGGCACTGCTCGGCGCTGCGTGTGGCCGGCCGGGCGCGACTGGGCAATCGCCGCCCTCTCAGGACGCCCCGGCCGGAACCGCGGCGCCGCCCGCCTCACCACCGGCGACCACCCCTCCGGGCCCGCCCGACGAACCGGGCAAGGGGCAGCCTCCTCCCCGGCAGGTCAATCTCGCCGACGTGCCATGGGCGGTGCGGCCGGGTCTCAGAATCGCCTCGCTCCGCGCGCGGGTGCCGACGGTGGACCGCGTCGTGCTCGTGCCCGACGAGTTGACCTACCTCGAAGCGATCTCGGAGTGGAGTCTCGCGGGCCGCTGGCCGGTGCTCTTCGAAGATGACGTGTATGCGCCGATGTTCATTCGCCGCTTCGCGCCCGCGGAAGTGATCCGCAAGCCCGCCTCGGAGGCGACGATGCCCGAAGGCGCCGAACTCGAGGCGGCGCTGCTCAACATCGTCGCGGCTGCGTGGTGGTCGGGGCAGATCGACGACCGTTCACTGGACTCCTCGAAGGCGTCCCCCGAGGCGCCGGCGGCCTTCGCGGCGGCGGAGTGGACGCCCCCGGGCGTGGTCATCACGTCCATCCGCGACGCCGCCTGGCCAGCCGCCCTCGCTCTCGCCGCTGATCGCGGTCAGCCGCTGGCCTTTCTCGACGATCGCTTCGGCACGCCCAACGGCTCGGTCTCGCTCGAAGACTGGCCGCGGCTGCGAACCGCCGTCGAGTCGCTCGTGGCCGCCGCGGGCTACCCCTACCGCGACCTCGGCGACGCGATCGACACCGTAACGATCGTGCGCGACCTGCCGGTCAAATACGTCACGACGGACGATCCGAACGGCAACTCGCGAAACGCGACGACCGACGGCCTGGGCCGGCATGCGGACGACTCGCGCTGGGCAATCGTCGGCTCGATCTTCGGCGACGGTCCGCGCGCGGTGTACATGTCGATGTGCTCGATCTTCCTCCAGCCGCAATCGGCGCTGCTGTTTGACACGTATCCCGACCTGGCGGTGTGGTCGCGCTACTCGATGGACAAGCCGGCTGCGCGCTTCCGCGAGGTCGGCTTTGACGTGATCCACACCGCCGCGCCGGCGAGCACCGCCGCCGCGTGGGAGTACCTGGCGCCCGGCGGCCTGGAGCGCGACCTCATCTTCGTCAACACGAAGGGCAACCAGAACTGGTTCGACGCCGCCGACGAGCGGCGCGTCTTCGTGCATGACGTGCCGATCCTCAACTCCCCCGCCGTCGTTCACTTCATCCACAGTTGGTCGTGCATCGCGCCGGCCAACCGCAACACGCTCGCGGGGCGCTGGCTCGAGCGCGGCGCCTACGCCTACGTCGGCAGCGTCCACGAGCCGACGCTCGCCGCCTTCATCGCGCCGGAACTGCTGACCGAGCGCCTCCTCTCCAGCGTGCCCTACCTCGTCGCGGCGCGGGTCTGGGAACTCAAGCCGTGGCGCGTGGCGACGATCGGCGACCCGCTGATGACGCTGCTGCGGCCGGCGCCGCGCGCGTCGCGCGAGTCGCGCCCGACCACCGGCGAAGACCTGCGCGACGCCCTGCGGCGCGAGACGCCCCTCGCCGAAGCGAGCGGCGACTGGTCGAAAGTGCTGCGCCTCATCAATCTCCTCGGCCTTGACGCGCTCGCCGCGGACCTCTACGACCAGCGCCTCGCCAACCACGCGCCCGGCGAGACGATCGCCGAAGCGCTCGGGCCGCTGTTTCGCACGCGCGACGCGGCGACGCTCTTCGCGGCCGTCGAGCAGATCCCCGCGGCGCAACTCTCGCCGGCGCGGAAGGACCTGCTCTGGCTCAAGTGGCTGCCCGCCCTCGGTTCGATCGACGATCCCGCGCGCCTCCATCTCCTTCGCGCACACATCCGCGAGCCGCTCGGATACGTCGACGCCTGCCGCCTCGCGGCGGTAATGAAGCGCCTCGGCCGGCGCGACGAGATCGACGCGATGCTCAACCAATACGAAGCGGACGTGAAGGACGGCTACTCGCGCCAACTCGTCCGGCGCGCGCGGCCGCAGTGAGGCGCACGCCGCGCCCCTCGACGCTACCATCGCCCGCGATGCTCCGCCCGGATGACATCCCCCACGCGACGCGGGCCGCCGAACTCGTCGTCGAGACGCACCACATCGTCGCCCCGGCCCTCCGCGCCGGCATCACACTCGCCTGGATCGACCGCCTCGTCGCGCAGACGCTCGACCGGTTCGGCGTCAGCAGCGCCTTTCTCCACTACTCCACCGGGCGCTACCCGGCCTTCCCTTCGCACGCATGCCTGAGCGTCAACGACGTCGTGGTTCACGGAACGGCCGGCATGAGCACGCAGCCTCTCAAGCGCGGCGACGTCATCTCCATCGACATCGGCGTGCGCTACCGCGGCTGGAACGGCGACGCCGCGTGGACCTACATCATCCAGGAGCCGAGCGCTGAGAGCCGGCGACTGTGCGAATGCGGCATCGAGGCGCTGCGCCGCGGCGTGGCGCAACTGCTGCCGGGCGCGCCGTTGCTCGACTGGGCCCGAACCGTTCAGCAGTGCGTCGAGGTCGAATACGGCTACCACTGCGTCGAGCGCCTCGGCGGGCACGGCCTCGGGTGCGGCCGCGACCACCTCCACGATCCGCCGCACCTGGCCAACTCCGTTCCGGCCTACCTCGGCGACTGGCCCGACGCGCAATTCCGGCTCACGCCGGGGCTCCTCCTCGCCGTCGAACCGATCATCGCCGTCGGCACGAGCAAGGTCATTCAGAAACCGCGGCAGTGGCCGATCCGCACCGCCGACGGCAGCCTGAGCGTCCACTACGAGCACGACGTGCTCATCACCGAGCAGGGGCCGCGCGTCCTCACCGCCGGACTCGAGGACCTCCCCATGATCGTCGGCTGAACTGGCCGCCCCGCGCGCGCCGACGTACCCTTGCGCGGCGGCGCCCTTCCGACGCCGCTCGCCCCTGCCTATCGCCGTGCCATCTGCAAGGAGGTTTGTCCATGAAGGTGTCGATCAAGTACTGCGGCATGTGAAACTACCTGCCGCGAGCCGCCGGTCTGGCGGACGAGATCAAGAAGCGATTCAAGGTGAACGCGGAGTTGATTGAGAGTTCGGGCGGAGTCTTCGAGGTGACGGTCAACGGCCGGCTGGTCTA
Organism: Vicinamibacteraceae bacterium; assembly: GCA_011525805.1. GTDB lineage: Bacteria > Planctomycetota > Phycisphaerae > Phycisphaerales > UBA5793 > UBA5793. The sequence continues at coordinate 39,866 of WYBR01000113.1, forward strand.
CAGCAAGGCGAAGACCGGCGAGTTTCCCGACAACGCCAAACTCCTCAAGGAACTCGAAGCGCACAAGTGATCGCGGAAGAAACCAGAACGCCCCCGCCGGCGAGCCGGCGGGGGCGATTCGTTTTCTGCGTTCGCGACGTCGAGGAGAGGCTACTCGATCACCTGCTCGACGACGTTGCTCTTGCGCTGGAACTCGGCCGCCTGCATCCAGACGCGCACGCCCTGCGTGCCGGGCGGAACGCGCTTGCGAAGCAGCGCGTAGCCATCCACGTCGGCCGTGCGGATTCCCGCCAGCGCCGGGCTGGCGAGGTCGATGGTCACGTCGAGTTGCGGGATGTAGGTGCTGCCCAGGCCGCGCGTGCTGTAGATGAACGCGACGGTCTGGCCGGGAGTGGCGCGGAAGACTTCCGCATCGCCGTTGACGCCCGCGACGAAGCGCGAGGTCTGGAGGCGCATGGGAATGCCGCCGCCCAGCGCCGCGGCGACGGCCTCATAGGCGTCGACGCGGCCGGCGCCGAAGAAGTTGTCGCGCCCCGGCTCGCCCAGATCGAGCGCCGTCGCCTGGAGAATGTCCTTGACGGCGAAGTGGTCAAGGCTGGGATCGGCTTCGAGCATGAGCGCCACCGCGCCGGCGACGTGCGGCGTCGCCATCGACGTGCCGCTGAGGTTGATGTAGCCCGAGCAGTTGTTCGACGTGGACTTGGTGTTCACGCCCGGCGCCGAAATCGTGGGCTTGGGCTTTCCGGGCGGATAGGGCCAGTCGTTGTAGGGCGGGATGTTGCTCCACGTCACCGGGCCCACGCTCGAAAAACTCGCCAGATTGTCGTTGCAGTCCGTCGCGCCGACGGTGATCATGTCCGGCACGTCGCCGGGCGTGCGCACCGCGTCGGTCGGGCGGCAGCAGTTGCCCTCGTTGCCCGCGGCGAAGATCACCACCACGCCCGCGGCCATCGCGTTCTCGCAGATCGACCGCCACATCGGCCGGTTCGGATTCGTCGAGTGCGGCCAGCCGAGGCTCGCGGAGAGCACGTGAGCGCCGTTGTCCACGCCGTACTGGATGCTGTCCCACACCGTCTGTTCGCCGGAGAAGGAGTTCCAGAACTTGAGGGTCATGATGGAGGCGTCCGGGGCCATGCCGGTCTGCGTGCCGTTCGTCCCGTCGCCCGCGACGGTGCCGGAGGTGTGCGTGCCGTGCCCGTTGAGGTCGCTGATGTTGCCGTTGCCGTTCTCGAAGTTCCAGCCGTTGACGTCGTCGACGTAACCGTTGTTGTCGTCGTCGATGTTGTTGTTGGGGATCTCGCCGGTGTTGACCCAGACCTGGTTGCGCAGATCGGGGTGGGTGGCGCACATGCCGGTGTCGATCATGCCGACGACGACGCCGCGGCCGGTGATGCCGAACTCGCTCCAGACGCGCGGCGCGCCCATCAGATCGACGCCGCACTCGATTTCCGCGATGGCGCCGCCCTCAGCCGGAAGAACGGGCAGCACTTCCACTCCGCGCGGCGGATCGTGCGCGACGTACGCCACGTCCTCGCGCTGCGCCAGCCCGACAATCACCTCCGCCGTGGCGCGAACGCCGATGAGATTGTGAAGCCACAGCGGCCGGATTGACTCCACCGCGCCGCTTGACGCGGCCTGGTTGAGCAGGGTGAGCACGTCCGCCTGCGAGCGCGCCGCCAGCGGCTTGAGCAGGTCGCGCATCGCCTGGCGCTGCGCCTCCTTATTGCCCAGCCGGGCGATCCGCCCGATCTCATCGCGCGACGCCTGCTCGCGCATCACGACGTACACCTGCACGAGTTGCTCGGGCTTGGCGTCGCGCAGCACCTGGGCGAGGTCGCCCCGGAGTTTCGACGCGGCCGGCTCGATCGCCTGCCCCATCACGCCCGCACTCGCGCCGGTCACTCCCAGCGCCGCCGCCAGCGCGAGCATCGCCCACCTGTTGTTCATCCGCATGATCTGCTCCTCCTGTTGAGTTTCGAGCGCGGAAGCGCCCGCTGAACCAGAACCGTCGAACGCGCCGGGATATTGCCCCGACCGCCTGATGTTGCCGCGTCGGCCGGACCTGACAGCCGTTTTCAGTATCGCCCCTCCCCCCGTTCCGGCCGGCGATCGCCTTCGGGGAGCGGTCCTGAAGATGCTAGCCCCGTCCGCCGCCCGGGCGGAGCCCGCGCCGGAGTTTGTTTCCTCCGATAACGCGGCGGTCCCGGCGCGGCGCCTCTCGTCGCTGCTGCCGAGCGGCGCGGATCAGAAGTGATCCGCGAGCCACGGCGCCGGGCCGACGAACGCGCCCGCGAGGCCGTCGAGCGCGTCGTCATCGCCCTCCAGCCAGCCGGCGGCCCGCGCCTGCCACGGCGAGAGGAAGCCCGAGTAGAGCGCCGCCAGGCCGCGAATGTGAACGCGCACGTCTCCCCGGCCCTGCCCGCGCCGCGCTTCGGCGCGGCCGCGGGCGATGCGCAACAGCAGCCGGCCGTTGTTGATGTGCGGGAGCACTTCATCTCCATGCACTTCGAGATGCGTCTCGACCGACGCGCCCGGCCAGTAGCCGCGCGCTTCGATCGCCGCCGCCGCGTCGAGCAGCCGGAGCATCCACTGGTCCTTCACTTCATCGCGGATCGACTGCTCGCGCAGATTGAGATGGATCGCGTCGGAGGGATGGCCGTGCCAGACGACTTCGCCCGCCATCGATCGGTGGTCGGCGAAGAAGGCGAGAAGCCGCTCGGCGGCCGCGCTGGTGATCGCGACGAGATCAGTGCAGTAGAGGTTGTAAGGGCGGGAGGGCGAGTCCTCCTGGACGATCCATGCATAGCCCTCCAGCCCGTTCGCGCCTTGCACGAGAAACCCGCTCGCTTCCGCGCCGCGGTGGCGGCGCACGCGCGACCAGACGTACTCCTTCCGGTCGAGATGGCCGTTACACGCCCGCGCGCGGGCGAGGTAGCACCTCTCGACGGCCGACTGGTCCGCGCCGGTCATCGGGCGGATCGCCAGGTCGCGGCGGCGCGAGTCGATGCTCGCCGTCGGGAGGACGCAGCGGTAGAACGTGCCCGCCTGCTCATAGCCGACGCGGCGGTAGAGCGGCTGCGTCGCCGGATAGAGGGAAGAGATCGGGTAGCCCATGGCGTGCATCTCGTTCACCGCTTCGCGCATCAGCGCGCTGGCGGCGCCGAGTCCGCGCGCGTGTGGATCGATGCCGACGGCGGCGATCCCCGCCATCTTGACCGCGCGGCCGCCGAAGAACTGGCCCATGTGAACGATGACCAGGCCGCCGACCACCGCGCCCCCCTGCCGCAGCACGCGGAGGTTCTCCCGCCCCGCCGTGTCGAAGAACCGGGGGACGCGCTCGGTCGGGAAGTGAAACGTGCGCCCGAGAATCTCGCCCAGCGCGGCGCACTCTGCTTCGCCCGCCGCCGCGCCGTACTCGAACTGCTCACCCATGAACCGCTCCGCTTCTCGAAGGTTTCCACGCCGCCGCACCGGTCGGGTCGATATGATCCGGGGCGTTCATGCTAGCCGCCGCCGCCGGGCGCCAGGAGACTCTCATCGTGGGCTACATTGACCAGACCGCTCAGCAAGTCGAGTCGCGCGGCCATGAGGGCCTGTCGATCATCGACACGCTCCAGTCGCTGCTCATCGCCTTCATTCTCGCCTTTACCTTCCGCGGCTTCGTCGTCGAGGCGTTCGTGATCCCGACCGGCTCGATGGCGCCGACGCTCCTCGGGGCGCACGCGATGGTCCGCTCGCCGCAGACCGGCTACGTCTACCCCGCCGGACCGGCAAACAGCGACACCGACGGCAATCAGGCCCGCAGCCTGCTCGGGCGCGGCGCGGGATACCGGCTCATCGACCCGATGCTCATGAGCCAGCGCGCCGACGACGTCATCGTTGCCAACCACCGCACGCGCATGGGCGACCGCATCCTCGTGCTCAAGTACCTCTATTGCCTCGTCGAGCCGCAGCGCTTCGACGTCGTCGTCTTCAAGAACCCGACGAAGCCCGCGGAAAACTACATCAAGCGGCTCCTCGGACTGCCCGGAGAAGCCGTCTGGCTCGCCGACGGCGACGTGTTCGCACGCTCCAACGGCTCCGAGAGCCTCGAAGGCTTTCGCGTCCAGCGCAAGCCCGATCACGTGCAGCGAGCGGTCTGGCAGCCGGTCTACCACAGCGAGTACATTCCCATCGATCCCTCGAGGATCCGAGGGGGCTGGCTGCCTCCGTGGTCCGGAGAGGGCTGGCAGGTGGCCGATCGCCGCTCCTACCGACGCGACTCCCCGGCGCCGGGCGCGCTGCGCTTCAATCCCGACCGGCCCGTCAACGACCGCCATCCCTACAACGAACCCTACGACGACGAGAAGGATCCCGCGAGCCTCCAGCACTACAACATCTCGGACATCCGCCTCGCCGCCGCCGTCCAGCCCGATGAGGCCGGACTCGCCACCACCATTCACCTCGAGTGCCGCAACCACGAGTTCGAGGCCGTGCTCGAAGGCGGGCGCGCGATGATCCGCATGCGCCCCCTCGGCGCGCCGGAGTGGACGACGCTCGACGATCAGCCGATGGGCGAGTTTGCGCCAGCCGGCCGCGCGACGGAGGTCGAGTTCTGGCACGTCGACCAGTCCCTTTGCCTCTGGATCGACGGGCGCGAGGCCGCGCGAGGCGAGTACGACTGGACGCCCGAGCAGCGCCTCGAATGGGCCACCGGTCTGGCGCCGCGCGATGCGCTGAACTCCGCCGAGACCAATCCGTACATCGATCAGCGCAACCTGCCCCGGCCGATGCGCCTCGCCTGGCACTTCGCCAACTCCCCCGTCACACTCCATCGCGTCGAACTTGACCGCGACCTGTACTACCGACCGGCCAACGACATCTATGGGGCAGGGCCGGCGCTGGGAACGCATCCCGAGCGCCTCGTCCACCTCGACGGGAACCAGTTCTTCGTCTGCGGCGACAACAACCCCGCCAGCCTTGACGGCCGGCTGTGGGGACATCCGGATCCCTGGGTTGCGAAGGAGATTGACCCGGCGCCGGGCATCGTGAACCGTTCGCTCCTGCTCGGCAAGGCGTTCTTCGTTTACTTCCCATCACCCGAGGGAGTGCGCGAAGGGGCGCGGCGGTTCGTTCCGAACTTCGGACAGATGAGGTTCATTCACTGACCCGCGGCGCCGCAGCGCCCGGTCGACCCGTCGGTCCGGGACTTCGTTCTGCTCTCACCCGCGCCACCATGCCTGCGCCCCTCATTGGAATCACGGCTGATGGGGATGAACGCACGTACAAGTGCGCCCGCGCCTACAGCGAGATGGTGGCCGAGTCGGGCGGCACGCCGATCATCCTCCCCCATCGCCTCGACCGTCTGGACGAGTACCTGAAACTCTGCGCCGGATTCATCCTCACGGGCGGGGACGATCCTCGAATGGAGGAGTTCGGAGCCGCCACCCACGCCAAGGCCACGCCGCTGGACCCGCAGCGGCAGGCCTTCGAGGTTGCCCTTCTCCGCGCTGCGCCCGCAGATCTTCCGCTGCTTGGCGTTTGCCTCGGGATGCAGATGATGGCGCTGGTCGCGGGGGGAACGCTTGATCAGCATCTGCCCGACACGCTGCCCAGCCACGACTCCCATTGGGGGCAGAAGACACATGCCGTGGAAGGCGAGATCGGCCGAGGTCTGGTCTTGAGCCACCATCGCCAGGCGGTCGCCGACCCCGGGCGCCTGGTCGTGGTCGCCCGCGCCCCCGACGGGGTGATTGAGGCGGTGGCCGATCCCGCCTGCCGGTTCCGCCTCGGCGTGCAGTGGCACCCCGAGCGGACCGCCGACCCCCACCTCGGTCGGTCCCTGTTTGCACGCCTCGTCAAATCGTGCGGTTGATGTACGGAGGCAGGGCCGCCCGCCGGGGGGACGGCCGGGGGGGTTTCCTGCCCCGATCGAGCCATTTTCCGACTTTTCTTGGAATGGCCCTTGCAATCGTCACAGTTTGCTGGTATTGTTACGCTGGAAGAAACTCTGGCGCCGGGTTTCCGGGGTCCAAGGGGAGAGACACTGCACAGCCAGGAATGGAGTCGAGAGAGATGAGAGCCTCAAAACTGAGCGTTGTTCTTGTCGGTTCCGCAGTTTCGCTTGGCCTGTTGGCCGGCGCGGCTCAGGCCGACGTCGTCAATGGCGGCTTCGAGATCATGACCGTGACCACGGGCACGCTGCCCGACGGTGCCGGTTATTGGCGCGGAGACCGCTCCAACATCGTCGAGGCGGAGAACGACATCACGCCTTGGGAAGGCGTCCAGATGCTCCGGTTCCAGAACACGCACCGCAACGGCGCCAGTTCAGCCGTCGGCGGCGAACTCTGGCAGGTGATCGACGTCTCATCCTTCCAGCAGGCGATCCGGTCGGGCATCGGCTCCGTCTCCGCCAGCGCGTTCTTCAACCGCGTGAGCAGCGATCTCGGCCCGGTTGACACGATGTTCTCGCTGGGGATGTATGCCTACTCCGGCGACGCCTCGACCTTCCCCACCCAGTGGGGCTCGGGCGAACTCGCCTCCAGGCAATCCACGATCTTCACCGACGGCAGCGCCGAGACGTGGGAGCAGGCGCTGGTTGAGATGCTTCTCCCGACCGCGACGGACTTCGTGGTCATCCGCATCAGCGCGACCGAGAACATCTTCAACGACCTGAGCGGCAGCGAGTTCCACGGCCACTATGCGGACGGCGTGGAGTTCCAGATCATCCCGGCGCCCTCCGCCCTCGTGTGCCTCCTGCCCGTCGCCCTGATGGGTATTGGACGTCGCCGTCGCGCCGCCTGACTCTCGTCTCGATCAGTATCCGACTTTCACGCGACCCGGCCCCTCAAGGCCGGGTCGTTTGCTTACTGTTGGCTCCGGGCGAGGAAATCTGCAAGAAAAGGCCGCGCTGGCCGACATTGCTGGAGTGAACACGAAGATGGCCGGCTCCGGAACCCAACGCGATCAGGCGCGTGGCGACGCGCCGGCCGGGGGCGGGGCGCCGGCTCAGGCCGCGGGCATCACTCCGGCTGAGTTCTCCTCGCTCTTCGAGCAGTCATTCAGGATTCTCTGGTACATCGCCCTTGGGCTCGTTCACGACCGAAACCTCGCAGAGGATGTGGTGCAGGAAGCCGCCATCGTGGCCCTGGGCAAACTCGACCAGTTTCAGCGCGGCACCAACTTCAACGCCTGGATGGGTCAGACCGTGCGCTACGCCGCCCTCAATCTCGCACGCCGCAACCGCCGCCATCTCAGCGCCGCGACCGATCCCATCCTCCTCGATGCCCGGGCCGGCCGAGCCGGAACCGCGGCGACGTCCTCACCCGCCCGGCCGGTGCGCCTCACCTCCGAAGCCTCCATCCCCGCCGGGCAAGCCGCCTTTGATGATCGCCTCGTCCGCGCCCTCGAATCACTCAACGAAACCGCCCGCACCTGCCTGCTTCTGCGCACCCTCGAAGGCATGGAGTACCGCGAGATCGCCCGCACTCTCGACATCGCCGAGGGCACCGCGATGAGCCACGTTCACCGCGCGCGGATGGCATTGCGCGAGCGGCTCATGCCGGAGGGTCCGTCGGATCGGCTCGCCGCGGAAGGGAGGCAGTCGCCATGACGACTCCCTCGCCGCACTCGCGCGATGACGACATCCGCCTTCTGGACGCCTACTTCGACGGCTCGCTCAGCGCCGAGGAGCGAGCGGCCGTTGACGCCCGCTGCGCGATCGAGCCCGACCTGGCCGCGCAGGTCCGCATTCAGCGTGAGATCGACGCCTCGCTGCGGCGATACTCCCAGCCGCCCGACGCCAGTCGACTTCTTGTCGAGGCACAGCGCCGCTTCGCCGAGCAGGACGGCGCGACGACCTCGACGGCCGGCCACGCGCGATCGCACGCCCCTGTCGCGGGATCGATGGCGCCGCTGGGCGGCCCGTGGCGAATCTCGCGCTGGAAGCCTTGGGCGATCGCCGCCGTCCTCCTGCTGGGCCTGCTCGGGTCCTGGCAGATCTACCGCTTCCTGACCGCCGGGCCGACGGGGCGATACGACCCCGGCCCGCCGCGCAGCCTCGCCGACGCCTACCAGCACACGCTCGAAGAGGGATTCGAGGCGAAGTGGGTCTGCCGGGACGATCGCGAGTTCGCCCTCGTCTTCCTCGATCACCTCGGCGACATGCTCTCAATGAATCCCCCGCTGCCGACGGGCATCGAGGCGCTGGGCCTCAAGTACCTCAACGTCGTTTCGCCCAGGACGATTTCAATGCTCGCGCGGGTGAACGGGACGCCGATCATGGTCTTCATCGACCGCATCGAGCGCGATCGCGACACGGACCGCGAGGCCCCGCCGGGCTTGAACTTCTTCCGCCGCGAACTCGGATCGCTGGTGCTCTATGAGGTCACACCCCTCGACGAGCCCGCGCTGGTGACCCACCTCCGCCGGCCGGAGACGCTGCCGGAGCCCGGAGAGCCTCCGCTTGAGCCGCCCGGGAATTGATCGACCGCCACGGATCGGACCGGCCTTCCGACCACGCTCGGAAAAGTTGCTGCAAGACGCCGCGCCCGGCGGGACATGTGTTGGCGAAACGACGCAAGGAGGGGCTGCTCTCGACAAGTCCTCAGTCATCAGTCGAATCCAACAGCCCCCGGGTGGCTGATGACTGATACTTCCCAATCGTCCCGCGGCTCGAGAGGGCCGCGGGACGTTGGTCTTTTCACCGCCCGCCCTCGTCACTCCCGGCGGCCGGCGCCGGCTCGACCGGGACCGTCGCCGGCGACTCAGCCGGCGACTCAGCCGGCGACTCGGCCGGCTCATTCGGCTCTTCCGCGGGCGGGCGGAGCCGGTTGAAGACGTAGTCAAACCCCTGCGCGCCGGTTTCGACGTCGAGCGCGTCATAGGCGTCGTCGGGGTCCGGCGTTTCAGCGCCGCCGTTGTCCTGGCCGTCCGCGCCGATGCTGTAGAGCAGCCACTCGCGCGGGTCGGCCGCCGTTGCCTCGCGCCGGGCCAGCACGAAGGCTTGCCCGGAGACCGGGTCGATCGGAATCGAGGGGAGGAACTCCGGCGCCAGGTCCGCCAGCGCCTCGGGCGGCCGGCCATGCCGCGCCTCAAACGCTTCGATGGCGAGCGTGAGGCGCAGCGCCTCGCGCACGGCGCGGGCCTTGCGATCGGCCCCGCCGCCGCGCGACAGCGCCGGCAGAAGCATCTTCAGGAAGAAGTGTCCGCGCGGCAGGTTGTCCACAAACGTCTCAAGATCGACGGGATGGGCCTGCTGCTGCGCTCCGGTCAGGACCGATTGCTCAATCGCCGTCGCGAAGTACTCGTCGAGCAGCCGCGTCGTCTCCGCCCGGCCGGGCAGAAAAAGCCCGGCGACGTTCATGACGGGATGCCCGCCCCCCACCGGCGGACCGCCGCCGAGCATGTTGCCCATCTCCACCGACTTGGACATCAGCAGAATCCCATCTCCCTTCCCGTCGTCGGAGTAGAGGCGCTGGATCGCGTCCAGTTGGCAGAGGCGCTCCGCTTCGAGCGCGAGACTCATGGGCGGCAGGACGTGTCGATCGAGCAACGCCAGCAGCCGCCGGCACGTCGCTTCATCCAGTTCGCGCTCGACCAGCGCGTGGCCGATCTCGCTGAATGCGAGGTTCGACACCGCCAGGCCGACGAGGCGGCTGATGTAGAACGGATCGTGCGCCATGACGCGACCGAGCGCCAGGCCGTGCTCCGCCGAGCGGAGGAACTGCTCCGAGTCGCCGCGCTCCAGCGCCACGCGCATCCGCGCTGCGCACATCTTCGCCAGGCTCCGCGCCGGGGAGAGTTCCGGAAGAAGGGTGAAGACGATTCCCGGGCCGTCGAGACCGATCGACTCGCGCACCGCGCGGGGCGCGGCCGACATCGCGTCGAGGCGCTCCAGCACGCCCGAGGACTCTATGTGCTCCAGAAGAGCCAACTCGAAGCGCAGCCGCTGAGCGTCGAACTCGCCGTCGAGGATGCGCGTGAGCGACTCGATCTCCGCGGCCTCCACCGCGTCCGTGGGCCAGTCGGGCGGATCGGGCGCTTCGATCGAGTCGCGGATCGCGATGGCGTCGAGCAGCGCCGGCCAGCCGTTCTCTCCCTCCGGTTGCGCGGCGGCGGACAGGTCGAGCAGTTGACGGCCGTAGTCCACCAGCGGGCCGGGTTTGGCGTTGATGGCCCCCGCGATTACCCACCCGAGCCAGCCGAGCAGCAGCGCGAAGAGCAGGAGAATGACGTATCGCTTGCGAATCCGCCCGAGCCGCTGCGGCGGCGAAAAACGGGGGCGACCGGTTGAAGCAGTTCCGCAGTGATGGTGGTCCATGTACGATGATCGGCCGCGCCCCAGTCGCCGGCAAGTCCGCGACTCCAGCAATTGCGACACGCCAGAGCGCCGCGGTCACAGGTCCGGCGGCCGGGATCGCTTCCGCGTTATCCATGCCGCAGCAGAGTGGCATCGCTCGCCGTCGCCGCGGCGGAGATCGAAGCGAATGCTCCGTGGCGCCCGCCGCGCGGTGCCATGCTTCGCTGCTCTGGGCGCAGCAGGGCGGACGGGCAAACGGCGACGTATCGCATCTCTCCACCAGGCCGAAGCGCCAGCGAGGACGGCCGTCCTTGCCCTTCGCACTGCACTCTCGCTCAGAGCCGCGAGCGTGCAGTGGCACCCATTTCAGAACGGGGGTGGCATCGATCGCCGCCGCTCCGGGCGGAGATCGATGCGAACGTGCAGGTGAGAACGAG
>WYBR01000114.1 GCA_011525805.1 Vicinamibacteraceae bacterium
ACCCACGACCGGTCGCGCTCGTAGCCGAGATCGATGAGCGTCCGGCCTGCGTGGTGATCGAAGACCTCCGCCGCCTCGCGGGTGAAGTGGTGGCGCCAGTCGCCCGCGACGCCCTTGCGCAGGAATGAGCCGCGATCCTCCACGCCGCGCTCGCGCCCGGCCATGCGGCTGAAGGAGTAGCGCTGCACCGTGGCGCGCAGTCGATCCTCATCGACTGGCGCGTCAACAAACTTTTCAAGGGCGCGTCCCAGCGAGCCGGCGGCGTCGCGCAGCAGGTCCTCATAGGCGAGGTAGGCGATGTGGCCATGTCTCGGCACGCACCACTGCGCGATGTGCGTCGGCCAGTTGATCCGGGCGTTCATCGGCCGGCGCATCTCAAGATCGATGAACGCCGGCAGGTGCGCTCGAATGTCCTGCGCGTCAAAGCCGCGGCCGAAGGCCCGCTCATAGCGCAGCCGCATCCGCTGGTTGAAGGGCGAATCGGGCTTCTGCTCGATGTTGCGCATGCGGTAGAAGTACAGCGAGACCATCACGTCGCGCCCATCGCGGTACAGGTAGAAGACGCGGCGAAGGCGCGGGTTGAACATCCAGTGATTGTGAATCACGCACGCGCAGCCCAGAGGCATGACGGTGTGCTGCGGCATGGGGATGTCGAGGTAGTCCGCGACCATGCGGCTCAGCCAGGTTCCGCCGGCCTTGGGGTACTCGCACACGTACCAGAACGGAAACGACTCGCCCCAGTAGACGCCGATAAACTTCGTCGTCTTGTTGGCGAGTCGCTGCTGATGTTCCCTGAGAAGCCCCATGGCGCAGCCCTCCATTGCATCGTGCTCCGAGTCAATGGTGCCCCACGAACGTGAGTGCAGCGCAAAAGTTCAGTGACGCGGGATGGGCATTGCGTGAGCGCATCGTGCGGTCCGGAGCGGATGGGCGGTGGTCGAGGCCTGATCGCGGGCGGGCGGCGCCGATTCAATCGATGGCGATGACCCTACAATCGCCGCATGACCTCCGCCGCCGCGTCTCCCACCCTTCCTGATTCCGCCGGGCGCTTCGGCGCGTACGGCGGGCGCTACGTGCCCGAGACGCTCGTGGCCGCGCTTGAGGCGCTGCTCGCCGAGTACGATCGCGCTCGCCGGGACTCGGCGTTTCAGGAGGAACTCGACGCCCTGCTGCGGCGCTTCGTCGGCCGGCCGACGCCGCTGTACTTCGCCCGCCGACTCACCGAACACGCCGGCGGAGCGAGCATCTGGCTCAAGCGCGAGGATCTCGCCCACACCGGCGCCCACAAGATCAACAACACCATTGGCCAGGCGCTGCTGACGCGCCGCATGGGCAAGCAGCGCGTGATCGCGGAGACCGGCGCCGGTCAGCACGGCGTCGCCACCGCCACCGCCGCCGCCCACTTCGGCCTCGCCTGCGACGTTTACATGGGCCGCGAGGACATGCGCCGCCAGCGGCTCAACGTCGTTCGCATGATGCTCCTGGGCGCCCGCGTCGTCCCCGTCGACAGCGGCTCGCGCACTCTCAAGGACGCGACGAACGAGGCGATGCGCGACTGGATGGCCTCCGTCGAATCAACCCACTACATCCTCGGCTCCGTCGTCGGGCCGCATCCCTTTCCCATGATCGTCCGCGACTTTCAGTCAGTGATCGGGCGCGAGTGCCGCAGCCAGTGCCTCGACCAGATCGGTGCGCTGCCTGATGCAGTCATCGCTTGCGTGGGAGGCGGGAGCAACGCCGCGGGAATCTTTCATCCCTTCGTCGCGGACGCGAGCGTGCAGTTGATCGGCGTCGAGGCCGGCGGCCGCGGCGATCGGCCCGGCGAACACGCCGCACCGCTTTCCTTCGGGTCGCCCGGCGTTCTGCACGGCTCGCTCAGTTACGTCCTGCAGGATGAAGACGGCCAGACGAGCGAAGTGCACTCCATCTCCGCCGGGCTGGACTACCCCGGCGTCGGACCCGAGCACAGCCACTGGCGCGACTCCGGCCGCGTCGCCTACACGACATGCCGCGACACCGAGGCGCTTGAAGCATTCGCGCTGCTGGCGCGCCTCGAGGGGATCATCCCGGCGCTCGAGAGCGCACATGCGATCGCCCGCGCCGTTGATGCGGCCCGACGACTCGGGCCAGGCCGGCATCTCGTCGTCAATCTCTCCGGTCGCGGCGACAAGGATGTCGATGAAGCGGCGCGCCTTATGGGAGTCAGGGAAACCACCTGAATCTGGTGGCAGCCCCCACCCCTGCATCGCCCATATGATGGGCTTCTTCACCTCTCACACGATCTGAACCCCAACATATGGGGTTTCTAACCCTGTTCGATGGGCCAAAAGATGGAGCGAACTTCACCACCTCGCCGATAGCAACCATGTCCGACGATGGATCGTCGGAAGACCCGGTCGGCGGGTGGAGACCACAGGGCAGTCCGGCAGCCACGCCGGGCGCGCCGACACGCCGACGCAGGATCGCGGACGAGGACGGCCCGGAGGCCCTCGTCCGACTGAGGACATTCCGGCGAACGTGGCTGAAGAAGCGTCCCCGATGCGCTGCGCGGTTGCTTTGCCGCCTGCGATCGGAGCGCGGCCTCGAAGGGAGGCAAGAACATGCGATGCGATCGCAATCTCGACGAGATGAGAAGCAACTTCGTTCTGCTGACCGGCGACCGGCGACTCGAACCGCGCCGTGCCTGCCGCGCGTCCGTGTGGCTCCTCGACGATGATCTCGCGCGCGTCGTCGAATTTGGCGCCGCCCTGGAAATCTCCCGCGAAGGCGTGACTTTCGAAGTCCCGCGCGATAGCGGACTGCGAGTCGAATCGCTCAGTCGCGGCCGGGAGTGGCTCGTCCTCCTTGACGATCCCTCCGGCCTTGAGCCGCTCGCGCACCAGCGACCCGCGCTGCTGCGCCTTGAGCGCGCCTGCGAGCGGCCCGACGGCTCGTGGCGCCTGGCCTGTCGATTCGCCTCGCGCTCCGTCGAGCGCTGTTCGAAGCGCCGCAACAGCGCCGGCGTGCCGGCCGGCGCCGACCTCTCCGACGTCGTCGCGGGCGACCTGCTCGATGAACTCGCCGACCGAGTCGCGCGCGATCTGGCCGCGACCGAACGAGCCGAGTCGTGGCGTCAGGCGTGAGACTCGGCCCTTTCCACGGTCCGGATAAGGTCATCCGCCGCGCAACCCGATTGCTCCCCGTCGGCGGCAAAGATTGAATAGTCGATGCGGATGCGTCGATAAGGCGCACAAGGTCCGCGCCCGACCGCCGGGCGGTCCGCGCGCGGACCCAACGCGGCTCGCGGTGGCGGGCCGATGCGCGTGTGCGGCAATGGGCAGGAGGCCGAGCGGGGGGATGGACCGGGCAGCGACAAGGGTTACCCAATGGGGCAGCACTCCGCCCAGGCCGAACTCCAGGTCATCGTTGCAAAGGACGCCCAGTCCGCCGAGTTGTCGATTCCCCCCAACCTCAGCGCCGAGCAGATGACCGTCGAAGCGCTCACCGCGGCCCTTCAGACCGCGCAGGTCGAAATCACCCCCGCCGTCACCGAAGCCCTCGAACGCATCGCCTCCGAGCCGCGCTGCGAGTCTCCTCCCTGCCGCGTCGTCGTCGCGCGCGCCACGCCGCCGGTGCATGGCGTGGACGGGCGCGTCGAATGGCTCGTCGATGAAGGAAGCCCGGCGCCCGTCGACGAACACGGCAACATCTGCTTCTACGAGCAGTCCGCCTTCACGATGGTCACGGCCGGCCAGGTGCTCGGCCGCGTCGTGCCGCCGACGCAGGGCGTCGAAGGCCGCGACGTCTTTGGCAAGCCCATCGCGGCCAAGAACGGCCAGCCCGCCGACCCCAAACTTGACGAGACCATCGCCCACAACGAGAACGCCGATCTCGTGGCTCAGATCGCCGGCGTCTTCACACGCAAGGGGCCCAAGCCCACCATCCGCGAACTGCTCGAAGTGCAGGGGTGCGTCGACTTCTCCACCGGGAACATCAACTTCGACGGCGAAGTGTCCGTGCGCGGCGGCGTGCGCGACCTCTTCCGCGTCGTCGCCACCGGACGCATCGAGATACGCGGCCTCGTCGAGGCGGCGACCGTTGAGTGTGAAGGCGACCTCATCCTCGCCGGCGGCATGGCCGGTCGCGAGCACGGACTCGTCCGCGCCGGCGGAAGCGTCACCGCACGCCACCTCAGCGCTTCGCGCCTCATCGTCCGCGGCGATCTCAACATCGACAAGGAGATGATGGGCTGCCACGCCACCGTCAGCGGCCGCGTCCTGTGCCCAAAGGGATCGATCCTCGGCGGACGCCTCGTCTGCTCGCGCGAGTGGAACGTCGCCGTCTTCGGCAGCCAGGCCGGCGTCGAGACCATCATCGAACTCGGCTCGCTTCCCCTCCTCCGCGCCCGCGTCACCAAACTCGACGACGTCATCGACCAGCACCTGCACGTCCTGCGCACCCTCGTCGGCGAGCGCGAGGCGGTCGCGAGGCAGAGCGCCCGGCCCGGCTCGCGCGTCGGCGAACGCCTCCGCGCCGTCACCGCGGAGATGCACCGCGTCAACGAGGAACTCAAGGCCGCCCGCCACGAGCGCGAAGAGGCCGAGGCGCTCATCGCCAACCTCAAGGTCTTCACCGGCACCGTCACCAAATGCCTGCACGCCGGCACCATTTTCGCCGTCGGCCGGCGCCTGCTGCGCGTCTACATGGATGTGCTCGGCCCGCTGCAGATCACGGTGGCGGAGAGCGGCCAGATTCTCGTGCATCCCGAAGACGCCGCCGCCATCCCGCTCGACAAGATTGCCCGCCCCTTCGGCCTCGCGGCGTGAGCATTTCACCCTGAATCCGCGCGATCGCCGCAACAAACCGCCGCCATCGGCGGCTTCTCCGGTACACTCGAACGCCGGGCAGGTCGCTGCCGCCCGGGTTCCGGGCCGGCATGCGTCCCCGCCGCTTCCTTCGCCCGCCCGGCCGCGAGAAGGAGGGATGCGATGCCGCTCGAAATATGCACTCGGCCCGCGATGGGATCGATCTTGGTTCGCACACTTCTCATCGCACTTGCGATGCTCCCGACGCCCTTCGCCGCGGGGCAGTCGAACTGCGTTGATTGGATGCTCAAGGCTGATGTGTCGCTCGAGTGGCCGAGGCCGCGCAATGTCCCCGCCGTGGCCTATGACCGGCTGCACGGCCAGACGCTCATCATGGGCGGCTACGGGGGAGAGCCGCTCAGCGAGACGTGGGGCTGGGATGGACAGGAGTGGACTTTCTTCTCCGAGGGCCAACCCACGCCGCGCTATTCGCATTCCATGGCCTACGACACCGGTCGCGACACCGCGGTGCTCTTCGGAGGGTATGAAAGGCGGGACACTTGGGAGCGCGGCCCTTCGGGCGTGTGGACGCTGGCCGCGACGACCGGCCCTTCTCCTCGCACTTCAACAGCGATGGTCTACGACTCCAGGCGCGGCGTTACCGTGCTCTACGGCGGATACTCGTCAAGCGGGTTCAGGCTGGGCGACACCTGGGAGTGGAATGGGTCGACCTGGACCCAGGTGGCGAACACGGGCCCCGCGCCGCGAAGTTCTCACGCCATGGCCTATGACAGCGCGCGCGGAGTCACCGTGCTCCATGGCGGCTCCACGAACGCCGGGCGAACCTCGGATACCTGGGAATGGGACGGGACGACCTGGACGCTCGTCGATGAGATCGGGTTCGGACGGCGCTCCTATCACCAGATGGCGTTCGACGAGGCGCGCGGCGCAAGCCTGCTCTTCGGCGGGTCGGACGAGACGTTCCGGCGGTTCGACGATCTCTGGTCATGGAATGGCAACGAATGGACGCTCCTGGCGCCAACGGGTCCGGGGCCGCAGGAGTTCCCTCGCATGGTCTACGACAGCCTGCGAGACCGGACGGTGCTTGTGACTGGCGCCGACCAGGGCCGCGTCCTCTGGGAGTGGGATGGCCAGCGTTGGACGGACCATCGACCGTCCGGCCTGGGCCAAAGCACCTACCACGCAATGGCCTACGACAGCAACCGGCGTGTCACCGTTCTCTTTGGCGGATACACCAGCGATGGCCTGAGCGGAAAAACCTGGGAGTGGGACGGGCGGGAGTGGACGCCTGTCGCCGAAACCGGCCCTTCGCCACGATCGGGTCACGCGATGGTCTACGACAGCCGACGGCGCGTCGTCGTGCTCTTCGGCGGCAATCGTCTGGCCGACCTCTGGGAATGGAACGGAGAGACTTGGACGGAGATTCACGCGAGCGGGCCGACCGGTCGCAGCGGCCATGCCATGGCCTTCGACTCGCGCCGCGGAGAGATCATTCTCTTCGGCGGAATTGGCCCAGGGTTTCAACGTGACACCTGGGCGTACCGCGACGGACGATGGGTCTTTGTTACCAACCGCGGGCCAAGCGGCCGCACCGGCGCTCGCATGGCGTACGACCCCATCCGCGACAACGTCGTTCTCTACGGCGGATACTACGACGACTCCGAAAACTACTACGTCTACGACGAGACGTGGATTCTCGATTCACACGGCTGGCGCGTCATCCGCGACTCCCCGCCGGGTCCGCTGGTCTGGCACACCATGACCTTCGACCCGGATCGCGGCGCTGTGCTGATGCACGGCGGCTCCTACACCGTCCGCGACGACACGCTCCGCGATGAACTCTGGCAGTGGGATGGCAGCGCCTGGACGCTGCTGAGCAACGTCGGCCCCACGCCGAGAAAAGACCACGCCATCGCCTATGACGCCCATCGACGCACGCTCGTGCTGTTCGGCGGCTGGGACAATCAGCCGTGGAATCGCGGCGACACATGGGAGTACGGCCACATCGTCAACCCCTCACTCACACTCGACACCTCCTGCCCACAGTCCGGCCCGGCCGTGCTCACCTGGTCCTGCGCCACGCCCGGCGGGACCGTCGGACTCGCCTTCTCGCCGCGCCTCGGCGCGTTCCGCATCCCCGACGGCCAGCCCTGCGCCGGCACCTGGATCAACCTGCATCCGCAGGGGCTGCTGCTCCTCGGCACCGCCCGCTCAAACCAGCAAGGCGGCGGCACGATCAACGGCGCCCTCCCCGCCCGCGCCTGCGGCGGATTCCTCCAGATGATCGACGCCACCCCGTGCGCGGTGAGCGGCACAGTCAGGATCGAGTGAGGGATGGTGAAGTCGCGGTTTCGCAGACGCATGGTCTGCAGAGAAGAGGTCCGCAATGCAACTCACACGGCGAATCGCGCCCGCAGCGGGATTCATCATCGTTCGTCTCCTCATCATCACACTGCTGGTGCTTCCGACGCGCTCTGCCGCGGGACAGTCCAACTGCGTCGACTGGACGCTCAGGGCGGACGTCTCGCTCGAATGGCCGGAGCCGCGCGGCGCATTTGCGCTCGCTTACGACAGGCTGCACGGGCAGACACTGTACGTCGCCGGCTATGGCCACGAGCCGCTGCGAGACACCTGGGGCTGGGACGGAGACCGATGGACCTTCCTCTCGGATGGTCAGATCACGTCTCGCTACTCGCACGCGATGGCCTATGACACCAGGCGCAACACCATGGTCCTGTTCGGTGGGCCGCTCCGCACCGACACCTGGGAACGCGGCCCATCCGGTGAGTGGCGTCAGGTGGCCACATCCGGCCCATCGAGCAGAATCAACTCGGCGATGGTCTATGACTCCCGCCGCGGCGTCATGGTACTCTTCGGCGGCGACGACAGTCGCGGCTTCAATCGAGGCGACACATGGGAGTGGAACGGATCAACGTGGACGCAGGTTTCGGAAACAGGTCCTGCCCCCCGCTTCGCGCATGCCATGGCCTACGACAGCCGCCGCGGCGTAACCGTGCTGTACGGCGGATACGCGGGTGCAAGAATGTCGGACACCTGGGAGTGGAACGGCGAGACCTGGACGCTCGTGAACGAAGTCGGACTCGGGGCGCGCAATCATCACCGGATGGTGTTTGATGAAGCGCGCGGGGTCAGCCTGCTCGCCGGCGGCCTGGACGACGCGGCTCAACCCCGTGGCGACCTGTGGTCATGGGACGGGCAAGAGTGGCGGCTCGTCGCTCCGTCGGGTCCGGGAGATCACTTCGGTCATGGTCTGGCGTACGACAGTTCACGAGGCGTCACGGTCCTGATCGGCGGAGGCACCAGCGGCCGCAACGTCTGGGAGTGGGACGGGTCCGAGTGGACCCGCCACTTCCCCACCGACCTCGGGTCAACCAGATCGCATGCCATGGTGTACGATCCGGCGCGCCGGCGCACGGTGATGTTTGGTGGAAACACGACAGATGGCCTGAGCGGCAAGACCTGGGAGTGGGATGGGCGGGAGTGGACGCTTGTCGCGGAGACCGGGCCTTCGCCGCGCTCTGGCCACGCCATGGTCTATGACAGCCGCCGCCGCGTTACCGTACTTTTCGGTGGCAGCCGTCTGGCCGACCTCTGGGAATGGGACGGTCAGACTTGGACGGAGATTCACGTGAGCGGCCCGTCGGGCCGTGGCGGTCATGCAATGGCCTTTGACTCGCGCCGCGGCGAGATCGTCCTCTTCGGCGGCTTCGGCCCCGGCTTTAACCTTGACACCTGGGCGTACCGGGACGGGCGATGGGTACTTGTGACCCGACGAGGGCCAAGCAGGCGCACCGGCGCCCGAATGGTTTACGACCCCATTCGCGACAACTTCATTCTCTATGGCGGGTACTTCGACGACTCCGAAAACTACTACGTCTACGACGAGACCTGGATTCTCGATTCACACGGCTGGCGCGTCATCCACAACTCGCCGCCGGGCCCGCTGGTCTGGCACACGATGACCTTCGACCCGGATCACGGCGCTGTACTGATGCACGGCGGTTCCTACACGGCGCGCGAAGACACGCTCCGCGATGAACTCTGGCAGTGGGATGGGAGCGCCTGGACGCTGCTGAGCAACGTCGGCCCCACCGCGCGGATGGACCACGCCATCGCCTACGACTCGCATGAAAAACACCTCATCCTGTTCGGAGGCTTTGACAATCAGCCCGGCCAGCGCGGCGACACCTGGACCTACGGCCACATCGTCAACCCCTCACTCACACTCGACACCTCCTGCCCACAGTCCGGCCCGGCCCGGCTCACCTGGTCCTGCGCCACGCCCGGCGGAACCGTCGGCCTCGCCTTCTCGACGCGCCTGGGCTTCTTCCGCATCCCCGACGGCCAGCCCTGCGCCGGCACCTGGATCAACCTGCACCCGCAGGGCCTGCAACTCCTCGGCCTGGCGCACTCCAACAACCAGGGCGGCGGCACGATCAACGGCAACCTCCCCGCCCGCGCCTGCGGCGGATACCTCCAACTCATCGACGCCGCAACCTGCGCCACCAGCAGCCCCGTCTTCATTGAATGACCCGCGCCCGGACCATCGGCCGGGCGCGGATCATCCGCGAACTTCAGTGCGACTTCTTCCTGCCTTTGCGCGCCTCGCGCGCCGCCCGCACCCTCTTGAAGCACGTGCGGCCAAACTCCCCCGGCACCACCGCCAGACGATGCCGGCGCACGTCGAGCGTGCGCACGCGGCCCTGCGCCTCCTTCACCAGCACGAAAGGCAGGCAGACGGCGATGATCTTCACCGGCCCCGCCTCCTCCGCGTCCGGCCAGAAGGCGATGCGCCACGGCTCGCTGCGCTCAAACAGCCACGCCGATTCACAGAAGAGCGGCAGCAGTTCGTGCGTGATAGAAAGCGCCGCCACGTACACTCCCCGACGCAGGTCTTCCGGCGCGACGGGATGCGCGATGCTGGTGTGCTGGTCCATGACAATGTCCTTGCCGCGATAAGCGCGGCGATGTTCGTATGACATGCGATTCAACCCCGCGCGGCGAGCCGCGCAGGCGAAGCAGTGACGACTCGGAAGGAGGGACGACGGATCAGCCGCCGCGGAAGCGGAAGCCTCGGAGATCGCGCAGGATCGCCCCGCCCGAACAAGTCGGGTGAGCGGACCCCACAATGCGGCTTGGACGCCTTCGCATGACGAATCTCCGGAAACCAAGTGGGACTCTTGATGCGCCGGGCGGGGCGATCAAGCGGATTTGAGAGGAGAACAACAAATGAAAGAGCGCCAATAGCCCCGCCTGGATTCGAACCAGGGACCGAAGGATTATGAGTCCTCTGCTCTGACCGCTGAGCTACGGGGCCGGTCGGCGCTTTGACGATACCGGCTCCGGAGAGGTTTGCAAGGCGAGGCGTGACGTGCTTGTGGCGCGAGGAGGCGCTCAGCGCCCTTCCCCGCTGGCCGGAGGCGCTTCGGCCCCGCCCTGGCCTTCTTCGCCTCCCGACCGGCGCTCCTCGATCCGGCGCTCGAGGCGTTCGACCATGTCATCAAAGGAGGTTCCCGGGACGGACTGCGGCGGCGTGTTGGCGGCGCGGGCTTCGGCGCTGACGAGGCCGGCGGCGACGGCGCGAAACGCCGTCTCCTCGCCGTAGCCCTCGCGCAGCAGGGCGACCAATTCACGGCGGCGCGGGCTGGCGACGAACTCGGCCGCGATGAGTCGCGTCGTCGCGATCGCCAGCGCTCCCGGTTCGCCGTCGAAGGAAGCGAGCCACGCTTTCTCCGTCAGCGCCGCCTCCGAGGCGCGCAGCGTCTCGTAGTCGCGCTGCGCCTGCCCGGCAAGGTCGGGCATGAGCGCGACGGCCATCATCTCGCCGATCAGGTG
Organism: Vicinamibacteraceae bacterium; assembly: GCA_011525805.1. Taxonomy (GTDB): domain Bacteria; phylum Planctomycetota; class Phycisphaerae; order Phycisphaerales; family UBA5793; genus UBA5793. The sequence continues at coordinate 10,662 of WYBR01000114.1, forward strand.
CGCGTACGGCTCGGGAACGAGTCGCAGGCGCTCTTCGAGTTTCTGCTCGAGCAGCGCGCGGCCGAGGAAGTGCGCCACCTCCGCCGCCTGCTCGCCGGGATCGAGCGAGGCCGCGGCGGAAGCGTCGTAGAGCACGAAGGTCGAGCGCCCCACGCCGCGAACGCCCCGAGCGCGGTCGTCGCGGCCGAAAACCTGGATCCACACCTGCCGCGCCTGCACCGCGTCGTCGAGAAGCGCGATCTCGACGGGGCGCGCCGCCTCGGGAAAGACCGTCTGCACCGCGGCGGAGTAGGTGTCGAGCATCGCCCCGACGGCCGCGGTGAGGTCCGAATCCGCGGCACCATACAGCGTCAGCCCCGGCGCAGCGCCGGCCTCGTCGGGAAACAGGCCGCGGGCGCTGTCGCTCAGCGCGGGGATCGGGCGGGTCAGCAGGCGCACGGCCAGGGGCGCCGCGGCGAGGAGGCACGCGATCGCCATGAACGCCGCCAGCGTGAAGCGGTTGCGCCGCTTGATCTCAGGGGAGAAGTTGCGGGCGCCGGGCATCGTGCGGACTCACAGAGACGTGGTCAGGGCCGAAAACGAACGCCGGCCCGAGGAACGCTCCCGGGCCGCGCATCGACAATGCGGATGAGAGGATTTGAACCTCCACGGGATTTTACTCCCACCAGAACCTGAATCTGGCGCGTCTGCCAGTTCCGCCACATCCGCGTGCAGGCGCGCTCGGCGCGCCGCCGACGATAGCCGCATCGACGCCCGATTCAAGCGCGGCGCGGCAGTTGACGCCCGTGCCAGACACCCGGCCGGGGTTCGAAGCCGCCGCGTGGGTCGGGAATCGTCCCGAATCGCGGTCCGCAGCGTCGGTCCCGCGAACCGCGCAGGGCCGGCGGGGCCGGGCAGGGCATGGCGACGGGGCGGGAATCCGGGGATTCCACAGCGGGTTTCCATTGATGTTGGGCGGGGCGGCAGCCGATATCATCCAAGCCGCCTGTTCGCCGATTGCTGAAACCACGCGCCGGGGCGGGGCGTACAGGCTATTATCAATGATCGTGCGCGGCGGGGTTCAACCGCCGCCCGCGCGGCGCCGGCGGCTCTTCGCCGGGCCTGACATGCTGACCGAAGGGAGTCTTCCCTTGAACGACGAAGACGACTGACGGTTCACACCGCGGCCCTGACCCGCCCTGGTGTGAACCGGGGCGGTTGAAAAACTGGACGACAGGGCCGACAACCCTCTCTCCCACCGCCGGCGAACGCGAAATCCCGCTCCGCCGCGGCGACCGCAAGACAACACGCACTGCGCCCGTACCCGTCGCTCGACGTGTACCGGTGTTCGTAGAAGCCGACTTTCCCGTCGGCGATGAATCGGCAATGACCCGGCAACCGGCGCCCTCGTGGGGGGCCGGCCGCCGGCGGCGATGACAGACCAAAGGACCCGCGACCATGACCGCCAACCTCCTCCTCACCCGCAACATCGGCATCTGCGCGCACATCGACGCGGGCAAGACCACCGTCACCGAGCGCATCCTGTTCTACACCGGCAAGAACTACAAGATGGGCGAAGTCCACGAAGGCACCGCCACGATGGACTTCCTCGTCGAAGAGCAGGAGCGCGGCATCACGATCCAGTCGGCCGCGACGACGTGCCCCTGGATCGTCAACGGCGTCGAATACCACATCAACCTCATCGACACGCCCGGCCACGTCGACTTCACCATCGAGGTCGAGCGATCGCTGCGCGTCCTCGACGGCGCGGTCGCGGTCTTCGACGGCAAGGAAGGCGTCGAGGCGCAGAGCGAGACGGTCTGGCGCCAGGCCGACCGATACCGCGTGCCGCGCCTGTGCTTCATCAACAAGATGGACAAACTCGGGGCCGACTTCGAGTTCAGTTTCAAGTCGATCGGCGAGCGCCTCGGCGCCAACGCCATCGCGGTGCAGATTCCCATCGGCCAGGCGGACACCTTCGAAGGCCTCATCGACCTCATGCTGATGAAAGCGTACTACTTCGACAGCAACGAACTCGGGGCCGTGGTCGAGGAGCGCGAGATTCCCGCGAACATGCGCGACATGGCGGAACTGTGGCGGCACGAGATGATCGAGAAGGCCGCGGAGGTCGACGATGACCTCGCCGAAATCTTCCTCGCCGACAAGGAACCGACGATCGCCCAACTCAAGGCCGCGATCCGCAAGGGAACGATCAGCCGGCAGTGCTACCCGGTCTTCTGCGGCTCGGCGCTCAAGTACATCGGCGTGCAGCGGCTGCTCAACGGCGTGGTCGACTACCTCCCCAGCCCGCCCGAGGCGGGCGAAGTCCACGGCGTCGATCCCAAGGACCGCAAACTCGACCTGACGCGACCGCCCGATCCGCAGGCCCCCTTCTCCGCCCTGGTCTTCAAGGTCGTCGCCGACAGTCACGGCGATCTGACCTATCTGCGCATCTACTCCGGGACGCTCAAGCGCGGCTCGCGCGTCCTCAACCCCGGCAACAACCGCAAGGAGAACATCGCGCGCATCTTCGAGATGCACGCCAAGGACCGCATCGCCCTTGACGAAGCCTCCGCCGGCAGCATCGTCGGCGTGATCGGCTGCAAGAACTCCATCACCGGCGAGACCCTTTGCGACCCGGACGAGCCGATCCTCCTCGAGACCATGTCCTTCCCCGAGCCCGTCATCTCCATGTCCATCGAGCCCAAGACCGCCGAGGACAAGCGCAAACTCGGCGAGGCGCTCGTCACCATCCGCCGCGAAGACCCTTCCTTCCGCTCGCACTTCGACGACGAGACGGGGCAGACGATCATCGCCGGCATGGGCGAACTGCACCTCGAAATCATCAAGAACAAACTCGTGCGCGACATGAAGATCGGCGTCGAGGTCGGCAAGCCGCGCGTCACCTACCGCGAGGCGATCATCGGATTCGCCGAAGGCGTCCGCGGCAAGTTCGTCAAGCAGACCGGCGGCCGCGGGCAGTACGGCGACTGCACCATCAACGTCTACCCCTGTACCCGCGAAGAGGCCGAGGCCCTCGAAATCGACTTCGAGAACTCGATCGGATTCGAGAACAAGATCGTCGGCGGCAAGATCCCCAAGGAGTACGTCCCCTCCGTCGAGCACGGCTGCCGCCAGGCGGCCCTCTCGGGCATCCTCGGCGGGTATCAACTCCTCAACGTGCGCATCGAACTGGTGGACGGCTCGACGCACCCGGTGGACTCCTCGCAGATCGCCTTCGAGCAGGCCGGCGCCCTGGCCATGCGCGACGCCTGCACCAAGGCCGGCCTGTGCCTGCTCGAACCCATCATGAAGGTCATCGTCATAACGCCCGAGGACTACGTCGGGCAGGTGACCGGCGACATCAACTCTCGGCGCGGCCACATCATCAACATGGAGCAGCGCGGCAACACCCGCATCCTCACGACCGAAGTGCCGCTGAGCGAGATGTTCGGCTACACCACCGCGCTGCGCTCGCTCACTCAGGGCCGCGCAACGAGCACGATGGAGCCCTGCACCTACCGCCGCATCCCCGAGAGCCTCACGAAGGAGATCCTCGCGGCGGTGTGAGGCTTCGCCCGTCCGTCCGATCGCTGGAGGGTCCAGCACGTAGGTCAGGTCAAGACCTGACGCAGCGTGCAGGTGCGGCCGAAAGTGCGGCGAGGATCATCCTCGATGCGGCGCAACGGACATCGTCGCTTCAATGCCCGTCGGACGCGAACGTCAGGTCGCGACCTGACCTACTCGCCGACGCGGTTGTCCCCGCCACACATGCCGGGCCGATTGCCTCAATCGCCGAGATTCGAGAAGGTCGCACCACTCCCGATCGACCTACGCTCTGTGGATGGCGATCGGACCCCGCAGAGAGGCGCCAAGTGTGACCTGGCGACGAACCATCATCGGCGGATGCATTCTGCTCGCGACGGGAGCGATGTTGTTGGCTCTCCTGCTCGCCGAACCGCTGGCGGGTTACTACGGGCTGGACTTCTCCCCCACCCCCTTTGACTCGGACATCTGGCGGGGCTCGCCGTCGGACGATACCCACCACTCCATCCGCCTGCGCATGGTTGATGACCTCCTTGCCCGCCATTCGCCGGTCGGCCGGACGCGGGCCAACGTTGTCGCGCTCCTCGGCGAGCCCGATGGCACCACGTACTTTTCCGACTTCGACATGGTCTACCACCTCGGACTCGAGCGCGGCGGCGCATTCTCGATCGACTCCGAATGGCTCGTGCTGCGCCTCGACGACGCCGGTGTCGTTCAGGAAGCCCTTCTCGTGACGGACTGAGACGACATGCCCGACGGCTCAGAGGATCGATGCTCGCGATGCGGCCGGTTCGGACCCGGCGAGAGGCGCTGGATGTTTCATCGGGTCCTCTCGCGCTTTCCTGACCCGGCGGTCGCGCGGGAGTTCTATTGCCATCGCTGCATCCGACTCATGCGGATCTACAGCGTCATCGGCGTGCTGCTGCTGGCCTTGCTGGCCGGAGGTCTGACCTTCGCGGTGATTCAGACCGTTTCTTCAGTGCCGACGCCTTGACCGATCGTCCCTTCACGACCGTTTCAGTTGGTGCGTCCCGGAATGCGAACCTGACCCGTGCCCTTCGACCTCCAGCCCCATCTCGTCGGCGAACTCGTCGAACTCCGGCCGATGCGCGCGGACGACTTCGACGATCTCTATCCCGTCGCCTCCGACCCGCTCATCTGGGAGCAGCATCCGCGCCGCGATCGGTGGCAGGAGGCAGTCTTCCGCGCCTTCTTCGACCAGGGCCTGGCGTCGGGCGGGGCGCTGGTCGCGATCGACCGCGCCACGGGGCGCCTCATCGGCTCATCGCGCTTTCACCTCCACGACGATGAGCCGGACGCGATCGAAATCGGCTGGACCTTCCTCGCCCGCTCGCACTGGGGCGGGCGATACAACCGCGAGATGAAGCGCCTCATGCTGCGCCACGCCTTCCGGTTCGTCCCGCGCGTCTTCTTCCTCGTCGGCACGTCCAACGGGCGATCGCAGCGCGCCATGGAGAAGATCGGCGCCGTCCGCGTCGGCGTGCGCACGATCGAGGGCGGCTTGCCGCACTTCGTCTACCGCATCGACGCAGCGGCCTTTCGCGACTGACACGCACCGGCCCCGCGTCAGTTGAACCAGAACCCCCAGCGGAACACGCGGCCGTTGAACGCGTCCTGCAGGCGCTCCCACAGGCCCGGGTTCGTCAGCGTTCCCTTTTCGAGATAGGGCGCCGCCGCCGTGCCCTGGATCCACAGCACGAGGTCGAAGGTCTTCGGCTCGGTGAAGACCCGCTTGAGATTGATCCCCGTGCCTTCCAGGCGATCGTCCCACTGCGGCATGCGCCAGAAGCGCACGAGGCGCTGGCCGTCGAGCACCAGGTCCGCCTCATCGAGGAAGATCAGCCAGGTGTCGCGGATCTCCGGCGTCACCCGTGCCTCGGGAATCACCGAAGTCTGGATCGGACTGGGCACCCACTCGCGGTCGTTGTCCGTCTCGGCGTTGATGTGCGTCCACATCTCCTTTCCCATCGCGATCACCATCTTGAGATGCCCGTGGGCCTTGAGCATTCGCTGCGGCTCCTTCACCTCAAAGCGCATCAGGTGGAAGAACGCGATCCAGTCGGTCACCTCCATCCACTCGTACTCGCGATAGTCGTACTCCTCGCGCAGAAAAGCAAAGGGCGTCTTCGGCCGGGCGAAGGCCACGTGCGAGCAATGATCAAAGAGCATCCGCCGATCGTGCGCCAGCACCGCCTCGCACAGGGCCATGAGCAGGTTGCAGTAGCCGCGCAGCCAGGAGACGTCGGCGCGGTCGAAGGCGATGATGAACTCGGCAGCGCCTTCCTCGCTGGGATTGAAGCGACCCTGAAAGCGATTGAAGAGCGCCCAGATCGCCTCGCTGCGGTCTCCCTTGCCATCGCCGTTGATGTCCAGCCGCACCTGCCCGATGGCGAGGGGGAGTTTCACGTCCTCATCGGTGATGGCGGCGAGCGTCGCCTCCGCCCCGGCGACGGATTCGAGCCACGACTGGATCAGCGCGTTCAACTTCTCATAGGTAACCTCCTCAGGGTCGGGATTGCGCGGGATGGACTCCAAATCGACGGGCAGCATCTCGCCGAGGACCATGCCCTCCTGGAGGAAGCCGTAGCGATACAGGCCGCTGAAGAGCACTTCGCCGCTGCGGAAGAACTGATTGAGCCCCAGCGCGAAGCGAACGTGGTCCGATTCGGGATGCTCGGCGAGATGCGCGGCCAGGGCCTTCTCGCCTTCCGCGAGGCTCTCGCCCGTGAGCGCGGCCTTGACGAGGAGCACTTCCTGGTCGCTCGGCGGCACGACGGCACTCGCGGTCGAAGCGGCGGCGCAGACGATCGCGATGATCCAGCAACGTGTGCGGTGCATGAGAGTTCTCCTGCAAGCGAAGTGAAATGAGGGGCCGCAGGGAGAGGCGCAGCGCGGCCGATGAACCACCGCGGGATGCTAGCCGCGCCCTCGGGCAGCGCAGTCGGCGGGAATCGACCCTGTTTTGCGGCCGCGGCGCCGCCGCCCGGCTCAGTCCCGGCCGTCGCGTTGCGGCGGCCGGACAGGTGAACCGCACGATTGATCGGGATGGAAAGAGGGGAGAAGGCATCGGGGCACTTGGGACTTGGCACTAGGCACTTGGCAATGGGCACTTGGCAATGGGCACTTGGCAACAGGGAGGGCAGCAAGGGAGGGGAGCAACGGAGTCGCGGGGAGGCGGTGTGCCATCTCGGCGGGATGGTGCGCGGGCGTGCGCGGGCGGGGCGGATTGGCGGCCGTGGAGGGGGTCGGCGGAGAGTCGGCGGGAGGGCGGGCGCGAAAAAGATCGCGGCCGGCGCAGCGCCAGGGGCGATTCGGGAGAATCTGCGGGGCAAAGTGCGTGCCAGCACAAGGGCGCGCCATCGGAGGCGCAACCCGCGCGCGCCGGAGCGCTCCTGTGCGCCGATTCCGAGCGCGAGCGTGCGCGCGCCGGTGCAAAAAGGGCCGGTTTGCGATTATGAGACCATCGCTTTCAGGAATTTTCGACGATTTTCATTTTTCTGAGGGGGGTGTCGGAGAGTTTCCGCGCGTTTTTCTGCGTTTCCGGAAGGTCGGCGCACGGGATGCACCGGAAGTGCAGCGCGCGCTGGCGCGCGGGTGGGATCAAGTTTTGGCGGAGCGTTCACAGCCACGGATCGACCGGCTCGCTCTCCATCGCGAGCGCGGCAAAGACGCACTCATTCACCCGCCGAAGCGGTTCGCGGCGAACGAATCGCTCCAGCGCCCCCATGCCGAGAGCCGACTCCTCGGCCGCCAACGCGGGGGCAATGTATGCACTCCGGAGCCTAGGGCTCCATAAGTCAGACTCTCATCACTCTGCGGCATGGTCCATTGACCAGATGGGGTTTTCAGTATGAGCGGAAGAGTCGGACATCGCAAACGGTTGGTTTGCGTAAGCGCCGCCAATCTTCGCCAGAATCACCTCTACCTGACCGGGCATGCGGATTTCTTCCCGGCTGAAGCCTTTGGTCCCTCGTCGAGCAGAGAAGGCGCAGGCAAAGCAGTGCGATTGGATGTGTAAGGGCTCGCGGAACCCGTTTTCACGGACATTCCTACGGACGCGCGAACAGGGAAACCGCGAAAGCTCTTTCGCAAACGCGCGTGGGTCGGTGAGTTCTTCGCACGGCACGGAATCAAGGCCGGCGACACAATCGCCATCGAGCGGATCGGCGCACGACGATTCAGGGTGCTCCTTTTCGATGCGAAGGAACAGCGGCAATGCCCCACGACGTTTGACTTTTCACGCGAACCCGAAGGCGACGGCCCGACGATTATTGAGCTCTTCGCCGGATGCGGAGGCATGGCGCTTGGTTTCAAGGACGCGGGATTCCGCACGGTCCTCGCCAACGAATGGAACCGGGACGCTTGCGACAGCCTTCAAGCCTCGGCACTCGTCACGGCCGCGTAGAAAACTCCCGTGATTGTACGGCCCGCCAACGACGGTGGACTTTGGGCGCGTGAAGAATTGATTCTCGTGTTTGAATTGTACTGTCGCATCCCTTTTCCGCGTACTAAGGCGACCGACCCACGTGTGAAAGAACTCGCCTCCCTTCTCCAACGCATGCCAGCCTCCGTCGCCCGCACACTCGGCAACTTCGGGGCCTTCGACCCGCAACTCGCAGCCCGCAACATCTCAGGCCTCACGCATGGAAGCAAACTCGACAAGGCCATCTGGGACGAGTTTCATGCTGACTGGAACGGGCTGAGCGTTCGCGCCTACGACCTCCGCCGTGAGCACGCGCCAGTAGAGCGTGCAGATGCTCTGCTTGCTCCGCCGACTGGTCCATCGGAGACGATCGTCACTGTGAAACAGCGATTGCACCAGGCGTTCTTCCGCGATGCCGTCATCAGCAGTTACAACACCCGCTGTTGCGTCACCGGGATTCCGATCGTGGAGTGCCTGATCGCGGGGCACATCGTTCCGTGGAGCGTGGACGAACACCGGCGCGCCGACCCGACCAACGGCGTATGCATGTCGGCCACCTTCGATCGCCTGTTCGATTGCGGCCTCATCACGATCGAGGAGGATCTGACGCTGTGCGTCAGCGGGCGCGTTCGCAAACTGAAGGACCAAGCCGTCGCCGACATCGTCGCGGCCCGGCACGGCCAGAAGATCATCCTGCCGACACGCTTCTATCCCGATCCCACGTGCCTGCGCTGGCACCGGGATAATCGCTTTCAAGCCGCGTAGTCAGGAGTAACACCCCATGCAGACTTTGCCCAACGCACACATTGATGAACTCGCCAAATCCTGTGTACACAATGTGGGCGACATCTTCTGGGGTTACGACGAACGGCGCGATGCGCCCCTCGGATTCTGCGAGCCCCGACGCCTTGCAGCCGAGTCGGTGGCGGCGACATTGCACGAGTTTGCCTTGACCTTGGAGTCGAACCCGATTTACACGAGCTCACTCCGGCTGGAGTATCGGGAGATCATCCGCCGGATTAGGGGCATCTCAGACGATCAGCAAATCATTTCGATGCTGATCGAGGAAGCGGCCTGGACCGATCGAGGGGCACATGTCGTGTTGCAACTCGCCAAGTATTACGGAACGAGTATCCTGCGCAACGCGCTCGCACTAGCGGAGGCGATGGATATCGAGGACGGCGAAGCCGGACTCTGATTCGGCCCGAAACGCCCCAACGGGGCGCCGGGGTGTAGCCACGGGTGGAGCCGCAGCGCGGCCAAGCCCGCAGACGCGCAACCCGTGGAAAGTGTGCCCTCCTACCCTCTTCCCGCCCCGACGGGGCGGAGGAAACGCGCGGCACACCGAAGGGCCCCGACATGCCAGGCACTTACTCCCAACTCCTGCTCCACATTGTCTTCTCCACGAAGGGCCGCGCACCGTGGATTACGGCCGAGATCGCGGATCGCCTTTACCCATACATCGGCGGCATCGTTCGGGCCGAGAAGGGCATGCTCTACGACATCGGCGGCATCGAAGACCACGTGCATCTGTACCTTCGCTGGCGGCCTGACGGCAGCATTTCGGACCTGATGCGCACAGTCAAATCGCGCTCCTCAAAGTGGGTCCACGACACACTCCCAGCCCTCAGCGCATTTGCGTGGCAGGAAGGATACTCGGTTTTCTCCGTCAGCAAATCACAGGAGGGCGCGGTCAAGGCGTACATCGCTGCGCAGCACGAGCGTCACAAAAGGGAAGATTTCAGGACCGAGTTGCTTCGAATGCTCCGGCTGCACGAGATTGAGTTCGACGAGCGGTTCGTGTTCGACTGATCCAGCGCGCAACTGGTCGCTTCCTCTGCCCCTTCGGGGCAGGATCGATAGACACACCGCGTTCCACGGGTTGCGCTTCGCCCGTGAGGACGCGGCTGCGCTCCACCCGTGGCTACACTCCGTCGTCCCTTGGGGACGAAGATATCGTGTTGCCGCGCCTTCGGGCTGTTGTTCTGATTCACGGCTGCTTCTGGCACCGGTACTCATGCGAGCGAGGCCGAAGCGAGCCTTCGACTCGGCGGGTATTTTGGCGAGCGAAGTTCGCGGGCAACGTGCAGCGCGACAAGCGAGCTTTGCGCGCGCTGCGCCGTGCGGGGTGGCGCGTGCTGGTAGTGTGGGAGTGCCAGACGCGCGATGTGGATCGGCTCCGCACGAGGCTGTCGCGGTTCCTTTCCGCAAAGCCGAAAGTCCGCCCCCGACAAGGCTGGAGGAGCAGACTCGAATACAGCCGATCTTGAACACTGGACCCTTCAGACGCGCACCGACTCGAAGCCGAGGTGGTAGGGGCGGCCGACGAAGGTTTGGGTTGCTTCGGGAGTGGTTGGTGAGGGCGAGTTTCGGTTGATCCCGGCGGCTAGGCGCCAGGAAGTTTGGGCTTCCGGCTCGCCTTCAGCGTTGGCCGAGACCTTCGCCTTGATCGCGTCGGCGCACTTGCGAAGGGCTTCCGTCAGGGCTTCCTGCATGGTGGGGTAAGGTAGGCGGTTGGAAATTGGTTTTCACTTCCGTTGATCCATCCGCGGGCTCGGCGATCTCCGTGGTGAACCCTGTATTCTGATCCCAACCTGCACACTCCCCTCGGTGCTCTCTGTGTTCTCTGTGGTGAGATGCTTCTCCTGGAGCCCTTGTGTGTTGGCGGTGAGACTTTTCTGCCTGATGAATCCGGACCGCTCCCTCACGGTCGGGGCTCGGATTGATCCCAATCTCCACACGTCTCTCGGTGCTCTCTGTGTTCTCCGTGGTGAGATGCTTTTCCTGGAGCCTTTGTGTTTTGGGGGTGGGACTCCTCGGCCTGGCAAAGCCGGACCGCTCCCTCACGGTCGGGGCTCGGTTTGATGCCGAGAGAGCCGGACCGCTCCCTCACGGTCGGGGCTCGGTTTGATGCCGAGAGAGCCGGACCGCTCCCTCACGGTCGGGGCTCGGATTGATGCCGAGAGGGCCGGACCGCTCCCTTACGGTCGGGGTTCGGATTGAGCGTGGAAAGCCGGACCGCTCCCTTACGGTCGGGGTTCGGATTGAGCGTGGAAAGCCGGACCGCTCCCTTACGGTCGGGGTTCGGATTGAGCGTGGAAAGCCGGACCGCTCCCTCACGGTCGGGGCTCGGTTTGATGTGGCGTCGGTTCTAGGATTGTTCCGGGCGACTCGTCTGGGGGAGGTCGGGCGGGACATGGGAACTGAAGCGATCGATCTTCGCAGCGATACGGTGACCAAGCCGACGGCGGCGATGCGCGAGGTGATGGCGCGGGCGGAGGTCGGCGACGACGTGCTCGGCGACGAGCCGACCGTGCTGCGCCTCCAGGAGAAGTCGGCGAACCTCCTGGGCAAGGACGACGCGGTGTACGTCCCCTCGGGCACCATGGCGAACCTCTGCGCCATCTGTTCGCAGACGCATCACGGCGATGAGATCATCGCGCACAACGAGAGCCATTTTTATTTTTACGAGACGGGCGGGTTCGCCGCGGTCGCGGGCTGTTCGGTGCGCTTTGTGGCGGGCAAGCGGGGGCTGTTCGGGCCGGAGGTGATCGAGCCGAACATCCGCCCGACGCAGATTCACTTCCCGCGCACGCGGCTGCTGGTGATTGAGAACACGCACAACCGCGGAGGCGGGTCGATCTGGCCGGTGGCGCAGGTGAAGGCGGTGGCGGACCGGGCGCACGAACTGGGCCTGCGCGTGCACATGGACGGCGCGCGTCTCCTGAACGCGTGCGTGGCGACGGGACTTGATCCGCGCGAGTACACGCAGCACGTGGATTCGGTCTCGATGTGCTTTTCGAAGGGGCTGGGGGCGCCGGTCGGGTCGATCCTCGCGGGCGACCAGGAGATGATCCAGAAGGCGCACCGGTTCCGCAAGATGCTCGGAGGGACGATGCGGCAGTCGGGCGTCATCGCGGCGGCGGCGATCTATGCGCTGGACCATCACGTCAAGCGTCTGGCCGAGGACCACGCGAACGCGAAGCGCTTCGCGGAGATTCTCAGCAAAACGCCGGGCGTCACGATCGACCTGGGCGAAGTCGAGACGAACATGGCGTTTTTCGACATTGACGCGCAGTGGGGCAACGGGAAGAAGTTTGCGCGCGTCCTGGAGCGCGAGGGAGTGCGGATGTTTGCGACGGGGCCGCAGCGGCTGAGGGCGGTGTTCCATCTGGAGATTTCGGCGGAGCAGGCGGTCCGCGCGGCGGAGATCGTCGCCCGCGTGATGCAGCGGGTTCCCGCGTGAACGATGGGAGAGGGCGTGCTCGATCACTTTGCTTGCCTGGGGCTGGGCGGCCTGGCGATCCTCCGTGACGCCGAGACGCGGTCGATCTCGGCCGAGAATCCCGACGGCGCCAAGGGCGGCGGCGCGAAAGCGGCGCCGGGGCAGGATGAGCATTGCACGCCGGCCGCTTCCGAACTCGGCCGCGGCTGGAAGGTGCGCCCGTGCATTCGGGTGCGCAGCGGGGAGCGGGTGGTGCTGGCGGACGTGGCCGGGCCGGGAGTGGTGCAGCACATCTGGATGACGGTGCTGCACGAGCGCCTGCGGATGATCGCGCTGCGCGTCTATTACGACGATCAGGCGACGCCGAGCATTGAGACGCCGCTGGGCGACTTCTTCGCCAACGGCCTCGACGGCTGCGCGCTGATCGGGTCCATTCCCGTGGCGGTCAATCCGCGCGGCGGGATGAACTCCTACTGGCCGATGCCCTTCGCCAAGCGGCTGCGGATCGAGATCGCCAACGACGGACCGCAGGACCTCAACGAGTTTTTCTACCAGATCACCTACGCGCGCACCGACGTGCCGGGCGAGGCGGGGTACTTGCACGCGCAGTGGCGGCGGTCGATGACGACGCGGCAGCGGCCCGAGCACGTGATCCTCGAAGGGGTGCGCGGCCGGGGGCATTACGTGGGCACGTATCTGGTGTGGAACCAGTTCTCCAACCAGTGGTGGGGCGAGGGCGAGGTCAAGTTCTTTATTGACGGCGACGGCGAGCACCCGACGATCTGCGGCACGGGCACGGAGGACTATTTCGGCGGCGCGTGGGGGTTCCGCGCGGCGATCAATCCGGAGACGAGCGGGCCGGTGACGTACAGCACGCCGTATCTCGGCTATCCGCAGGCGCTGATCGGGGGCGAGCGCGTGCCGTGCCACGGCCTGTACCGCTGGCACATTCCCGACCCGATCCGCTTTCAGCGCGACCTGCGCGTGACGGTGCAGGCGCTGGGGTGGTACCCGACGCGGAAGTTTCAGCCGCTCACCGATGACATCGCGAGCACGGCCTACTGGTATCAGGCGCTGCCGACCGGTTCGATGCCGGGCTTGCCTTTGATGAACGAGCGTCTGCCGCGCTGAGACACATCGCGGCAGTCTCGCTCCAACGCTCACCACAAAGAGCACCAAGGCACAAAGGAGGCACGAAGCAAGCCGAATTGGCCGAAAGGAGGCTCAAGATGCACAGAACGGCGCCGGTTGCACGCTTTCAACTCCCTTGCGCTCGGCCTCGATTCCCAAGTCCCAAATCCTTCTTGTGCCTTCTGTGCCTTTTTTGCGGCCAATGTCCGACTCTCACTTTGTGCCCCCTTCGTGACTTCGTGTCCTTCGTGGTGAGATATCGACTCCCGAACTGGAATGCCGCCCATGCGAATCGCCCTTGTGACCGACGCCTGGCTGCCGCAGGTCAACGGCGTCGTGACGACGCTCGGCCAGGTGGTGCGCCAACTCGAAGCGATGGGCGATGAGGTGCTTGTCGTCAATCCGCAACTCTTCCGAACGTACCCCTGTCCGCGCTACCCGGAAATCCGCCTAGCGTGGATGCCGGGGCGGAAGGTCCGCGCGTTGCTGCGCGAGTTTCGGCCCGACGCGATCCACATCGCGACGGAAGGGCCGCTCGGGATCGCCGCGCGCCTGCACTGCGGCCGGCGGCGCCTGCCCTTCAACACGTCGTATCACACGCAGTTTCCGCAATACCTGCGCCGCTACGCCGGCATTCCCGAAGGGTGGACCTATCGCGTCATGCGCTGGTTCCACGGCCGGGCGAACGCGACGCTCGTGCCCACGGCGCGCGTCAAGGATGAACTCGATGCGCGCGGTTTCACCAACGTGCGCGTCTGGACGCGCGGCGTGGACACCGATCTCTTCAGGCCCGGCGACAAGTCGCTGCTCACGGGGGAGCGGCCGATCAGCCTCTACGTCGGCCGCATCGCGCGCGAGAAGAACATCGAGGCGTTTCTCGAAGCGGAGGTACCGGGCACGAAGTACCTCGTCGGCGACGGCCCCGCGCGCGCTTCGCTGGAGAAGCAGTATCCGGCGGCGCGCTTCGTCGGCGTCAAGAAAGGCGAAGACCTCGCCCGGCACTACGCCGCGGCCGACGTCTTCGTCTTTCCCAGCCGCACCGACACCTTCGGCGTGGTGATGCTCGAAGCGATGGCGTGCGGCGTGCCCGTCGCGGCGTATCCCGTCACCGGGCCGATCGACGTCGTCAAGGCCGGCGTCTCCGGCGCGCTGCACGATGATCTCGCCACGGCGATGCGCGAAGCGCTGAAGATCGATCCCGCGTCGTGCCTGAGATACGCGCAGGGGTTTTCGTGGCGGCGATGCGCGGAGATGTTTCGCGAGGCGCTGCCCATTCGGAAGTAGATCGGGCCCGCTGCTCTGGGCGCGGCCCGGCAGTTGGCGGTGTACGCGATGAAGGGGTGCGATGAGGCGTGTCACACCCCGGAGTGCCGGCCCGGCGCAGAGCAGCGGGCCCGACCTACACCACTGCGGTGCCAGAGCGTCGCTACGACCGCCCCGCCTCGCCGACTAACATGGCTCCGGGAGATTGGCCTATTGATGCCGGATTCCGCACGTCTCCGCCGTCACTGTGGGCCGGGCGTTGCGGCGGGAGTTTGGAGCAGGAGTCGAGCATGACCGCCATCGTATCGAGTCTGGTCGCAACGGCAGTGTGCGGCATTGCGTCAATACCCACCCAGCCGCCGCCGCCGGAGGTGTCCAGCCTCGGTCAACTGCTGGCCGCGGCGCGATCGCACCCGCTGCTCGTGTGCCACGAGGTCGGGTACCAGTTCGTCGATGACCGAGTCTTTGAATGGTCGGTCAGGTTTGATGATCGGGAGTTGGATCGGGACTATGAACTACGCGGCGGGATGGATGACCTGATCAACATTCGGCGTCGGCGCCTGCAATGGGGAGAGCGAGCCGCGGCAGTGTTGAACGACCTGACTCGTGAGTATCTTCTCAACCGAGGCGATGAGCGTGTGAATCCTCGCACCGATGTTGCCGTGACCGTTCTGGGCACGATTGGACGGGGCGTCGACGGCTTCATGGCCTTGATGCAAGGGCAAGTCGATGCGCGCGAATTCTTTCGGGTTTATGCCGCGGTTACTCCGTTCGAGTCTCGGTGGCGCGGCGATCGGCTCGTGGACCTTCGCCAACCTGTGGAGCGCGCTACATGGGAGGACCCTTCCGCCGCGGCACTCGTCGCCTTGCGGCGGTTGACCATCACGCCTGAGGCGAATGGCGCGGCGGTCGAGGAATCGATCTTCCGCGCCGAGTCTGAAGCGCGCTACGACTGCGCTGATGGGCTGATTCGCTGTCGCATTCAATGCACGAACATGAGTGCGGCGGCGGCGTGCCTTCCAATGGACATCCGCCAGGCCGTCCGAATCCGTCAGAGCGACGGCGACTTGCTCCGGCTGCCCCATGAAAACGGTCA
Organism: Vicinamibacteraceae bacterium; assembly: GCA_011525805.1. GTDB lineage: Bacteria > Planctomycetota > Phycisphaerae > Phycisphaerales > UBA5793 > UBA5793. The sequence goes on from WYBR01000114.1 coordinate 26,346, forward strand.
TGACTTCGAAGAGCGCGAGAACCCTTCATTTCGATACTTGCGCGTCTCGCCGGGTCGCAGTGTGGACTTGTTACTGGAGATTCGTCTCAGTGCCTTGGAGCATGCGGGTACGATGCACGACGGTGCGATTGAACTCTCACTTGCGGCACTGTTCCATGAGTTCTTGATTGACGGCGAGACCGGGGTCGTTGTTCCGGTGCGCGACGTGGGGCGCTGAGGTCGGACGTGTGCGGCGACGTGACGTCCCGATCGAGCCCACGGAATCCATCTTGAGCAACGAGATCGTCGTCTCCACCGCGCCGAGGGCGGGCGCCCTGGTCCGAAAGGAGGCTCCGCGACTGGAAGGCCACGCCAATGCGCAAACGGATGATCGATCTCGTTCGATAATCAACCGCGAGCCTTCTTGGCAAAGCCTCCGCGCTCCTCTGCGCAAAGCCTCGGGGTCGTCATTCAACCCCGAGGGGCGGCTCACCGGCCGGCATCGAGCGCCCGCCGCTGCCCTCAATCGTCATCGTTCTTGCTCTTCTTTTTCGTCGAAGTCTTCTTCTTGCTCGTCTTCTTCTTCGACGATTCGGACTTCTCGCCCTTGCTCTCGCCCGTCTGGCCCGTCTCGCCGGCCTCCGCCATCGCGGCGGCTCGCTCGGCCTCCATCTCCTTGTTCCACTCCTCGGAGGAGATCTCGGCGATCTCGGCCATGTCGATGAGGCGGTCGGCGGCCTTCTCGTGGCGGATCTGGCTGATGAGCATCGGGCCGCGGCCCGAGCGGATGAGTTCCTGGCGCAACTTCTCGGGGCGCATGTTCTGGCGCATGGCGATCTGGGCGATGCGCCCGTTCACTTCGTCCTCGCTCGTCTCGATCTTGAGCGTTTCGCAGAGGCGCTCCATGATGAACATGATCTTGAGATCCTTCGCGGCCCGCTCGGCGCCGGCGTCGCGGATCTCGGCCATGCGCTCCTCGACGAGGTACGCCGGCATGCCCTGGTTGAGCAGGCGGAGGCGGAACGACTCGATCGTCCGGGCCGTCTGTGCGGCGCTGGCGCGCTGCGGAAGTTCCATCTCGGTGTTCTCGATGAGGTACTTCGCCACCTGGCGCCGCAGGATGTCCTGCTGCTCCATGGCGATCTGCGCCCCGAGGGCCCGCTCGATCTGCTCGCGCAACTGTCCCTCGATCTCGAGGCCGAAGTGGGCCAGCAACTGCTCCATGGTGAGGGGGATGAGGCGGCCGACGTTGGCGATGCTGAACTCGATGGTGATGGGGTTGCCGCGCACCGCTTCGAGTTCGTGGTTCTCCGGCCCGGTCGTCTCGGCGGTGACAACCTCGCCGGCCTTGCGGCCGCCGAGCAGGGCGCGGACGCCTTCGATCTGGATCCCCGCGACGGGCCCCTTGTCTTCGTCGCCCGCGAGCGGCAGTCGGCTGACGGTTTCGGCGACGGTGCCGAGGACTTTGCCCTCGCGGTCGTTGATTTTGGCGCTGCCGAAGAAGTAGTCGCCCGGCTCGGGCTCACCGTCGACGGCGACGACGCTGCCGCGGCGATCCAACTGGATCTTGATCTCCTTGTCGACCATCTCGCGGGTGATTTCCAGCGTCGGCCGGCGGAGCGGAATGCCGTCGTACTTCGGAAGATCGAACTCGGGCACGACCTCCACTTCGCAGGTGAAGACGAAGGGCTTGCCTGGTTCGAGGTTGAGGGACGTGTCCTTGGAAATGACCGGGTCGCCGACGACCCGGAAGTCGCGCTCGCGAATGACCTGCTGGAAGGCCTGGCTGATGAGCCGGTTGCGGGTCTCCTCGGCCATGCCCTTGGCGAAGCGGCGCTCGACGAGTTTGCGCGGCGCCTTGCCGGGGCGGAAGCCGGGCAGGCGCGCGGCCGTGACGAGTTCGCTGAACCCCGTGTTCATCCGCTCGTCGATGACGGAGGCGGGAATCTCGATGGTGATCTTCTTGCACGCGGCGCCCGCGTCCTCGATGTTGACGCTGCCGAGCTTGATTTCTTCGGTCGTTTCAGTGGTCGTGGCCATGGTCGGGTGATTCCTGGTTCGCCGGCGCCCAAGGGCGCGGGTTCAAGCGTGCGTAGCGTGTCGCGGGACGATCCGTTAAGTCTGTGAGGGTAGCGCCCGGCGGGGGAACGTGCCAGCGGCGCGACCGGGCGGGTGTAGTCCAGATTTGTGGCACTTGCGATGCACGGTTTGACGGCGCGTCATTCGGGATCATGGTCGGCGAGCAGCCGGCGGCAGCCGGTTGCCTTTCGGGCCCCAACGGGGCCGGCGAATGTAGCCACGGGTGGAGCGAAGCGCAGCAAGCGGAACCCGTGGAAGAGAGCGCGCTAAGTCTTCTAATCGCCCCGGGAGGGGCGATGGAAGTGTGAGATGGGCAGGTATGCGATTTGTTCAAGCGTCGCTCGCCGAAGAACGTCGCACGCCTCCGCCGACCCTTCGGGGCGGTGAAATCTCTGCGCGCCGTTGACCACGGGTTCCGCTCGCCGGGCTGCGCCTCGTCTCGCTGCACCCGTGGCTACACTCGCGCGCCCCGCCGGGGTGAAAGCCGCGCGCGAAGCGGAATGCATGAAGGCTGCAACTCGTCTGCCGCCTCGGACGTCGCATGTGCCACAATCCTGGACTACACCCGCCGGGCTCCGGGAGGGGCGCCGACCCGGAAAACCACCCCAATTCGGCCCGCGGGACCGGTCCGGGGCTTGATTGAAGATACGATTCTCCTGATAAATCCCGGGCGATCCGCCCGTCCCCATGTCGCAAGGAGCCACCCCATGCCGCGCCGCCATTCCTGGGCCGAACCCTACAAGATCAAGATGGTCGAGCACCTCCGCATGACCACCCGCGCCGAGCGCGAGGAGGCCATCCGCGAGGCCGGTTTCAACACCTTCCTGCTGCGCAGCGAGGATGTCTACATCGACCTCCTCACCGACTCGGGCACGAGCGCGATGAGCGACCGGCAGTGGGCGGGGCTGATGATGGGCGACGAGGCCTACGCCGGCAGCCGCAACTTCTACAACCTCGAAGCGGCGGTGCGGCGTTTCTACGGCTACCGGCACGTCATCCCGACGCACCAGGGCCGCGGGGCCGAGCACATCCTCAGCATCATGTGCATCAAGCCGGGCGACTTCGTCCCCGGCAACATGTACTTCACCACGACCAAGGCCCACCAGGAACTCGCCGGCGCCACGTTCGTCGACGTCATCATCGACGAGGCCCACGATCCGCAAAGCGACCTGCCCTTCAAGGGCAACGTCGATCTCCGCAAACTCGAGGCGCTCATCAAGCGCGTCGGCGCGGGGCGCATCCCCTACCTCTGCCTCCAGACCAACGTCAACATGGCCGGCGGCCAGCCCATCAGCCTCGAGAACCTCAAGGCCACGTGCGATCTCTGCCACCGGCACGGCATCAGGGTGATGATGGACGCCACGCGTGCCGTCGAGAACGCCTACTTCATCAGGATGCGCGAAAAGGGTCAGAGCCACCGCACCATCGCCGACATCCTCCTGGACATGTGTTCGCACACCGACGGCTGCACGAACTCCGCCAAGAAGGACAGCCTCGTGAACATCGGCGGGTGGCTGGCCGTCAACGACGACGACCTCGCGGACAAGGCGCGCAACCTCGTCGTCGTCTACGAAGGGCTGCACACCTACGGCGGCCTGGCCGGGCGCGACATGGAAGCCATGGCCATCGGCATCGAGGAGTCGGTCCAACTCGACCACATCCGCGCCCGCATCGGTCAGGTCGAGTACCTCGGCAACGCGCTGGTCCGGGCCGGGGTCCCGATCGTGCGCCCGATCGGCGGGCACGGCATCTTCGTCGATGCCGCGCGCTTCCTGCCGCACATTCCGCGCGAGGAGTTTCCCGCGCAGGCCCTTGCCGCCGCTCTCTACGTGCAGTCGGGGGTGCGGGCGATGGAGCGCGGGGCTGTCTCCGCCGGCCGCCATCACGACACTGGCGAGAACCTCTTCCCGAAACTCGAACTCATCCGCCTCACCATCCCCCGCCGCGTCTACACCCAGGCGCACATGGACGTCACGGCCGAGGCGGTGATCGACCTCTACGAGCAGGCGGAGAACATCGTCGGCCTGCGGTTCACCTTTGAGCCGAAACACCTGCGCTTCTTCCAGGCGCGATTCGAGCCGGTCGTCGGCGCGCGGGTGCTCAGGACCGAGACCATCGACGAACCCGTCGCGGTCGGCGCGATGGGGGATGGGATCTGACGGGTGGTGAGCCGCGACCCGGAGGCTCTGCGGAGGGGAGCGCGAGCGCAGAGCAGGCGCGTTTCGTCCTTCGTTGCACCCTACCTGATCTCCGCCGTGTTGCTTGTGCCGCACGTCGTCAGATCAAGGAGTTGCAGGAAGCCGCCGCAGGCGCCCGGGCCGATGTTGCCCTGGATCATGCGCGAGCCGCCCTGGCCGGCGCCGCCGGTGAAGGCGACCTGCAACTGATTGCTCGACAGGCCGAGCACCGTCCCGGCGCAGGGCCGGTTGTTGGGAATGACGAAGTTGCCCGCGGAGCGCGCGAAGAGCAGCGCGACCTGCCCGTTGGGCGACGCGCCTCCCCACTCGACGATGATCCCGCCTCCGCCCGGGCACTGCGCCGAGACGGCCAGGGTGATCCGCGAGGGCGCCGCGGCGATGACGCGGGCCATGAAGTTGATCGGCCGGCCGTTCGGGTCCGTCAACTTCGTCCACGTCGAGCCGTTGCCAAACCAGGCGTAGTCGGGGCTGGAGCCGACGCCCGGCGGGTTGTAGTGCGGCAGTCCGGCGGCGACGGGGCGGGTGTCGGAAATCTGGATCGTCCACGTAAACGTGTCGGGAACTTCGATGTGCGGCACGTTGAACTGAATGAGGTCGTCCCCGCCGGTGAGGGGTACGTCGTTGCGCACCGCGCCTTCCCAGATGAGCGTGCCGGGCAACCCGTTGAGGCCGTCGTTGGCGTAGAGGCGGGGCTGGAGGTCGGCCGTACCCGCCTGTCCCTGCATCGAGACGCCGATGTGCAGTTCAGTGACGGTGCGCAGCGTCCCGGCCGCCTGCACCTCATCGCCGATCTGGAGTTGGGTGAAGGACCGCGTCTGGCTGCCGCTCGTCGTGTTGTCGTAGATGACGTCGGCCGTGGCGGCGTGGGCGGCGAAGGCAACCGCCAGCGCGGCGGGAATGCGGAATCGACTGTTCATGGCGAGGCTCCTCTCCTGCTCCTGAGAGCATACCCGAGAGCGGCCGCCGCGCCAAGGGTGCTTCCGGAAATCGCGGTGGATCACGCCGCTTGCGGCTTCGCGTGCGAGCGCGCTCCCCTGCGCCGAGCCTTCGGGTCGCGGCTAAACGGCGGAATCTGCGGGCGCTGCACCCTTCGCGTTCTGCGCCCGTGCCTCCTACCCTTGCCTCATGACGAGCGAAAGCGCCAATCCCTCATCGACCCCCGCCGCGACGCGCAGCATGGACGACATCGTCGCGCTGTGCCGCCGCCGCGGCTTCATCTGGCAGTCCTCCGAGATCTACGGCGGCATCAACGGCTTCTGGGACTACGGCCCGCTGGGCACCGAACTCAAGCGCAACCTGAAAGAGGCATGGTGGCACGACATCGTCCGCTGCCCCGGCCGAGGGCCGGATGGCGAACTCATCGACATGGTCGGTGTGGATTGCACGATCATCATGAACCCGAAGGTGTGGGAGGCGAGCGGACACGTCGGCGGGTTCAACGATCCGATGGTGGATGACAAGGAGACGAAGCAGCGATTCCGCGCGGATCACTTGCAGGGCATGTTTGGTGCGATCGAGTCAGAGCACGCGCCCGCAGTGATGAAGTTCCGCAACAACCTCGTCGACACAACTGTGATCCCTCTGCGCACCTTTATTGCGTCGAATCCCAGCGAAGCAGTGTCAATTCTTGAGCACGACAAGCGCATGCAGAAAGATCTTGGCATTCGCAAGATCCGTTTCACTCCGGAGCACGTGGGAGAGCGGTTTCGCATTGCGCTCGCAGACATCGGCGACGGTGAGAGGTGTTATTACATCGATGTTATTGAATCTGGTCTTCTGGAGAAGGCGGCGGAGCGCGTTCCTTCACCATACACTGGAAAGCCCGGGTCGCTCACCAAGCCTCGTCAGTTCAATCTCATGTTCATCACTTTCGTCGGAGCGGTTCAGGACGAAGAAAGCAAAGCCTACCTCCGCCCCGAAACCGCGCAGGGCATCTTCTGCAACTTCTGGAACGTCGTTGACACCAGCCGCGTGAAAGTTCCCTTCGGAATCGCGCAGCAGGGCAAGGCCTTCCGCAACGAAGTCACGCCGCGCAACTTCACTTTTCGCAGCCGCGAGTTCGAGCAGATGGAAATCGAGTTCTTCATCCGCCCCGACCAGGCGAACGAGTGGTACAGGTTCTGGCGCGACAGCCGCTACGCGTGGTGGAAGTCGATCGGCCTCGCCGGCGACAACCTGCAACTCCGCGAGCACGAGAAGGAGGAACTCGCGCACTACGCCAAGGAAGGGGCGGGCGTGTGCGACATCGAGTACCGCTTCCCGTTCACGGCGCCGGGCTTTGGCGAACTCGAAGGCGTCGCCCACCGCGCCGACTTCGACCTCAAGGCCCACGCGAACGCGTGCGGCAAGGGCGACAAACTGCGCTACTTTGACCAGGAGCGCAACGAGCGCTACTTCCCCCACGTCATCGAGCCCTCGGCCGGGGCCGACCGCGGCACGCTGGCGCTGCTGTGCGAGGCGTACACGCCCGACGGCGCGCGTCCGAGCGGGGTGTTCATGAAGTTCCACCCGCGCCTGGCGCCGATCAAGGCGGCGATCTTCCCGCTCGTCAACAAGGACGGCATGCCGGAGATCGCGGAGAAGTTGTACATGCTGTTGCGCGAGAAGTGGGCGGTGCAGATCGACGTCAAGCAGACCATCGGCAAGCGCTACGCCCGCATGGATGAGGCCGGCACGCCCTACTGCTTCACCATCGACTCGGATACGCTCCAGGACCAGACCGTCACGGTGCGCCACCGCGACACGCTGCAGCAGGAGCGCCTCGGGATCGACAAGGTGCAGGCGTTTCTGAGCGAGAAGATCGGGGGGTGAGGCGGGCAGCGACGCCTGCGAACCGCACCGCAAACCTCGCGCTCAGTTCAACCGGAGCATCTTGCGGCCGATCCACTCGGTCGTGAGCAGCAGCACGACAAGGATGAGGCACAAAGGTGTGTCCCACAGCGGCTCGACGAGATCCATCGGCGTGCGGATGGAGCGGTTGGGCAGGTCGCGCAGCGCCTCGAGCGGCGCGGCTTGGCCGCCCGCGGAGGGATCGATCACCTGGCCGCCCGTCTCCTCCGCCAGCGTCCGGAGCAACTCGTGATCCGCGTCGGGACGGCGCATCTCGTCCTCCGGCCGGGCCACTTCGATCCGCTGACCGAGGTCGAATCGCGCCAGCGCCGGATCGACGATTCGCACCTCGAGGATTCCGGCGCGGTCCGGCACGTACGCCGCCTCGTAGCGCGTCAGCGTGTCGTCCACGGCCGAGAGCGAGAGGGCCACGACTGAGCCGTCGGCGGGATCGACGAGTTCGACGGGAATCTCCGAGACGGCTCGCTGGGCGAGTTCGGCGTCGAGGAGGCGCAGTTCGATCACGATCGGCTGGCCGACCTCGGCCCTGCGGGGATTCACCGTCAGCGCCGCCGGCCGGCCCGAGAGCGTGAGGCGGTCGCGGCCGAGCATGCGGATGAGTTGGTTCCAGAACTGCTCTTGGAGGAGGTCGCCCAGCCCGAAGCGCCACCGCCACGTCTCGTCCGTGGCGACGAACACGCTCTGCCCCGCGCCGAAGCGCATGAAGGTCACGAGCGGGAGCGGCTCGCCGCCGTCGAATGGCTGGGCGGTTGTCGCCAGCACTTCGACGGCCGGCTTGAGCGCCCGACGGTCGAGGCGCAGCGCCCATTGCAGATCGGCCCAGGGCTGGCTCGGATCGGTGAGCACCTCCCACGCGTCGCGGTCGCCGAGCATCAATTGCAGCACGCTCAGGCGGTGGGCCGTGTCGGTCGGCTGCATGCGCACCGGCTCGCCGACGAGCGGCAGGTTGAGATTGCCCCGCATGGGAAGCAGCGCCGAGAGCGGGCTGTCGGCGAACGCGCTCGGATTGGCGCGCGCGCCGGCGATGAACAGCAGGCCCGCCCCCCGCTCGGACACGTGCGCTCGGATCATGTCCTGCTGCGCCGCGGAGAAAAAGTCCGCGTGGACGTCGCCGAGGACGATCACGTCATACGGCTCCCACTCCTCGGGCGAGTTTGGCAGCCGCGTGATCGGCGTGTTGCCCTCCTGCGCGAAGTCGCGGTCGGCCGAAAGGAGCATCACGCTCGAGTCGATCGTCCGTTCGCGGATGGTCATGTCCTTGATCCAGCGGTATTCCCATCGCGGCCGGGCCTCGACGTAGAGCACCTTGAGTGGTCGATCGACGAGGTCGATGTCGAACTCGCGCTCGTTGTTGCCTTCGATGAGGTCGAGGCCGGCGGACTCGATGACGACGCGCCACGTCGCCGGGCCGGCCAGGCGCGGGCGGGCGAGCAGCGTCACGCGGTCGCGTTCGTCGCCCGGGCCGAGCGTCTCGCTGTCGTAGACCTCGCCGGTGAGGGCGTCGACGAGTCTGACTTCGGCCGCGGCGCCATCGCGGCCGTCCCCGAGGCGGTCGATCGTCACATCGACGGGCACGATGTCGTGGGCGAAGGCGCGGGTGGGCGATTCCACGCGCCCGACGGCGAGATCGCGCACCGCCTCGCCCGAGCCCAGCGGGACGACGATGATCGGCACGGCGTTGGCCTCGAGTTGCCGCAGCACGGCCCGCGTCGCCGGCTGGGGCGTCTGCCCGTCGGAAAAGAGCACGATCGAGTTGACCGGCCTTGCCGACAGGCGGCGCAGCGCCTGGTCGAGCGACGCGGCCAGCAGCGTCCGCCGACCCTGCGGCTCATCGAGCCTGGGCGGACCCGCGGGCCCGGACGGCTCCAGGTCGTAGGCTCCTTCATCGAAGCCCAGCCACAGCGTCTCGTGGTCGGCCGCGACGGCGTCGAGCACCCCCGACGAGGCGCTCAGCACGCGGCGCAGTTGCTCTTCCCGGCTGATGCGCCCGGGCAGGTCGCCGATTGACATTGATCTGGACCGGTCGAGAAGGTACACGACCCAGTCGCGCTCGATGAGTTCGCGCGGAACGACGATCGCCGGACCGGCGAGGAGCGCGACGAGCAGCAGGAGCAGAGCCGCGCGGGCGAGCGCCATGGCGCCGCGGCCGCGGCGATTGCCGATCAGCCCGCTGTAACTCCACACCGCGTACAGGCCCAGGAGCACGATCGCCAGCACCCACAGCCATCCCGGCAGCGGCCGCTCCCACCCCAGCGCCATGTTCTGCGCGTCGGGCGGGAGGCGGTCGAGGTTGAGCAGCCAGCGCCACAGGTCGTTCATGTTGCGCGGCCTCCGGCTGCGATCGTCGAGGTCAGCGCCAGACGGTCGGCGTCGAGTCCGCCGCCTTCGAGTTCGCGCCGCAGGCCATGGCTGAACCGGCGAGCCAGGATCGTTTCGAGCAGCGTCAGCGCCAGCACCGCCAGCAGCAGCGCGAGGCTGACTTCGCCCCACGTCGTCTGTTCGGCCAGGGCCGTCGCGCTCTCGTCGAGCCAGCGCCAGGCGCCGCTCGTCGCCAGCCAGTCGCGCACCTGCGCGGCCCCGAGCGCCTCAGTGCGGGCGGCGTCGGGCTCAACGTTGACGCCGAGCCGGCCAAGCGCCGCGCCTCGCTCATCGAGCACGTCGTAGACGCCGGCCTCGGCGATCGGCCGGTCGAGGCGCGCCGCGCCGTCGCGATCGAGGATGGTGATCGCCTCGCCGCCCGGTGCGCGAAGCGTCGCCGCGCCGAACGGAAGCGCCGCCGCCAGCGCCTCTCCGGGAGCGAGCGACCGCTGCTGATAGGCGTGGCCGATCCCCTGCCGCACCACCTCGTGAACCAGCGCCACCATGAAGGGCTTGGCGGGCAGGCTCGTCCACTCGAGGTGAACGGCGCTGGCGAGGTAGACGACCGATCCTCTCCGCGTCCCGCCGCCCGGGCTCCAGACCATCCACGGCGAGCCGTCCGAGAGCCGCAGCACGACCTGGCTCGGTTCCACTCCCTCCGCGACGGGGAGCACGCGCGCCACGCGCACAGGCTTGATGAGTTCCCCGAGTTCGCTTCCGAGCAGCGCGAGCAGTTCGCTCGTCGGCTGGTCGTCGGCGAGGGCAACGTCGGTTTCACCTTCGCCCGCGGCGACCGCTTCCCGCGCCCAGCGCCAGTCGAGTCCGAGGCGCGACGCGGCCAGGTCCGTCCACGTCGCGACCTGGTCCCGCTCTGACGGCGCGATCCAGAGCAGGCCGCCCGCATCGAGGAACTCGCCGAGAACGCCCCAGCCTTCGTCCGTCACCAGATCGGGTCGCGTGAGGATGGCGGCCTGGAGGCGCCGCATCGCGGCGCGATCGATCGACGCCGGATCGAGGTCCATCAGGCTGATCTGCGATCCCGTTCCCGGGTCAAGCGCCCGCCGGAACCACGACCCGCTGGGGTAGGATGCGAGATCGCCCGGTCGGCCGAACTCGCGCCGATCGAGCACGGCGACGCGCAGGGCCTCGCGCACCTCGAGGACGTTGAATCGCGCGTTGTCGGCCGCGAGGGCGTCGCGGTCGATCGAGGCGGTTACGACGACTTCGCCCGCCTCGACGCCGCGCAGATCGAGCCGCAGGTCCACGGTCGCTTCGCTCTGGCCCCGGCTCCAGCGCACGGTCGCGGGCGGGGGCGCCGCGAGAGGCTCGGCGCTGAGGCGCACGACCGTAACCGCCTCGTCGCTCGTCTCCCCGACGCGGCGCAGGCGGACGGTGAACTGCCCGCTCAGGTCCGTCGCGCCGGCGAGCGCGACGCGGCGCATCGAGTCGATCGACGTCACCTGCACGTTGCGCACCGACTCGGCCGCGGGCGTGGAGGCGATGAGCGTGACCGGCCGCCCCTCGATCGCCAATCGCGCGCTCAGCGGCCTCGTCAAGTCCGCCGAACCGCTCAGAAAGTCGCTCAGCAGGTAGACGAACGCGGGACTCGGGTCATCCTGGCGCAGCGTGATGGACTCGCGCACGCGGTTGAGGGCGGCGTCAAGGTCGGCCGGCGCATGCACCGCCGCCATCTCCCCGAGGCGCGCCAGCACCGCGGCGTGATCGACTGCCGGCGGATCGACGAGCGCTTCGATCGGCCGCGCCGCCGAGACGAGCGCGACGCGATCCGACGCGGTCAGGGTGTTGATGATGGCCGTGGCGCTCTGGCGGTGGCGCTGCAGCGCCGTGGTGCCCGCCGCGTCGGTGACCGTTGATGCCACGCCGTTGTCGATGATGAGGTAGACGACGCGGCTGCCCGGCCCGATGGGCAGGGCCGAATCGCTCAGCAGCGGCCGCGCCAGCGCCAGGCCGAGAAGCGCCAGAATCAGGCAGCGCACCGCCAGCAGCAGCCACTGCTCGAGTCGCATGCGGTGGCGCGAGCGCCGGTAGGCCTCGAGCAGAAAGCGCATCGCGCCCCACTCGATCGGCCGGCGGCGCTGGCGGAACAGCAGGTGAATGATGATCGGGATCGCCACCGCGGCGAGTCCGGCGATCGCAAGGCCGGCGTGAACGAAGTTCATCCGCGCCTCCTCTGCCCCTGCGCCATCCGCCTTGCGAGGAAGTGGCTGAGCACCGGGCCGAGCGAATCGTGCGAGTCGATGCGCTGGTAGTCGAAGTGAAAGCCGCGGGCCGTCTTTTCGAGCGTGCGGCAGTGCTCACCGAGGATATCGAGATAGGCCTGCCGCAACGAGCGCGGGTCGAGGTTGAGCCGGCCCTCCTCCTCCATGCCCTCGAAGGGCGCGGGGGTGCGGAAGTCGAAGCGCATCTCCTGCCGGTCGAGCACCTGGAAGAGAATGAGGTCGTGGCCGCGGTGGCGCACCCGGGCCATGGCGCTGCGGATCTGCTCGGGGTCGTCGAAGAAGTCGCTGATGATGACGAAGAGGACGCGATTGGTCACCTTGCCCAGCGCCTGGTCGACGCAGCGGGCGATGTTCGTCGGCGCCTCGACGGGATGGGTGTTGAGGGCGGAGATGATCTGCCGCCAGTGCCCGCCGGCGCTGCTGCGGTTGACGAGCGCCCGCACGGCGTCGGCGTAGACGATCATGCCGACGCGGTCCTGCTGCTGGAGGGCGAGAAACGCCATCGCGGCGCCGAGGGCGGTGGCGTGATCGAACTTGCGCCAGATGCGCTTGGTGGCGTCCTCACCCGTCGCGTTGAGCGTGCCGAAGCGCATCGAGCCCGAGGAATCGACGAGGAGGACCACGTCGAGGTTCGTCTCCTGCTCATACTGCTTGAGGTAGAGTTTGTCGCTGCGGCCGAAGACTTTCCAGTCGAGGTGCCGAATGTCATCGCCCTGGACGTACTGGCGGTGCTGGGCGAACTCGACGGAGAAGCCGTAGTACGGGCTGGCGTGCATGCCCGAGCGAATGCCCTCGACGATCATGCGGGCGCGCAACTCAAACGCGCCGAGGCGCGCCAGCGTCGCGGGGGCGAGATAGTCGTCGGTCTGGAGAGGGGTGGCGGGCGGCATGAGTTTCTCAACCGAGGTGATGATGAACTTGGCGGATCTTTTGTCCTTTGGTAGGATAGGTTGAAGCAGACGAATTCGAGACACGACCGTGGGCCAACTCTTCGACCGAATTCGGGCAGCCGTGGAAGCGGATCGCTACGCGGTTGCTCTTCATGCGGCGCAGCGACTGCGCGAGCGCCGAGTTCCGCAATGGCAGGCCGTGAGCGGGCTTCGTGACGCGACGCTTCTGGCGGAGCGGCCGCGCGCGCGACCGAATCCCTGTGTCGAAGTCGAGCAGATGCTTGCGGACGGCACGCCGGTTAAAGCCGTCTGGGCGTGGCTTCCCTATGATCAGGCAGCCAAACTGGTGACGCTGCATTATCTGAACAGGTGAACGATGAGGCTCAAAGGCGAACGCGCCAAGCAGACGATGTGGTTTGAGAGCGGCTCCCATGCTGTTCGCGTCGTGGTCGAGGCTGTGTACCCGCGCGACGACCCGTCTGAACCGTGTTTCGAGCCTGATGTTGTGAAGTTTCTGAGCGAAGTTCAAGAACGCGCCAACGCCGGCGACATCGAGTGGCTCAAGACCGTCGGCGATGTGTACGTCCTCGCGCACGCGAAGTCGGCGTAGATGACGTCCATTCATCAACGTCACCGTCCATCTCACTTCAACACCGCATCCATCTTCCGCATCGTCGCCGCGTCGGTGCCTTCCACCGGGATCGTCTCCAGCAGGCTCTCGATGATGTGGTCCGTCGTGACGCCGTCGGCTTCGGCGTTGAAGTTGGTGATGATGCGGTGCCGCATGACGGGGCGGGCGACGGCGCGGATGTGCTCGGGCATCACGTGCGTGCCCCCCGCGAGGATCGCCTTCGCCTTGGCCGCGAGGACGAGGTACTGGCTGGCGCGCGGCCCGGCGCCCCACGAGAGATAGTCCGTCACGATCCTGGGTTTCACCGCCTCCGGGTCGCGCACCCGCGTGGCGCGGACGAGATTGAGCGCGTAACGCAGCACGTGATCGGCCACGGGGACCTGCCGCACGAGGTCCTGCACCGTCGCCACGTCCTCGCCGCTCAGGACGGCGGTGATCGTCGCCGCGTGCGTCGCCGTCGTGCGCCGGATCACCTCCAGTTCCTGCTCGGGCTTCGGGTAGCCGATGCGGATCATGAACATGAAGCGGTCGAGTTGGGCTTCGGGCAGGGGGTAGGTTCCCTCCTGCTCGATGGGGTTCTGGGTGGCGAGGACGAAGAAGGGCTTGGGCAGCGGGTGGCCGTGCCCCCCCACCGTCACCTGCCCCTCCTGCATCGCTTCGAGCAGCGCCGCCTGCGTCTTGGGCGGCGTGCGGTTGATCTCATCGGCCAGAATCACGTTGGCGAAGACCGGGCCGCGCACGAAGCGCAGGCTCCGCTGACCCGTCGCCTTGTCTTCGTCGATCACTTCCGTGCCCGTGATGTCCGCGGGCATGAGATCGGGCGTGAACTGCACGCGGCTGAAGCGCAGGTTGAGCGTCCGCGCGATCGTCGAGATGAGCAGCGTCTTGGCCAGGCCCGGCACGCCTTCGAGGATCGCGTGGCCGTGGCAGAAGAGGGTAATGAGCATCTGCTCGACGACCTCATCCTGCCCGACGATGACTTTGGCAATCTCGCTGCGCAGCCGCTCGTAGGCCTCGCGCGTCTGGCGGATGGCGCTCTCGGGGTCGGTGGCGACGGTGGCGATGGCGCGGGGGGTGATCGGCGATCCGGAGTCCGACATGCTGCATCCATCCTCTCGAAGGCGCTTCGGGGCGATGCACGGCTCGCCCCCGGGCCGCCCCGGCCCGGCAGGCGATACCGCCCGCGCAAGGAAGATCGGCCCGGCGCCCGCACCAGGTCGAGTATAGTCGCCGCCTGGTCAAACCGTTGCACGCTGCGATCGAGGCCTGGCGCAACGACAGCCTCCGACGGATGCCTGTCCGTCGGAGGCCGGGAGGTGTTTTCGGCTCCCTCGCCGGTCCGCGGCGAAGGGCTGCTCGTTCGAGGCGTTACTTCTGCATCGAAGCCGTCTCAACCGGGCCGGGCACGCTGCCGTCAGTAATGAGCACGCGCGTGGGCGAGAGGCGATGCACCTCGAGCGGCAGGTCGCGCGTCGAGGGATTCCTTCCGGGGACGGGGATGATCATGATGGGCTCGGGCGCCGCCCCCTCGGACTGCTCCTCCACGCTCGCCGGCCGGATCGCGCGGCGCACCAGCCGCGCCTGGTTCACCATTCCCGACTCATTGAGCCAGTAGCGTTGAGCGCGGTACAACTGGCCCGGCGTGCCGGGGCGGAAGGAGGAGAACGGATCGAACGAAATCGCCACCTCGCCGACGAGCGCGTGCGCCCGCACGAAGGTGTCCGCCGGGGCGCCGTACCACGCCGGGCCGGGCGTTGCGCACCAGGGTTGATCGGCGGGCGTGCGGCTGAGCACCCGCTCGCCGTCGATGATGAACTCGGGGGTGGCGGGCATGTCGCGGCTGACGATGCGCGACCGGCCGTAGGGATACGGGGTGCATTCGAGGAGCACTTCGCGCAGGCTGCCGCGCGACACCGGCTCGTTGAGGATGTAGTTGGGGTTGGCGGCGCCCAAGGCCGCGGCGGCGCAGAGAACAAGAACGCTCATGGTCGTGCCTTTCTTCAGTTGGAGGGACCGCCGGTCGCGATGCAACCGCCGTGCCCGGCCCCGCCGATCGCCGCGCCGCAGGAACGCGGACGTTGACTGTGCGGCGTGTTGCCGCGACGCGACATTCAGATGCGGCGTCACCGCAACGCGGCGGCCCCAGGCGGGCCGGTTCGATCCGCGCCCTCCGACGGAGTATGGTACACGGTGGCGGCCCGGGCGCAAGGCCCGGTCGCCGCCGGGCGGCGGAAAACTGCCCCGGATTCGACCACTTTTGCGGTTATCGAACCTTTCGCACGGGTGTGCCATGTCCCGCAACCCCGCGGCCCGCGAGCCGTTGCCCTCGATCCCCCTTCCCGCCGTCAAGCGCCTCAGCCTCTATCTTCGCGAGATCGAGGAACTGCTGGACCACGGCCGTACGACGGTGTCGTCCAAGCAACTGGGGCAGGCGTTGAGCCTGACCGATGCGCAGGTGCGCAAAGACCTCGGGTACTTCGGGCAGTTCGGCCAGCCGGGCATCGGCTACAGCGTCGCGCAACTGGCCGCGGAACTGCGCCGGCTGCTCGGGAGCGACCAGGTCTCCAACGTCTGCCTCGTCGGGGTGGGCAACATCGGCCGGGCGCTGCTCGACCACGCGGGCTTTCGGCGCAAGGGCTTTCACCTCGTGGGCGCGTTCGACGTGAGCGAGTCGATCGTGGGCCAGAGCGTTCACGGCGTGACGGTGCATCCGATGGCCGACCTGCCGCGCGTGGTGCGCGAGCAGGCGGTGCGCTTCGGCGTGATCGCCGTGCCCGCCCCGGCGGCGCAGAGCGTGTGCGACGCCCTCGTCCGCGCGGGCGTCTCAGGCATCCTCAACTTCGCGCCCAAGCGCCTGCAGGTCCCGCCGCACGTCTCGATCAACAGCGTCGATCTCGCCGTGCAACTCGAGCAACTCGCCTTCCAGGTCATGCTCGCGCAGCGGGGATAAAGAGCCGGAGTCGCCATGAAGGGGATTCCACAGGACATTCGCCGGCCACGCTGGTTGCGCCGCGTGCTTCTCGCCGTGCTTTGCCTGGTGTTGCTCAGCCTCGCTTGGCACGAACTCGCCCAATGGAATGCGCTTTGGGCGTACCGTCGCAGCCGAACGTACCCCTTCTCAGGACTCCAGAGTTTTGAGTTTCTGTCATTCGGCGTTGTCGCGGGCGACACCGCAGCGGAAGTGGATCGCAATCTGGCGGGCGCCGTACTCGTGACCGGCCCCAGCCCTCTCGGACCGCACTGGCCGACATCGATGAAGCACTACAAGTTCCACTACGGACGGGGCATCCTGCTGCCTTCAAGCACGCCTCTCCTCACCGAATCTCTCACTGTCTTCTTCGATGTGAACGGCGGCGCGGAGGTGATCGAGCATTCGCTCACTGGGCGCGACGGCTCCCGTCGACATCGCCTCAATCTCATCACCCGAACCGTTGAAAGCCTGAATTGACGGCGTTGCGGCCTCGCCCGAGCCGCTGCCAGTTCCGAATCAAGTGGAGTCCGGCTGCCGTCCGCTTGGTGAGTCGTCGCGCGTCATGGGCCGCCGCGCCCATCCCGTCCTGTGCCGACTGCTCGACTTCCTCTCAAGAAAGCTGACGCGCGTTCGCCGGCACCTTGTCGCCGTCGAGGTCGCGGCGGTTCACGACGGGCGCCCGCCACAGGCGCCACATGTTCCGCGCCTGGAACCGCCAGATCGACTTGAGGTGCGTCTTGAGGCGCGGGTGAAAGACCCCGCGCTCCTCGCGCTCGTAGAAGTGCGTCACCACGGCCGCGGGCTGATACCAGTTCTCGAAGCCGGCCCGCCTGGCGCGGAAGCACAGGTCGTAATCCTCGTACTGGTAGAAGTAGCCTTCGTCGAATCCGCCGATCGCCCGCGCGGCGCGGTTGCGCACCAGCATCGCGGCGCCGTAGACGCAGTCGATGGGCATGAGTTGATCGTGGCTGACATGGCGCATGTCCACCCGGGCCGGTACGCCCGTCCACTCGAAGTATCGCCGGTACTTCGTCCCCTCGATGAGGATGTGGTGCAGGCGCGGAAAGGGGCGGCAACTCAGTTGCAGCGAGCCGTCCCGGTACACGAGTTTCGGCGCCACGATCGCCGCTCGCTCCTTCGCCTCCGCCGTGTCGATGAGTGTGTCGATCGCGCCGTCGTGCACGAGCGTGTCCGAGTCGAGGATCATCGTGTACTTGGCGCGGCTGTTCCAGAAGAGGCGGTTGCGCCCCCCCGCGACGCCGAGGTTCGTTCCATTCTCCAGTATCGTGACGAACGGGTACTTGTCGCGCACCATCTCGCGCGTCCCGTCCGTCGAGCCGTTGTCGGAGAGGAGATACTCGTAGCGGTAGCGCCGGCTCGACCGGAGAATCGAGGCGAGAAGGTCGTCGATGAACTGCCGGTCGCGGTAGCACAGCAGGCCGATGGAGACGTCAAAGTCGTGGCGAGAGCCGTCGGCCTCGGGGGCGCAGCGCGACTCGCGCGCGCCTTCGGGGAGCGAAGCGGGCGCTCCCGGCGGGACCGGGCGCTCGGACGTGGCGGCATGGGTGGACATCGGCAGACCTTCGCGGCTGGCGGCGTTCGTGAAGGCAAAAGGGTAGCAGGACCGTCGGCTTCTATCGGCGCGCGCGGGGAGCGGGTTCACGGTTGGCGCGGCCGGCCGGGCGCGGAAGTGCGGCCCAACCCCGCCTCTCCCTCACACCGCGCGATACGCCTCCGCGCTCGGCCGCACCGCCCGGGCCAGCCACAGAGGCCGGCGCAACCCGCCCGGCCCTGGACCGGGACGCGCCTTGCCCAGCCACTCGCGGTACACCTCCATCGACCTGTTCGTGTCCACGAAGACGTCGCCGTACGCATCGCCCGGCCCGGCGCGCGAGATCGTGACCGCCTGGTGCCAGCAGTGCATTCCCGAAACCGGGTCGGGCTGCACGGGGAAGGTCAGGTTCTGATGCACCCCGCCGTCGGACCACCAGATGCGCTTCGTGTCCGGGTCGCTGCTGGCGTAGGGGCCGATCTTCTCGATCTTGCGGAAGCGGAACTGCCCCGGCGCGATTTCCTCGCGCGACACCTTGCACGCGGCCATGCGATCCGTCCCGTCGTCGAAGAGGCGCCAGCGGCCGAGGTGGTGCGAGCACGCGATCACGCCGGGGCGCATCGCCTCCGTCACCCACACCTTGTTGACGAAGTAGCCGATGCGCGTGGCGACCTTGATGAGGTCCGTCGTCTTCACACCCTGCATCTCAGCGTCTTGCGGATGCATCCACACCGGGTTGGCGTTGGAGAGTTCGTAGAGCCACTTCGCGTTGGCGCTGCGCGTATGAATGAGCGTCGGCAGGCGGAACGTCGGGATCAGGACGTATTCGCCTTTGCGGCGATCCATGTGCCTGCGGTGGATGTGGCTCTCGATGTAGGCGGGCAGGTCATACTCGGGCCAGTTCCACTGGCGCATCGTCTCGCTGTAGATTTCGAGTTTGCGCGAGGGCGTGGCAAAGCCGGTGACGACCGCGTCGCCGTACCGCACGCCGATCGGTCTGCCGTCCTTGGTCACGCTGCCGTCTTCGCGCGCCTCGGCGCCCTGAGTCTGCTCCGCCTTGAGTTTCGCGAGGTGTCCCGTGTACGCCTCGGCCTCAACGAGAAACGCGCCGTGGCGCTTCATGTATTCGAGAGGCGTCATGCCCACCGTCCTGGCCGCCTCGGGCAGGCCCGGCACCGAGTTCTCGAAGATCCAGCGGTAGTACTCCTCGATCGTGATCTTCGCGCCGGGCCGATACGGCGACTCGAAGTACTTGCGCACGCCCAGCGAGCCGTCCGGATCGATGCGCCAGGAGAGTTCGATCCAGAACTCATCTTCCTCCCACACCTCGCCGGGGTTGGCCTGATACGAGAACTCGACGCTCTTGCCGAGGCGCTCGGCTGCGACGCGCAGCACCGGCTGGCGGAAACTGATCCACTTGGCCGCGTGGGTCTCCTGGCTCATCAGGTCGTGGCGCTCGGCCCCGTTGCCCATCGGCAGGACGTAGTCGGCGTATTGCGCCGTCTCGCTCCACACCGGCGTGAGGGCGGCGTGCAGGCCGATCTTCCTCTCATCGCGCAGCATCTTCTCCCACATCATCCCGTCGGGATTCGTCCACACCGGGTTGTAGACGCGGGTGAAGTAGACATCGACCTTGCCGCGACCCTCTTCAAGGAAGTGCGGCAGCAGGTAGGAGAGTTCGTGGTAGGCGAGCGGATACTCGATCGGATAGAGCAGTTCGCTCCAGACGTTCTGCGGCGGGGGCTTGAGGAAGGGCGGCGGGACGAACTTGTTGTTGCTGTTGAGGTGCGTGCCGCCCACCGTGTTCACCGCGCCCATGAGCACCACGATGAACTGGAGGCACCGCGCCACCTGCCAGCCGCCGAGGTTGCCGGCCGCGGCGTTGCGCCAGACGTGCGTCGCCAGCGCGCTGCCGGCCGCGCCGATCTCGCGCGCGATCGTGCGGATCGTCTCCGCCTCGACGCCGCACTCCTGTTCGGCCGCCTCGGGCGTCGTGCAAGCGTAATGCGCCTTGAGGTGCTCGACGAAGCGGTCGAAGTCGAGCGGCTCATGCGGCGCCTTGGCCTTCAGGTACTCGCGCCAGTTCACCCATTGCCTGACGTATTCGCGGTTGAAGAGATTCTCGTTGAGCAGAACGTGCGCGATGGCCAGCAGGAGCATCGCCTCGGTGCCCGGCCAGGGCGCGAGCCAGTGATCGGCCATTGATGCGGTGTTCGAGTGGCGCACGTCGATGACGCAGACCTTCGCCCCCTTGTTGCGCCCCTCGATGATGCGCTGCGCGTGCGGGTTGAAGTAGTGCCCCGTCTCGAGGTGAGATGAGAGCATGAGGATGAACTTCGCGTTGCCGTGATCGGGCGAAGGGCGGTCAGCGCCCGACCACAGCGCGTAACCCACGCGCGCGGCGGACGAGCACACGTTGGTGTGCGAATTGTGCCCGTCCACCCCCCACGCCTGCAGGACGCGGTCCATGTAGCCGTCGTGCCCCGGCCGGCCGACGTGATACATGATCTCCGTGCGCCGGTCCTCGATGAGCGCTTTGCGGATGCGGGCGGCAAAGGTGTCGAGCACTTCATCCCACGTCGTGCGCTCGAACTGGCCCGAGCCGCGCGGCCCGACACGCTTGAGCGGATAGAGAATGCGATTGGGATCCTGCACCTGGTTGATGGTCGCGGGGCCTTTGGCGCAGTTCCTGCCGCGCGAGGCGGGGTGGTGGGGATTGCCCTCGAGTTTGGTGATCTTCAATTGAGGAAGTGAAGACGCAAGCGGGCGCGATGATCGTGGAACGCCGATTGCGTCTTCGCGTTGCGCGATCGCTTCGTCGCCTCCCGCCCCCTTCTCGACGTACGCCACCAGTCCGCACGCGGCTTCGCAGTTGAAGCACGTCGTGGGCACGAGCACGTAGCGCTTCTCCACCTTGCGCGGCCACGCGGCGGGGTCGTACTCCACCCAGTCATCCCACTGGTCCATCGGCGGGAAAGACTCCAGAGGCGTCGTCGTCATGTTCTCAGGATCGTGTGATCGCACGTTGTTCACTCCATCCCTTCGCGCCGCAGCGCCCCGCTCTCGTTGCACTGGGGCGCTCAGACTTCCGACCCGCCCGCACGCCGCTTGGCGTCTTCGCGTCACTCAACTACGACAGCGGCGGCAACTGGCCGGCCCGCACAAACGCGTACTCATACAGGTAGAGACCCAGCACCAACGGAATGATTGTCGCCCCCGGAAAGAAGAACAGAACGATCAGCGCCCCCATCACTCCCGTGAGCAGAGACTCATTGAAGCAACGCATCCACCCGAGTCGTACCACACCGAGGAATCCTGCCGCCTGGCGCGCATTGTCCGTATCATGGGATCCGAATCGCTCATTGATGGCGAAGATGAGATGCGCGACGCCTGATGCGAGCAGCACGATCGTGGCGAGCGGATTCGCCTCGGCCATCCAGCGCCAGGCGGCGGGATTGAACGCGAGAAACACCGCGCTCCCCAGCATCACCGCCTGCGCGATGAGGTGCGGCAGGAGCCACTTGCTCTCCCACAGGTCGCGACCCTTGCACTGCGCGAACAGAAACGCCGTGTATCCCGCGACGGCAAGGGCGATCGGCACGTTGATCCAGCGCACGACGTTCGCCGCGGCATCCATCTCCAGCCAGCGCAGCAGGATCGCCAGCGGCGTCGTCACGAGGTAAACACCGAGAATCACCCCGCCTTTGACGAGCCACGAGTTCCAGTTCGGCCGCGTGACCATGCGATAGAACCGCATCGGCTTGGCGAGATCTTCGACCAGCAGAGCACAGGTGATGAGCGTGAAGATCAGCGCGATGATCTCAGGCATGAATCGCTGCGCCCAACTGCCGTGTTCGAGGCCGAGGATGTGCGCGAAAGGCGCGAGAATGCCCGTGCCCGCCGCGAGGCCCTTGGTGACGAGATACAGCGCCACCGGCCAGCCCCACTCGACCTTGTGCCCCGCGTCGAGCACGGTGCGCGCGTGGGGCGTCGTCGGCACGGAGGCCGGCCAGGGCTCGCGCTTGTGCGGCGGGCGGTCGCTCCAGAGGTACATCTCCGGCCGCTCGGCGCTGCCCGGCCGCAGCGCCACCTCCGACGCGCCGATGTAGCGGACGTTGGGCCCGGTCTTCTGCTCGGGGCGGCGCACCTTCGTCTCGTGGTTGAGGATCATCAGCGAAATGCGCGAGGCCGGGTCGTGCAGGTCGCCGGAAACGATCGCGCCGACGGGGCAGACGTTCACGCACGCCGGCTCAAGGTGCTTCTCGACGCGGTGGGCGCAGTAGTGGCACTTCTCCACCGCCCCGAGGTCTTCGTTGAGGTAGATCGCGTCATACGGACACGCCTGCATGCAGGCCCGGCAGCCGATGCACGCGTCGCGATCGAGATCGACGATGCCGTCGCGGCGCTTCTCGAGGGCGTTGACGGGGCAGATCGTCACGCACGGCGCATCGGTGCAGTGGTTGCAGCGCTGCACGAGGAACATGCGGCGGATGTCGGGGAAGAGGCCGACTTCGGTGTACTTGACCGAAGTGCGGAAGCCCCCGACGGGCACGCTGTTCTCGGCCTTGCACGCGACGGTGCAGGCGTGGCAGCCGATGCAGTCGTCGTGATTGATGACAAAGCCATACTGCATGGGTCCAGTGTATGAGGGTCGGCGTCGCGGTTCATTGAGCAGCGTGCAGGCGGCGTCGTGAACATCGGGCGCCAGAGCCGTCGGCGGCAGCCGACGGTTGATCGGCGCAGCCTTCGCAAGCACGATCTTCGCGCGATAGAATGCGGTCACCCCATCCGCAAGACCCGCGACAGGAGCGACGACATGGCCAGGCGTTCAACCGCAAAGAAGCCCTCCGCGAAGAAGCCCCGCGGCAACTCCGCCGTCCCCCAGACCTTCAGGGACTTCATCACGAAGTACCCCGCGCTGGGCGAAGCGCACGAGCGCATCGCGCGGGCGGTCGAGACGGTCGGGCCGCTCGACGAGAAGACCTGCGCGCTGGTGAAGATCGGCATCTGCATCGGGGCCGGGCTCGACTCAGCCCTGCGCAGCCACGTGCGCCGGGCGATGCAGGCGGGGGCGACGGAAGTGGAGATTGAGCAGGCGATCCTCCTCGCCATGAACACCTGCGGCCTGCCGCGCACCGTCGCCGCCTGGTCGTGGGCGCACGAGCAGTTCGCCCGCGGCGTGTGAGGAGCCCGCCGCTTCAGTCACCGCCAAGGACACAAAGGCACAAAGGGGGCACAAAGGCAAGAGCAGGTCAGACAACGCAATACAGCGCCGCAATCGACTCCTGCAATGGTCCGACCCTTTGTGCCCTCCTGGCGACTTGATGCCTTTCGAGGTGAGCACACACATCGCGTTACGAACACCATCCATTCACCACGAAGGACACAGAATCACGAAGGTTGCACCAAGGATCGAGTAAAGTCAGCAGCCAACTCAATGCAGCGCCGCCGGAATCGACTCACTCAATGGTTTCACCCTTCGTGACCCCTTGGTGCCTCTGTGTCCTTTGTGGTGAGCGCATGACGCCCGGGTGATTCATGGTCTTGCTGCCCGTCTACATCCTCGCGGGGGGAAAGAGTTCGCGCTTCGGCAGCGACAAGGCGCGGGCGCTGCTCGAGGGCGAGGCGCTCATCGCACGGCTGGCGCATCAGATCGCGCCGATCGCGGCGGGCGTGACCGTCATCGCTGATGCACCTGATCGCTATGCCGACCTCGGTCTGCGCACCATCGCCGACCGCCGCCCCGGCCTCGGCCCGCTCGCCGGCCTCGAAGCGGCGCTGCTCGATTTGATCGACTTGCCCGCGCCGCGCCGGAAAGGGTACGAGGGACCTTTTCCGGACGGGCCTTTTTCGTGGCTGGCGATGCTCACCTGCGACATGACGGCCGTGCGGCCCGCGTGGATCGGGCAGTTGCACGAGGCCGCGACGGGCGGGGCGAAAGTCATCTGCTTCTGCGATTCCGCCGGGCGGCGGCATCCCTTCCCCGGCCTGTATCGCCTCGACCTGCTCCCGAACGTGCAGCGTCGCCTCGATGAGAGCGCCCTTGCGGTGCAGGTGTTCATCGACGGCGTCGATCACCTCGAGGTTTCGGTCCCCGCGGACTGGCCGAATGTGGCGCAAGTCAACACGCCCGAAGACCTCCGCCGCGCTGCGCAGGGGCCAGGCTGATATCCTGATGAACCGTGCCCGGCCCCGCCGCCGGGCCGCGTGAAAGGAAGGTTCGCTCCATGAACGGCGCCTGGGTTCACCTCGGTTCGGTTCACCTGCCCATCGCTCTTGCGGTGATCTCCGTCCTGCTCGTGCTCTTCGCGCTGGTCACCAAAAGCCCCGCGCGCTTGAAGTTCGCGCTGGAGATGATCGTGATCGGCGCGGTGCTGAGTTGGGGCGCGTTCCTGAGCGGCGAGAAGGCCGAGCACGTCGTCGAGGATTTCCGCGGCAACGTCAGCGAGCGCCTCAGCCAGGAAGATGTCGATCTCAAGCACTTCATCCACGAGCACGAGGAGTGGGCGGAAAAAGCGCACTACTGCTTCCAGGCGGCGGGCGTCATCGCGCTGCTCGGCTGGATCTTCTGCCGCAGCGCCGACAAGTTCCGCATGCCCCTGGCGATCGTGGCGCTGCTCTTCGCGGGCGGCACGGCGGGCCTGATGGGCTGGACCGGCCACATGGGCGGGCAGATCAGACACATTGAAGTGCGCCAGGCCGCGGCGTCCAACCCGACCGCGCCAGCCCCGCCGCCGCCGAGCGGCGAATCGGAAGGTGAAGGGGATGAGGATAACTGATCGTGCGTGTATCGCTCCGTCCGGCACTCCAGCGCCGCGCACCGCAGCAGTGGCTGTCGCCGCGCTTGCGCTGGCATCGCTCGCGCGAGCCGACGTCCGCCTCCCCTCGATCCTCTCCGATCACATGGTCCTCCAGGCCAATGCCGAAGTCACGCTCTGGGGCTGGGCCGAGGCGGGCGAGCGGGTCGCCGTCGCCCCGTCGTGGGAGCAGCGCGGCGAGGCGCGCTCGACGCGGGCCGATGAGCATGGGCGGTGGCGACTCTCACTGCGAACGCCCGGCCTCGGCGGACCGCACTCGCTGCGCGTCAGCGGCGACAACAGCCAGATCACCATCACCGACATTCTCCTCGGCGAAGTCTGGCTCTGCGGCGGGCAGTCCAACATGGAATGGTCCGTCAACGCCATCGGACCGGGCGGCGCCGGCTACGAGGGAACCGAAGCGATCAAAGCGGCGGCCGATCAGCCCACGATCCGCTTCTTCGATGTGCCCAACGTGCTCGCCGCGTCGCCGATGGAGGAGTGCGGCGGGCGGTGGATCGTCTGCGCGCCGCAAAGCGTCGGCGAGTTCACGGCCGTGGGCTACTTCTTCGCCCGCGCCCTTCAGGCTCGACTGAACACGCCCGTCGGCCTCATCGGCTCCAACTGGGGCGGCACGCGCATCGAGGCGTGGATGAGCGAAGGGGCCCTGCGGTCGCTCAACGTCTGCGGGCAGGAACTCGACTTTCTCGCGCGGGTGCGGGCGCAGCCTGAACTTCCCGAGCGGATGCTCGACGAGCGGAGGCTGCTGTGGTGGTCGCGGCTGGGCGCGATCGACGCGGGCAGCGGCGATGCGGCGTGGCACGCGGACGCGTTCGATGCCTCCGATTGGGCGCTGGCGCCGCTGCCGGGCGCCTGGGATGCGCTGCCCGCCGGCGCGTTCGACGGCGTCGTCTGGTATCGCCGCAGTTTCGATGTCCCTTCGGACGCGGCGGCGCGGCCGGGCACGCTTCATCTCGGCCCGATTGACGACATGGACACGGTGTGGATCAACGGCCGGCGCCTCGCGGGCACGGAGACGGTCGGCCAGTGGTTTGCGCCGCGCGAGTACGCCCTCCCCCAGGGCGCGCTGCGCGCGGGCGCCAACACGATCGCGATTCGCGTCGTGGACACCGGCGGGACGGGCGGGCTGACCGGCAGCGCCGAGAATCTGCGCCTGGCGATTCAAGCGCCGGCCGGGCAGGAAGCGGGCCAGAAATCGATCGCGCTTGCCGGCCAGTGGGCGATGCGCCGCGGCGCCGCCATGTCGCAACTCAGCGCATTTCCCTCCGACGCCGGCCTGAATGCCAACTCCCCCTCGGTCCTCTACAACGGCATGATCGAACCGATCCGCCGCTTCGCCGTGCAGGGCGCGATCTGGTACCAGGGCGAATCGAATCGATCGAACGCCTACGACTACCGCCGCCTCTTTCCGGCGATGATCGCCGACTGGCGCGCGTCGTGGGGCGTCGATGCGGCGCACTTCCCCTTCTATTTCGTGCAGATCGCGCCCTTTGCGTACTGGGGCGAACAAGGCGAGACGCCCGTGGTGCGCGAGTCGCAGCATCTCGCGATTCAACTCGCCCGCAACTCCGGAATGGTCGTGACGATGGACATCGGCGACGTCGGCGACATCCACCCGCGCAACAAGCGCGCAGTGGGCGAGCGCCTGGCGCTGTGGGCGCTGAGCCAGACCTACGGCCACGACGTCGGTCCGGTGAACGGTCCGGCCTACCAGTCGATGCGCCTCGACGGCCATCGCGTTGAGATCACCTTCGCCGCGCCGGATGAATTGCAGTGGCGCGGCGGCAAGGCGATCGGCTTCGAAGTCGCCGGCGCCGATCAGCGATTCGTCGTGGCTGAAGCCAGGATCGAGGGCCACCGCGTGATCGTGTGGTGCGAGGCGGTGCCCGAGCCTGTCGCCGTGCGCTACGGCTGGGATGATGATGTCGAGCCGACGCTGATGAACGCGGCCGGCCTGCCCGCCGCGCCCTTTCGCACGGACGACTGGCGCGTCGTCACGCAGCCTTGATGCAGTTGGTGTGAGCGCGCGATTGAGCGGAGGAAGGACCCCCGACGGCAACCGGGGCTGTTGCTTCAACCCTCAAACTCCGGGCCCCCGGCCTCTCCCTAGAATCCGCTCATGCGGGCGATCGTCACCGGGCAGGTCGGGATGAACAAGAAGGAGTACCTTGACGCCGTCGCGCGCACCTCCAGCGAGCAGGGCGCCGGCATCGACGTCTTTCACGTCGGCGACATGATGTACGCCGAGGCGCCCGACGTTCGGCCCGGGCGCATCCTCGACCTGCCGCTCAGCCGCCTCCACGCCCTGCGGCGCAGCGTCTTCAAGGACATCATCAGCCTCTCCGCCGCGTCGCGCCATCTCATCGTCAACACGCACGCGACGTTCCGCTGGCGCCACGGCCTCTTCTCCGCCTTCGACTTCGACCAGATTCACTCGCTCCGCCCGGACATGCTCATCTGCCTCGTGGACAACATCGAGGTGGTGCATCACCGCCTGCACCGCGAACACGACATTGACGCCACGATGAAAGACTGCATGGTCTGGCGCGAGGAGGAGATTCTCGCGACCGAACTCATGGCCCAGGCGGTCGGATGCCGCGACCGCTTCTACATCCTCGCCCGCGGCCGGCACCAGGACACCGTGCGCTCGTGCGTGCAACTCATCACGCGCGAAGACATGCGCAAGGTCTACCCGAGTTTCCCGATGAGCCACGTCTTCGACATGCCCGAGGTGCTCGCGGAGATCGACCGCTTCCGGGCCGAACTGAGCAGGCACTTCATCACCTTCGACCCCGGCGACGTGGATGAGAAACTGCTTCTGGAGCGGGCGATCGCGGCGGCGCGCGAGGGGCGCGACTTCCTCGATGTGGAGCCGCACTCCTTCGGCGGGCGCAAGGTCAGCGACGATCCGATCCGCGTGCCGGTGCGGCAGGTGCTCGACATCGCCGGCGACGTGGACGGGCAGATCTACATGCGCGACTTCAAGTTGATCGACCAGGCGGACATGATCGTCTCACTCATCCCCGAACTGCCCGGCGGCATTCCCGGCCTGAGCAGCGGCGTCGAGCGCGAACTCCAGCACGCCTTCGAGCACACGAAAGAGGTCTACGTCGTGTGGAAGCCCGCTAAAAACCCCTCGCCCTTCATCACCGAAACGGCGACGAAGATCTTCCGCACCGTCGATGAAGCCCTGGCGTGGTTCGAGAGCAAGGGGATGTTCGCTTCGCGCGATCTGTTCGGGAATTGACTCAATTGAGCATTGATCCGCTGTTTGAATTCGCATGCCGAACCCTCACCACGAAGGGCACGAAGACACGAAGTGCGCACCAAGGGAAACCGAGACCAGGAACCGTCTGCGAACACGGGTTCTCAGGAGTCCGAGTCGGTTGCGCTTCATGCTCGAGCCTTCTGCGAAGCGAAATACCCCTCTTCGTGACCTCTTCGTGCCTTTGTGTCCTTGGTGGTGAGCACTGGACTCAGGGCGGATCGACGGCAAGATGAACGGCGCATGATTGAGCCATGATCCCGGATTGCGAGCCGCGCATGTCCACGCCTCAACGCGAGTATCTGCTGGCGCGACGGACGCGCTTCTTCGTCTTCGTCGCCTGCCGCCTCGGCGCGATTCTGCTCATTGTTCTCGGCTCGATACAGACGCTTCAGGGGCTGCTGCTTTACCTTCAGTCGCGCGGCGGCCCGCCACCGGGCGTGCCGGGCGCCGTCGAGGCGTACTGGTTCTTCATCGGCCTGATCCAACTCATCCCCGGCATCATCCTCGCGGTCGCCACCGAAGGCATCGCGAGGTGGATCGCCCCGGCGCCGGAGTTCCGCTGCCTGCGCTGCGATTACGACGCGGGCAAGTCCGGATCGCGCCGCTGCCCCGAGTGCGGCGCGCCGCTCGGCGTCGAGCCGGGCGACGAGGCCGTCCCGGGAGACGACGCTCACTGTTCGCGGTAGTCGTACGGATCTTCGCCGCATCGGGCGTTCGCGCGGCGCCGTGATGCGTCGAAAGGAGCCCTGTCATGAACGATCTGGATCGCGCCCACCACTTCGCCCGCAGCCTTCGCATGATCGTCGTCGCGGCCGCGCGCGGCGCGGCGCTGGTGTACCTGTTTCGCGGGCTGTCGACGCTGGTCGGCGGGGCGTTCTGGTACATGGAGCGAAGGCCCCTGCTCAAGGCCGGCATGATGCCTTCCTCCGAAGCGTACGAGTGGCTCTATGAAGGGGCCGAACAACTGCTCCCCGCCGTTCTGCTGGCGCTCTTCAGCAGCGCACTCGCTCAGTGGCTTGTGCCCGCGCCGCGGGCCGCCTGCCTGCGCTGCGGTTACTCGACGGAGAAGTTGACCAAGCCGGTGTGTCCGGAGTGCGGCTCGCCGGTGCCGCTGGACCGGCCTGAGGGAGATTGACGGCCCGGCCCGCGCCGAAAAGCACCGAAGTCGCGCCGCCGCTCCTGCGGCTGCGCGACTTCGGCGGGTCGGAAGATGAACGTGCCTCACGGAAGTTGACGCACCGGAGAGGTCTCGCACGTCTCCAGCGAGATCGCCTGCACGTAGCCGCGGCAGGCGCCGCGCGGCAGGGTCAGGTCATAGGTCGCGTAGCCGAATTCGTCCGTGTGGAAGTTGATGAGCACGCGGATGTTCTGAGGGCTCAGCCCCAGCACCGTGCCGGCGCAGTAGCGGTAGCCGTTGGGAATGCGAAGCGAACCGCGCGCTGTGGAGAACGCCACCGCCACCGTCGTCTCCGGCTCCCAGCCGGAGATGGTGAACGTCACCTCGCCGGGACACGTTCCCGAGACTTCCAGGTCGGAAGCCCGAGCGGGCTCGAGGCCGATGAACGAGGCAACGAGTGCAACTGCGGCGAGAATTCCGGTGAAACGGTTCATGGTGGACTCCTTCATGTGTGAGTTGGGGTAGAGGAAAGCCGCGGCGGGATGACAGACCCGCCCGAAAGCACACTCGCACAATGGGCCTCCCGAAGGCAATTCAGATTCAGTCGGCGGCAGCCCCGTGGGCGCTTACCCCTCGCGGTAGGTCTGGGGATCCTGACCGTCTTCGATCAGGCGGACCTTGCGCAGACGGCGCTCGTGGCGGCCGCCCTCGAACTCGGTATCGAGCCATTTTGTGAGGATCATCCGGAGGTCCGTCGGCCCGACGAGGTCGGCCGGCAGGCACAGGACGTTGCAGTCGTGGTGGGCGCGGCTGATTTCCGCGCTCCACTGGTCGTAGCCGACGACGGCGCGGACACCCTTGAACTTGTTGCTCGAGAGGCAGGTTCCGATCCCGCTGCCGGTGAGGAGGATGCCGCGGTCGGCGCGCCCTTTGGAGACGGCGCCGGCGACGATGTACGCCTGGTCGGGATAGTCCACCTGCGTCTGGTCGAGGTGGCCGACGTACTGCACTTCGTGTTGAAGGGACTGGAGAAGTTCGACGACTTCCAGCGCACCCTTTACGCCCCGATGATCGGCCCCGACGATGATCTTCACCGCGCCAGTTCCTTCAGCCTCGCCTCGAGGAGTCGCCGGATCGTTCGGGCGGTGTGATCGTAGACCTCCTGCGACCGGCCGATGGGATCTTCGACATCCACCTCGGGATCGAGCCGCCTGACCTTTTCGCGCGCATGCGGATCGAGCGAGAGCACCTGGTCGAGATGCGATTGCGACATGGCGAAGATGACGGCGGCCCAGTCGATGAGGTCCCTGGTGAGCGGCTGAGAGCGGTGCGTCGAGATGTCCACTCCGAGGCGACGCATGGCGTCGATCGCCTCGGGGGTGGCGGGACTGCCCAGCGACGCCCAGGCCCCGGCCGACTGAATCTGCCAGTTGCGGTCCCCTTCGAGCAGGCCCTGAGCAAGCAGGTGCCGCGCCAGCCCCTCGGCCATGGGCGAGCGGCAGGTGTTGCCGGTGCAAACGAAGAGGATGGTTCGGCCCTTCATGGCGGTGCGGAGTCCGTGAGGCGCGGTGCGCGCGGCATCCCGAAACGATATGGCGGGCGCGGGCGGATCGCGCATCCGGAAGAGGGAACCGCCGCCGGCGCTCCTCTTGGCTCGGGCGCGGCGCGCCGATAGACTCCCCCGGGCGGGTCCGGCCAGCGGGCCGTCCAAGCCACGACTGCGAACCGTCAAGCGGAGATTGTCCGGTGGAGTTCGTCCAGTACCGCGAGGTTCTGCCCGGCCTTCAGGAACAGGGACTCATCGAGGCCGCCGACGAGGACGGGCTGATCCGCCTCGAAATCGAACCTCAGCCTCGACTCAAGACGCTGCATCTCCGCGATCCTCACAGCCGCGTCACGCCCTATCCCGATGCCTGCGTGCTCGATCGTCCCAAGGCCGAACTCAGCGGCATCCTCGAGCAGGCACTCGATCGCATCCATCTCGCCGAGGTGCTCGTCATTCCCGTCGGCCAGTGGCGCGACGTGATCGACTGCGTCGCCTACGACCTCGCCGCCGACGAGGAGTGGCGGGAGATCGACGCCCTCGCCGCCCTGCACCAGAACACTCGCAACGCCCTGGCCGTGACGCGCGGCGAGACGCGCCTGCTCATCGACATGGTGCGATCGCTGCTCTCCAACGGCTCTTCGCCGCGGCAGGACCTGGCCATCACCTCCGACGTCGCCCCCCTGCTCGTCGAGGTCTTCCACGACGGCGCGATCAGCCTGACGTGGGAAGGGGCGATCATCAATTCCATCCTCAAACACCTGCGGACCGCCTCCGCCTGACGGCCTCCTTGAGCGGCGCCCGTCGCGCCCGCGCGGACGATCGCCCCTGTCCGCCGCACTGCACTCTCGCCCAGAGCGGCGAGCGTGCTGTGGCACCCGGCCTTCGTTGAACTCCGAACCCCTCCGCGGCGGCGCTTCTGGGGCGTGAGGGGCGCTCAGTCGCCGGCGGTCGAGTGCGCGGGCGCTTCGGCGAACTGGTGAATGAGGTCGCGCAGCCGGTCGGCGGGTTCGAGCAGCCGTTCGTCGCCGTCGTCCAGCGCGAGGTTCAGGGCGCGGTTCGCCTTGTCGATGCACCGCTGCCGCTGGCGGCCCGGGCTCGAGTCGCAGATGTTGTCGTACACGTCCGCGAGCTTGATGAGTTTCACGCGCCAGTCCGACGCGGCGAGTTGCCGGTCATACGCCGGCTCGCGCTCGGCGTCGGGCAGGCGCATGTCCTTAGTGAGAGCGGCGACGAGGTCCGCCACGTCGACGCCGCACGCGTGGAACACATCGTCGTAATCCGCCGGCGTGTCTTCGATCACGTCGTGCAGGAGCGCCGCGGAGAGCACGATGGGATCATGCACCTGAAACACATTTGACACGACCAGCGCCACCCGGAACGGATGAGCGACGTAGGGCGTGCGGCCATCCTTGCGCGCCTGGTTGACATGAAACCGGGCCGAGAGCGACGCGGCCTTCTGCCAGAGATGCGGATTGGCGCCTTGATCGCCGGTCATCACGACGGAGCTTCCTTGGCCATGAGAAGCACGACGGCGTGAACGGCCACGCCGCGCCCCGCACCGAGGGCATCCAGTTCTTCGTGCGTTTTGCCCTTCAGGTTCACCCGCGAGGCGTCCACCCCGAGCAGGCGGGCCAGATTGAGGCGGATCGCGTCCTTGTGCGGGGCGACTTTCGGCTTCTGGAGGATAACCGTCGCATCCACGTTCCCCAACTCGAATCCCGCCGACTTCATGCGATTTACGGCCTCCGCAAGGAAAATCGCCGAATCGGCCCTTGCCCACTTCGGGCTGGAGTCCGGGAAGAGTTCGCCGATATCCGGCTGGCCCAGAGCGCCGAGGATCGCGTCCGTCACGGCATGGAGCAGCGCATCGCCGTCGCTGTGCCCCACCGGGCCGAGCCGGTGCTCGATCCGCACGCCGCCGAGAATCAGCGGCCTGCCCGCCCCCTCGGGAGCAAGGGCCTCGAGCCGGTGCAGGTCAAAGCCGTGTCCGACGCGGCATGGGGGTCTGGCGCTGGCCATGGCAGGGAGGATACGCGGCCAACGCAATCGAATCAGCGCCGCGTCCCCCTCGGACTGCACCGGATCGCCCGGCGCGATTGAACGACCCGGCGGCGGCGTCTATGATCGCAACTGCCCGGATTCCGGCCAGGAAAGCGGTTTCCCGGGCGCCCGGCGGCATAGCTCAGTTGGTTAGAGCGAGGGATTCATAAGCCCTAGGTCGGTGGTTCGAGTCCACCTGCCGCCACTTCCCCCTCTTCACTCGAAGACGACGAACCGGCCCGGCGCGGCGCGCCCCGTGGGAGCCTTCACTTGATCGGCCTCGGCGGCGAAGTCGAGTGGTTCTCGCGTTTCCACCCAGACGGAAAGTGCAGCGCGCGGAGTTCGCCGCAAGTTCGACTCGCCGCATGGTCGGCCGATTTGCGTGACCCGATCGGGGCATTCTCCTCCCGATTCTGTCTTCACCATTGCAATCCAGCGCGTCTTCGATTAGACTCTAGTAATCGGTGAAGTGGCGACTGACGGCCGAGGCTGCGGATCGTCCCGCCTTCCCGAGACGGGGAATCGTGGTCGGGGCACTCTACGCTTCGGATTGCAATCTCGCACCAGTTTAATCCGCTCGCGATGCAGACTTGGCATCGATGTTGCGGCTTGGGGGTTACGAAAGCTGGATCGGAGGCGACTGGAATCGACTGAGTCGGTTTTCCGGACTCAGCGAGGCCGGTTTTATCGTGACCTGCCTTGTTCGGGCAGCCGCGCGGTGACTTGGAACTGGTGGGCAGGAGCCTGAATTGGCCAAAGTTCTCGTCAGCAAGCATGACCAAAGGAGGCGCATGGGTCGCCAGGAAGGCGGCCGACGGTCGGCCGCAAGGGGTTTGGTCCGATTTGCGAAGTCGCACCGGGCCTCTTTCGCGGGGGGACTTGTCGCGGCTCTGGTAGTCGTCGGCGCACGGCTGGCGCTGCCTTGGACCCTTCGAGCCGCCCTGGAGCCGATTCTCTCGGCTGACTCGGCTTCGCGCGGCGCCTCAGGCGCGCTCCGTTTGCTTGAGTGGCCGCTGCTGCTTTGGGCAGTCCTGTTCCTGGGCCTGCTGACCATCATGGGATACGCAGATCACCGCGAGCGGCTTTCGTTCGCGCGCTTCTCAATCGGAGTCGTCCACGATATTCGGTCAAAGGCGGCCCGCGCTATCTCTTGCGTGTCGGTCCAGCCTTCGGGCCCCGGTGTTCGGCGGGGCGACATCATTGCTCGACTCATCGGGGATACGGCGCGCATCAAGGCGGGACTGAAGGGCTTCCTCGTCCACGTCGCGACGAACGGGATCATGGCGCTCGGTGTTTCGATCGTGCTCATCGTCATTGACCCGGCCCTCGGTTTGGTCTTCAGCCTTGGTGTGCTGCTTACGATGTTGGTCACCTGGCGCGCGGCCCGGGGCGTGTACCGACGGGCTGCAAAGTACCGCGCCCGGGAAGGTGCACTGGCCGACACCCTGCACGCGACGCACTCCGAGAGCGCAGGCAGCGACCTGTTCACGACCGGCAGTTCGGAGAGCGCCGGCCACGAAGCCGGCATCACCCTGCTGCAGGGCCGTGCCACATGGGCATCTCACTCGATCTTCGGCGCCGCGGTCCTCGCCTGCCTGCTTGTCGGCGTCGCCGGGGCGAGATCAGGCCGCATTGATGCGGGCCACCTCGTGGTGTTCGCGTTCTACGCTTTGATGATGCGCGCGCCGCTCGTGCAGTTGACGCGGCAGGGCGTCCGCACCGGGAAGATCATTGCATGCCTCGAGCGAGTGCTTGAAATCGCTGACCTCGAATCGGCGCGGAGCGACACCCGTCAGCCGCTGGTGCTCTCGTCGCGCCTGTGGCTGAGGGACGTTCGCGTGCGGTTGGGCAAGGGTGCCGCGAAGCGCAGCGCTCTGCGCATTGATTCGATCGAGATACCGGCGGGGCAGAGGGTGGCGCTGATTGGGCCTCAGGGCAGCGGCAAGACGATGCTCTTGCAGTTGCTCGCGGGAAGCCAGCGATTCGCTCGCGGCCGGATCGGCTGGGATGAGGAGGTATGGGACTTGAGCGAGGGCGTGTGCGATCTCACCGGGAGGTCGCAGTTCGTGCCGGCGCTTCCGACGTGGCCCAGACAACCGCTCCGCAGCACTCTGGGCGCGGGCCCAGGCGTGCCCGATGAACAGGCCGTGGCGGTGCTTCGAGCCTGCGGAGCAGGCCGGATCATCCGCCGTCTGCCTGATAGCCTCGACAGCAAAGTCTCGTCCGATGATCTGTCGCTGGGCGAGCGCAAACAGGTCGCGCTGGCGCGAGCCTTGCTTTGGACTCCCGCCCCGCCGCTGCTGCTCGTTGACGACGTGACGGCCGGCCTGACCAAGCGCGGCGCCAAGAAGGCTGTGTCCGCGGCGCTGAGCCATGCCGGCTCGCGCACGATTGTCATGTCGTTTTCGCGACCCATCCAGATCAAGAGGTTCGATCGCATCATCGAACTGCGCAATGGTCGCATCACCTCTGATGCCGGTCCTGCCGCGCTCATTCAACCTCGCGGGCAATCAGGCCTCGATCCGTGTGTTTCAAGTTGCGAGTGTGAGCCCGCGGCCGCGGGAGAGAGGGCTCAGGAGTCTGCATGATACAGGCATTGATCTTGGCGGCGGGAACGGGGAGCCGCCTGGGCGCCCTGCTCAACGGCAAGCCCAAGGGACTGCTCTCCATTGGGGGCAAGTCTCTCATCGAGCACCAGATCGCTGCCCTGAGCGCGTGCGGCATCTCGCGGATTGGCGTCGTAGTCGGCCATGGAGCCCATTACGTTCGCGCAGCGATCGGCAGTGCAGCTGAGTACATCGAGAACGAGAAGTACGCCTCGACGAACAGCCTGTACTCGCTCTGGATGGCGCGCAAATGGCTGAAGTCGGGGTTCATCATGGTCAACAGCGACCTCTTCGCCGATGTTCGCATCTACAAGCGAGTTGCGGCGGCGCCCGGCTCCGGATTGGCGTACGACTCCACTTCCGGCTCGGATCCCGAGGAAATGAAAGTGTCGCTGCGCGACTGTCGCGTCGTGCGGCTGAGCAAGTCGATGGGCCCAGGCGAATCGGGCGGGGAGAGCATCGGACTTCTCAAATTCGACGGGGAGGCGGCCACGCGGCTGCTTGAGGCGGCCGACCGGATTGTGCACCGCGGGTCGGTCATGGAGTGGGCGCCGGCCGCTGTTTCGGCAATCGCTTCCGAGGTCCGCATCGACGCGATCGACATCGCCAACATGCCCTGGGCCGAAATCGACTTCCCGGGAGATCTCGAATACGCCGCCGGCAGCGTCTGGCCGCGCATGAGAATGAGAGGCGAGAATGGTTCGTGCGACCGTGGCGCGATCCGCGTCAACGGCCATGCGGCAGACCACAACTGCGCCCCCAACCGCCAGGATCGGGGGCGGCGAACATGAGTCGGCTGCGCTCGGTTCGGGTGCTCTTCACCGGCTACGCGCCCGTGCACTTCGCGTGCTTCAGGCCGCTGTTCGAGCGCCTGCTTCGCATGGAGGCGGTGGAGGTCAGGCTCTCGGGCGGGCTGCGGTCCGGGTCGGGAAACTCCATCACCTACGACGAGCAGGGAATGTACGGGCCGTTCGGAATCGCACCCGGGCTGATCATCCCGACCGTGGAACTGGACCGATGGCGTTGCGACGTACTGTTCGCCGGCAACACCAACATGATTGCCCCCGCCGAAGTCGGCCGACGCGTCCAGATCTTCCACGGAATCTCCTTTCGCAACAAGGCGGTGCGCGCCGACAACATGGGAGCCGACCACTACTTCATGGTCGGCCCGTACATGAAGCGACGCTTCGTCGAGTCGGGACTCATGAATCCCGATGATCCGCGGGCCCTCGAGATCGGGTTCATGAAGACCGATCGACTTCTCAACGGCGCGCTCGATCGCGATCGGCTCCTCGCGCAGTACGGACTCGACGGCTCGCGGCCGATCGTGCTCTACGCGCCCACGGGACAGAAGTACAATTCGCTCGAAACCATGGGCGAGGCCGTGATTGCCGAGATCGCCGCAAGCGACGGCTTTGATCTGATCGTCAAGCCGCACGATCATCCGAAGAACGCGGACATCAACTGGTTTGAGCGGCTGGCGCCCCAATGCGGTCCGCACGTCCAGGTGACGCGGGAGGTGGATGTCATCCCGCTGCTCTTCCTCGCGGATGTGCTGATCACCGATGCTTCGTCGGTGTCGAGCGAGTATTCGCTGCTCGACCGCCCGATCCTGTTCCTCGATGTGCCGCGCCTGATCAAGCGGGCCGTCCGCGGCGCCGGGAGCCAGATCGATCTTGAAACGTGGGGTCGGCACGCGGGCCCTGTCATCGCCGAGCCGGCGAAAGTGGTCGAGGCTCTGCGCCAGGCGCTGGGGAACCCGTCAGAGTTTTCCGCGCAGCGGCGGGCCATGGCGAACGACCTGTTCTTCAATCCCGGCTGCGCCACCGACCCTGCTGCGGAGTGGTTCAGGCAGGTCGTTCTGAATGGTGACGCGTCGCAACGCGGCCGATCAAACGGTCTGCAAACGGAACAGACCGGATTCAAACTGCCATTGCCCGGTGTGCCCTGCGGCGAGTACCCGCAAGGGACCGGAAGGCCGGCCGCTTCGGCCGGAAACTAACAGGAGGAGATGAGACATGAGTCGTGGATTCTTGGTCACCGCGCTGGCGCTCTGGCTTGGCGCCGGTGCTTCAGCGGCTGAGGCCCAGCGGTACGATGTGATCGATCTGGGCACGCTCGGTGGAAACGACAGCGAGGCGCGCGGCCTCAACGGTCAGGGGCGCGTCGTCGGCTACTCCGACATCGTCGGGGGAGACGACCACGCCTTCTACTGGGACGGCATTCAGATGGTCGATCTCGGAACGCTCGGCGGCCGCGAGAGCAATGCGCGCGCGATCAACGGCTCGGGAGTCATCGTCGGCCGCGCCGACATCAACTACTGGACTCAGCACGCGGTGCGCTGGCAGGGCAATCAGAAACTCGATCTGGGCACGCTCGGGGGGCTGCAGAGTTCGGCGTACGACATCAACAGTTCCAACCAGATCGTCGGCTGGGCGGACACCAACACCGGTGCGACTCGGGCCTTCCTCTGGCAGAACGGACAGATGAACGACCTCGGCACGCTCGGCGGCGTGTCCAGTTGGGCCCACGCCATCAACGAAGCATCAGAAATCGCCGGGTACTCGTTCGTGCTCGGCGGGGCCCTGCACGCCTTTGTGATCCGCAATCAGCAGATGATTGATCTGGGCACGCTCGGGGGCCCCAACAGTTACGCCTACGACCTCAACGGCGCGGGCCTGATCGTGGGCGAGTCGCACACGGCGTCGGGTCCGTCACATGCCTGCATGTGGGACCAGAGCGGCCCCCACGACCTGGGCACCTTCGGCGGGAAGTCCAGCGCCGCCTGGGCCGTGAACAACCAGAACCAGATCGTCGGGTACGCCGATGCCGTTGGCGAAGTCAAGCGGGCGTTCATCTGGGAAAACGGCCAGATGCTCCAACTTAACGATCTCATCTCGCCGCTCTCGGGCTGGAATCTCAAGGAAGCACTGGACATCAACGACAACGGCATGATCGTCGGCCGCGGATCGATCGACGGCCGGACGCACGCGTTTCTACTCGTGCCGGGAGGCAGCAACCTGCTCATCCTCGGCGGACCGACGCCGGGAATCGCCGGCCAGTCCAACACGTTTACGATCGACGGCGCGACGCCCGGCGCCCGGCAGCGTTTCTACTACTCGCTGCGCTCCGGTTCAACGCCGATACCGAATTGCCCGAACATCACGTTGAGCCTTCAGAATGCCGCTCCCATGGGTTCGGCGAATGCCGACCAGAGCGGCCACGCGCAGTTGAGCGTCTCGGTGCCGGGCAATGCGCGAGGCGTCATGGTGCTGTTCCAGGCGTACGAGGAGGCCACCTGCCGGGTGTCGAACCGGGTGTCGCACACGTTCCAGTAGCGAGCGGCGAGACCGCGAGGCGCGGAATGCCGGGAGAAGCGAAGCAGCCATGCAAGTCATGTCCATCGTAGTGCATCCGGGGTCGCCGTCGCCGCAGAGACGCGGGTTCACTCTCATCGAGATTCTCGTCGTGATCTCGATTATCTCCCTGCTCATCGCGCTGTTGCTGCCCGCGCTGGCGCGCGTCCGGCGCTCGGAGCGCGCGACCGCGTGCCTTTCGAACCTTCGGCAGCACGGCGTGGCGTTCAACCTCTACGAAATCGACTACGGCGCGCTGCCGCACGAAGACGACTCGAACCACCCGGAAGTCATCTGCTGGTACTTCGCAGTGAACCGGTATCTCGGAGTGAAGGACGACGACTCGGTCCACGGCTGGACGGAGTTCTATCCCGAGGTCAAGTTGTGCCCGGAAGTCGATCGAACGACGCCCTCGTTCATCAAGGCGTACCGCTTCAACAGCGGTCTCGAAACCAACACGCAGCCCTTCGTGAAACTCCAGTGGATTCCGCGCCCCGTGTCCACGCCGATTCTCTTCGACGCCGAGTACACAGGCACGGGCCTTTCGTTCAAGGGGCGCGAAGGGAAGGTGCACGCGAGACACCTCGGCTCGGCCAACATTCTCTTCGCCGACTGGCACGCTGCATCGGTTCCGCGGAAAGACGTCGATTCGCTCGACTGGGTGCGCGAGTAACGCGAGCGCGGGCGGTTCCGGGATTCCAATCGGATTCGACTACCCCATGACGCCGTTCGCACAAGGCCGGGCCCGCTCGTCAGCGGCCGCCTCGCGGCGGGAGATTCGCAACTGCAAGCGGCGCTCCGCATTCGGTGCACACGGGCGATGAGCCGCGCGGGTAGGCGCAGGCGGGGCAGAGGCCGCGGCGAATGCGCGCGAACCGTTTGAGGGCACGCACACCGGATGCAATCGCCGCGGCGGCAACCCCGTAGAGCAGGGTGTTGCCGATGAGGCCCGACCACACCGGGCGATACGGAAGGAACATCGGGATCGTCTGCTCGAACAGATCGTCGGGCAGCGGTTCGTGCCCGACCGGGACCCCATACCTGAGAATTGCATGCACGCGCCGGCCGCCCGGCTCATCGATCGGACCCCACTCGTGAGTCAGCGTGGCGCAGAGCGCCGGCGCCGGCCAGCCCACGGCGATGTGGCCACCCTCCCAGGTCTTCTCCTGCGGCCACCAGATCATGCCTTTGTATGGAGTTGGTTGAACATCGGGCTCGATCAGGTGCGCGAGCACGGCATACATGGGCGCGTCAATGTCGTCGTCCATGACGATTCGATATCCGAATCGGGAGTGAATGTGGATCAGGCGCGGGTTCCGATTTCCCTCTCGGCGGTAGATGGTGAAGGGCTCTGCCTCCACATCGCCGTGCCCGATGGCACACCCCCACGCCACGGCAACATTCACGATCGCGCCGAGCAGCAGGAAGACGAGGATGCGCCGAACCCAGGTCCGCATCGCACTGATTGTACGAGTGCGGCGTTCGTCTGAACCGGATCGCCCGGCAGGCGGGTGGAGTCCAGGGTTGTGGCGCTCGCCATGAATCACGGGTTGGGCGGGCGTGGTCCGGGATGACGGTCAGCGGGCAGCCGGCGACAGCCGGTTGCGTTGCGGACCCCGAAGGGGTCACGGAGCGTAGCCACGGGTGAAGCGAAGCGCAGCGAGCGGAACCCGTGGTCGCAAACGCTCATCATCACTGCGTCGCCCCCAAAGGGGCGATGGAGGCGAGCGTTGAGCAAGTGCTCGATTCTCGCGATCAACCCTTGCCGAAGATCGTCGCACGCCTCCGTCGCCCCTTCGGGGCTTTGCGTCTCGTTCGCGCCAGTGACCACGGGTTCCGCTCGCCGGGCTGAGCCTCGGCTCGCTCCACCCGTGGCTACACTCGCGCGCTCCTCCGGAGCGAAGGCCTCGCGCGAGGCGCGCTGCATAGCGGCTGCGATCGAGCGGCCGCATCCG
Source organism: Vicinamibacteraceae bacterium (assembly GCA_011525805.1). Lineage (GTDB taxonomy): Bacteria > Planctomycetota > Phycisphaerae > Phycisphaerales > UBA5793 > UBA5793. Next base: position 66,800 of record WYBR01000114.1, read on the forward strand.
GGGCAACCGCGCCACAATCTTGGACTTCACCTCTCCGCTCACATCGCCGCCTTGACGCCCGTACGATCCCCTGTCCATCTCCCAGGGATCGCCGCGATGACCACGGCCACGACCATCTCCGCCCGCGCCGGCATCGGACGCGCCAGCGTCTTTCAGGCGCGCGGCATCACTAAGGTCTACCACGTGGGCGAAGTGGACGTGCACGCGCTGCGCGGCGTCGATCTCGATCTCTACGAGGGCGAGTTCATGGTCCTGCTCGGCCCCTCGGGCAGCGGAAAGTCGACGCTTCTGAACATCCTCGGCGGCCTCGACGTGCCCACCTCGGGAACCGTGCGCTACCAGGACCGCGACCTGACGAAGTACGACGAGGCGGCCCTGACGCGCTACCGCCGCGAGCACGTCGGCTTCGTCTTCCAGTTCTACAACCTCATCCCGAGCCTGACGGCGCGCGAGAACGTCGCGCTGGTCACCGACATCGCGGTTGACCCCATGCCCCCCGCCGAGGCGCTGGGCCTCGTCGGCCTGGGCGAGCGCCTGGACCACTTCCCCTCCCAACTCTCAGGCGGCGAGCAGCAGCGCGTGGCGATCGCGCGGGCCGTGGCCAAGCGGCCGCAGGTGCTGCTGTGCGACGAGCCGACCGGCGCGCTCGACGTTCACACGGGCATCGTGGTGCTCGAGGCGATCGAGCGGGTGAACCGCGAACTGGGCACGGCGACGGCGGTGATCACGCACAACGCCGTGATCGCCGGCATGGCCGACCGCGTCGTTTCCCTCTCCGACGGACGCATCGCCTCGGAGCGCCTCAACGAGACGAAAGTCCCCGCCAGTCAACTGCTGTGGTGAACGGGCATGATCCTCACGGCGATCAACCGCAAACTCGTGCGCGACCTGCTGGGGATCAAGGGTCAGGCGCTGGCGATCGCGCTGGTGATGGCGAGCGGGATTGCGACCTTCATCCTCTCCGCGGCGACGCTCGAATCGCTCGAGAAGACGATGACGACGTACTACGACCGGCACCGCTTCGCGCACGTCTTCGCGGGGCTGAAGCGCGCGCCGCACTCGCTGCGCGAGCGGATCGCGGAGATTCCCGGCGTGGCGGCGGCGGCGACGCGGGTGGTCGTCGACGTCAACCTCGACGTGGAGGGGCTGGCCGAGCCGGGGCTGGGGCGGCTCATCTCCGTGCCCGAGTCTCACGAGCCGGCGATCAACGGCCTCTACCTCCGCGCCGGGAGGTACCTCGAGCCGGGTCGCCGCGGCGAGGCGCTCGTCGGCGAGGCCTTCGCCAAGGCGCACGGCCTGCAGCCGGGCGACACCGTGCGCGCCATCATCAACGGCCGTCGCGATACGCTGCGCATCGTCGGCATTGCGCTGAGCCCCGAGTACGTCTACCAGATCCGCCCCGGCGACATCCTCCCCGACGACAAGCGATTCGGCGTGTTCTGGATGAGCGAGCGTGAACTGGCGCCGGCGTTCGACATGGAGGGGGCGTTCAACGACGTCAGCCTTGTGCTCATGCCGGGGGCGAGCGAGGCCGAGGTGATCCGGCAACTCGACGACCTGACGGCGCCGTACGGCGGACTGGGGGCCTACGGCCGGTCGGACCATCCCTCGCACCAGTTTGTCTCGAACGAGATCCGGGAGTTGCGCGGGATGACGGTCATCGCGCCGACGATCTTCCTTCTGGTGGCGGCGTTTCTGCTCAACGTGGTCCTCACCCGCCTCATCGCCACGCAGCGCGAGCAGATCGCGGCGCTCAAGGCCTTCGGCTACTCGAATCTCGAAGTCGGCTGGCACTACACGCAGATGGTGCTGGCGATCGCGCTCCTCGGGGCGGCGCTCGGGACGATCCTCGGCGCGTGGATGGGTCGCGGCCTGGCGGAGATGTACACGCGGTTCTTCCAGTTCCCGATTCTCGCCTTCAGCCTTCCGCTGCGCATCATCGTGTCGGCGATCGGCATCTCCTTCGCGGCGGGGCTGCTGGGGACGCTCAGCGCGGTGCGCCAGGCGGTCCGCCTGCCGCCGGCGGAGGCGATGCGTCCCGAGCCGCCGGCGAACTTCCGCCCGACGATCGTCGAGCGCCTGGGCCTGCAGCGCCTCGTCTCCCCCGCCTCGCGCACGATCCTCCGCGAACTCGAGCGCCGGCCGATCAAGGCGGGCATCTCGATCTTCGGCATCGCGATGGCGGCGGCGGTGCTCGTCGTCGGCTCATTCATGAAGGACGCGATCGACTCCATCCTCGAACTCCAGTTCCAGCGCGCCCAGCGGCAGACGGTCACCGTCACGCTCAACGAGCCAAGCCACGGCCGGGCGCTGCGCGAGATGCGCCATTTGCCGGGCGTGCTCGCGGCCGAGCCGTTCCGCGCCCTGCCGGTGCGCCTGCGCCACGAGCACCGCACCCGCCGCGTCGGCGTGACGGCGCTGAGCGACGATGCGCAACTCGTCCGCATCATCGACCTCAATGAGCGCGTCATCGAGCCGACGGGCGACGGGCTGTACCTCTCAGCCAAACTCGGCGAACTGCTCGGCGTGAAGCCCGGCGAGTCGATCACGTTGGAAGTGCTCGAAGGGCAGCGGCCGGTCGTGGAGATTCCCGTCTCGGGGTTCATCGACGACTTCACGGGCCTGTCGGCGTACATGCGCCTCGACGCCGCGCGCCGCCTGATGCGCGAGGAGGACCGCCTCAGCGGGGCCTACCTCGCGGCGGACGCGGCGCAGATCGACCGGTTGTATCGCGAACTCAAGAAGATGCCGGCGGTGGCGGGGGTGGCGATCCGCACGGCGACGATCGAGAGTTTCAACGCGATCATCGCGGAGAACCTGCTGCGCATCCGCCTCTCGAACATCATCTTCGCGACGATCATCGCCTTCGGCGTGGTGTACAACAGCGCGCGGATTTCGCTCGCCGAGCGCAGCCGCGAACTGGCGACGCTGCGCGTCATCGGCTTCACGCGAGGGGAAGCGTCGGCGATCCTGCTGGGCGAACTGGCGGTGCTGACGCTGCTGGCTGTGCCGCTGGGGCTGGCGCTCGGATACACTCTCTCGGCGCTGGTGATCGCCTCGGTCGATTCGGAACTGTTCCGCATCCCGCTGATCGTGAGACATTCGACCTACGGTTTCGCCGCCGTCGTCGTGATCCTCGCCAGCGTCGTTTCGGGGCTGATCGTGCGGCGGCGCATCGACCACCTCGACCTGATCGAAGTGCTCAAGACCCGCGCGTGAAGCATGACGAAGAATCTCCTCTCCAGGCTCGTGCTGCTCTTGGTCGCGCTGGGCGTCGTCGGAGCGATCGTCTTCGCCTTCCGCCCCCAGCCGGTCGCGGTGGACCTCGCGGAAGTCGTGCGCGGCCCGCTGGAAGTCACCGTCGATGAGGACGGGCGGACGCGCATCCGCGACCGCTACGTCGTCTCCGCGCCGCTCAACGGGCAGTTGCAGCGCATCGAACTCGACGCGGGCGACCCGGTGGCGGCGGGCGAGACGGTCGTCGCGGTGCTCGAGCCCGTCGATCCGGCCCTGCTCGATGCGCGCGAGAATCTCGAGTCGGAAGCGCGGGTGCGCCGGGCGCAGGCGGTGCTGGAGCGGACCGGCCCGGAACTCGACGCCGCCCTCGCGCGGCGCGAGCACGCCGCCGTCGAACTCGACCGCATCCAGACGGCGTTCAACCGCAACGCCGCGACGCAGCGCGAACTCGACGCCGCCCTGCTCGCCGACCGCACGGCGAGGGAGGAACTCGCCGCGGCCCGGTTCGCGCAGGAGATCGCCCGCTTCGAACTCGAACTCGCCCAGGCGGCGCTCATCCGCACCCGGCCCGTCGCCGAGGGAGGCGCCGCGCCGGAGTACCTCACCATCCGCTCGCCGATCACCGGGCGGGTGCTGCGCGTCATGCACGAGAGCGCCGCGGTCGTCTCTCCCGGCTCGCCGATCATCGAACTGGGCGATCCGGCGGACCTCGAGGTCGAAGTGGACGTCCTCTCGACCGACGCGGTGCAGATCCGCCCCGGCGCGCCGGTCCACATCGAGCGGTGGGGAGGCGAGCGCGTGCTCAACGGCGTGGTGCGGCTCGTCGAGCCGCAGGCCTTCACGAAGATTTCGGCGCTGGGCGTCGAGGAGCAGCGCGTCAACGTCATCATCGACTTCGCCGACCCCTTCGAATTGTGGAGCGCCCTGGGCGACGGCTATCGGGTTGAGGCGCGAATCGTCGTGTGGCGCGAGGAGAGCGTCCTCAAGGTTCCCGCGGGGTCGCTCTTTCGCCGCGGCCGGGAGTGGTGCGTCTTCGTCGAGCGCGAAGGCAAGGCCGCGTTGCGGGAGGTCGCCGCCGGCCGGCGCACCAGCCTCGAAGTGCAGATCGTGGAAGGACTTGAGGCGGGCGAGCGCGTCATCGTCCACCCCAGCGACTCCATCGAGGCGGGGACGGCGATCGTCGCCCGGACTGAGCCATAGCGCTTCGTCCCATATGCTGGGGTTGAAATCCCCGAAATGCCGGGGAAAGCGGGCGGGAATGAACTTTCCCGCACCTCAGACCGAACTAGTGGAGTAGACTTCACCGGTTTGCGGGTGATCATCGGCATGGCCCGAGCGCTGCTCATCCTCGCCTTGATTCTCTCGCCGGCGCTCTTCGTGCCCGGCGCAGCGCTGTCGCTGTGCAACGCGGAGGCGGTCGCGGCTCAGTCGTGCCACGAGGCCGCATCGGTCGCGTGCTGCTGCTGCGAGGCGGTCGAAGCGCCGGCGACTCGGGGCTGCCCGTGCATGCAGGCGCCGCAGCGGCCCGAATCGCCGCAGGGCGCGCCGCCCGCGGAGCCGACCACCCTCAACCTCCCCCACCTCGTGCTCCTGGCCGTCCGGCCGGTGGAGTTCACTCTGGCGCGTCGGCCGACGCCGCGCCTCGATCGCTTCCCCGCCTCCTCCCACGGCGCCGCGCAGGCCCGCGCGACGCTGTGCGTCTGGCACACCTGAACGCCCCTCCCGAGGTTTCCTTGCGCGCTGCGCGATCCGTGCGCCTGCGCCGATCACATTCGGCGCGGTCGGCTCGAAACTGAGCGTGCAAGGAACCGCCACCGCTCCGCGCGAAGCGCCGGTTCAGGCGACCGCCCCGGGCGGCTCCCACCCAATCAAGCAGACGCTCTCTTGCGCTCACTCATCACTCCATTCATGACAGGAGCAGGACATGTCGGTATGCAAGTCGTTCATGTTGGTTCGACGCCTCTTCATCCTGGCGGGCCTCGGTTCGCTGGCCGCGGTCGGTACCGGCGCGCTGAAAGTGGGAGACGGCTGCTGCGGCGGCGCGAGTCCCGCCGCTTCCTCCGCGCCCCTGGCCGCGGCCGGCAGCGAGCAGCCCGAGGCGGCCGCCGGCGATCCCTATCCACTCGACACCTGCCCCGTCTCGGGCGGCAAACTCGGCTCGATGGGCGATCCCGTCGTCAAGAGATACGACGGGCGCGAGGTGCGATTCTGCTGCGGCGGATGCGTCAAGAAGTTCGAGGCCGACAAGCAGAAGCACTGGAAGGCGATCGACGAGAAAATCGTCGAGGCGCAGATGCCCTTCTACCCGCTCACGACCTGTCCGATCGGCGGCGGGGAACTCGGCTCGATGGGCGAACCGGTGAACTACGTGCACAACAACCGCCTCGTGCGCTTCTGCTGCAAGGCGTGCCTGCCCAAGTTCAACAAGAACCCGGCGCAAACGCTCAAGGAACTTGACGAAGCCGTGATCCTCCGGCAGGGCGAGAACTACCCGCTTCAGACGTGCCTCGTGTCCGGCGAAGCGCTCGGCGGCGACATGGGAGGTCCGGTCGAGCGCGTCTACGGCAATCACCTCGTCCGCTTGTGCTGCAAGGGATGCATCAAGGAGTTTGAGAAGTCGCCGGCCAAGTACCTCACCGCCCTCGATGATGCATGGCGAGCGCAGGGCGGCCTTCCGGCTGAGCGAGCAGACGCCGCGACGGCTGGCGAGAAGCACAAGGACCACGGAGGCGGCGATGACCGCTGATCGACCGACCGGGCTCGCGCCGCGACGTGATCGAACGGGCGCACCGAGGAGTTTGTCATGATGCAATCGAGACTGGTCCTGCTGAAGCCGCTGGCGCTGGTGCGGGTCGGGGTCGTGGGCGCGGCGGTGGCGCTGAGCGCCTGTTCGACGTCAAGGCCGTTCTATGAGAAGGACCTGCTCGCGGCCTATGCGCGCGAGGTTGAGCCGGTGGCCCGCGATCTCGCGGCGCCGCGCGCGGCTCAGGAAGATGGACCGGCCCCCGCCGCTCCGACCGCGGGCGGTGAGCCGTCCATCGGAGAAGACTCCACGCTTGAAGAGTGCGTCACCTACGCGCTGTTGCACAATCCGGAGGCGCAGGCCGCCTACTACCGCTGGCAGGCGGAGATCGAGCGCATCGACCAGGCGACGGCGCTGCCTGATCCGATGCTGATGATCGGCCGGGGGCTGCGGCGGGCCGAAGCGCGCTACGCCGTCGGCGTCTCGCAGATGGTGCCGGCGTGGGGCAAACGCGAGTTGCGCGGGCGCGAGGCGTCGAAGATGGCCGACGCGGGCCGCAAGCGCTTCGAGGCGGCGGCGCTGGCGGTTCGATACAACGTCGCGTCGGCGTACTACGAACTGCAGTACGTCGCCCACGCCGTCTCGCTGACGATTGAGAATCTCAAACTGCTGCGCAGTCTCGAAGAGGTCGCGGCCGTGCAGTACCAGGTCGCCGCGGGCAGCCAGGCCGACCTCGTGCGCCTCCAGATCGAGTCGGCGGAACTCGAAGACCGCCTCGCCCAACTCGCCGACCTGCGCGTCTCGCTCGCCGCACGCTTCAACGCCGCGCTCAACCGGCCGCACGATGCGCCGGTCCCCTTCGGCCGGCCGATCGATCCGATGAGCGTCGGCGTCGGGGCCGACGGGTTGCTCGCCCTGCTCCGCGAGGCGAACCCTGAACTGCATGGGATGGACGATGAGATCGAGGCGGCGCGCATCGGCACCGAACTCGCGCGGCGCGAGCGGCTGCCCGATGTCACCTTCAGCCTCGAATACGAAGACATGCGCGAGCCGATGGACGACCTGAGCGACCCGCTCATGCTCGGCGTCTCGGTGAACCTGCCCATCTGGCGCGAGAAGAACGAAGCGCAACTGGGCGAGTCGATCGCCCGGCGCCTCGCCGTCAGCGCCGAGCGCCGAGCCCGCTACAACATGCTCTCGGCCGAACTGGGCGAAGCGCACTTCGAGCACCGCGACGCGAACCGGCGTTTGGCGCTCTATCGCGATTCGCTCATTCCCAAGGCCGACCAGTCGCTCGCCTCGCTGCTGGGCCTCTACCAGGCGGGGCGCGGCGGGTTCCTCGACGTGCTCGACGCCGAGCGCATGCTCCTGGAGTTTCAACTGGCGCAGCGCCGGGCCGCGGCCGACAGCGCGATCGCACTGGCCCGCCTCGACGCGATCATCGGCCGGCCCGTGCCCGCCGAGCCCGAGTCCGCCCTGCCTTCGCCCGAATCCGAACCGGAGATGAACCCATGAAGCGCCTGCTGATGCGACTGGTCGAGGGAATCAAGTGGCTGGCGCGATCGCTGGCCGCGGTGATTGCGCTGATCCTGATCGTGGCCGCGCTGGTGGTGGGCTACGACGTCGGCCGCCGCGCCGCTTCGCCCGCGCCGCAGGCCGCCGTGGCCTCCGCCCCGGCGCACGAGCACGAGGCGGAAGCAGACGCCCAGAGCCCGCCCGGGCGCGTCCAGATGTACACCTGCTCGATGCACCCGACCGTGCGCCTGCCCGATCCAAACGCCAAATGCCCGATCTGCCACATGGACCTGATTCCCGTTCCGATGGATGAGGATGAGGGGCTGGGGCCGCGTCAGATTCGCATGAGCGAGGAAGCGCTGCGCCTTGCGGAGGTGCAGACGGCGGCGGTGGCCCGCTACTTCCCGATCGGCGAGACGCGCCTGGTGGGCAAGGTGGCCTACGACGAGACGCGCCTGGCGACGATCGCGGCCTACTTCCCGGCCCGCATCGAGCGCCTGTACATCGGCTATGCGGGCGTGGCGGTGCAGAAGGGCGAACACCTCGCGGAGATCTACAGCCCCGACCTCATCGCGGCCCAGGCCGAACTTCGGCGCGCCCGCGCCGCGGTCGACGCCAGCCGCGCGACCACCGACGCGATCCGCCGCAGCGCGGAGACGACGCTCGACGCGGCGCGCGGCCGGCTGCGCCTCTGGGGACTCAACGCCGAGCAGATCGCGCAGTTCGAAACGAGCGAGCGTCTCATCGAGCGCCTCACGCTCCATGCCCCCATCAGCGGCATCGTCACCGGGCGCCTGGTCGTCGAGGGGCGCTACGTGGAGACCGGCGAGGAACTCTTCGAACTCGCCGACCTCTCGCGCGTCTGGGTCATGCTCGACGCCTACGAGTCGCAGTTGCCCTTCATCCACTACGGACAGGACGTCGAGTTCACGAGCGACGCCTTCCCCGGCGAATCCTTCCACGGGCGCATCTCCTTCATCGAGCCGATGCTGACGATGATGTCGCGCACGGTGCGCGTGCGCCTCGCGGTCGAGAACGCCGACTTCCGCCTCAAGCCCGGCATGTACGTCCGCGCGGTGGTTCGCGGCCGCGTCGGGACGCAGGGTGTGCTGCCCGTGACGGACCTCGCCGGCAAGTGGATCAGCCCGATGCACCCCGAGATCGTCAAGGACGGGCCGGGGACGTGCGATGTGTGCGGCATGGACCTCGTGCCCTTCGAGCAGTCGCCGTGGTACGTCGAGCCGCGCGGCGAGCGGGCGCCGCTGGTCATTCCCGACACGGCGCCGCTCATCACGGGGACGCGGGCGGTGGTCTATGTGCGCGTGCCTGACGCCGAGCGACCAACCTTCGAGGGGCGCGACGTGGTGCTCGGCCCGCGGGCGGGGCGTTACTACATCGTGCGCGACGGTCTGCGCGAGGGCGAGGAGATCGTCGTCCACGGCGCCTTCCGAATCGACTCGTCGCTTCAGATCGCCGGCAAGCCGAGCATGATGAACCCGAACGGCGGGTCCGGCGCCGGAGCGCACCAGCACGGCGCTGCGCCGGCGGGCGCCGGGGGCGCGTCGATCGAGTCGGCCGCGCTTCCCGAGCATTTCCGGCGCGGCCTGGACCGGCTGCTGCTCGCCTACATCGAGTTGCAGGAGGCGCTGGGAGGCGATGACTTCGCGGCCTTCCTCGACGCCGCGCCGCGCGCCCACGACGCGCTCGCGAGCGTCGATGAGACCGGCCTGATCGGCGAGCCCCTCGGCCAGTGGCGCCGCATCCGCCGCACCCTCGGCGAGGCGCCGGCGGATCTGCGCGATGCGCCGGACATCGGCGCCGCCCGCGCCCGCTTCGAGCACTGGTCCGACGCCCTCATCGACGCGGTCGGGCTCTTCGGCCACTCGAGCGGCGAGGTCATTCTCCGGATGCACTGCCCGATGGCCTTTGACGACAAGGGCGCCGATTGGCTCCAGCACGGCGAGGACCTCGTCAATCCTTACTTCGGCGCGGAGATGCTGCGCTGCGGCGAGTTTGTCGCGGAGTATCTGTCAGATTCGCCGCCGGCGCACGAGCACGGATCGGAGCCGCAGCCATGAACGCCGCACCCTCTCCCAGCCTCATCGACCGCATCATCCGCTTCTGCCTTGAGCAGAAACTCGTGGTGGCGATCATCACGCTGATGGTCCTCTGCTGGGGCGTGCTGGTGGCGCCCTTCAACTGGAAGTTCGAGGGTGTGGCCCGTTCGCCCGTCGCGGTCGACGCCATTCCCGACATCGGCGACAACCAGCAGATCGTCTTCACCGAGTGGCCCGGGCGCAGCCCGCAGGACATCGACGACCAGGTCACCTACCCCCTTACCGTCGCTCTGCTCGGCGTGCCGGGAGTGAAGACGATCCGCAGTTCGTCGAGTTTCGGCTTCTCGATGATCTTCGTGATCTTCAGCGACGACGTGGAGTTCTACTGGAGCCGATCGCGCATCCTCGAAAAACTCTCGAGCCTGCCGGAGGGCACGCTACCCGAGGGAGTCAGCCCCGCGCTCGGCCCGGACGCGACGGCCCTGGGCCAGGTCTTCTGGTACACGCTCGAAGGGCGCGATGGGCAGGGCCGGCCCACGGGCGGCTGGGACCTCGACGAGTTGCGCAGCGTGCAGGACTGGACGGTGCGCTACGCGCTCGCCGCGGCCGAGGGGGTCGCCGAGGTCGCCTCCATCGGCGGCTTCGTCACCGAGTACCAGATCGACGTCGATCCCGACGCCATGCGAGCCTACGGCGTGACGATCGAGCAGGTCGCCAACGCGGTGCGACGCGGCAACATCGACGTCGGCGCCCGGACCATCGAGGTGAACAAGGCGGAGTACATCGTCCGCGGCCGGGGGTTTCTCCGCTCGCCCGAGGACATCGAGAACATCGCGGTCGCCGCGGTGGACGGCGTGCCGGTCCTGCTGCGCCAGGTGGCGCACGTGACGCGCGGGCCGGCGCTGCGCCTGGGCGCCCTCGACAAGGTCGGCGCTGAGGCCGTGGGCGGGATCGTCGTCGTCCGCCACGGCGCCAACCCCCTGGCCGTCATCGAGAACGTCAAGCGCGAGATCGAGCGCCTCGCGCCGGGCCTGCCCGCGAAGACGCTTGCCGACGGCACCGAGAGCCGCATCACGATCGTTCCCTTCTACGACCGCACGGGACTGATCTACGAGACGCTCGGCACGCTCAACTCGGCGATCGAGCAGCAGGTGCTCATCACCGTCATCGTGGTGGTGATGATGCTCATGCACTTCCGCTCCAGTCTGCTCATCAGCGCGATTCTGCCGCTGGCGGTGCTGGCGACTTTCATCGGGATGAGGGTCTTCGGGGTGGACGCGAACATCGTCGCGCTCTCGGGCATCGCCATCGCGGTGGGCACGATCGTGGACATGGGCATCGTGATGTGCGAGAACATCGTGCGCCGTCTCGACGAGGCCGGGCCGGAGGAGTCGAGCCTCGAAGTCATCTACCGCGCCAGCAGCGAGGTGGGAAGCGCGGTGCTCACGGCCGTGTCCACTACGGTCGTGGGTTTTCTGCCCGTTTTCGCGATGCAGGCGCAGGAGGGCAAACTCTTCAAGCCTCTCGCGTACACCAAGACCTTCGCCCTCATCGCCTCGATCATCATCGCGCTGACCATCCTGCCGGCGCTGGCGCACGTTCTGTTCGCGTGGCGCATCAGGCCGGGTTGGGGGCGGCGGGTGATCTGCGCCGCCGTCGCAGTGGGCGGCGTGGTCGTGATGATCAAGTGGCACGTCATCATCGGTCTGGTCATCCTCGGGTTCGGGGCGTTCTGGTTCGTGCAGGAGTGGCTGCCGCGGCGGCTGGCGCGCGGCGTCGTGTGGTCTGCCAACGTCATCACAAGCCTGCTCGTGCTCGACGTGCTCACGCGTCTGTGGGAGCCTCTGGGCCCGCAGAACGGCTATGCGCGCAACCTCGCCTTCGTTGGCGTGCTCGTCGGCGGACTCCTCCTGGTCGCGTACCTCTTTCATCGTACGTACCCCTCTCTGCTGGCGTGGGCGCTTCGCAACAAGATCGTCACGCTCTTTCCGGCGGCGGTCATCGTCGTCCTCGGCGTGACGGCATGGCTGGGGTTTGACCGCGTCTGGGGCTGGCTGCCCGAGCGTCTCCGCCGCACCGAAGCGCTGGTGGACGCCGCGCATGCGATGCCGGGCTTTGGACGCGAATTCATGCCTTCGCTCGACGAAGGCTCGTTCCTCTACATGCCCACGCTCATGCCCCATGCCTCGATCGGCGAGGCGCTGGACGCGATCCAGAAGATGGACCGGGCCATTGCGGCCATTCCCGAGGTGGACGAGGTGGTGGGCAAGATCGGCCGGGCCGAGAGCGCGCTCGACCCCGCCCCCGTCTCGATGGTCGAGACGGTCATCAACTACAAGCCCGAGTTCATCGTCGACGCAAACGGCCGGCGCCTGAGTTTCCGCTATGACGAAGAGTCAGGCGAGTTCGCGCGCGACGAGGCCGGCCAGCTCATTCCCGACCCCGATGGACGCCCCTATCGGCAGTGGCGCGAACACATCCGCACCCCGGACGACATCTGGCGGGAGATCGTCGCGGCGGCGCAGGTGCCCGGCTCAACTTCCGCGCCCAGACTTCAACCCATCGAGACGCGCCTGGTCATGCTGCAGAGCGGCTTTCGAGCCGCGATGGGCATCAAGGTCTTCGGCCCGGACCTGCAGACGATCGAGTCGTTCGGCCTGGAACTCGAAGCGCTGCTCAAGGAAGTGCCCAGCATTGAACCCGCCACCGCCTTCGCCGAGCGCATCGTCGGCAAGCCCTACCTCGAAATCGAGATCGACCGCGAGCGCATCGCGCGCTACGGCCTGCGCATCGCCGACGTGCAGGAGGTCATCGAGGTCGCCGTCGGCGGAGTGCGACTCACCACGACCGTCGAGGGGCGCGAGCGCTACCCCGTGCGCGTGCGCTACCTGCGCGAACTCCGCGACGACCTCGACACCCTCGACGACATCCTCATCCCGACGCCCGACGGCGTGCAGATCCCCCTCGCCGAACTGGCGCAGATCGTGTACGTCCGCGGCCCGGAGATGATCCGCAGCGAGAACGGTCGGCTGGTGGGGTACGTCCTCTTCGACAAGAAGGCCGGCCACGCCGAAGTCGACGTCGTCGACGCCGCCGCGCAGTACATCCAGTCGAAGATCGACGCGGACGAACTCGTCATTCCCACCGGCGTCGACTACCGCTTCGCCGGTTCGTACGAGAACCAGGTGCGCTCCACGAAGCGACTGCTTATCGTGCTGCCCCTCTCGCTGGCGGTCATCTTCCTCATCCTCTACTTCCAGTTCCGCTCCGTGGTCGTCACGGGGATCGTCTTCAGCCAGGTCTTCGTGGCCGGGAGCGGCGGGTTCCTCATGATCTGGCTCTACGGCCAGGACTGGTTCCTCGACATCGACCTGTTCGACACAAACCTGCGCACGCTCTTTCAGATCCATCCGATCAACCTCAGCGTCGCGGTGTGGGTCGGGTTTGTCGCGCTGTTCGGGATCGCCACGGACGACGGCGTGGTGATGGCCACGCGCCTCCAGCAGGTCTTCCGTGAGCGCGAGACGGAGTCGATCAGCCAGATTCGTGCGGCGACTCTGGAGGCGGGCAAACTGCGCATCCGCGCCTGCCTGCTCACCACGGTGACCACGATCCTCGCGCTCCTGCCCGTACTCACCTCGACCGGCCGCGGCGCCGACATCATGGTGCCGATGGCGATCCCGACCTTCGGCGGCATGACGTTTGAACTCATCAGCCTCTTCATCGTCCCCGCGCTCTACTGCAGCGTCGAGGAATGGAAGTGGCGCTTCCGCCAGTGGCGGCGCCGCGCCGCGCGTGGGACCGAGTGATCGGTGGCGCCATGCATCGACCCGCTTCGGGCGATGTGTGCCGCCGGGCAAAGGCGTTCCTCCACGCCGGCGCGCGGGGCTGGTGTCGAGATACGATGCGGCGGCGATTGCACGTTCGCCCGCCGCACGGTGCCCTCGCCCGAGGCCGCGGCGAACGCCAGAAAAAGGCGCGGCGACCCCTTGCGAGGCCGCGCGCCGCCGAGTGAAGAAGTGCGAAAGCGAGAGGAGGCAGGCGGACGCACCAATCGCGCCGCCTGCTCCCCCCATGGTCGTCAGAGACCGGCGACGTTGCTCGTCTGGCAGTTGCCGGCCTGGATCAGTTGCAGGAACCCGCCGCACACCGCCGGACCCGCGTTGCCCTGCAGCGAGCCGCTGCCGTTGCCCGTCGAGAAGACGCCTGGCGGGGTCACGATGCGCAACTGGTTCGAGCCGAGTCCCAGCACCGTGCCGGCGCAGGGCTGCCCCTGCGGGATCCGGAAACTGCCGCGGATGGAGGCGAAGAGCAGCGCCTGGCGCCCGTTGGGCTCCGCGCCGGACCAACTCACCGTCACCGGACCCGGGCACGTGCCCGTGAGCGTGAGGGTGTACCCTCCGCCGCACGTCGTGTTCATGTGAACCGTGAGGTTGTTGCTGTCACGGTTGGCGACGGCGATGTCGGCGGCCCCGTCGCCGTTGAGGTCGCCGGCGCTGACGCGCTCCGGAGTGGCGCCGCTGGTAACGACCGTAGCCGCGCCGAACGCGCCGGCGCCGCTGTTCTGAAGCGCGGAGAAGTTGCCGGAGGTCGCGTTGGAGGTGATGAGGTCCATCGAGCCGTTGCAGTCGAGGTCAGCCGCGACGATGTCGGAGGTGTCCACGCCGCCAGTGGGGTAGGCCGCTCCGCCGCCGAAGGCCATGCCCCCCGTCGCGAGGTAGACCAGGGCGCTTTCGAGGCCGTTGCCGTTCGCGGCCGCGGCGAGGTCCCACAGGCCGTCGCCGTTGAAGTCCGCCGAAACGGCGCCTTCCGGGCGCTGCGCACCCGTCGAGAGCGTGCCGGCCGGCGCGAATGCGCCTGAGCCGTTGTTCGAGAAGATCGAGATGGTGCGGTCGTCGTGATTGCTCACCGCGAGATCGACATCGCCGTCGTTGTTGAAATCGCCCAGCGCCACGCCGCGCGGCTCGGCGCCGGCGGGAATGTTCGTCGGGGCGAAGACGCCGCCGCCCTGGTTGAGCAGGACCGTCGCGTTGTTCGTGTCGCGGTTGGCGGTGGCGAGATCGGGCCGACCGTCGCCGTTGAGATCGGCCGCGGTCAGGCCGCGCGGATTGCCGCCCGTGGCGAACGCACCGCCGACGGTGAACGTCCCCGCGCCGTTGTTCATGGCCACGATGACGCGGTTGGCGTTCTGGAGCGCGACGGCGAGGTCCATGTCGCCGTCGCCGTCGAGGTCGGCCGCGACGATCGCCCCGGCGCCCGAGCCGCTGGGCAGCACCACCGTGCCGCCCGGCGCCAGCGCGCCGCTGCCGTTGTTGACGAGCAGCGCGATGCGGTCCGGAGTGTCGATCGTCACGGCGATGTCGCGGAACCCGTCGCCGGTGAAGTCGGCCATGGCCGAGCCGCCCGGGCGCGTGCCGACGGCGTAGGGAACCGGCGGGTCGAAACTCACCTGGCCGAACGTGCTCGCGCCGAGCATGAGGGCGGGAGCGATGAGAAGGAATCGTCGAATCTGCATGGCGGCTCTCCTTTCAAGAGTCGGACTCTCGTTCACGTCGGGGGCGAGGGGGCCTGAGGCGGCGCCGTGCCCGCGACACACGCTGTTGAGTGCGGCGGACGTGCACGGTGCGCCCGCCGCCCCGCCGCGGGCGCTGCGCGCCCGCGACGGCGAAACGCCCGCAGGCGGCTGCTCGCCGCCTGCGGACAGGAAGGAGGAATCACTGGATGCGGACGAAGGTGGCGGAGAGGCCCTGGCTTCCCGCGCCGACGCGGATCACGTCGCCTTCGTTGATGCGGGCGCCGGTGGGACGGCCGTCGGGTCCGGGGGTCACGCCGAAGATGTCGCGGCGGAACACGCCCCGTCCGGTGACGTCCGTCGTCATCGTGCCGACGGGGCGGCCGTTGATGGTGATCTTGAGGGTGACGTTGGCGGGCGCGTTTTCGATCTGCACTTCCAGCGTCTGATCGATGAGGCCGTTCTCGGGCGACTCCTTGTACTTGGCCTTGAGGACGACCGCGCCCTGCGTGGCGTTGGCGGTCCAGATCTTGTCTTCCGGGTTCGCCTGGGCCGTCGCGGTGTTCAGCGCCATCACGGCGAGGACGAGGACCGAGAGGATCGAAGCGAACTTGCGAGTGAGAAACATGATGAACTCTCCTGTTGGGTTGAAAGGCGTTCGGTTGCGGATCAGGTACACGTTGGGTGGCGGGTTGTCAGCACCCGCCGCTGCAGCGAAAGGCCGATATGCAAGGTCCGTGCCAGTGGCGCGCCGGTGCCCGGCGCCGGAGTGGCGGCCTCCGGCCGCTCGGCGTTGAAAGCCGCACGCTGACGGGTGAAAAGGCCCTTTGCGGCGTCCGCGGCAGCGATGCTCAATTCCGAACTCAGCTCGTCCACGCTCCGCCGGCGCGAGCGCCTCGCGGGCGGTGGCGAAAAACTTTGGCCAGTTTCGTGGAACGAGACACAGAAAAACAGATGCACTTGTCCATTTCAAGAATCTTCCGCCAGACCACCGATTCCCCTTGCAATCCACGCCCCCGCCGGTAACATACTCGTTCAACGGGGCGCGCCAGACACCCGGCCGCCCCGCCGACCGATTGTCCCAGCCGTCAAGTGGTTCGCGAAGCAGAAGTGAGAGAAGCGAACACAACTCGATCCGCGCGAGCCGTTCGTCGAGCCTTCACGCTCGTCGAACTCCTTGTCACTCTCTCCATCATCGCCCTGCTCGTCTCGCTGCTGCTGCCCGGCCTCTTCTCCGTGCGCTCGCGCGCCCGGGCCTACTCCTGCCAGGTCAACCTCCGCAGCGCCTCGTTTGACTTCAACGTCTTCGCCGACGGCTCGCTTCACGGCAACCGGGGCGACGACACCAACAGCGCCACATTCGCCCTCGAAACCTTCCAGGAATCTCAGTACCGCATCGACGAGTTCTGGCAGTGGCCCGGCAGCACCTTCAAGGGAACCGTGCGCGATCTCGGCGTCATGGGCTGCGCGGAAGTCTCCGGCGCCGTCACCATTCGCGCCCAGACGCCCTGCCGCGCCGGCGCCGTGCAGCCCGCCCGCAACGTTTCCTATGCCTTCAACCTGCGCCTCGAGCATCCCGAGATCCAGGAAGGCGGATTCTGGACCACCCCGCCGGTGCGCCTCAGCGACAATCTCCTCCGCGAGGGAAGGCTCGACCAGATTCCCCTCATGTGGGACATCGACGGCTCGCTGGCGGAGCAGCGCGACGTAACGCCCCACTACTCCACCGCCCCCGGCGAGTCCGGCCGTCCCTACTCCGACGGCCTGGTGTGGTTCCCCTCGATGCGCCACGGCGGACGCATGCAGATCGCCGCGGTCGACGGCTCGGTCGGCGAAACCCGATCGCCCCTCGGCCACGATTCGCGCTGGCTCTGGTCCTACCAGTGGACCAGGCGCTGACCGCGGTGCATCCCGGCGCTGCTTACGCTGCGGCGCTTCATTGACCAACCAGCCGCGGATTCACTCCCGCCATTCACATCCGCAGCGCCCGCGTGCACGACATTGAAACGCCCCCGAATCCCCGGCGGCGCGATCCGCCGGCGGCGGGAGTGCCGGCACTGCGGGAGGCGGGTGACGACGACGGAGCGGATGGGCGGGTGAAGACCACTGCTCGATTGAAGCGACGGGAGGGAGTGGCCCCCTCCCGCCGCTCTTCAAACCTGCTCCCAAGTGTCCCGACCTACTGACCTTCGCGCTCGAACGTGAGTCGCAGCACGGCCTGCTTGAGGAAGTGGACGTGCTGGTCGCCGGGGAGCATGTTGGATCCCGCTCCCAACCGCTCGGCCTTGAGCAGCACGCCGTAGTTCGCCGTCGTCTGCTCCGCCCAACCCTCGGCGAGCGTACCAAGCGCTTCGCTGTGCCCGAAACTCATCGGGTTGCCGACGGGCATCGACGCGATGCGAATCTGCTTGTGGAGCGATCCGGCGAAAGTGACCGCAATGAGGTCGCGATCAGGTCGCAATGAGATGCCGTGGCGGGTCACACTTTGTACATGAAATAGAATATAAATATAACAGAATGCGCTTGATCGAGCCTATTGGTCCGCGCGTGGCCGATCCGACCAGCCGATGTTGTATGCAAAACTCGCGCCGCGGCGCGGGAAGCGGCCGTACTCGTTGTCCCGCTCGGAGGGGCTGGCCCCGACGATGTCGGCGATGGTGTCGAAGAAGTCCACGTGATTGATGAGGCGCGTGTTCTCAGTACTCTCCAGTTCCGTGTCTGTGATCCCCTCTCCCATGACGAAGAGGGGCACTCGGATGCCGCCCTCGAACGTCGAGTTCTTCGCGTGAGTCGGGCCGTGGGAGGAGACCTTCCCGTCCGTGCCGTTGTCGCCGAGGAAGAAGACAATCGTGCGCGAGTCGGGAATGTACGGCCACTCGTTTTCAACATCTTCAACAACCGCCAGATTGATGAGCAGATCACTGATCACCGTGTCGATGGCCTCGACGTTCTGGATGAAGCGCTTCCGGTTTCCGCCTCCATTCGGATCACCCGGGTCGTAGCCCCACCATCCGTGGCTCACGGGGCAGAGCGTTTGGTCGACGCGCCACCAGAGGTATCCACCGCCATCATCGTGCCGCCGATGTGGCGTGATCGTGTGGAAGAACAACGCGTAGGGCATCTGCTCCTCGCCGATCCAGGGGCGGTTGTTCACCGTGTTCACCGCCCACTGATAGGCATCGACCATGTGCTCGTCGCCGATCTGGAGGGGTTCATCGTCGCAGATCGTCGCCATCCAGTCGAAGAACGCATGGAAGCCCTGCTGCGTCGGCAGCAGACCAAGGTCCTCATCATCCTCGTTGTAGCCGAGGTGCCACTTGTCCACGAGAATCGTGTAGTAGCCGTCCTCTTCGAGGTAGCGCAGCACTTCGGCGATGGTCTTCTCGTGTGTCTGGAGACCGAGTCGATTCGTGACCCTGGCGCCGTCGCCTTCCAGCGGATCGCCCGTGCAGGGGTTCTCTCCGCCCGTGAAGCGGCCGAGGACGCCGTTGACTCCCGTGTCGCAGGCATTGCGTCCCGTCATGAGCGCTGCGCGCGTCGGCGAGCAGTTCGGATTGACGCGGCAGTTGGTGAAACTCACTCCCTGCCTGGCGAGTTCCCGGAGCGTCGGCGTCTCGCACTCCATGTCATTGGGCCAATACGGCCCCTCTATCGACTCGATCCCCTGATCATCCGTGAGGATGAAGATCAGGTTCGGCCTGTTCTGCGCGAGGGCCGAAACGGTGAATGAGCAGTTGAGAGCGAGAAGCGCGAGCATTGTGGCATGAGTGCGCATGACCTTCCTCCCTTCAGGTCGATGACGTGCGCGGGGCGCGCCGGATGCATATCGGACTTCTACATCCAATCTACCGGCG
>WYBR01000115.1 GCA_011525805.1 Vicinamibacteraceae bacterium
CGGACGATCGCCTTTGCCCTTCGCACTGCACTCTCGCTCAAAGCAGCGAGCGTGCAGTGCCACCCTCCTTTACGCGGGGTGCCATCGATCGCCGCCGCTTTGGGCGGAGATCGATGCGCGCGTGCAGACGCCCCCGCATCGCACCTCAATATCAGCCCCACGCGCCAGCGCGAACGATCGCCACTGCCCCCCGCACTGCACTCTCGCCCAAAGCAGCGAGCGTGCAGTGCCACCCTCCTTTACGCGGGGTGCCATCGATCGCCGCCGCTTTGGGCGGAGATCCATGCGCGCGTGCAGGCGCCACCGCATCGCACCTCAATATCAGCCCCACGCGCCAGCGCGGACGATCGCCACTGCCCCCCGCACTGCACTCTCGCCCATAGCAGCGAGCGCGCAGTGGCACCCTCCTTCACGCAGGGTGCCACACGGCATCGCGCCCGCATGCTGTGCGCGAGCAGGTAGTGGCGCCCGCCATGTCTGAAATGAGGCTGTTCCGGGCGGGGCCTTCGCCGCCGGTGCACCGATTCGCGCCACTACCAATCGCACGGATCGTCGCGGTACCGCCGGTCGTGGTGCGAGTCGTAGCGGTCGTAGCGCTCGTAGCCGTAGTCGTCGTCGTAGCGCGACCGGCTCTTGTTTTTGTCGCTCTCATTGCCGACGGCGTATCCGACGCCCAGGCCGATCGCCGTGCCGATGAGCGTGGCCTCGGTGTTGTGGCCGATCGCCTGTCCCGCGAGCGCGCCGAGGCCGGCGCCGATGAGCGCCCCGCTCTGGGCGTCGCTCTGGCACCCCCCCAGCAGCGCGGCGCCGGCGATGAGCGAGCCGGCGAGCATGGCCCGGCCTGACAACGGTCTGAGCAGGTTTCCCTTGCGATTCATGGCGGTTCTCCCGAAGGTTTGCGGGTCGTGTCAATGGCGAGGGCGCAGCCAAGGCGCCACTCGTCCGAAGGCAGGACGCGCGAGGCGGCCGTCTATTCCACGGCCTCGGCCGGGTGTCCCCGCCTCGACCGACAATCCGCTCCCGTCCAAAGCCCTGCCGCCCTGACCCGTCGTGGGCGGCGCGATACGATGAACCGCAAGCGGCGGCGGTCCGCCGCCTTTCAGGGTTTCGGAGGCTCAACTCGATGGCCATACAGAGCAGACTCGCCACCGGCTATTGGATGCGCAAAGTCATCCTGACGGCCATCTTCTTCGGCTTCGGCTGCTGGGGTGTCTACGACGGCTGGGTGGCCTGGCCCAGGCAGGCGGCCGCGTGGAAGGAGTACCAGGAGTTCCGGAACCTCGAGGACAAGCGCCTCGCCAGCCCCGGCGAAACGCTCATGGGCGAGGAGTATCGCCGCTGGGATGCGCTTCGCACCAAGTATCCCAAGGCCCCGCGAGAGAGATCCGACCTGGACGTCTCCTTCCAGCAGTACCTCATCGTGCCGGTGTGCTTCGGCGTGAGCGCGCTGTTCCTCATCACCTGGATGATCTCCGCACGGCGGCGCTACACCTACAACGATGACGGCAGCCTCATCGCCCCGGAGGGAGCGTTCCGCGCCGATGAAATGACCGGCATCGACATGACGCGCTGGATGTCCAAGTCGATCGCGATGCTCGAAATCGCCGGCGGACCCAAAGGCGGCGGCAAGGCTGTCAAACTCGACGCCTGGATCTACGCCGGACTCGAAGAGGTCATTGAGACCCTCAACCGCCGCTTCCACCCCGAAGAGTACCGCCCGGCGTCCGACGAGCCGCCGCAGGAAACCGCCGACGCCGACGGCGCCGACGAAGCGTCGCACGGCGGCGACGAGCCAGCCGACGATCAGAGCGCCGCGGGGGCCTAGCGCCTCGAGCCAGGCCTCCGAATCAGGAGCGCCTCGCTTGCGATGCTGCGTGCCCCGACGTGGCCGCATCCTCGGCCGCGCGTCAACTGCTTTGATCGTCGCTTGCGCCCTCGGTGCCTGCTTTCGGCGAAGCGGTTCGTCGGAGCCGGCGCTTCGGTCCGGCCTCGCTGCAACGCGAAATGGGTCAGGCGGCCGTGCGGAGGGTTTCGACGAGGCGGGCGGCGTCGGCGTAGTTCGGGTTGATCGTCAGCGCCGTGTCGAGCGCGGCCCCGGCTTCGTCGGTGCGGCCGAGCGCGGCCAGGCAGTTCGCCCGGTGGTAGTGCAGGTCGGCGTAGCCCGGCGTCTGCTCGCCTGCCTGCGACAGAACTTCGACCGCCCGGCTCAGAAGGGGCTCGAGAATGCTCTGCGTCGGATCGGCTCCGGCTCGCCGGCAAGAGGTCTGGTCGGAAATGATCGCCGCCATCATGCCCCGTCGCCAGGCGCGCGCCAGCAGGGCGCGGTCCTGGAGGCGCAGGCGCCGCCGACAGCGCTCCGCGAGCATGGCCCGTCCCAGCAGGTTCGCCGCCACCGACATGAACGCAAAGGCCGCCGCAGACTCCGCCCCGCGCCGGCAGCGCCGCGCCAGCGCCAGGCACCGACGCGCCTGACCGAAGTTGAGCATCGCTTCCGCCAGGCGCACGAGGACCGCGGGGCTTCGGAACGGGTCGGCCAACTCCGCGTCGGCCAGGGCCGTCAGCGCGTCTCGGTCGCCGAGCCTCTCGAGGAGGTCGATGCGCTCCAGCGCCGCGTCGAGCAGTTCGCGGTCATGACGCACGCCGCGACTGCCGTCGCACAACGACAGGGGCGTCGAGTCCGCGGGAGAGATCGAAACGCTCGCGGGCAAGGGGGCGTGCTCGTCGATGACGCGGTCGTACATCTCGACCGCCTCTCGCCAGCGTCCGCAGCCGGCGAGCAGCCGGGCGTGAAGGAGGTGAGGCGGGTCAATGAGGGCGCCCAGCGCCGCGAGGCCGAGGTCGTGCCGTCCCGCCGCGAGAGCGAGGTGGGCCAGTTCGAGTCGGAGTGCGGCCCGTCGCGGACGAAGGCGCGTCGCGGTCCGCGCCGCCTCGAGCGCATCCTCAAGGCGGCCGAGCCTCGCTTCAAGCCGAGCCAGCAACTGGAGGATCCGCGGTCTCCGCGGCGCCAGCATCGCGGCGCGGCGGGCGAATTCCGCGGCCTGTTCCGTCAGTCCCTGATCGATCGCCTGCCGCGCGGCCAGTTGCAGCAGCGTCGGGTCTTCGCCCCACCGCGCCGCCGCCTGATCGAGAATGTCGTTGAGCCGGTCGCCTTCGCCAAGCAGGTACGCCGCGTGCGCCGCGAGGCGCACGGCGCCTCGCGCCCACGTCTGGCGGGCGCTCCGCGTTTGGCCCCCGGGGTCCAGGACCGGGTTGGCAGTCAGTTCCGTCGCGTCTCGCGCCATTTGAACGAGCGGTTCGAGCGCGGCGAGCGTCTCCCCGAGGCGCGTCAGGCGCCAGTTGAGGCGCGCCTCGCGCAACAGGCGGGCCACGGCGGTGCGGTCGGGCCGTTCGAAGTTCATCACGCCGCCTCCAGTCGCCGGCGGGCCAGGCGCAGGTCGGTCCAGTCGGGATGGGCGCGAATGACGAGATCGAGCGCTTCGATCTGCTCCCGCCGATGCGGCAGGACGTGGATGTCCGGTCGGCGCCGCGGCTCATCGACCGGCGCCTCCTCAGCCGAGGGCAACTGCGAGAGGAGAATCGCGAGCGGCGCGCACAGCGGGTTGAGCGAAAGCCCGGCATCGATCCAGCGCCGCGCTCGGGCCGGATCGTCGAGCGTCAGCGCCAGCCGCGCCATCGCCTCGCACGCGGCCACGGGCGATTCGAGCCGGTCGAAGGCCGACTCGAGCGCCGCGAGCAGGAGCATGGCGCGCGGCCGCGAGCGGTCGTACCGCGCCGCCGCTTCGAGCGACGAGATCGCCGACTCGCACGCGAGCAGTTCCAGGGCCAGTTGCTCGACCAGCGCGTCGGGAGGCTCGACGGCGCTTTCGGCGACGTCCAGCCCGACGGCCGCGAGCCAGACAGAGACCATCGGCCGGTCGGTCCAGTTGACCGCATGCCCGCGCAGGCGCTGGGCCCAGCGCCGCGCCGCCGCTTCGTCGCCGCGCTCAAGGTGGACCAGGATCAGCGCCTGGATCGTGCGCGGATCGTCGATCTGCACGAGGTTGCGGTTCAGGGAATGGACGGCCCCGGCGCGGTCGCCCTCGTCAAGTTGCAACAGCCCGAGCAGGAGGCGGGCATCCATCGGGCAGCAGGAGTGCTTCGACCAGTCCAGCAGGTCGAGATGGGCGTCCACCCGACGACCCGCCAACGACCGGCAGACGTTCAGGAGCATCCGCGAAGAAGAAGTCGGAGGCGCCTGCCTCTGGGCGAATTCGAGCGCCTCTTTGACCTGACCGTCAGCGAGCAGCGTCCGCGCCTGCCGTTCGCACCGCTGGCAGGGGCGCGGGTCGGCCGGAGCGGCAGAGGCGTCGGCGGCCGGAAGTGCAACTCCCGCCGCCCGCCCCGTCATTCGTCCCTTGAGCCGATTCCACCAACCCATGACTTCAACTCCGCCGGGTTCCCAAACGGAACCCCCTCCGTGAATCGGTTCCCGGACGAGGCGGGTTAAGGTGAAAGTAGGCAAATCGTGCGGCGGGGGTCGACGAGGCTTGTTGCCTGGACCGATCGCATAACCACTCAATAAGGGGATCATTGCCGCGACAATTTCGGTAAAAGTTCGCTCTTCGGTCTTGAAGTGCGGAATCTGATAGGGTATATTTCCACGAGCGGCGGAGTCCGCGGGAAAAAGACGTGGAGCCGTCAGGCGTTCCCGGAATATGATCGGGGGCGCGGAACTGAGGTCTCGAAGGGAGTCGAACCGTAGCGGCCAGGGTGGGCCGACCCCGCGCACGCTTTCGTCGTGGCGAACGAGTCGCAGTCGTAGCCCTGCTCGACCCCGCGCGCCTCACCGTCGCGACCCGCCGACGCCCCGTGTCGGCAGGAGCGCCCGCATGAACGGACCGCACACTCGGCGAACGTCGCACCGCTCCGGTCGTGGTCTGACAGGCCGCGATGCCACGAGGCGTTGCGCACGGTTCCAGACTTCCGGGCAGACCGTTGAGAGGCGCTTGCATCATGACTCAGCCGCTGCTCATTCTCGGTCCCGGAGGAGACTTTGCCGCGGAGTTCCATCTCCTCGGCCGTCACCTCGTCAAACGTGGTCCGACGCCGCGCCTCATGGGCGCGACCGTCGGATGGGTCGTTTCGTCGCGGCCCCGCATGGCCAGGCTTCTTGCGCGACTCTCCACGCGCCTCGTCCGGCCCATCGCATCAGCCGATGCGCCGGCGTCCCCGACCTCGAGCCTCGCGGACCCGCCTACACCTCGAGCACAGGAAAGGATTCGACATGAATCTCACACCCAAGCAACTGCGCATCCTTCAGATCATTCGCGACTGGCGTCTGCGGTTTGGCTATTCCCCGACGCTGCAGGAGATGGCCGACGAGATCGGCGTCAGCAAGGTCACCGTCTTCGAGCACGTCGAGGCGCTCATCCGCAAGGGGGCCCTCGAGCGCGATCCGAACAAGGCTCGCTCTTTGGCCATCGCCAATGATTCCGTGATCCCCGACGAAGCCCGCCCGACGCGCTTCCCCCTCGTGGGACGCATCGCCGCCGGCTACCCCATCGAGAAACTCGAGGATCACGGCGAGTTCGACCTCGAGAACTTTTTCGGCCCCAGACGCGGCCAGGCCGGCGGCGTCTTCGCCCTTCAGGTCGAGGGCGACTCCATGCGCGACGAGGGCATCTGGAACGGCGACTACGTCCTCGTTCAGCGGCGCGAGACCGCCCGCAACGGCGAACGCGTCGTCGCCATGCTCCCCAGCGGCGAAACCACGCTCAAGAAGTTCTACAAGGAGCACGGCCGCATCCGGCTCCAGCCTTCCAATCCCGACTTCGAGCCCATCATCGTGCCCACCTGCCAGATTCAGGGCGTCGTCATGGGCGTCATCCGCCGCTACGACTGAGCGCGCGGAGGGGAGTCAAGCCGATCCACACGCCGCGCCCGGGCCTGCCCGGGCGCGGCGTTCTTTTAGAGCAGTTTCACTTCAGGCGTGGCGGGGAGTGGGGAGAGTCGGGTGCCACTGCACGCTC
The DNA here is from genome assembly GCA_011525805.1 of Vicinamibacteraceae bacterium. Classification (GTDB taxonomy): domain Bacteria; phylum Planctomycetota; class Phycisphaerae; order Phycisphaerales; family UBA5793; genus UBA5793. The sequence goes on from WYBR01000115.1 coordinate 6,009, forward strand.
GCTGCTTTGAGCGAGAGTGCAGTGCGGCGGGCAGGGGCATTCGTTCACGCTTGCACGCTCGCATCGATCTCCGCCCCGAGCGGCGGCGAGCGATGCCGCCCCGCTCCGACACGCTTGAAGTGGAACGGCTCTAATGCGCCTGTCCGTTGACCCTCACGCGGGTCAGCGCTTGGGCCGTACGAGGAAGACGCCTCACCGCAGCCTTCGGCCCCGAGCACTCAGAACGTGTATGAAATCGGGGTGCCATGGGCCGGAGGGAGGCTTTGCGACCGGAAGGCCACTCGATCGCCCGGTATCCCATCACATTCGTTTGGCGGTCGACCGCGGACTCGCGCGGCCTGCCCTCCCAAAGCGTCGCTTCAACCACGGCACCCCATCGTTCTCATACAGGTTCTCAGGCCGAGGGGAGATCGCCAGGAGCGCCGAGAAAGGCAGGGTTGAGTTCGGATCGATGCCGATCGCTGCATCCTTCCGCGCTCTCCCCGGTCTCTGCGGTGAGATTGCGCTCCGAAGCGCTGGCGCGAAAGGAAGAGGTGAGCCGCATCACTTCCCCAGGCGCCGGCGCTTCTGCTCCCACTCGGCCTGCTCGCGGCGGTTCTCCGTGCGCAGCGGCTCGCCGGTCCGCAGCGCCTCGAGTTCGAGGCCGGTGAGAAACACCCCGTTGAGCCGATAATCGCGGAACGCCTCCATCGCCACCGGGCAGATCGGCTCGATGAGCGCGAGCATCGCCCCGGCGTAGTCGCGGATCTCCTGCTGCGCGTGCTCGTCGAGACGCAGGGAGAGGAAGTGCATCACGTTGTGCAGGTCGCACTTCCAGTACCACTCCGTGTACACGCTCACCGGCAGGCCGATGCGCGCCAGTTCGCGCGACACGCCCTTGTCGATGAGTTGCCCGTATCGGCCATGGAGCGACTCGGCCTGGTCGAGGTAGGCGAGGAACTCCTCGGCGGTCCCCACGTCAATCGGCTCGTCGCCGCCCTGACGGTTCGCGAGCGACTGCTTGCGCACGGCGTCCACGCTCGGCCGGTAGAAGCGGTCGGGCATGACGGAGTAGCGCGCCGAGTATTCGTTGACGTTGGCGGTGCGGTGGCGGATCCACTGCCGCGCCACGAAGATGGGCATGGCGATGTGGAACTTGAACTCGACCATCTCGAAGGGCGTCGTGTGGCGGTGGCGAAGGAGGTAGCGCACCAGCCCGCGGTCCTCCTGCACCTTCTTCGTCCCGGCGCCGTAGGAGACGCGCGCCGCCTGCACGATCGCGAAGTCGGCGGTCTGACCCTGCGGCACGAGGCGCGGCATGACGTCGGTGAGCGCGATGAAGCCGTGCTCATGAACGGGCAGGCTCCAGCGCGCGCTGCCGGCCATCACGTCAACGAGCCCAGCCTCCGGTGCGATGCGTTGGATTTCGGTCATGGACGGCATTCTAGAGCCGCGCCCGCGCTCGGGCGGCCCGCTCTACCCGCCGCGGCGAGCGACGCCCGTGCGCTCGAGTTCGCGCGCCAGGGTCTCCATGAACGGGCCGTCCACGTCCGGGTCGAACGGTCGCGCCGCCTGCCAGTCGTGGAACCACACCGGCCGGGTGCGCACGTCCGGCGGTTCCGCATCTCCGCGGGGAAAGAGGTGCGCGTGCAGCGCGGGTTCGAGGTTGCCGAGGATTTCGTAGTTGATCCGCGCCGCGCCGGTGAGGCGGAGAAGGGCATCGCCCACCGCGACCATGTCGCGCAGAAACGCCTCGCGCGCTTCGCCGGCGAGGGCGTTGAGGTGGGGCACGACCGGATCGGGCAGCAGCAGGCAGTAGCCCGCCACGACCTGCGACTCGCCCATGACGACCCAGCCGCTGGCCGTTCGCGCGACGACGCGCGGGTTCGTCCCCTGCTGCGCTTCGCGGACGCGCTGGTGAATGAGCGTGGGCACGGACAAGCGTAGGCCGGCGCTTCCCAGGGTGCGGCCGCGGGCGCGCACAGGCGGCGCGGCCTGTGCGTGAAAGGAGTTGGGAAACGGTGAATGTCGAGTCAGACTTCGAGAAGTTCGCCGATGCGCGCCACGAGTTTCTCGATGTTGAAGGGCTTCTTGACGAAGTCGTCCGCGCCGGCCTTGAGCAGTTCGCTGATCTCGTCGGGGTTGACGACGCCGGAGACGATGATGATCTTCGTCCCGAGGAACTCGGGGTTCTCGCGGATGCGCTTGCAGACGATGTTGCCGTTGATGTCCGGCAGCATGTAGTCGAGGATGATGAGGTTCGGGCGGAAGGACTCGGTCATCAGCCCCGCTTCATAGCCCGTCCGGGCCGTCTCCACCTTGAATCGATCATCGCGCGAGAGGACATCGACGAAGAGTTCGATGATCTGGTCGTCGTCATCCACGACGAGGATCCGCTTCTTGCCGCCGTTGAGCAGATCGGGCGGGATGTCGTTGTCCTTCATGAAGCGAAGCAGTTCCGCCCGGGGGATGCGGCGGAAGCGCGAGCCGGGGACGCGAAAGCCCTGAAGGCGGCCGTTGTCGAAGCAGCGGATAATCGTCTGCTGGCTGACCTTGCAGATGGCGGCGGCTTCGCCGGTGGTGAAGACCTGCTTTTTCGAGATGTCGCTCACATCTGCCTCCACCGCCAAAGTCGGCGGGCTGCGGGCGAAAGGCGGGTCGCTTCCACCTTGCCCAGACTGCCAAGCACGCTCAGAATGCCTACCTTCACCCGTCCAGCACCCATCGGCGATGGAGGGGCGATACTTAACTGCGTCAAGGCGCGTCTCTCGTGCAATCAGTTTCGATCCTGCGGGTGGGTTCGCCGTGGCTGTGGCGAGTCACCCCCCGCGAGACTGAACCCTGCCCTCCCTGTGCCGGGCGGGCCGATCCCCACATGGAATCTCGCAAGCACATGCGTCCGAAAATGCGGCGCGGTTCCAGGTTTGGTCAGCCGGACCGATGCCGAACGCCTTCCCTCACGGCCCCGCCGACCCCGACCGGCTTCGCTTTTCTCGCCAGAGGCGAACGGCCTCCGGCTCGCGGGGATAGAGAGGACAAAGCGCGGCGGGGTCGGCCCACATCCCCAGCGCGGCCAGGCCGGCGCCGGCCTCCCAGACATTCGCAGCGCCTGGATCGACCACGAGGAGGCGGAGGCCCGCCGCCTGCGCTGCACCGACGAGATCGGCAGAACGCTCCGCCGGCTGGGTGAGGACAATCCGCCCGATCCCGCGGCGCGCTGACTCCGACGCAAGTTCTTTCGCAGACATGAGTTGTCCGACGAACGGCTGATCCGTCGGATCGAGGCAGGACCAGTACTGTCCCCCCTTGCCCGCGAGACACACGCACATCGGACCGGGCGCGATCTCCTCAGCCGCACGAGCCGCCGCGAGGCTCTCAGGCACGGCGACAAGGCGGCACCCAGTGGCCAGCGCGAGCATCTTGGCGGTGGCGACGGCGATCCGCAGCCCGGTGAACCCGCCGGGGCCCGTAGAGACACGGACTTCCTCCAGGTCGCCCGGAGAGGCGCCGATCGCCTCGAACGCCCGGGCGAGGGCCGGCATCAGGTCGTCGTGGTGGCGGAGCGATGCCGCCACCGGCTCGACATGAACCCCCGCGTCGCGGCGGCCCACCGCCACCGACGCCTGCGGCCCGCTCGCCTCGATGGCCGCAATAACTCCCCCGTTCGCGTGAGACATGAGCAAGTCTATCGTGCGGCCCCGCGCCGTGCGTGCCGGTCTGGCGAAGGCCGAGCCGGCGCTGCGGGATCGATTCCCGCGATGGCGGACCGGATTCGTTGCCCCGGGCGGCCGATATCCATATGATCGTGTTCGCATTCGTCGCAGCGGCATAACCTCTCAATGGTCGCCCGGGCGCGGTGAAGTCGCGAGCGTGAGGACCGGCTGCGCATGACCATGACGGACCCCAAGACCGCCCTCCAACCCGTCGACCGCGTCGAGCCGCGCACCCGTCTCAAGTGGCTGCGCGACATGATGCTCATCCGCGAGTTCGAGTTGCGGACAATGCAGGCCTACCAGGAGGCGAAGATCGGCGGCTTCTGCCACGTCTACATCGGGCAGGAGGCGTGCGCCGTCGGGTGCATCGCCGCCGCCAATCCCGACGACCCCGTCATCACCGCCTACCGCGATCACGGCCACGCCCTGGCTCGCGGCATGGAGCCGCGCTACGCCATGGCCGAGATGTTCGGCAAATCCGGCGGATGCGCCAAGGGCAAGGGCGGGTCGATGCACTTCTTCGACCAGCGCACCCACTTCTACGGCGGCCACGCGATCGTCGGCGGGCAGACCCCGCTGGGCGTCGGCCTGGCGTTTGCGACCAGGTATGAAAACGAAGTCCTCGAGCAGGGGGCGAAGCGCATCACCCTCTGCTTTCTCGGCGACGGGGCGCTCAACCAGGGCGCGCTCCACGAGGCCATGAACCTCGCCTCCGTCCTCGAACTGCCCTGCCTCTTCATCGTCGAGAACAACCGCTACTCGATGGGCACCGCGATCGAGCGCGGCACGGCGATGGCCCACGATCTCTCGACAAAGGCGGCGGCCTACGGCATGCCTTACTACCAGGCCGACGGCATGGACGTCTGCGCCGTCTACAACGTGATGAAGCGCGTCATCGACCGCGCCCGCGCCGAGCAGGCTCCCGCCTTCGTCGAGATCAAGACCTACCGGTACAAGGGCCACTCGATGTCGGACCCGCAGAAGTACCGCAGCAAGGACGAGGTCGCGGAGTACGAGGCGAACGATCCGATCCGCCGCCTCGCCGACGCCCTGATCGCTTCGGGCGACCTTGACGAGAAGGCCTTCAGGGCGCTGAGCCAGAGCGTGCGCGACGAGGTGCGCGACGCCATCGCGTGGGCGGAGCAGTCGCCCGAGCCTGATCCCGCGGCCGATCTCTACCGCGACGTGGTGCGCGAGCCGTTCGGTCCGTACGGGCCGACCACGCCGCCGGAGATGTGCGGGCATGAGCCGGGCGCGGTTGCTGAGGAATGAAGTGAAGACGCAAGCGGGCTCGGACGCGGTGGAAGTTTGAGTGCCTGTTGAGAGAGAGTACATGAGCGCGGCGACGGCGACGACAACCCGGCAGATCCAGTTCCGCGAAGCGCTGCGCGAGGCGATGAGCGAAGAGATGCGGCGCGACCCGCGCGTCTTCCTGATGGGCGAGGAGGTCGCGCAGTACCAGGGGGCGTACAAGGTCAGCCAGGGGATGCTCGAAGAGTTCGGCCCGCGGCGCATCATCGATACGCCGATCTCGGAGAACGGCTTCGCCGGACTGGGCATCGGCGCCGCCATGATGGGCCTGCGCCCCATCATCGAGTTCATGTCCTGGTCTTTCTCACTCGTCGCCGCCGATCAGATCCTCAACAACGCGCCCAAGATGCTCTACATGTCCGGGGGGCAGTTCGGCTGTCCGATCGTCTTCCGCGGCAACGACGGCGCGGGCGGGCAACTCGGCTCGACGCACTCCTGGGCCGTCGAGGGACTCTTCTCGAACGTGCCCGGACTGCGCATCGCCATCCCCTCCACGCCCTACGACGCCAAGGGATTGCTCAAGACTGCCATCCGCTGCGATGACCCCGTCTTCTTCCTCGAATCCGAACGCATGCTCGGCAACAAGGGACCAGTGCCCGAGGAGGAGTACCTCATTCCCTTCGGCGTGGCCGACATCAAGCGAGCCGGCGCGGACTGCACGATCGTCAGTTTCGGCCGGCCCGTGCACTTCTGCCTCGAAGCCGCGGAGAAACTCGCCGCGGAAGGCATCGAATGCGAAGTGATCGACGGCCGCACCATCCGCCCGCTCGACATCGACACGATCATCGAGAGCGTGAAGAAGACCGGATACTGCGTGGTCGTGGACCAGTCGTGGCCCTTCGGCTCCGTGGCGAGCGAAGTGGCGGCGCAGGTCTACGAACGCGCGATGGATTACCTCGACAACCGCGTGTACCGCGTGTGCAGCGACGATGTCCCGGCCCCGTACAGCAAGGCGCTCGAGCAGGCGATGCTCCCCCACGCGGGCAAGATCATCGAGGCGGTGAAGAAGGCGATGTATCTGGCGTAGGGTCGCGGTTTAGCCGCGACCCGAAGCCTCTGCGCAGGGGAGCGCGCAGCGTGTAAAAGGCATCCCACGATTCGCAGAGCCTCATCGTGGGCGTGGGCAGGAACTCCAAGGTGAAACACGATGGCGATTGAAATCAAAATGCCGCGCCTCTCGGACACCATGGAAGCGGGCACGCTCGTGAAGTGGAACGTCAAGGAAGGCGACAAGGTGGATGCGGGCCAGGTGCTCGCCGACATCGAGACCGACAAGGCCACAATGGAGATGCCGACCTACGACGCCGGGCGCGTGGCGAAGATCGTCTGCCCCGTCGGCGCCAGCGTCGCCGTGGGCGAGACGCTCATGATCCTCGCGGAGGAGGGCGAGTCCATCGAGCAGGCGGTCCAATCCGTCGGCGCCGCGGCCGGCGGCGCCGGCGAGTCGGCGCCGCGCGAGGCGAAGACCGGCGCGGCGCGGGCGCGGGAGGCGCACGGCAAGCCTGATTCAGCCAACGCCGCGACGATGGTGAAATCGAAATCCGATGCGAGTGCGGGGGTCGCGGCCCCTGTTCCGACGAGCAACGGCGCCGACGGCGAAGGCCCCTCCGGCCGCATGCTCGTCAGCCCCCTCGCGCGGCGCATCGCCGAGGAGAACGATCTCGACTTGAGCACCGTCAAGGGAACCGGGCCGCAGGGACGCATCATCAAGCGCGATGTCCTCGCGGCGCTGGGCCGGGATGAGTCGCCCGCCGCGGCAACGACCTCGAAGGCGACGCCGCCATCGAGCGCGCCCGCCCCGCTCGCGAGCGCCCCGACGGCGCTCGGCGGCAAGGTCGCCCTGAGCAACATGCGCCAGACCATCGCGCGCCGCCTCGTCGAATCCAAGACGACCATCCCCCACTACCAGGTCAGCGTGAGCGTCAACGCCGACCCGCTGCTTGACCTCCGCACCACGCTCAACGAGCAACTCGCTTCGCAGAACGTCAAACTCTCCGTCAACGACTTCCTCGTGCGGGCGTGCGCCTTGGCGATCCACCAGCATCCGCACTTCAACGCGGCGTGGAAGGGCGATTCGCTGCTCATCGGCGAGCACGTGAACATCGGCGTGGCGGTGGCGCTTCCCGAGGAGCGCGGCGGCGGACTCGTCGTCGCCACCCTGCGCGACGCTGACCGCAAGGGCCTGCGGCAGATCTCCGCTGAGACCAAAGCGCTGGCCGACAAGGCGCGAAGCAAGGGGCTGAGCCTCGAAGAGATGGCCGACTCGACCTTCACCATCTCCAACCTCGGCATGTTCGACGTCGACTTCTTCACCGCGATCATCAATCCGCCCAACGCGGCGATCCTCGCCGTCGGGGCGGCGCTCAAGAAGCCCGTCGTGCGCAACGATCAACTGGCGATCGGCCACGAGATGACCTGCACCCTCTCGTGCGACCACCGCATCATCGACGGCGCCAGCGGGGCACGGTTCCTCCAGACCCTCAAGGCCATGCTCGAGAACCCGGCGACGCTGCTCGTGTAGCCTCGAACCTGGCGGCACGGCAAGGCGTTCCGCCCGGCGGGCACGGCCGGGTCAGGCCCCGCACTCCAGCCCCCTTCCCGTGGGATGGTCCAGATCTGCCGAATTCCCGCAAGGAGCGGGAATCCCATTGCAAGTCGCCCGCCCTTCGGTTACCATGCGCATGTGCGCCGGTCCGTCTCGACCGGCGGGATGATCCGGTCAACCAGTCATGGACAGGAGGAGAGTCATGAAACTCAGGCAGTGTCAATGGGGGGTGGCGATGGCGATGCTCGGCGCGTGCAGCGCCATGAGTCTCGGCGACGGACAGATTCCCGACCGCGCCACGCTCGACAGCATCCTCGGCGCGAACCAGACCCTCGAGGACTTCGAGACGTTCGTCATTACCGATGGCGGTGCGGTGAACCTCGACGTCAACCCGCTCGACGACACGTCGATCGCCAACGGGCAAGGCCCCGGCCTCGTCGAGGATGGCGCAACCTACCGCGCCACCACCAACGTGCTCCAGTGGAACGGAAACGCCTACTTCAATCTCCAGTCCAAAACCTTCCTCGCAAACGGTGAGGAACTGGAGATCACCTACGACCCGATCGTCACCGCGATGGGGATCGACGCCCGCGCCTTCCAAGGCTACGGCTACAGCGGCACGATGCGCGTCTACGACGCGGGCAACAACCTCGTCGGCACCATCAACTTCTCTCTCAGCAGCGGCGGCGCTGAGAACGTCTTCCTGGGTTGGGAAGTCTCAGCGGGGATCTCGCGCGTGACGATCGACGACCTCAGCCACCCCTGGAGTCCGGTGGTTGACAATCACGGTTACGGAAGGGGCGGCGGGTTCTTCATCCGCCTCAGCGGACAGTGCCCCGGTCAGAAGACCCTCTCCTGGTCCGGCGCGGGCTCGGGCCAGATGGGCATCATCCTCGGCAACGGGCCGGGCAACTACACCATCCCCGGCGGACCGTGCTCGGGCACGCAACTGGGCCTCTCCGGACCCGGCGGCCTGCAACTCTACAACATCATCGGAACCAACGGTGGCCAGGGCCAGGTGACCGCGACGGTCGGCACCGGCGCCTGCGGCAAGTGGGTGCAGTGCATCAAGACCAACGACTGCTCGACCAGCAACGCCGCCGGGCCGATCTGATCGACCCATCGGCGCTCGCGGCATCGTCGAGTCGCAGGGGCCTCGCTCCGCAGTGGAGCGAGGCCCTTGACGTTGACTGGAGCCGTGCGATCGGGCTTGACCGCTCAGGCCATGCCCCGCGCATCGACACGCTTCGGGCCAGGCATGTCGATTTGACGTGGCAGAGAGATCGGACCGGTCGATTGTCGCCGCTCGCGAATGAGGCCCGCACATGGGTCATTCGGGGATGTTCAGATCCTCTACAAGTCGCCGCACCACTGACCAGGCGCGGTCGAAGGGGATGAAGTTCGGATCGTGCTGATCGAAGAGGGTCTCATACTCATGCACCGCGCGATCGCGGATGTCGTCGTCAAACGCGGAGCGGGTCGGCTCGATCGAGCGGCGGCGGCACTTTCGCACAAAGTAGTCGCTCACCTTGCGGCGATTCAGCGAGTCACCCAACTGCTTCACGATGCGCGCAATGTCGTAGACATCCTGTCGGCGGTTGCGGCGTCGGATGCGCTGCTGGAGCAGCGCGCGGAGTTTTTCCGCAACAATGTCCTCGATGACGCACGCGCGAATACAGATGTTCTGCCCGGGATCGAGCCTTACGTCGGTGTACTCGCAGACTTCGTCATTGACGCTGATTTCGAGTTCGACCACGGGCCAGGGTCTGCGCACACCGGCGACAAACGCGGAGTAATGTCGATCCGTCGGGAACTGGTACCCCACGGCGATGTCGTAGGTCGGCATCGTCGCGGTGCTTGCAGGGGGGCGCCGCTTGACCCGTTGCGTCCGGGCCGCGAATCCGAACCGTCTCGATCCGGTCGTCAGCGCGGCATCGATCAATACGCGAATCTCGTCCGCGTCGTCGGGGAAACGCCGGCAGTGCGGTGAAGTCGAGGTCGATCGTGCTCCTCGGACTCTGGTAAAGGAAGCGCAGAGCGTTGCCGCCTTTGAAGACGAGCGAGCGGCCAATTGGCGCGGCCGCGAGGCAATCGAGAACCGCGAATTGCATGAACCGGATGCGCGCTTCGTCTGAAGTGACCCCGTGGCGCACTCGCCACGTGTCCATGTCGGCCAGCGAAATGGGGTAGAGGCGGTCCAGTCTCTACGCTCCTTCGAGGATCGCCAAGGCATCCGGGGGCAGATTGAGGGAGAGATTCCACCGCTCGGTATGCACCGCGTCGAACGGTCGTCCCGGAACGAGTCTCATCGATCCGCCTCGGGGCATGGCGGCCGCCCACTCGTCGAGTCGTTCATGCCGCAGGCCGAGCGATTCGAGGAGAAACCCGGCGCGCGCCTTGAGCACATCGATCCCGAAGCGATCGGCATACTCGACGAGTCGCGGCACGTCGAGGGACTCGCGAGCGCGTGGCCATGCCTCGAGCACGTTCATCATTCCACCGCACGCATCGGGATCGCGCAACGAGTCGAGTAGGGTGCGCTCGATATCGGTGACGTAGATCGGCTGGCCCTGACTAAAGGCGACGGTGTGGCCGAAGTCCCACTCGCCCTTGCACTGGTGCCAGTGGACTTGGATGGAGCCGATCGTCTTTGGTTTCGCCGCGGGCGGACGCCGCCAGTACGCCCAGTCTTCTGGAGTTGTCCCGAAGGGCAGGCGATGCTGCCACGAGTTTCCCTTGTGGTGGGTGACGTGGATCACTTTGGCGATTTGGACCGTGACGGAGTGCAGGGCAAGCGCAGTGAGGTGACTGAAGACCGCGCAAGGGTTGGCCTCCTGCACAACCTGCTCGTCCGAGAACGGGATGATCTTGGCAAAGGGTACCTCGACCCTAAACACACCGTGAACGCCGGCAAACGGCTTCAATTCTCGCCGCGCCACCATTCGGTCAATCGTATGGCGAATGCGATCGTCGTCGTGAACCGATCCGGACTTCTTCTCGGCGTGCCTGCGCATGTAAACGGTGATTCGCCACTCTGACGCTACGCGGCGCTTTTCTTCGGCCAGAAGTTCCAACACCAAGGACGACCGATCTGCACCCATGAGCAAGCACCGAATAGGATCACTGATAACGTCCTTAGGACGTTATCAGTGATCCATACTAAAGTCAATAGTGAAATCCGAACTTTTTGTCCCAAGAGTCAATCGAATGCCCGTACAATCGGTAGACCCACCATCCGGTCGTCTTCAAGTCAGCCACCCAAGCCTACCAACACGGCGCGACGCCATCACTCGACCACCCGCTCGACCACGTTCGACCGCCGCTCCTGCTGCGCCGCCTGGAGGAGGATCTCGCGCCGCGGGGCGCTGTTGGGGACGGTGCGCGTCAGCGTCGCCGTGCCGTCCGTGTCAGCGATCGCGGAGCCGGCGAGCGCGGGCTGATTGAGATTGAGCGTGACGTTGAGTTGCGGCACGTAGGTCGAGCCGTAGCCCGCGAAGGTGTAGATGAAGTACGTCGGCCGGCCGGGCTGCCCGCGATGCGCACGGAGGGTCGCGGCCTCGCCGCGGCGCAGACCCGTCGCCTCGAGGAGCATCCGCCACTCCACGTTCGCCGTCGCCAGCGCGATCGCGCCGGCGAAGATCTCCTCGCTCGTCGGCCGGATCTGCTCGCGCGGCAGCACGAAGCCGAACTGACCCGTGTCGCGCAACTCAAACGTGAATCCCCACGCCGCCCGTTCGGCATAGGTGTAATCCTGCATCACTCCGCTCGACGGGTACAGGCGCGAGTACCACTGCCCCGGCTGGTACGTCACGTTGTGAACGCCGCGGATCGCATTGGCGATCGTCTGCGCGAAGTTCGGAAAGGCCGCGCCTTCGATCGTCAACTGGTTCGTGAACGCCCAAGGATAGAGGACATACTGCGAGTAACTGTGAATGTCCACGTGGCGCTCGACCCACGGCCTCTCGAGGAGGAAGTCGCGCATCGCGGCGGTTTCAGGCTCCGAGAAGGGCGCGGTGCCGCGGTAGAGGTCGCTTCCGGGGTCGCCCGACGAGCCGACGCCGCCCCACTCCACCGACCAGTTGCGGTTGAGGTCGATGCCGAAGGTCCCGTTGCCGTTGTTGCGGCGGTTCTTGCGCCACATGCGGTTGGTCGTCCACGTGTAGACGAAGCCGTCGGGGTTGACGACGGGAATGACGTAGAGGATCGCGCTGTCCACGAGTTGCGTGATGGCGGGATCGCTGCCGTACTGCCGGATGAGTTGGTCGCCGATGTACGTCGTGGCCATGCTGGCGACCCACTCGCGCGCGTGCTGGCAGCCGTTGTAGAGCACGCCGCGCACGCCGGGGCCGGGGGCTGTAGCCGTGATTTCGAGACCCTTGATCGCCCGCCCCTCGATGCTCGTGCCGACGCTGAAGACGCGCGCGATGTCCGGCCTCAGGGCCGCGAGCGTGTCGAGATAGGTGTTGATCTGGTCGTACGTCTTGTAATCGTCGAACCACTCGTTGTCGAGCCCGCCCTCGCGCCCGGCCGTCTGCGCCTCGATGTCGATGAGGCGCTGCACGTCGTCGATGAGCACTTCGTAGGCGATCCCCGTCGCGTTGAGCGCTTCGCGCGCCTCGGGCGGAATGCGGACATCGAGCGGCCCGACGCCGATGCCGTGCGACCACACATCCGGCGTCAGCGCCAGCACCGCCTGCAACTCGCGCACGCTGCGCGGCCGCGCCCGCACAACGACGTGGCCGTCGAAGCGCTCGCGCTCATCGACTCGAGGGCGGACGGGCTCCGTGTCCTGCGCCGGCGCGACGGGTGTGGCGAGCGCCAAGACAATCAGGCCGAGAAACGCGGTGAAACGGTGCAGCATGATACTCTCTCCCTCGTTGGACGTCGGCGGCGGACCACCGCCCACTCGCCAAGTGTACCACATCCGCCGATGAAGGGCCGTCGCCGCGCGACCTATCATCACGCAATCATGACTCAGACCGTCGATCAGAGCATCGCAAGCGCCCGCCCGGTCCTTCTCGGACGCGTCGAGGCGATCTTCATCGCCGAGCGCGGCGCCGGGCCGATGCGGCCCGTCGAGCAGGCCGAGGCCCGGATCGGCGCCGGGCTGGCCGGCGACCGCTATGCCGGCCGCTGCGGCACGTTTTCCAAAACAGCGCCGGAGGCGGAGCCGATCCCGCCCGGCGCCCAGGTCACGCTCATCGAAGCCGAGGCGGTTGAAGCCGTGCGGCGCGACGGCAACCTCCCCCTCGATCCCGCTGAAACGCGGCGCAACATCCTCACGCGCGGCGTCGCCCTCAATCACCTCGTGGGCCGCGAGTTCAACGTCGGCGGGCAGGTGATCCTGCGCGGCGTCAAACTCTGCGAACCCTGCGGCCACCTCGAGAAACTCACGCGGCAAGGGGTGCGCGAAGCGCTTATCCACCGCGGCGGCCTGCGCGCCGAGGTCGTTCGCGGCGGTCTCCTCCACGTCGGCGACCAGATCACACTCGGTCGTTGATCTCCGGGTTGACCCCCATTTCGCCCGGCCGAACCGGGGAACTCGGCCCCAAGCGATGACATCGCTGCGGATTTCCGCGTCGAACGCGCTGATACGACGGAACCATACTTGTCGTGAGCAACACCAGCCCACTTGCCCACGCGACATGGCAAGTCGCTGCGTGGAGCGCGGCCGGCAGCAACGGGAAAGGAACGACCATGAAGCGAATCCGAAAGAACATCTCGACACTGCGTTCACACAAACTGGCGGCGATCAGCCTCGGCTCAATCGCGGCCGTGGAAGGCGGGCTCGGCGGCCTGGCAACCGGGCAGACGCCCGCGTTCCACCCAACCGCGACCGGCTCAACGGACTTTGCCGCGGCAGACTTCGACCGCGACGGGTTCGTGGATCTGGCGGTGACGTCGCCGGCCGGACCGATCACCATCCTCTTCAACGACGGGCGCGGAGGGTTCACGCCGCGCCAACTCGCTTCTGGCGGCGGCGAGTTCATCATCGTCGGCGACTTTGACGGCAACCGCGCGGCCGACTTCATCACCGCCGGCGGCGCCGCACTGCGAATCCGATTCGGCGACGGCCGGGGAGGCTTCAGCGCTCCCATCGAGTTTGCAGCATCGCGTGCGGTCTACGGCATCGCGGGCGGCGACTTCAACCTGGACGACCGGCCCGACCTGGTGCTCAGCCAGGGCGCCGGCGACACCTGGCGATATGAAGTCATGCTCAACGATGGCCAGGGCGGCTTCAACTCCGTCGCCAACGGGGCGTATCAGGCCTATGGCGTTCAACCCTCACGCTTCAGCGCCGTGACCGGCGACTTCGACGGAGACGGCGATGTCGACGCCGCGATGATCCACCAGGATTACGGCTCCGGCGGCAACTACGACGCCATGCGACTCCAGATCATCCTCAACAACGGCGATGGAACGCAGTGGAACTTGCGCTCGCAGTTGTTCAATCAGGGAGACTTCTACGACCCCGGCAGCCACCTTGTCACCGGTGACATCGACGGCGACGGCGATCTCGACCTCATGTACAACAACGGCGAACGGGATGGCACCGCTGACCTGCGAGTCCTCGCCAACGACGGCGGCGGCGCGTTTTCCGCCGCGCTCACCTGGACCCCCTCCTTCAACAACGCCGCGCAGGGCGGCCGCCTCGCGGACTTTGACGGGGACGGCCACCTCGGCGCCATCGCCGTGGTCAGCCGAACGGGCACGCGGGCCTTCCTGCTGCGCGGCAAGGGTCCGCAGACGCTCATCATGAGCGCCCCCGACCGCTCCGGCGCGAGCAAGGTGGAGGTGCCCGATGTCAGCGGCGACGGCGCGCGAGACCTCGTCGCGCTCGTCTCCCGTCCCGAGTCCGGCGTGCTCGTGCTCCACAACGAGATCGTCGTGCCACGCCCGCGGCTCACCCAGACGCCCCTGCGACGCGGGCAGACGACCACGTTTGAAGTGACCGGCGCTGAGGAGGGCGAACGGATCTGGTTCCTCCAGAGCCTTCTCGGCACGGAGGCCTCCGTCGGCGTCGCGGCGCTGGGAGGCATCTCGATTGACCTCGCGCAACCTGTCGTGATGGGATCGAGCCTCGCGGACGGCTCGGGCGCGGCGAGACTGACGAGGCTCGTCCCCGGCCGCGCGCCGTTCGGAGCGATCCTCGCCACACAGGCGGTGATCCGACGCGGACCCGGAGGAAAGCAGTCGGTCAAGTCGAACTTCATCACCGCCCCGATCGACTGAAGCGCCCTGCGCCTCGTAACATCCCCGACGGCGGAAACGCGCCGTCGGGGAGAGTCACATGCGCGTCATGATCATCGGAGCCTCCGGCGACCGCCGCAAGTTCGGCAACAAGGCCGTGCGCGCCTACCTGCGGCAGAACGAGACCGTTCTGCCCGTCAATCCGCACGAGTCGGAGATCGAGGGCGTGCGCGCGTTTCCGCACGTCCGCGACGTGCCCGGGCCGATCGATCGAGCGCTCTTCTATGTCCCGCCGCACGTCGGACTGGAGGTGATTGACGATCTCGCCAGGCGCGGCGACGTGAGCGAAGTCTGGCTCAATCCCGGCGCCGAGTCCGATGAACTCATCGCCCGCGCCCGGGAACTCGGCTTCGACCCCATCATGGCGTGCGCCATCGTGGACATCGGCGAGCGGCCATAGGGGATGCGGCGCGCCGGAGGCGCTGATATGCTCACCGCATGATCAGCAGACTCGGCTCTCTCATCGCGGGCGTCTTTCGCCGGACGTGTCCTGATCCCTTCGTCATCGCGATCATCCTCACGCTGCTGACGGCGGGGTTGTGCCTGATCTTCACCGAGGTGAAGCCGGAGGCGCTGGCCGCGAACTTCGCCTCGTCGAGCGGCATGTGGAAACTGCTTCTCTTCTCGATGCAGATGTGCCTCGTGCTGGTGACGGGGCACGCGCTGGCCTCATCGCCGCCCGTGGCCCGGCTGGTGCAGGCGCTGGCGGATCGGCCGGGATCGCCGAGCCAGGCCGCCGCCCTGGTCGCGCTCGTCGCCGCTCTGTGCGCTGTCATCAACTGGGGTCTGGGCTTGATCGTCGGAGCGCTCATGGCCCGCGAAGTCGGCCGCTCAATGGCCGGCAAGGGCATCCGCGTCCACTACCCGCTGCTCGCGGCGGCGGGATACGTCGGGCTGATGGTCTGGCACGGCGGCCTCTCGGGCAGCGCGCCGCTCAAGGTCACCACCATGAAGGACATGCTCGAAGTCCTCACGCCGGAACTCGCCGAGCAGATTCAACCCATCGCCCTCCAGGCCACGATCGGCTCCATGTCGAACATCATCATCACCGGCGGCCTCGTGCTCATGGCCCCGGTGCTCTTTGCGCTCCTTCATCCCAGGCGTGAAGAGGAGATTGAGACCTTCACCGACTTCCGCGTGCCGACGCAGATCATCGGTCCCGCCGACGCCATCGAGGAGCGCGAGTCTCGATTGCACCTCGACGACCATCCGGCGACGGTTCCCGAGTGGCTCGAACGCACGCCGGTGCTCTCGGTGCTGTTGGCCGCACTGCTGGGGTTCGCGCTGTGGCACGCGGTGAGGCTGCTTGACGGCTTCGGCCGCATCGACCTCAATCACGTCAACCTCTTCATGCTCGTCCTCGGCCTGCTTCTGCACGGCTCGCCGGCGCGCTACGTCCGCGCCGTCGATGAAGCGGCGCGCGGCTGCGGCGGGATCATCCTCCAGTTCCCCCTCTACGCCGCCATCATGGGCATGATGAGCGTCTCGGGACTTGACGTCAAACTCGCCACCGCCCTGGCCGGCACGAGCAGCCAGACAACGCTGCCGCTGCTCACCTTCATCAGCGCGAGCGTCGTCAATCTGTTCGTGCCCAGCGGCGGCGGGCAGTGGGCCGTGCAGGGGCCGATCGTGATGCAGGCGGCCGTCGATTCCGGCGTCAGCCCCGCCAGGATGGTCATGGCCCTGGCCTACGGCGATCAACTCACCAACATGCTCCAGCCCTTCTGGGCGCTGCCCCTGCTCGCCATCACCGGCGTCCGCGCCCGCGACATCGTGGGCTACACCGCGGTGGTGATGATCGCCGGCGCCGTGTGGATCGGCGTGTGGCTCGTGGTGTGGTGAG
>WYBR01000116.1 GCA_011525805.1 Vicinamibacteraceae bacterium
CTCTACGACACGCTCTTTGCGAAGGAAGATCCGAACGACGTGCCGGAGGGCGGCGACTGGCTCGACAATCTCAACCCCGATTCGCTCAAGGTCGTGCAGGGGGCCAAGGTGGAGCCGTCGCTGGCCATGGCCCGAGCCGGCGCATCGTTCCAGTTCGAGCGCCTGGGCTACTTCTGCGTCGATGCGGATTCGACGGCGCAGCGCCTGGTCTTCAACCGCACGGTGACGCTCAAGGATTCATGGGCGAAGGCGCAGAAGGGGTAGCGCGATCGCTTGAAAGGTATTGCGATGTCCAGTGGTGAATTACTGTACCACTACACGACCCCGGAGGGTCTGGTCGGAATCGTCCGGGACGGCGCGCTGTGGGCATCGGACTTGTTCTATCTGAACGACCATTCAGAACTCAAGCGCGGAATCGACAAGGCAAGGGATAGGTTCGCTGCTCTACTTCAGGAGAACGCGGATACCGCGGAACAAGAACGGCTTACCTGGCTCATTCACGATATGCGACGGCTTGGTTCTGTCGACTCGATGCATGTGTTTGCTTGCTCGTTCTCGTTGGATCCTGATTCGTTGAGCCAGTGGCGGGCGTACTGCCGCGGAGGCGGATTCGCTATTGGCTTCCCCCTCGAGCAGTTGAAGGAGACGGCTAGCGCTCAGGCGTTTGAGTTGAGAGAGTGCGTTTATGAGGATGCTGAGCACGATCGCGTCATCAACCGGATAGTTCTGGATTGCCTCGATAGAGTGAGCGAAGTGAAGTCGAGTCGGGACTGGGATGACCGTGCCAGATTCAAGGTATCTGGCGAACTTCATTGGGCCATCATGCAGTCGGCACCGTTCTGCAAGGATCAGTCCTTCGCGGTAGAGCGCGAGTATCGAGCGGTATCTCGTCCAAGTGCGACGTACGACAAAGACTCGATGTTCTTCAGGACATCAAGAGGTTTGGTTGTACCCTATAGGATGAGAGCTATAACCAGAAGTTGTGTATGACCGGATGAAAAAGGCGGTGTACGCTGGGTTTGTTCAGAACCCCCCAGCAGCCCACGCGGGCCAGGAGTACACCACCATGATCGAGTCTTCCCCCAACTCCCTGACAGACACTACCCCCGACTGTCTCACGCTTCCAGTTCCCGGCGGCGCGGATGTGCTCGGCCGCATCCTCCGCGAGGGCGCGCAGCGCCTGCTCGCCCACGCCATCCAGGCCGAGGCGGACGAGTGGATCGACGCTCGCGCCGCCATCGTGAATGAACGCGGCCACCGGCAGGTCGTGCGCAACGGCCATCTTCCCGAGCGCACGCTCACGACGCAGGTGGGACCGATCAAGGTCAGGCAACCGCGCATCCGCGATCGCCGACGCCGGGAAGAGGCTGAGACGTTCACCTCGAAGATTCTGCCGCCGTACCTGCGCAAGAGCCGGGCGATCGAGGAACTCATCCCCTGGCTGTATCTCAAGGGCCTCTCGACGGGCGACTTCAATGAAGCGCTTCAGGCCCTCGTGGGCGTCAACGCCGCCGGCCTCTCGGCGAGCACGATCACCCGCATGATCGAATCCTGGCAGGAGGAGTATCGGCAGTGGAGGCAGCGTTCACTCGAAGGCAAGGAGTACGTCTACATCTGGGCCGACGGCGTGCACTTCAACCTGCGGCTGGAGGAAGATCGGCAGTGCATCCTCGTGCTGATGGGCGCCACCGCGGACGGCCGCAAGGAACTCATCGCGGTACACGACGGGCACCGCGAGAGCGAACAGTCATGGAAGACGCTGCTGCTGGAAGTCAAGCACCGCGGCCTGACGATCGATCCCAGACTCGCGACCGGCGACGGAGCATTGGGCTTCTGGAAGGCGCTGGCCGAGGTGTTCCCGACGACGCGCGGCCAACGCTGCTGGGTTCACAAGACCGCCAACGTGCTGGACAAGTTGCCCAAGCGCCTCCAGCCGCATGCCAAGGCGATGCTTCACGACATCTGGATGGCGTCGACGAAGGCGGAGGCGAACCGGGCCTTCGACCTCTTCCTCGCCACCTATGAAGCGAAGTATCCGCATGCGACCGACTGCCTGGCCAAGGACCGCGAGACGCTGCTGACGTTCTACGACTTCCCGGCCGAACACTGGATGCACGTGCGCACGACCAATCCCATCGAGAGCGTCTTCGCCACGGTGCGGCTGCGTCACGACAAGACCAAGGGCAACGGCAGCCGTGTCGCATGCCTGACGATGGTGTTCAAGTTGATGGAAAGCGCCTCGAAGCGCTGGCGGGCGTTGAACGGTTCAACGCTCCTGAAAGACGTGATCGCCGGCGTCCGCTTCGCCGACGGAATCAAGCAACCCAAGGTCGCCGCCTGATCATCCACGATACACAACTCTTGACGATACCTCATAGGATGATCAAACTTCCCCAAGCGGCAGAGTTCTGGCGATCCGTGCGCGTCATCGTTGGACCAACCCCGCATCCTGATCTCTCCAAGTCAAGTGTTTCAGACCTCCTTCGCCGATTCCTCGGCTTCAGGCCGGTAGTCGCGATGACCAAAGTTCCGTACAGGGAGTGGTGAATCCCCCCGGAACCCACTATGGCACGCACTTTCAGGTTTGCATAATGTTTGGGTATGGCAGCGGAGTACGAGTACCCAGATTCCTTACCCGACGGAGCCGCGCGCGGGCGCGGGGCGACGCTCAATCCCGGCAACCGTTACGTCGGCAGCGATCCGAAGCGCGGCGTCATCCGCCGCCTGCACGTCCTCGGCGAGCACCTCGACGAAGTCTATCGCGCGCGAACGAACGGCGACGCCGACGCATGTCCCGCCTCATCCCAGGTCCGCACCGAAGTCCGTCCCGACTCGACGCGCACCATCATCAATCGCGTCGACTCGCCCGACATCAACTTTCACTGGTCCATCAACCCCTATCGCGGCTGCGAGCACGGCTGCATCTACTGCTACGCCAGGCCCGATCACGAGCGCCTCGGCTTCTCCTGCGGCCTGGATTTCGAGACGAAGATCATCGCCAAGTTCGAGGCGCCGCAACTCCTGCGCCGCGAACTGGCGCACCCGAAGTGGAAGGGCGAGACGATCGTCCTCTCCGGCGTCACCGATCCTTATCAGCCGATCGAGCGCGAGCACCGCATCACGCGCGGCTGCCTGGAGGTGATCGCCGAGTGCCGCCAGTGCGTCGGCATCGTCACCAAGAGCCGACTTATCCTGCGCGATCTCGATCTGCTCACTGAACTGGCGAAGCACAACGCGGTGCGCGTCGGGCTGAGCGTGACGACGCTGGACAATCGATTGGCGTCGAAGATGGAGCCGCGGGCGTCGAGTCCGGTCGAGCGGCTCGAAGCGCTCGCGGCCCTGCGCGACGCGGGCATCCCCACTTTCGCGATGATCGCGCCGGTCATCCCCGGCCTCAACGACCGCGAGATTCCCGCCCTGCTCGAGGCGGTCGCCCAGGCGGGGGCGCAGAGCGCCGGCTACATCCTCCTGCGCCTGCCCCACCAGATCAAGGCGCTGTTCCTCGATTGGCTTCACAGGCACTTCCCGAAGCGCGCGGCGCGCGTCGAGTCGCTCATCCGGCAGATGCGCGGCGGCGGGCTGTACGATCCGGCGTTCGGATCGCGGCAGCGCGGCACGGGGCCGATCGCGGCGCAGATCAACGCGCTCTTCACGACCTTTGCCGGGCGTTATCGGCTCGACGGGCCGATGAAGCCGCTCGACCACGGGGCCTTTCGACGCCCAATCCTCGACGATCCGGCGCAGGGAAAGGCGCCGGGCGACGGGCAGTTATCGCTCTTCTCCGATTCGCGCTGACGCCGGCAATGCCAGGAGGATCATCGTCCGAAGAGACGAAGCGCGGCACAGGCGCTCCAGATTCCGCCCATTCGCCGCCTCCACTGTTTTCGCAGGCCGTTGAAGTCGAGGTTAATTGTAGAGTTCTCTTCAGGAGGGCCCGCGGTGTGCGGGCGGAGCGAGCCATGCGATTGATTCTCGACAGCCTGATGGCCGTGGTCCTGGCGGCGCTGTTGGCGGGAATCCTCCTCCACCAGCGGCACGAGCAGCAGGTGCAGCGCGACATCGAGTCCCTGCGCGCCAACGTCCGCCTCATTCAGCAGCAGGTCATGCTCCAGGCGGCGCTGGAGCGCGTGCCGCGCAACGAGTACGGCTTCCCGATCACCATCGATCCGCAGTGGTTCGGCGACATGGTGCCGCGCAATCCCCTCCTCGGCAACGATCGTCCCTGGATGGAAGTCGCCGGCGCCGATGAGGCCCGTCTCACCCATCCGCTCGTCCGCACCGGCGACCACCCCTCGACCGCGTCGTTCTGGTACAACCCGATCACCGGCACGGTCCGCGCCCGCGTGCCGCACACGGTCAGCGACGCCCGCACCCTCGAACTCTACAACTTCGTCAACGGGTGCAACCTGCCGAGCCTCTTCGCGGCGACGGATCCCGCCCCCCGGTCCGGCGCGGGACTGACGCCCGCAGCCGCGGACCGGCTTCGTGCCGCGCTCGGCGCCGATTCCGACCTGCTCGCCGCGGCCGGCCGGTAACGCGTTTCCACTTCCAACGTATCGTCGCTGGGTGGCCCGCGCGCGGTGCCATGCTTCGCGGCTCTGAGCGAAGCATGGCGGACGTGCAAGTGTGAACGAAAGTCCCTGCCCCCTCGGCACACATCGCCCGAAGCGGGTCGATGTGTGGCACCCGTGAATGGGAGGGGGTGCCACACAGCATCGCGCCAGCGTGCTGTGTGCGAACGTGCAAGCGCGGACGTATGGCGTCTGACTACCAGGCCGAAGCGCCAGCGGGGACGAGCATCCTTGCCCTTCGCACTGCACTCTCGCTCAGAGCCGCGAGCGTGCAGTGGCGCCCCACGAGAGCCCATGCCCCCTCGGCACACATCGCCCGAAGCGGGTCGATGTGTGGCACCCGTGAA
>WYBR01000117.1 GCA_011525805.1 Vicinamibacteraceae bacterium
CCAGCGCCTGCTTCCACGCCTCGTCGAGCGAACTCATCCGGTCAATGCCGCGCCGATACCAGACGGCGGCGTTGGCGAGTTCGGCGGCGCTGACCTTGCCCCCGAGGATCTTCTCGAGGGACTCCACCCGGCTCGCAACCACCTCCCGTGCTCGCGGGAGCACGCCATAGCAATTCTCCAGGGCCGGCGCCAGGATCGACGCGACGAGGCCGAACTCGCCGCGGTTGCATGCGTCCGCAATCCGTGCGATCTCGGCCCGCGCAGCATCGGCGTCATCAACGCCGAAGGCGGCAACCAAACGGTCCATCACGCCGCCGTAGGAGTCGATCTCCGCCCGCAACGTCTCGGGGCTCATCTGCCGAAATCCGGCCGTCTGCTCTTCATCGAGTCCGAAGATCTCGACGAACTGCGTAAACGCAGCCTCGTCGCCGGATTCGATTGCCTCGCGCAGCGTCTGCACCGCGATAAACTGCTCGCCCGCCAGAGCATCTACTGCGCCGATCGGGTCGCTGGCGTCGAACGATCTCAGCGAACCCAGCAGCGCCGCGGACTCGGCCTCGCCGAACACCGCGGCGTCGAAGCCGGACGACATCAGCCCGTCGGCGTACTGGAGCATGAACGAAGAGAAGATCGAACTCGCCATGATCCGATCATCCGAGAGGTGATCGCCCATTCGCTGCAGCGAGATGATCTCAGCCGCGGCGCCTGCACCGTCGCCGTCGGCGAGGCGCATGGCGGCGTCGGCTGCCGTCAGGCGTAGGAGATTGCGAACGCCGTTGATATGCGGCATGGTCATGTACACGCCCTGGCTGTGATCGAGTCCGAAATCGCTGCGCGGAAGATTCGCCGCGCGATGGAGGTCGGCGATCGCGGGCTGGGCGCGGTGCAGCACCTCGCGCACCTCTGGCGAAGGCGGGCCGCCGACTTTCTGGTACTCGATGAGCAGGGTCCATTGATCGGGCGTGATGCTCTCGAGGCGCTCGTACGCCCGGCGGTACCACGTCGCCGCGTTGCTGGTGTCTTCGTTCTGCGCTGCCGTGAAGGTTGAACACCAGGGCAGTGCGATGAGCGCGGCGAGCGAAACTCGCATCACCTTGTGAAATCTCGGACTCCCGTTCCTGTGCATGAGGGACTCCTTTGCAGACCGCTTGTGTTCACACCGGGGGCGGCGCTCCCCTTCGCAGAGCCTTCGGGTCGCGGCTAAACAGACGCCGCTCGCGACGACCGGCGATCAATAATCGCGTCCGATCCCCAGCGCCAGGCGGCAAAACATCTCAACCCCCAGCGCCAGCGAATCATCGTTGAAATCAAATCGAGGCGTATGGACCATGGGATAGGGCGTCTCCGGATTGCGCTGCTGGCCGAGCAGGAAGAAGCACGAAGGCACCTCGTTGCAGTAGTACGAGAAGTCCTCGCCGCCCATGCAAGGGACGGGGTAGAGCGTCGCCTTCTCCTCCCCCACCGCGTTTCGCGCCACCTTGAAGAACGTCTGGACGGCACCCGGATCATTTCGCGTCACGGGGTAGCCCGGTTCCCACTCGATCTCGGCGACACAGCGGTGAATGGCCGCGACGTTGATGACCGTCTCGTAGAAGCGGGTGCGGCCGAAGCGGCGCATCTCATCGGTCAGCGTGCGCAGCGTCCCCGCAAACTCGACCGCCTCGGGAATGACGTTGTACGCCGTCCCCGCGTGAATCTTCGTCACCGAGACGACCATTGATTCGAGAGGATCGACGTTGCGGCTCACGATCGCCTGGAGAGCCATGACCGCCTCGGCCGCGGCGACGATCGGGTCGTGCGAGAAGTGCGGCGAGGCGGCGTGGCCCATCTTCCCGCGCATCGTCACCGTGAAATGATCCGTTGCGGCCAGCAGCGGACCCGGCCGCGTCGCCACCGTCCCCAGCGGCAGCGTCGGCCAGCAGTGCAGGCCGAACATCTCGTCCACGCGCGGGCCGAGCACCTTGTCGCTCAGGCAGCCGTCTTCGACCATGCGCTTGCCGCCCGCCCCGCCCTCCTCCGCTGGCTGAAAGAGGAACTTCACGCTTCGCGGCAGCCCGCCCTCGTCCGCCAGCCGCTTGAGAATCCGCGCGGCGCCGAGGCAGATCGTCGTGTGGCCGTCGTGTCCGCAGGCATGCATCACGCCGGGGTTCGTCGAGACGTACTCGACCTCGTTCTCTTCCGTGATGGGCAGGGCGTCCATGTCAGCGCGCAGGCCGATCGCGCCGCCGCCGTTCGCACCGCGGATGCACGCGAGCACCCCCGTGCCGCCCGCCAAGCCGCCGACGTGCTCGATGCCCGCCGCGGCCAGGGCGTCGCGCACCATCCGGCTTGTGCGCTTCTCCTCATACTTGAGTTCGGGGTGGGCGTGCAGGTCGTGGCGGAATCGCTTCAGCGCAGGCAGTTCCCCGGCGACAAGTTCGCCCAAGCGCTGGGCCGCACGGGTCGGTGAGATGGGCATGGGGCATTGTACTCGACCTCGCGCGGCGCCGGAACAGCAAAATCGCCTCGCCGGCCGATTCGCCGTACGGCCCCCTCGCCGACGAACCGATGAAGGAAGCACGGCCGCGCCGGGCGCGGTCTATCCTTATCGGCCCCAGCGGCGTTCGCCCGACCACGACGGGAAACCGGCCTCCGTGCTTCACTCCGCCTTGACCATACTGGCCCAGACCGCCGCGGCCCCCGCGCCGCCCGCCTGGCACGCCTGGGCGACCGTCGGCGTCATCCTCCTCATCCTCGCCCTGCTCATCTGGAACCGCATCAGCACCGACGTGCTCATCGTCGGCGGCGTGACGCTCCTGGTCCTTCTCGGCGTGCTCAACACCCGCGAGGCCGTCGCCGGCATGGCCAACGAGGGCATGCTCACCGTCGCCGTGCTCTTCGTGGTCGTGGCCGGACTCCAGGAAACCGGCGGCGTGACCTGGCTCGGACAGCGCCTTCTCGGCCGGCCCAAGACCATCGTCGGCGCGCAGGCGCGGCTCATGATTCCTGTCGCCTTCTTCAGCGCCTTCATGAACAACACGCCGCTCGTGGCCATGCTCATCCCCGCCGTCAGCGAGTGGGCCAAACAGCACCGCCTGAGCGTCTCCAAACTCATGATCCCGCTGAGTTACGCCGCCATCTTCGGAGGGACCTGCACCCTCATCGGCACCAGCACCAACCTCGTCGTCAGCGGCATGTGGTCGCAACTGCCCGACCGCGACCCCATCGGCATGTTCGACATCGCCTGGGTCGGAATCCCCTGCTGCGCCGTCGGCATCGCCTACGTCCTGATCTTCAGCCGCTGGCTCCTGCCCGACCGCAAGCCCCCAATCAGTCCGCAGGACGATCCGCGCGCCTACACCGTCGAGATGACCGTCGATCCCGGCGGCCCGCTCATCGGCAAGACCATCGAGGAAGCGGGCCTGCGCCAACTCAGCGGCCTCTTCCTCGCCGAGATCGACCGCCAGGGGCAGGTCATTCCCGCCGTCGGGCCCCAGGAGCGCCTCCTCGCCGGCGACCGCCTCGTCTTCGTCGGCATCGTCGACTCGATCGTCGATCTCCACCGCGTGCGCGGCCTGACGCCCGCGACCGACCAGGTCTTCAAACTCGACGCCCCGCGCGCCCAGCGCTGCCTCATCGAGGCCGTCGTCTCCGACTCGTGCGGTCTCGTCGGCAAGACCATCCGCGACGGGCAGTTTCGCAAGGTCTACAACGCCGTCGTCATCGCCGTCGCACGCAACGGCGAGCGCATCCGCAAGAAGATCGGCGACATCATCCTCAAGCCCGGCGACACCCTCCTCCTCGAGGCCCATCCCAACTTCGCCGAGCAGCAGCGCAACAACCGCGACTTCTACCTCGTCAGCCGCATTGAGAACTCCAACCCACCGCGCCACGAAAAGGCCGTCCTCGCGATGGTCATCCTCGCGGGCATGATCGCCGCCGTTACCTTCCTCGGCGTCTCCACGCTCGTCGGCGCCATGACCGCCGCCGGGCTCATGATCATCACCCGCTGCGTCCCCGGCCACGTCGCGCGCAAGAGCGTCGACTGGCAGGTTCTCGTCGTCATCGCCGCTTCCTTCGCGCTCGGCAAGGCCCTCGAAGTCACCGGCGCCGCCGAGTCCATCGCCCACTCGCTCATCGGGCTCGCCGCCGAAAACCCCTGGACCTCGCTCATCATCATCTACGGCGTCACCATGCTCTTCACTGAACTCATCACCAACAACGCCGCGGCCGTGCTCGTCTTCCCCATCGCCTACTCCATCTCCCGCCAACTCGACGTCGACTTCACCCCCTACGCCATGAGCATCATGATGGCCGCATCCGCCTCCTTCTCGACTCCCATCGGCTACCAGACCAACCTCATGGTCCTCGGCCCCGGCGGATACAAGTTCACCGACTACTTCCGCGTCGGCATCCCCCTCAACCTCACGATGTGGGCCATCACTTCCTGCATCGCTCCTCTCATCTGGCCCTTCCACCC
This sequence comes from Vicinamibacteraceae bacterium, assembly GCA_011525805.1. Lineage (GTDB taxonomy): Bacteria > Planctomycetota > Phycisphaerae > Phycisphaerales > UBA5793 > UBA5793. The sequence goes on from WYBR01000117.1 coordinate 4,460, forward strand.
CTGAATCGCCGGTCCGCGCCACGTACCATGCCGCTCACGGAGCCGCCGACGTCCCCCCGGCCCGGCAGACCCTCCGACTACAATCGCACCAGCCTCGCACGCCACCGTAGCTCAGTCGGCAGAGCGGCTGATTTGTAATCTGCAGGTCGCGGGTTCGAGTCCCGCCGGTGGCTTTCCTCCTTCACGTCGACCCCGCCCCCTACTCCCCCGGCGTCCCGACATCGCGCCGTTCCTCCTCTCCCTCAGGACGACCCCGGTCGGCGCGCCGGATCTCGCCGCGGTTCTTCTCACACACCCCCACGACCATGCAACCGCCAAAGAGACAAACCCGGCTCCTCGGAGGGAGCCGGGTTCGCATCGGGCACGAACGGGTTTCAGGTTCGGACTCGACGCCTACTGAATCGCGCGAACTTCGCTGACCAGGCAAGAGAGCGCATCCACCGCCTGCACGTGGATCCGTCCGCAAGCCGCAGGCGGAACGGCGGCTTGGAAGACGGCACGTCCCTCCGAATCACTGGTCGTCACCGCCCCAAGGCGGACCGTCGAATCGAGGCCAAGGGTCTGTCCGGCGCAGCCGCCGCTGGGAATCCGCATCGATCCGAGTCCCCGCGCGTAGAGCAGCGCGATGCGCTGGCCCGGCTGCGCTCCGGTGACGGTGAACGTCATCGGCCCGGGGCAAGCGCCGGTGACGGCCAGAGACGGCTCGTTGCCAGTCACGTCCAGGATGATGGCGGAGTTGACGAAGTACCCTTCGCCCTCGATGCCACCATTCACCGATCCGATTGTGAGGTGGATCAGGCTGTAGGGCCCGAGAAAGCCCGGAACCACGACTCCATCGAGATCGTGTGTCGAGAAGGTCCCCTTGAACGTCCCGGGTCCGCTGCCGAAGCCGAGATCCGCCCCGGTGACGTGAATCTCGCGCGGCCCCGCCTCCGTCGTGACTTCGACGCTGATCTCGAGGTCCCGCGCAGGAGTCTGACCGTCGGAAACGTAGGCGATGTCGAAAAGTGCGTGGGTGATCTCGTATCCGCCCAGCGGACCGATCGCGGTCACGAACACGACCCCGCCGTTGAAGTGCTGCCGGCCAGGCAGCGGCACCGGCCACGTCGGGTCGTAGTTGCGATGGCCGGGAATGTGGTCGGCCGGGGCGGCGGCGGGGAGAGCGAGGACGACTGCGGTCGCTGCGATCAGAACTCGGTTCATCATGGTCAGACCTCCGGGGAATCGGTGTACTCTGTAGGCCGAACGAGTCGGCTGTCATGGAACTATACAGCAATGTTCGGAACATTCAAGACCATGTTCCGACTTTTATCGTATTTTTCTTGACTCTGTCCGCCGGATGTCGAATACTATAGAGAACGATTGAGAACACAAGATGGATATTGCCTCGGAAAGTCAGATGCGATCAAGACTCAGCCAGCAACGGAGGCCGCCTCTGCTAATCGCTCCGACACCGCAGATTGCGACAACGTCAGCCGACGCCGAGTCTGCTGGACGGGTGGGCGACCGCCTTCAGTCGGAACTTGCCGCAGTGCTCGATGCCTTTCCCGTCGAGCATCGCCCGGTCGCCTCGATGGCTCGCTGGCTGGGGGTTTCGCGTCCCATCTGCCACCGCACCGTCGCCGCAGCCCGAGCCGCCGGAGGCGGCGTGGCGGCGCTCCACGAGGCTCCGGGCGTGCGCGGCCTGGCGGCTTTCCTCTCCGCCGCCCGAAACCAGCGTGTCGATCCTGAGCGCCTCTCCGCCGCCGAGGCGGCCGTCTCCGCTTACTCCTCACTGCTCGAGCGGCACGGCGGGCGAAAGAAAATGCTCCTCGCCCTCGATCGGGCCGTCCGCGCTCCCGGCCACTCGTCGGCCTCCCCATCAGACCGCGGCGAAGAGTTTGACGCACGCCTCGTCGCCTTCGAAGGCGCGCGAGGTCTTACGCAGCGAGAGTACGGCACGGAACTCGCTCTCTACGTCTACGGACCGTCGAAACGGTTCCGCGGGCGCTTCGACTGCACCACCGCACTGGGCCTGATCAATGTTCAGCGACGCCAAGGCGCGATGCCCATCTGCCCCGTCACCTCGAGCGACACCGAGTTGCTCCTCGGCCGCCGCGAGCACGCGCTCGGCCCGCTCAATCAACCTCTCGGCGAGGCGCAGCGCAGCGTGGGACTCATTCGCGAATTCTGCTCCAGCCCCGCTCCGCGACTGGTCATGCGAAGCCAGGAAGGCCGCATGCCGATTCTCGTCGAACCCGGCGACAACGTTCGCGGCCCCTTTGACGTTGTGCTCGGCGCCATCTACGAAGGCAGCCCTCATCCCGCCGCTGATGAGCCGCGCACACAGTTCTGCCACATCCTCTCCGACGGCCCCTCGCGCCGCCTCATCATGGTCGTCTACCTGCATCGCTCTCTCGCGGCTGCAGCCGTCGCGTCTTCGGGCGTCTTCGCAAAAGACCCCGTCGGCGTCGTCGAGTTTGACCACACCGGCGCTCCTCGTGTCGTTCTCCCGCGCGACCGTTGGTACGACCGGTTGCCCGGCTCGCCGGCGATCGAGTACCTCGGCCTGGGAACGAATCGACTTCACGGCTCGGCCTATCCCCGTCTCGCCCCCCTCGCCGAACACCTCTTCCAACTTCGCGGATGGCCGGCGGACCAGTTCGTCGGCTACCGCATGTCCATCGAGTATCCGACATGGAACACGCATCACCTCATGTGGTTCGATTTCGAATCGCCCCCGTCTCCGCAGCAACAGGCCGCGACCCCGATATGAACACGCTCCGCACACCGGCCTCGGCCACCCCCCTGCCCGGCGGGGCGGCGTAAGACCTCAATGACAGGCGCCGCCGCCCGACGGGCCCCACGCGCCGTCCGCAATCCCTCGGACCGGTTCACCCGCGTCGCGACGAACCGGCCGAATCGGAAACCGCCGATCGACAGCCGCACGGGCTTTCCAGCCTGTCGGCCCCCCCACCAAAGTCCCCACCCGATCCTGCCGAAGTCATCTCCACTCGGCCGCGCTGCGCGCCCGGCCGGCCCCGGCCCATTCACGGAGATGCCCAGTGTTCCTTTCACGGCCTGCCGCCCTTCGCCGCGCCCTCATCGCCGCCATCCTCGTCCTTTCCGCCGCTTCCGCACGCGCCCAGATCCTCGGCAGCGCCCACGACTTCACCAGCGCCGGCTGGGCCCAGTCTCAGTCCTGCCTCCCCTGTCACACTCCCCACAACGCCGCGCGCATCGAGATCGAAGGCTTCGAGGCCGGCCGCCTGTGGAACCACAACCTCCCCGCGCTCAGCCAGGTCTACACGACCTACGAAGGCGATCTCAGCCGCAACGATGCGCTCGACTCCTACAGCATCCTCTGCATGGGGTGCCATGACGGAACCGTCGCGCTCGACAGTTTCGGCGGCGACCTCGGAAACACCTTCATCACCGGCAACGGACTCGTCGGCACCGACCTCACCCAGCAGCATCCTGTCGGCGTCAGCGCCCCATGGCCCGAACCCGAGACACCGGAATTCAACCCCCGCAGCACCTGGGAGAACCAGACCTTCGGAAACTCCCGCATGGGACGACTCCGCCTCATGCTCATCGACGGCATCGAGCGCTCCGTCGTCAGTTGCGCCACCTGCCACGAGCCCCACGGCCGCGGCGGACACGATTACCTCCTCCGCATCGACAACACCGACAGCCAACTCTGCTTCGCCTGCCACGCGAAGTAACGCACCGCCCGCGGCGAAACGCTCCAGCGCCGCCCGCGAATCGAATTGCGAAGCACATCGAACGGCGAAGACCCTCCCTCACGGTCGGGGCTCTGTTCATCGCCACGCGATGAACCGAGCCCCACGCGTCAGCACGGGTGTTGGACGTGGGCGCGGCAGCGGCTCACGACGATC
>WYBR01000118.1 GCA_011525805.1 Vicinamibacteraceae bacterium
GATCGATGCGAACGTGCCAGCGCTTTCGCATCGCGCCTCGCGGCCAGGCCGAAGCGCCAGCGAGGAGGAGCGCCCCTGCGCTTCGCACTGCACTCTCGCTCAGAGCCGCGAGCGTGCAGTGGCACCCCACGATCACCCGCCTGCCCGCACGGCATGCACTGACCCCGGAGCGGGTTAATGCATGGCGCCACCGCCGAACATCATGGGCCGCCTGCGCGCGGCCGAGTCGGCAACTGAGAATCCCTGCCGGCGGGGCCGACAGGGATTGAACGGGCGAGCGATTCGGTGGACGGAGTTGGGCGGCGGCTTACCGGTCGGCGGGGCTCGCTTCGCGCATCTGTTCGCGCTCCTCGTCGGTGAAGACCAGGTCCGCTGGCAGACCGGCGGCCGCCCGGCCGCGCACCCGGCCGACGCCGCGCGACATCGCGCGGTAACTGTCCGCGACGCGCCCACGATCGTACTGTGCGACCGCGGCGGCATCGATGCCCAGGGCGCTCGCCTCGTCAAACGCGCCGTCATCGGCGCCGAGGAAGACGAACTGCCAGTTGTAGACGTGGCGCTGGTGCGCGATCATCTCGCGGATCTTCGGCTTGGTGAACTCGCGGCTGCTGTTCTCGTGCCCGTCGGTGATGACGGCAAAGACCACCAGCCCTGGCCGCGCCTCCTCGGACAGAGCGGCGAGGCGGCTGCCGACCTCGTTGATGGCCCGGCCGACGGCGTCGAGCAGCGCCGTCATGCCGCGCGGCTCGAGCGTGTAGGGAGGAACGTCGCCGATCGGCACGCCACGGTGGATGAACTCATATTCGGTGTCGAACTGCACGAGGGTGAGGTTGGCCCGTCCCCGCTCGGCCGCCTGCTCGCGGAGAAGGGCGTTGATGCCTGACTCGGCCTCCTCTCGAATGGCGCTCATGGAGCCGCTGCGATCGATGACGAGTGTGATGTCGGCGAGACTGCAATCTGTCATGGTGGACCTCCTGAGGGTGGAAGATGTTGTCGGGCGGTGTAGTCGGCTCGCCGCATTCCAATGCGGCGGCCATCGATCAGATCATCACAACCTCCTTTCTGCCGGGGCGGGAGACGGCGCGCGCCGCCCCGGCCGGCGCCGCTGCGTCGGCAAAACGGCAACCGCCGCGCCGGCACCGGCGTGCTTTTCGTGACCCATGAATTGTGAGAATCCTGCAAAGATTGTACTGCGGCCGGCCGCCTTCCTGCGCCGCAGCAAAACCAACTGGATGATAGACGCGGCCTTGCAGTCGTCCACCTCGGAGAGCGTGTGAAAGCGCTTCTTCCATCAGATTCTGCGCCGGCCGGCGAAGCCCGGGCGTCGGTGGCCGCCCTCGCGGCGGAGCCGGGGACCATCGGGACGGCGAAGGGCACGCCATCTCTCGTCCGCCTCTCGTCGCCGCTGGCATCTTCCCGCCAAAACGCCTACCCTTGCCGCTCGACGCGGGGGGTCGGCGGCGGCGGGTGGCCGCGGCGCCGGTTGGCCTGACGTGTCACGGGAACCCAGGGTGCGATGAAGTTCAACCTCGTGGACAAGGTGATCGAGCAGGCCCCGGACCGGATCGTCACGATCAAGGCCGTCACGATCGCCGAGGAGTACCTGGCGGACCATTTTCCGACCTACCCCGTCCTGCCGGGGGTCCTGATGATCGAAGCGCTCGTGCAGGCGGCGCGGCGGATGCTCGGCCCGGTCGCGGGCGACGGGCGGCTGGTGCTCGGCGAGGTGCGGGCGCTGCGGTACGGGAGTTTCGTGCGGCCGGGCGAGGCGCTGCGGGTTGAGGTGACCCTGACGGGGCGCGAGGACGGGCGCTTCGCCTGCAAGGGCGTCGGGCACGTGCTTCGGCCGGGAATGCCGGAGCCCGCCGGCGAGCCGCCGACGGCGGTGAGCGGGCGATTCACGATGCGGCCGGTCCGTTGCCCGGCGGCGTGATACATTTCAGCCGACCACGTTGACGAATCAGCACTCTCACGGAGCAATTGCCTCATGGATCGCGATCAAATCTACGCCAAGGTCATGGAAGTGCTCGTTGACGCGCTGGGCGTCGATGAGGATGAAGTCAGCCCGACCGCCACGCTCACCAGCGACCTCGGCGCTGAGTCCATCGACTTTCTCGACATCGTCTTCCGCCTCGAGAAGACCTTCGGCATCAAGATCGACCAGGGCGAACTCTTCCCCGACAACGTGGCGCAGAACCCCGACTACGTCGAGAACGGCAAGGTGACGACCAAGGGGATCGCCGAACTCAAGGCCCGCCTGCCCCACGCCGACTTCGCCCGGCTGGAGGCCGACCCGTCGGTCGAAAACGTCGGCGAGGTCTTCACCGTGGATGCGATCGTCAAGTTCGTCGAGAAGAAACTCAAGTAAGCAGCCGTCGCGCTCCATCGGCGCGGCGCGTGCGGGCTTCGGCGCCTTTCCCCGTCACGGATCATTCATGCGCTGGTCGTGGATCGACATCATCACGCACGTGCAGAAGGGCAAGGTTCTCGTCGCCATCAAGAACGTCTCGATGGCCGAGGACGTGCTGCACGATCACTTCCCCGCCCAGGCCGGGCCGGGCGGCGAGATGCTGCCGCCGCTGCCGGTCATGCCCGCGTCGCTGCTCATCGAAGGCATGGCGCAGACGGCGGGTCTGCTCGTCGGGCACGCCGGCGACTTTCGAGAGAAGGTCATCCTCGCCAAGATCGTCAAGGCGACCTTCGAGCGCGAAGTCACGCCGGGGCAGACGGTTCGCTTCGAGGCGACGCTTGAACGCATGGATCCGTCCGGCGCCAGCACCATCGGCGCCATCACCGCGATCGACCACGCGAGCGGCGCCGAGCACCGCGTGGGCCAAGTGGAACTGATCTTCTCGCACATCGACCGCAACATGGCGGGAACGGAGTTTCCAGAGGAGAACTTCGTCTTCACGGACAACTTCCGCGCCCTGCTCGCGGCGGCGGGGATGATCTGACGGCGGCCGTACAATACCTGCGGACACCCGATCCACACCTGCGAGGCACGGCGGCGATGGGACGCAACAGCGATCTGGCGGCGAGGCGGGCGAAGGTGATGCCGCGCGGCATCGGCTGCTTTCACGAGACGGCCACGGCGGAGCGCGCCGCCGGCGCGGTCATCACCGACCTCGAGGGGCGCGAACTCATCGACCTCATCGGCGGCATCGGCGTGATGAACGTCGGCCACTCCAGCGACGCGGTGGTCCGGGCCATCCGCGAGCAGGCGGGGAAACTCCAGCACACCTGCATCCACGTCGCCACCTACGAGCCGTATGTCGCCCTGTGCGAGAAACTCGCGGCGATGTTCCCGCACGGCGAGTCGAGCAAGGTCATGCTCGTGAACACCGGCGCCGAGGCGGTCGAGAACGCCGTCAAGATCGCCCGCCAGTTCACCGGCCGCAGCGAGGTGATCTGCTTCACGGAGGCGTTTCATGGGCGCACGATGCTCGCGCTGACGTTGACTTCCAAGGTGGGGTACAAGCGGCACTGCGGCCCCTTCGCCGCGGGGGTGCAGCGGCTGCCCTACCCCTCCCACTTCCGCTACGGCGACGGACTGAGCCTCGAGGCCTTCGTCGACCGCGAACTGACTCGCCTGCGCCAGGCGCTGATCAACATGGCTCCGGCGGACGAGGTCGCGGCCGTCATCATCGAGCCGGTGCAGGGCGAGGGCGGATTCGTCGAGGCGCCGATCGAGTATCTGCGCGGCCTGCGCGAGATCTGCACGGAGCACGGCATCATGCTCATCGTCGACGAAGTGCAGAGCGGCTTTGGCCGCACCGGAAAGTGGGCGGCGTACCAGCACGCGGACATCACGCCGGATCTCTCGACGTGGGCGAAGTCGCTCGGCGGCGGGCTGCCCATCGGCGCCGTCATCGGGCGGGCGGAGGTCATGGACGCGGCGCTGCCGGGCACGCTGGGCGGAACGTACGGCGGCAATCCCATCGCCTGCGCCGCGGCCATCGCCACCATCGACGAGATGAAGCGCCTTCGACTCGATGAACGCGCCGCCTCCCTCGGGGCCCGCATCCGCGAGCGCTTCGGCGCGATTCACAACCGCTTTCCCGAGATCGTCGGGGATGTGCGCGGCGTCGGGTGCATGATGGCGATCGAGTTTCTCTATGGAGGCGATCTCGCCGCGCCGGCGACGGAGGTCGCCTCGGCGGTGCTGCGCGGCTGCCTGAAAAAGGGCGTGCTCATGCTCAACGCCGGCGCGCACGGCAACATCATCCGCATCCTCTGCCCGCTCGTCATCGCCGAAGCGCAACTTGACAAGGCGCTGGGCGTCATCGAGGAAGAGGTCGCCGCCGCGGCCGCGTCGCTGGTCCAGCCCCAGGAGTCGGGCGCGAGGGGCTAGAGCGATTCCACTTCAAGCGTATCGCTGCGGGGTGGCATCGATCGCCGCCGCTCCGGGCGGAGATCGATGCGAACGTGCAAGCGCACTCGTCCTCCCCTGCCCTCGGCACTGCACTCTCGCTCAGAGCAGCGAGCGTGCAGTGGCACCCGCTTGTGC
>WYBR01000119.1 GCA_011525805.1 Vicinamibacteraceae bacterium
CCGGGAAGGAGGCGTGAGCGATGAAGTTCGTCGTCCTCCTCAAGAAGTCCACGCTCCACGCCCTGAGCGAGCATGCCGTCACCGAGATGGGGCCGGTCGTGGAGATCAACGAGACCGAAGCGCTGGTCATGCTCAGCGACGAGGTGATCACCCGGCTCATCGCCCTCGCCAAGCCCGAGGATGAACGCCTCGACGATGTCATCACCCGCCTGGCGCTGTGAGAAAGGACCATCCACCCATGAACCATGAACCCAACGACCACCTCGTCGAGCCCGAGGACGCCTGCCCGCGCTGCGACGAGCGCTGCGTTGACAACCTGATCTGGATCGACGACGGCGAGCAGGTGCGCTGCGCGGCCTGCTCGACGATCTACACGCCGCCCAACCGGCGACTGGAAGGAGGTGATGCCCATGCCGCGCCAACTCAATGAGACCTTCATCGTGGACGGCCCGAGCGGCGCGCTGCTCCGCCGCGTCGTACCGAAGCGCGGCACGCCCTACGAGCACGCCTGCACCAAGGCCGTGTACGACGATGTCGCCTACGCCATCGAGCAGATGGGCAACGCCTCCTTCACGATGGAGGACATCCGCGCTAAGGCTGGGGGTGGCGACGAAGCGAACATGCCGCCGTGGTCCCAGGTCGCGGTCGCCATCGCCTTCCTCAAAGAGCGCACGTGCATCGTGCCCGCGCGCAACCGCAAGCACATCGCCGCGAGCGACTTCGTCTACGAGGATGCGCTGATCGAGTACCACGCCCTGCGCGAGAAGGGGCCGGAGGAGGCGGCCGCACCAGCCGAGTAGCCCGCCAGCGCACCGCCACCATGCACAGCCGCAGCGCCCACCGCTGCGGCTGTGTCTGCGGGGATACCGGGCCACCCGTCGGCCAGTACAATCAACATCATGCTCAAGTGGACCCGACGGGCCGCCATCTTCCTGCTGCTCGGCGCGATCGTGAATGTCGCGGTGGCGTGGGGATGCGTATTCGTACATCGTGACATCACCCCGCGCCAGCTCATCTCCAAAGGGCACAAGCCCGGCAACAGGTTTGAGGCGCTCGGATCGTTCAGATTCGGTTTCGAGTACGTCACAGACTGGGGCTTCTATCACGAACTCGACCAACACATCTCCGATGATGAAATGGAACCGTATCTGGCACGAAAGTGGTGGCCCGGTAACCCGCGCGGCGATGAGTCGGCCGGCGCAATCCACCATCTCGGATGCGGCTGGCCGATGCTGGCGCTCGCCGCAACAGTGAGATTCGATCGCTTCATCGCTGGCTCGGGGCCTGTAGAGGTGATTGACGGCGTACCCTTGGAGCCGCCTCAACTCACGGTTCAGCGCGGTCCAATTCCGATGATCGTCCCGTTCCGTCCACTCTGGACTGGGTTTGCTATCAACACTTTGGCCTATGGACTGCTCTTGGCCCTGCTTGTGCTCGGACGCAGTGCGATCATGCGAGCCATTCGTCGCGGCCGTGGTCAATGTCTCAACTGCGGCTACCCGCGCGGCACCTCGCCCGTCTGCACCGAATGCGGCGAGGCGCTGCCGTGATCGCTCCGTAATGGCCTGATGCATTCCCATGCGCTACCAGATTCGGAACGAGCCTTCACGACACAGGGTGACAAGCGACTCCAGGTCCCGGTACCACGTGGCGAGCATCTCCCGTGAGCACATCACCGGCATGTCCCGAGGCGCGGCGTATGCGAAGATGTACTTCACGCCGAATGTCGCCGGAACGATCACGAGATCGCTCGGCGAAGCCCTCTCCGCGTCCAGGGCGCTCCACCCCCGGTCGACGAACTGACCCATGGCGCGTTCCAGGGCGTTGGCCAGGTGGTGCGCATCCCCGCCCGACACCTCCTGGTGGGCGCTGAACTCGTAGCCCTCATCGGTGTATCCCAACTCGCGGTTGGGGCTGGTGCCCCGTGGCGCCCAGCCGAAGTTCTTCGCCAGCGAGAGCGTGTTGAGCCACTCCCATTGCGGCATGTAGACGACTCGGAGGTCTCCACTGAGGACGACGGACATCTGATTCTCCTTTCCAGGCCGCCGGACGCCCCGGTCCGGTCGCATCTGCTGCGTGCGATGGTCGAGAGTGCTCGCGGACCTTCTCATGAGATCACAAACCCACTCTCCCGGCACAGCGCGATCAGCGCATCCATTCGCTGACACATGGCGGCGAGCATCTTCTTCGAGCACATCGCGAAGTCGTCCTGCGGAACGGGATGGCCGTACGTGTACCTGAGGCCGAATGTCGCCGGCACCGGGATGTCGCAGGTCTCGACCTCCGATTCATCCGCCTCATCCCAGCCCCGCCTGACGAACTCACTCCGGGCGCGCTCCAACGCATCAGCGAAGGCCTTGGCGTCTTCGTCCGCCACCTGCTGATAAGCGCTGAACTCGTACCCCTCATCGCTGAAGCCGAGGTCGCGCCGGGGCCTGGCTCCTTGCGGCTCCCAGCCGAAGTGTCGTGCCAGGGACAGCATGTTGACCCATTGCGCCTGCGGCAGGCAGAGGTCCTTACTCACACCAAGCAGAGTCACCGCCATCTGAATCTCCTTCGCGCACCGATGAGGCTCCTGCCGCATCACGACGGCCAGACTGAACCTCTCAACGCATGTTCTCCTCGCGCGGCTTCATGGGGATCGGCGACTCGCCGGTGCGCTCGAGCACGGCCGGTTTGCCCGTGAAACGCTGGTATCGATCGACGATGACATCGCAGTACGCCGGGTCGATCTCCATGAGGTACGCGCGGCGCTGAGTCTGCTCGGCGGCGATGAGGCTGGACCCCGACCCCCCGAACAGATCAATCACGTTTTCGCCGACCTTCGACGAGTACTGCATCGCCCGCACCGCGAGTTCCACAGGCTTCTCCGTGAGGTGGACCATCGACGCTGGGTTCACCTTTTTCACATGCCACAGATCGGGTGCGTTGTTGGGGCCGAAGAAGCGATGCGCAGCGCCCAACTTCCAACCGTAGTACGCGATCTCAAACGCGCCCATGTAGTCCTTGCGGGTCAGCACCGGATGCTGTTTGTCCCAGATGATCCCCTGGCTGAAGTACAGCCCGGCGCGCTTGAGCGGGCCAGGGTAGTTGCCGAGGTTGGCGTAGCCTCCCCAGATGTAGAACCCGCCGCCGGGAATGAGCACGCGCGCCATGTTCCCGAACCACGCATCGAGCATCTCCTCGAACGCCTCTTCGCTGACGAAGTCATTCTCCAGCGGCCTGTCTTTCGCCCGCATCTTCCTGGTCGTCCGCTTCTTCTCACCCTGCCTCGCCACGTCGAAGGACTGGTGGTGCGTGCGCTTCGCCTTGCGCTCGCGGTCCTGCTTGCCGCGCTCGGTGGTCGAGCGGTCGCATTGGAGATCGGCGCGCCGCGCGAACGAGGTCACGCCCGCGGCGATGGCGTTGTTGCTGCGCGGCTCGACCTTGACGTTGTACGGCGGGTCCGTGTTGACCAGGTGAATCGGCTGGCCATCGAGCAGCCGATCGACATCGGCCTCGCTCGCGCTGTCGCCGCACAGCAATCGATGCTCGCCGAGAATCCACAGATCGCCACGCTTGGTGACCGGCTCATCGGGGGGCTCAGGGATCGCATCGGGATCGGTCAGCCCGTCGCGCACGCCAGGGTCGAAGATCTTCGCCAGGTCGTCGGCGCTGAAGCCCAGCGCCGACCAGTCGATCCCGGCGCCCTGGAGTGCCGTCATCTCCAGCGGCAGAAGGTCCATATTCCATTCCGCCAGTTCGGCCGACTTGTTGTCGGCGATGCGGTACGCGCGCACCTGCTCGGGCGACAGGTCGGTGGCGACATGGACCGGCACCATCGCGAGGCCGAGGCGCTGGGCCGCCTTCCAGCGCGTGTGCCCGCAGATGATCACGCCGTCGCCATCAACGACGATCGGCTGCCGCCAGCCGAACGCCTGGATGCTGTTGGCCACCGCCTGCACCGCGTCGTCGTTGAGGCGGGGGTTCTTCTCGTACGGCTTGATCTCGGCCAGCGGCCGCAGTTCGACTTTGAATGCGTTCATGGGTCGTGTCTCCTTTGGGGCCGAGCGTGATTCGCTGGTTCGACGGTGCAGGCGGACGCGCGTCCACCCGGAAAACCCGCTTTTCAGCGGCCTGAATGGCGTTTCAGGTGGACGCGTCCGGACGCGCGTCCACCCCGCGCCGCGACCCGCCCGGTGGCGGCCCTGGGCCAGATTCCGCCGCCCCGGTGGCCGCCATGTCGCCGCCCACGTTCGCCTGTGTGCCGAGATGTGCCGCTGCGGCGTAGTCGCGGTCGCCTGACGTTGGCACATCGCCCCGTGAGCCAACGACGTCGCCCACGATGGGCCCGCCGTGGGCCGGCAGGGGCAGCAGGCCGATCTCCCGTTCCGAACGCGGCGCGGCAGCGAGGCGGACCTGCATGGCATGCGCTCCCTCGCGCCAGGCCAACCCGCACTCGGCGTCGGCCTCGATCGCCGGCGGCGCATCGGCCGGCGCTTCCGTCAGCGCCGCGCGGCCGCCGGCGGTCAGCGAGTACCACACCCGCCCGTCCAGATCGGCCCCGCTGACCAGCCAGCCGCGCACCATCGCCGGAATCGCCCGCTCCTCAAGAACCGACAGCAGGCGACGATTGGCGCGGCCGGTCTCGTCGTTGCCGCACCCGGCCCAGAGCGTCGGCGTGCCCGCCAGCGCCCACTCGGCCGTCCATCGCGTACCGAGGCGAACCATCGTCGCCCGCTC
>WYBR01000120.1 GCA_011525805.1 Vicinamibacteraceae bacterium
CGCCAACGCCGGCGCCCACGCCCAACACCCGTGCTTACGCGTGGGGCTCGGTTCCCATCATCGCCACGCGATGATCCGAGCCCCGACCGTGAGGGAGGGTCTTCGCCAATCGCTGGCCTTCGCCGTTTGATCCGGCAAGAGCTCCATTGAGTGGACACACCAGCGATCGCCGCACGCCAATGCCGGCGCCCACATCCAATTCCCGTGCTCACGCGTGGGGCTCGGTTCCGATCTCCGTCATTCGCGAGGCGGTGGGGTCCACCTCGCCGCGATATGATCGGGTGATTCGACGACGCATGCGAAGCACGATCAAGTGGGGCGGGACGGTGCTGACCGTGCTGCTGCTGCTGGCGTGGGTGGGGAGCCGTTGGCGCAAGTTTGGAGGCTACATGTTGCCGACGGCGGCTGCGACTGTTGATGGTGGCCAACTCTGCATTGGCTGGCTGGAGCCGTGGTCGCCGATCCCCGATTCTGACGGGTGCATATGGGTTTGGAGCCACTCGTATCAGGAGTTCGCCTGGTGGTTCGACTTCGACGGAGGTCCCATTCAGACGGGACACACCGCATTGTACGTGTATGTTCCCGTTTGGACGCTGGTTCTCTTGGCGGGCCTTCCGACCGCCTCGGTCTGGTACCGCGACCGCCGTCGCGCGCCGGGGCTGTGCATCAAATGCGGCTACGACCTGCGCGGCAACACCAGCGGCGTGTGCCCGGAGTGCGGCGGCGAAGCGCCGCGGGCCGTCTCATAGGATTGACTGATGCGCAATCGCCTGCGAAGCACGATCAAGTGGGGCGGGACGGTGCTGACCGTGCTGCTGCTGGTCGTGTGGGTGGGGAGTGCTTTCGTATACTGCGGCCTCGATGGGTTACCGACGTTCGAGGTGAGTGTCAGCGATGGAGCATTCTGTCTGGTGTGCGAGCATCCATGGTCTTGGTCGCCGCTGCAGGTCGAACTCTACCATGGATTCAATGGCGACCGAAAGCTGTGGTCTTGGTGGTTCAACAGTTACAGCGGGCCGGGCGGTTGGAATGGAGATGTGTCTTGGATCCTCGTTCCTATCTGGTTTGTAGCGGTCGTCTTGGGCCTGCCGACTATGTGGCTCTGGCACCGAGACCGTCATCGCACTGCAAACCTGTGCCCCAAATGCGCCTACGACCTGCGCGGCAACACGAGCGGCGTGTGCCCGGAGTGCGGGGCGGTGCGCGAAGCGCGAGAGAGGTGAGCAGGAGAAAGTTGAGCAGGAGAGCATCGACCCAAGGCGGGCGGATCGGGGGCGGGGCGAGCGCGAGGCTGTAGGCCTCATCGTAAGTAGCCGGGGGTGAAGCGCCGGCGCCACCCCCGGAACGCGACGCCCATCTTTCCCCTTCTGCACTCCGAAGGAGTGGTCGTAGCATGGGCCGAGGCGCTGCGGCAGCGCATCGAGGTACGTGCATGATAACTCATTCGGCATAGCCACGCGAAGCGCGAGGCCATGCCACCCAACTCCGCGCCGTCCACCGCGCCGCTTGCCACGAGGACCGCCGTCGGGGTCCGGCGCAATCAACTGCGCATCGCAACCGGGGGTGCGATCGAAACGATCGGACCCCCGGCTACTGACGATCAGACCTTCGGCCTGTGAAGCACCACGCCGCGTTACCGCGACATGCCACAAGAGTGGACTACACCACACAGGCCGCTGGGCTTGCGCTGACTTGTCCCGACCTGCGACCGGTCCGGCGCGATATGATCGAGTGATGCGCAATCGCCTGCGAAGCACGATCAAGTGGGGCGGAACGGTGCTGACCGTGCTGCTGCTGGTCGTGTGGGTGGGGAGTGGGTGGTGGTGGTGTAACTTCACTCCCAGAAGCGCCTCGTATGCGACGGCCATCGACCGCGGAACACTCGCAGTCAAATGGGTGAAGCCCGCTCCAACATTGCCTGACAAATACCTCGGGTGGCACATGGGCTGGAATAGGCCGTTTCGATTTAGCTGGTGGTTCCGCAGTGAAAGCGGAACCGTCGTTCGTGGGGGCAACGCCACCGAGGTAGTAGTGCCGCTGTGGCTTGGAGTGCTGATCTTCGGCCTGCCGACGACCATCCTCTGGTATCGCGATCGGCGTAAGCCGCTGCGCGTGTGCCGGAAATGCGCCTACGACCTGCGCGGCAACACCAGCGGCGTGTGCCCGGAGTGCGGGGCGGGCTTTGACGAGCCGCACCCGTGAGGTAGCGGTGTTGGGGGTGTGCGCGGTTGCCGCGTGCGGTGTGCGAAGGCCGGTGATCGGGCAAAACCGCTTCCTGACGGGCGCGGCTCGTCGATTCATGCAGGCTCGAAAGCCTGTACCACCGGCCATCACCCCATCTTCGGATCAATCAGCGCCTTGACGACCTGGCGCGACTCGACGGCGGCGAGGGCTTCGTTGGTCTGGTGCAGCCCGAAGCGTTGCATGCGCATCTCCGCCCACGGCCGCGCGCGGTGCGGATCCTTGAGAATCTCGACGCCGCGATAGAAGTGGGAGAAGTCCGAGCCCCAGCAGCCGCGGATGTCGAGGTGTTTGCGATTCAGGTCGAGGTGCGGGTTGAAAGGGATCTCGCCGTGGTCGGTGTACTGGCCGACGACGACGACGCGGCCGGCGTCGCGCGTGAAGCGCATCGCCTGCACCACGGCCGCCGGCGCGCCGGTCGCTTCGATGGTGATGTCGGCCCCGCGCCCCTGCGTGTGCGAGCGCACCCACTCGATGCGCGCGGCGTCATCGCAGGACATGAAGTCGAGAGCGGCATCCGCGCCGGCCTGCCGCGCCGCGTCGAGACGCGAGGCCGGGTTGCCGATGCACAATACGTTGAGCGCCCCCGCCATCTTCGCAAACACCACCGCAGACAGGCCCACCGGCCCGCTGCCGAGCACGAGCACCGTGTCGCCGAGGCGCACGCCGGCCCGGTCGATCGCGTGCAGGGCCGTGGGCAGCGAGCAGCCCGCAGCCATGTAAGTCTCGAAGGCCAGATCAGCAAGGCGGATGCAGCGCGTGCCGGGCTTGAGGTAGAGTTGCGTCGCCCAGCCGCCCGTCAGGCCGTCGGCCAGGCCGAAGGTGATGCCGTAGACCTTGCGGTGCGGGCAGCGCGTTGACGCTTTGGCGACGAGGCAGTGCCAGCAGGCGTTGCAGGTGCCATGCACATCGAGGAAGGTGATGCGGTCGCCCTCGCGCAAAGGTTGGCCGTGGATGTCGAGAAGTGTGCCGCGGATCTTTGAGAGGATGCCCGCGGAGACGTGGCCGGGGATGATCGGATAGGGCACGCCGGCGAGTCGGCCGTCGCGCAGGTGAACATCGGTGCCGCAGACTTCGGAGAGGTGAACGTCGAGCAGGCCGCTGTCGGCCTCGAGGCTCGGCTCGGGCAGTTCGCGGGTCTGGATGGGTCGGCCGGCGCCGGGCATGACGGCGGCAAGAACGTTGGGCATGGGGAGGCTCCGGAGCAGTGTTGTGCAGAGCGTAGGAGCGTCGGAGGCGGAACTTTCACCACAAAGGCTCAAAGGCACCAAGGGAGCACAAAGAGGAAACTGAGATCGTGGCAAGGCAGGGAGGTGAATGAATTCACTGCCCGGACCGGCCGAAGATCGGTTCGCCGCACTCGGGGCAGTTGGGGCCGGGGGAGCCGCGCAGGTCGTAGCCGCAGGCGAGGCAGAGCGGCGAAGATCCTTCGCGGGCGAGGCGTTGGATCTCATCCCGCATGGCGCGGCGGATCGTGCCCATCTGCCCCAGCCAGGTCGCGCAGAATGCGGCGAGCGCCGACATCACGACCGCGACGGACGCCAGTGGCGACCACTCCGTCAGCAGTGCCATCGACGCCATCATGCACGTGACTCCAATGACGAAGAATCCAATCACCGCTGCGCCCATCGAGACGAGCACCATCAACGGATACACCCACCAGCGCACGCGGGCAAGCACCTCTGCCCGCCCCCGCTGATCAAGATGCTCCAACTCCGGAAACTGAGAGATGCGCCAGATCATGAGAACGCGCATCCATGCAGCGTGTCGTTCACTTCTTCACGCCATACCGCACGTACACGCATCCGTGTTGGATCGGCCGGCATTCGAGCAGGTCGAGTTTCACACGGCGTTTCATGGCGTGGAACAGCGGGATGCCTGAGCCGAGGATGATGGGGTGGATGTTCAGGCCGATCTCGTCGATGACGCCCGCTTCGAGGAGAGCGCTCGCCAGTTCTCCGCCGCTCATGACGCAGATGTCCTTACCCTTGCGCCGCTTGAGTTTCTTCATGAATGCGCCGGGGTCTTCGCTGATGATCTCGACGTCGGGATGATCCTCGGGGCGCAGGGTGCGCGAGAAGACGTAGCCCTTGAGGCCGTAGTTGCCGCCGCCGCCGCCGCTCTCTCGCGCCACGTCATAGGTCTTGCGTCCCATGACGATGGCGTCAAACGTGCTCCAGATCTCCTTCATGATGGCCGCGACGTCGTCGCTCCAGAGAAGCCAGTCCACCTGATGCTGCGGCCCGGCGATGAAATTGTCGAGGCTGCTGGCGACGCCAAAAACGACTTTGCGCATGGCTGCACTCCCCTTCCCGCCTTCGATCACGCCGCGTCAGAACCGGTATCCCTTCTTCTCCGAGTCCGACGGCCCGGAAAAGAGAAGCATCACGCCCCCGACGGCCCAGCCCCAGGGCCAGAACGTGCCCCCGATCCACAGCAGTGTCGAGATGGCCAGCAGCAGAACCGGAAGGCCGTATCTCCAGAGAGGGCCGAGTTCGCTCCACCACTCGAAGAGACGCATGAGTTATCTCCTTCCACAACCGGGTAGCACAGCGGGGCCGTATCCCCGCCGATCTGATGATGATACCCTCACCCCATTGCGTCCCAGATCACCTTCGTATCAGTAAACTGGCGGAAGCGTGTGACCTTTCCATCCGCCAGGTCGTAGACGTGGGCGGCCGGGCTGCGCATCGACTTGCCCGTGCCGCGATGCACGCCCGAGTACATACCGATGACGATGATCGTCTCGCCCGCGTCGAGGAACTGCTCGATCTCGAACTTCCATTGATCCCAGTCGTGGTTGAAGGTCTTGAAGACCTGCTCGACGACGGCGTGGGCGCCGCGCTTCGTCGAGCCGCGCGGAAAACCCTCGTTCTGAATCCACTCCAGATCGGCCGCGCAGACTTTCAGGAACGCTTCGTAGTCGCGCTCGCGAAAGGAGCGGTAGAGTTCACGCACGACGTCAAGGTTGGTCACGCAGAGCCTCCCTCGGACGCCACATGATACTGGGCGCCCGGCTCGCCCGCCGCGATCGACGAACGATCAACCGACCAGCAGAGGGCGCGAGCCCCCACGGACAGGCAACAGCGCCGCCGACGCCCGCCTCGCTCGCGCTTCGGGCGCGCTTCGGATGCCATTGCACGTTCGCACGGGCGAGACGCCCATGCTCCGGCGCATGATCAACCAGCTGCAGGCGCCAGCCTGCACGGATGCAACGAAGCCCGGGGACCGGTCCGCCTCGCCCGCGCTTCGGGCGCGCTTCGGATGCCATTGCACGTTCGCACGGGCGAGACGCCCATGCTCCGGCATCTTTTCGATCAGCGGCACAGGCCGAGTCGGAAATCGTCGAAAGTCGCCCAGGAACCTCCGCCGAAGCGCGTGCCCTTGCCCCACGCCGTCTCTTCCTGCACGATCTCATTGCCGACGATGCGCACCACGACGGCGTGCGCTGCGACGTAGATCGTCTGCCCCGGCTCGAAGCCGAGTTCGCTCAGCGAGAGGTGAAAGATCACTTCCTGCGTCGGCGTCTCGAATGTCTCCTGGAAGCGGAACTCGCCGATCTTCGGGCTGCCGTTGGCGTTCATGGGGAACTCGCTCGGGTCCGCGACGACCTCCAGTTGCACTTCGCGGATGTACCACTCGCCCGTGGTCTGGTAGCCGACGAAGAGCGAGGCGTTGTTGTTCGCGTAGGCGACGCGGCCGACGTTGATGTTCCGGCCGGCGCACAGGCCCGTCGCGCCGCGGCCGCAGATCCGGGCCGTGCCGACGATCCGGTCAAACGAAGCACCGGCAATGACCTCGGCCGACACAGGGCCGCTCATCACGCGCGGTGCGGGTGGAACGGGCAGGGCCGCGCCGACGCTCAGCAGGCCGCTCATGACGATCGCAATAGAAGTCCACATGTTGATTCTCCTCTCGAGGCAAAGGATGTTGGAAGCGCGTGCCGGGGGCAGACACGGACCGCATGACCCGCTGACGCCGGACGCCGGATGTTGTTCAGTGCGCTTCGTGGCGGCGACTGGTGCTCGACCTGCGAACGAGGCCGATCGATGACGCTCAAGGATAGTCGCGCGCGTGATTCGCGGCGATCAGGAATCGACCCTGAACCGCGGCGCCTACTCAGCCGCCCCCCACCACCGCCATGGCGAAGCCGTCGTGCTTCTTCACCCCCACGGTCTGAATGACCGTCGCGCTCACGCGCGAGTCGCGCGCTGCGCGCTCGACGAAACGGCGCACGCCCTGCACAGCCGGGTCACCGCTTTCGCCGTCGAGCACCTCCCCCTCGCGCACCACGTTGTCCACGAGGATCAGGCTCCCCGGCCGCGAGAGGCGCACCGCCCAGTCAAAGTAGTCGGCGATGTGCTCCTTGTCGGCATCGATGAAAAAGAGATCGAACGGCCCGGCCTGCTCGGTCTCCAGGCGGGGCAAAGTGTCGAGCGCCCGGCCGAGGCGAATCTCGACGACTGACTCAAGGCCGGCCAGCGCGATGTTGCCGCGCGCGATCTCCGCGTGCCTCGGATTGGCTTCGAGGGTGATGACCCGGCCGCCGGGCGGCAGAGCGCGCGCGAGCCAGATCGTGCTGTAGGCCCCGAGGGTGCCGATTTCGAGGATCCGGCTCGCTCCCATCGCCCGGGCGAGGAGATAGAGCATCTTGCCGTGGCACGGCGAGACGTGAATCGCCGGCAGTCCGGCCGCGGCGCTGCGCGACAGCACCTCTTCCAGAGCCGGGTCCGACTCGTGGAGATGCCCGACGGCGTAGCGATCAACGTCGATCCAGAGTTGCTCGGCCATGGCGGGCAATCGTAGACCCCGGCCGGCAGCACCCGGTAACCGGCGCGTCACTACGTTCGGAGCCGCCCCCGACCCCGGAGTCGGGGATCAGAAAGCTGCGAGATTCCGGCGCAACCCCCTTGCACAAGTGCGGTTCATGCGATACAACTTCTCCATTGGCCGGTTGCGGAGACCGGCCCCGAGGTTCAGGTACTCAAGTCAGAAGGAGAAGGGACATGAAGTCGGAGATTCACTCGATACTTGCCTTCACCGGGGGCGCGCTGCTGGTCGCGTCCAACGCTCTCGCCGGGCCGCCTGCCGAGTACGCGGGGTCAGAGACGTTCACGAGCGATCGGATCGTCGAGGCGCAGTTCGTGGCGGACCAGATCGTCCAGCCGCAGGGGTGCAACACGACCTTTTACGACTCGGGAGACGCGTTCGTCTTCAACACCGGCCGCACGGTCGGCACGACCACCATGTGGGAGGTGTACCAGCCTTTCATGCTCGCGGCGGACTACGAACTCTGCGCCATCGCGACCGATGGCTGGTATGTAACCGGCTCGCCGACGACGTTCCGCGGTTCGATCTTCCCGGACAATGCCGGAACTCCCGACATCACCAACGAACTGGCCGGCGCCGACTACAACCTCGGCGGCTCAGGTTCGCCGGATTGGGTCACCCATCAAGTCACGCCGGTCTGCCTTCAGGCGAACACGCTGTACTACTTCGGCGCGCGCGCGACCGGAGATCACTGGAGCGCGATCTACCGGGACACGGTGAACGGCGGAAGTCTGATGCAGTCGTTCTCCATCCGTCTCGGCAACTTCGGCGAGCGTTTCAGCGCTCCGCCGATTTGTCTGAAACTCTACGGGGTGCAGGGATGCGGCGGCGGTGGGCCCAGCCTTCGCATCAGCGGCGACTGCCCCGGCCGGGTCACCGTCGCGTGGGCCGACGCCACGCCGAGTCGTCCGATGGGCATCGCGCTGGCGAACGGGACTGGCAACTTTGTCATCCCCGGCGGCGCGTGCGCCGGAACTCAGACCGGCCTGAGCAGCGCCGGCATCCAACTCGTCTACCAGGGCAATACCGGCGCCA
>WYBR01000121.1 GCA_011525805.1 Vicinamibacteraceae bacterium
CTCTTCTTCCGCATCGACGGCAAGACGCCCCTGCTCTACCGCGTGCCCGCGACCTCGCCCATCGACGAGAAGACCGGCTGCCGCGAGGTGGATGCCGTCGGCACCGTCACCGGGGTCTTCCACATCAAGCAGAGCATCAAGCAGTTGACGGGCAAGAGCCCGGCGCAGATCGGCATCACCATGCCGCCCGACCTCGGCGCACCGAAGGCGCGCACGAGCGAGACGGCGAAGACCGCCACCGGCAAGGACGGCAAGGCCGACGCCAAGCCGCGCAAGAAGCGCGAAGGCCTCAGCGGCCTCGACGCCGCCGCCCAGGTGCTCGCCCGCGCCAAGGAGCCCCTCGACGCCAAGACCATCGCCGAGCGCGCCATCGCGGCGGGCTGGAAGACCAACGGCGCTACGCCGCACGCGACGCTCTACGCCGCGATGATCCGCGAGATCGCCGCCAAGGGCAAGGACGCCCGCTTCGCCAAGGTGGACAAGGGCCGCTTCACCGCGACCGGGAAAGGAGCGTGAACAATGAACCGCGAAGTCCAACGGCTCCTCGCCCATGCCGACCAGACCCGCGCGACCATGCGCGACACGCTGGCCGCCATGCCCGCCGCCGAGAAGGCTGCGCTCATCCGCACCTGCGCCAAGGGCGACCTCGCCAGCCTTGACGAACGCACCGCGCTGCTGGTGGGCCTGCTGGCGGTGGTCGCGATCTTCGACCTGGGCGAAGCGCGAGAGGAGGTTGAACCATGACCACACCACCCGATGACAACCTCGTCGCGATCGAGGACGCCTGCCCGCGCTGCGCGGAGCGCTGCATCGACCGGCTCGTCTGGATCGAAGGCGGGCAGCGCGTCCGCTGCACGACCTGCCTAGATGTCTACGTGCCGCCGGCGCTGCGCCGGGAAGGAGGCGACCCCCATGCCGCGCCAACTCAATGAGACGTTCACCGTCGACGGCCCGAGCGGCGCGCTGCTCCGCCGCGTCATCCCGAAGCGCGGCACGCCCTACGAGCATGCCTGCACCAAGCAGGTCTACGACGACGTCGCCTACGCGATCGAGCAGATGGGCAACGCGTCCTTCACGATGGAGGACATTCGCACCAAGGCGGGAGGCGGTGACGAAGCGAACATGCCGCCGTGGTCCCAGGTCGCGGTGGCGATCGCGTTCCTCAAGGAGCGCGGTTGCATCGTGCCCGCGCGCAACCGCAAGCACGTCGCCGCGAGCGACTTCGTGTACGAAGATGCGCTGATCGAATACCACGCCCTGCGAGAGAAGGGGCCGGAGGAGGCGGGCGCACCGAGTGAATAGCCCGCCAACCCGCCTCCACCATTCACAGCCGCAGCGCCCGCCGCCGCGGCTGTGTCTGCGGGAATGCCCTGCCGCCCGCCAGCCAGTACAATGAACATCATGCTCAAGTGGGTACGCCGCATCGCCATCTTCCTGCTGCTCGGTGCGATCGTGAATGTTGCGGTTGCGTGGGGGTGCGTGATCTGGCTTCCAATAGGCAAGAGTGCAGCTACCACTAAGGGGAGCATGAATTGGCTGGCATCGGTGCCCAAGGGTTGGCCCGAACACGCGAGCTTCACTCGATACCAGCGTTTCGGTCTGACGGAATGGGCTCAAGGCGCACAACCTCCTGAGGGCGGCGACCGCATGATCAGATCGCTTGGACAATGGGTGATGGAGGCAGGCTTGCCGTTTCGCTCGATGTTTCTGGTGAGGAATCAGACCTATCGATGGGGGCAGTTCCCGTCGTCGATCTCGGCGCGGCGACCTGCTTCCATTGCTGAAGGACTGGAGATTCCAGCATGGGTTCCTTGGTGTGGACTGAATCGATACGGTCGATACCTGCCGACGCAGATTGCATGGCTTGGCTTCGCCGCCAACACAGTGGCGTACGGAGGTGTTGCGTGGTTTGCCGCCTGTATCCCAGTGGCGATCCGACGTCGCACCCGTAGCGAGCGCGGCCTGTGCATCAGTTGCGGCTACCCGCGCGGCACCTCGCCCGTATGCACCGAGTGCGGCGAGCCGCTGCCTAGCGTCGTGGCGAAGTAAACCGAGCATGCGCTTCCACACCCTCACCGCATCTTCTCCTCGCGCGGTTTCATCGGGATCGGCGATTTGCCTGAGCGCTCCAGCACGGCCGGCCTGCCGGTGAAGCGCTGGTACCTGTCGCAGATCAAGTCTGCGTAGGCAGGATCGATTTCCATCAGGAACGCGCGGCGCTGCGTCTGCTCAGCGGCGATCAGAGTCGATCCCGATCCTCCGAAGAGGTCGAGAACATTCTCACCGGCCTTCGACGAGTACTGCATGGCGCGCACGGCGAGTTCAGCAGGCTTGGCCGTCAAATGCTCCATCTGGTTCGGCGGGATCTTCTTGATGTGCCACAGGTCGGCCACGTTGTTCGGGCCGAAGAAGCGGTGCGCTGCGCCGAGTTTCCAACCGTAGAAACACACCTCGAAGGCGCCCATGTAGTCTTTTCGCGTCAGGACCGGGTGCTGCTTATCCCAGATGATCGCCTGGCTGAAGTACAGCCCCGCGCGCTTGAGCGGCCCCGGATAGTTGCCAAGGTTCGCATACCCGCCCCAGATGTAGAACCCGCCGCCGGGGATGAGCACGCGCGCCATGTTCCCGAACCATGCGTCGAGCATCTCCTCGAAGGCCTCGTCGGTGACGAAGTCGTTCTCAAGCGGCCGGTCCTTGGCTCGCATCTTGCGCGTGGTCCGGCGCTTCTCGCCCTGCCGCGCCACGTCGAACGACTGATGGTGGGTCCGCTTCTTCTTCGATGCGGTGAACGACGAGTTGCCCGCCGCGATCGCGTTGTTCGATCTCGGCTCGACTTTCACGTTGTACGGCGGGTCAGTGTTGACGAGATAGATCGGCTGGCCATCGAGCAGTCGATCGACATCGGCCGCGCTCGCGCTGTCACCGCAGAGCAAGCGGTGCTCGCCCAGAATCCACAGGTCGCCGCGCTTCGTGATCGGCTCGTCGGGCGGTTCGGGGATCGCATCGGGATCGGTGAGGCCGTCCTGCACGCCCGGGTCGAAGATCTTGGCGAGGTCATCTGCGCTGAAGCCGAGGCTCGACCAGTCGATGCCGGCGCCCTGGAGTGCCGTCATCTCCAGCGGGAGCAGTTCCATGTTCCACTCGGCCAGTTCGGCCGACTTGTTGTCGGCAATCCGGTATGCCCGTATCTGCTCGGGCGTAAGGTCGGTCGCGACGTGCACCGGTACCATCTCCAGGCCGAGTCGCTGCGCCGCCTTCCACCTTGTGTGGCCGCAGATGATGACGCCGTCGCCATCGACGACGATGGGTTGCCGCCAGCCGAACGAGGTGATGCTGTTGGCCACCGCCTGCACCGCGTCGTCGTTGAGGCGGGGGTTCTTCTCATACGGCTTGATCTCGGCCAGCGGGCGAAGTTCGACTTTCATTGCGGGCTCCTCAAATGTTGACAGACCGAGTGAGCGGCCGTGCTGCGCTCGGTTGCGCGGCAGCGGGTATCGGTCGGAATGCAGATGGAGGTGTTTGATGAGTCGACCACGGCGGCGGAAGATGCACTACCACGCCAGTTCGCTGCACGACGGGACAGTGATCGCTGCTATTCCCATTCGCAAGCCAGCCCCGAGGATACTGAAGCGAGACGGGTTCAGAATCGACGCCGATGGCGTCGCGACGGAATTCACTCGCAATGGTCGAGAGTTGTCCGACTGGAACAACGAGACCCGGTTCCGCTTCCAGAACATCATCGCGACCAACCTGAATACCCGTCGTGCGATTCGCAGCCTCGTCCTGCCGGAACTCGCCGCGCTGCACGAAGAGGTCGCCAACCTCCGCGCGGAGATCGCGGACGTGAGCGAGGCCATCGCCGCGACTAAGCGCGGGTAGGCCTCCCTGACCTCGTTCCGCCAATGGGCGGCCACTCGCCGTTTCACCGCCGCCCACGTTCGCCCTTGTCGCGAGATGTGCCACGAGGTCGCCTCCTCGGTCGTCCACCTTGGGCACATCGCCCCGTGAGCCAACGTCGTCGCCCACGATCGGCCCGCCGTGGACCGGCAGGGGCAGCAGGCCAATCTCGCGCTCGGATCTTGGCGCGGCGGCGAGGCGGATCTGCATGGCGTGCGCTCCCTCGCGCCAGGCCAACGCGCACTCGGCGTCGGCCTCGATCGCCGGCGGCGCCTCGGCCGGCGCTTCCGTCAGCGCCGCGCGCCCGGCGGCGGTGAGGCTGTACCAGGCCCGCCCGTCCAGGTCGGCCCCGCTGACCAGCCAGCCGCGCACCATCGCCGGAATCGCCCGCTCCTCAAGTTCCGACAGCAGGCGACGATTGGCGCGGCCGGTCTCGTCGTTGCCGCACCCGGCCCAGAGCGTCGGCGTGCCCGCCAGCGCCCACTCGGCCGTCCATCGCGTACCGAGGCGAACCATCGTCGCCCGCTC
>WYBR01000122.1 GCA_011525805.1 Vicinamibacteraceae bacterium
CTTCGCAGCCGCGTTCGCCGCTCGCTCATCCGCCAGCAGTGCTGCCCGAACCTGCTCGCCTCCGCCTTCGATCACGCCGGGCTTCCCCTGTGAACAGTCATGTCTATATCGGCGCAGAGATCAATAGAAGGAGGCCATGACTTCCATGCGGTACGACATGAAACCCCCAGAACGGCGAGCCGCTGGCCGCCACCTGCCACGTGGTCTGTTCCGTCATCGACGATGCGTCAACGACATGGATCAACCGTCGATCGCGATTCGGAATGTAGACTCTGCTTCCATTGGTCGCCACCGAGAACCCCGCATCATTCACCCCGGGGAGATCGAGTGAACCGACGATGGTGTGCGAGACACCGTCAATCTTGTACAGTCGTTCGGTACCGGGATTCCGCGTCAGAACGTAGATGTATCGATCTCCGCGAGCCTTTGCGAAGCGCCCCGGCTCGCCGTTGAGGCGAATGCCGGCGACGATGGTCCCAAGGGCCGTGTCCACGACTTGTACGGATCCGATCGCCCCGGTGCCTGGATCGTTTTCGCCGACGAAAAGAAAGCGTCGCGCATCGTCGAATACCAGTGCGTCGGGCCAGGAGCCGACTCTCAGCTCGCGCAGAGGCGAGCAGTCCGACAGGCCGTTCTGCGAGACGAGGCCCGAGTAGTATCTCGTCGTCCACAGCGACTGGCCGTCGGCCGCCACCCGGCCACTCCATGAGACATCGCCGAAGTGGCACATCTCGCCGACCTGGCTGAGCGTGCTCGTGTCGAAGATGAGGTATCCGTCGTCCCAGGCCTGATACACATGCCTGGCGTAGATCCGGCCGCCATCGGGGGAGACATCGACGCTTGAGCACTGTGACACCGGCAGATATCCCGCGACGGAGTAGTCGTACTCCTGCGCGGAAACCCCCGTCGGAATCAGAATGCACAGACACCCAAGAATCAGACTCCAGACCCGAGCAAAAAAACCCTTCATGACCCGCTCCCTTCTGTTTGGGGCGCATTGCGGGAGTTACCCACCTCGGCCCTGCCACTGGACTCGCGTTGGAAGCGAACATCGCCTCCAAGAGTTGGCAGCGAGAAGAGCAGAGGTGATCCGCAACCAGATTTGATCACGGATTGAGGCGCTGTCGTTTCACGTTGGGAGTTGCCTCAGGCTCGGGTCGCACTTCGATCAAACAGCGGCCGGCTCCGCCGAACGTCCGATCACGAATTTGTTGGTCGCCTATGTGGGGATAGGATGCGAACGACCAATTGGGAGCCGGAGCGCCGTCAGGCAACAGCCAGGCCGATTCCAGGCTCTTCACTCCCCTTGCTGACTTCTACCGATATGATTGCCCGCCACTGGTAACGAGAACTCCCGCGATGCCAGCGAACTCAGCATTCGACGGTGCCCCGACGCCCAGATCATGGGACGTGCCGACCCTCGCCCCGTCCACTCTCGCCCGCCTGCGCGCCATCGCCGATTCCTTCCTACGCCGCGAACGCACCGGCCACACCCTCCAGCCCACCGCCCTTGTCAACGAGACGGTGCTCGTCCTCATGGAGCGGCGCGATCTCGGTCACGTAACCCAAAACGAGTACATCCAGATCGCCGTCCAGGCGATGCGGCGGATCCTCATCGACTACGCCCGGGCGAAGAAGGCCGAAAAACGCGGCGGAGACATGCGGAGAGTGACTCTGGATTCCGCTGCTCTCGTCGGGCGGCCGGATGAGGCGCTCCCGGACATCCTCGACATCGAAGACGCCCTGACACGGCTCGAAACCCTGAACCCGCGCCAGGCAGAGGTGGTCGGTCTGCGCTTCTACGGCGGCCTGCCCATGGACCAGATCGCCGAAGTGCTCGGCATGTCCAAGCGCAGCGCCGAGAGCGCCTGGACCTGCGCCCGCGCCTGGCTTCAGAAGGAACTGGGCGGCTGACGGGCGCTGGCGATCCAAACGGAGGCGCGTGGTGGACGCGGCACGACACAATCGCATCTGTGGAATCTTCGAGAGGGTCATCGCCCTTCCGGAGGAGCAGCGCACCGCCCTGCTTGAGCGGTCCTGTGCGGGCGATGCGTCTCTGCGCGCTGAAGTCGACTCCCTCATCTCCGCCCATCAGCGGACCAATCCCATTCTGGACGCCGGCGCCCTCGCGCTGCTCACCCAGCCGGAGGACGAAGAGCATCCCGATCTCACCGGCCAGCGCATCGGCCGCTACGAACTCAAGCGGGTGATCGCCCGCGGCGGGATGGGAATCGTCTACGAGGCGATGCAGGAAGAGCCCAGGCGCATCGTGGCGGTCAAGGTGCTGCGCCGCCTCGGTTCCCCATCGGCCGTGCGCCGCTTCCACGAAGAAGCGCAGATTCTCGCGCGCCTCAGTCATCCGCACATCGCCCACATCTACGAAGCGGGAACGCACATCGACGGCTCACCGCGCGGCGACTGCGAGCACCTGCCCTTCTTCGCGATGGAGTTCATCAGCGAGGCGCGCCCGCTCACCGAGTTTGCCATCGAGCGCCGTCTGCCGATCCGCGA
>WYBR01000016.1 GCA_011525805.1 Vicinamibacteraceae bacterium
CATGCCGAGGATGATGCGTGCGTGCCGACGCGCTCGTCGAGCGGGTCATCGCTCATCGAGGCGCATCCAGCGCACTTGCAGCATCGCGCTCGTCGGAGGATCAGTGGCATCAGGCGCTCGCCTCGTAGACGCCGTTGGCCCACTGGAACCAGTACTCATACGTGGCGCTCGCGGCGGCGGGGAAGACATCGACGACGTGCATCTGCACGACGACGTCCTCGGGCACGGGGCGCAGATCGACGGGGCACTCGGGGTCGCCGCCCGTGTCGAGCAGTTCATCGACGGTGATGCCGATGCCCAGGTAGTTCGCGCCCGTGGATGTGTTGATGAGTTCGAAGAGGTTCCGCGCTGTGCCCGTGATGGCGTTGGCCGGCGCCGCCCACGCGCTCGCCCCGAAGCCCGTGGACGTCTTGACTACCTCGGTGAAGTCGTAGGTCCACTTGTTGCCCCCGGCGCTGGTCGCGCCGGTGATCTTCGCCCAGAAGCGCCGCCCGCTCAGCGGCAGGGCGGCCGGGGCGTTGCTCACGGCCAGGCGGGCATTGTCACGCTGCCCGCTCGTCGGACCGACCGATCCGATCGCCGCGGAGGCGACAACGCCGCGGGCGGTTCCCATCGCGCCGCCCGCCGGCGCTCCCGGACGGCCCCCGTGTGATGAGCGGCTCTCGAAGACGCGCGTGATGTAGTCGGCGCTGAGCATCTGGTGACGGCCGAGATGCACCGTCGTCATCAGCGAGTTCGGGTCCCACACCACCATCGTCGTCGAGTGGTTCGGATCGACGTTGTGCAATCCGGGGTACTCCTGCACTTCAAACTTCGCCTGCTGAGCAGTGATCATGGCCTTCGCGTAGCCGAGCGCCAGCGCTTCGATTTCCGTGTCGTTCTGCACGTCCACAGCCGTGCTCGGATGCGCCTGCTCGATGAACATGAGCTGGAGATCGGGGAAGCGATAGACGGGCACGCCCTCGGCGAGGGCGGTGACGATCGCCGGCGGGTCGGGCGGATCAGGGTCCGCCACCTTCACAACCTCGTTCGTGACCGGATCCCATTCGTAGACGCCCATGAAGTAGTCGGTGTGGTCGGCGGCGTTGGGATGATGGCCGAAGGTGATGGAGAGTTGCGCGCCGGTAAGTGCCACAGCATCCTGCTCCGGCGCTGCTGAGTGCGGGTCGGTGAGTCGGACCTGCGGCCTGCTGAAATAGACGACGCCCCGGCCGAGATCGACCCGTGATTCATCGACGGGAACCGCCCCGCTGGGATTGATCCAGACACCGGTCGCACCCTGGAACGTCGCGTTGCTCAGGACCAGCGTGCCCAGCGGCTCGCCCGTGGGCAGGGACGAGGCGAAGTCCTGGTCGACGAGCCGTTCGACGAAGGTCCAGCCCTCGGCGAGATCATCATCGTGCAGGCGCACCATGCGAAAGACGCAGGCAGCCGCGAGCCGCTGGTGATCGGCGTCGACGTCTTGGTACTTGTTCTTGAACACGTCGATGGGCGTCTTGCCGCCGGGCCACCAGGAGAGATCTTCGAGGGGCCTGATCGCGCCATCGTCCTCGACACCGACCCACTGGAGGGGGCGCGGCGGCTCGTAGGGCGAGGACTGGTAGAGTGTCCGGACGCGCTGAATGAGGTGACGTGTTGGGCACGAAGCAATGATGCACTTGCCCTCGTGGTCCGCGGGCGCGATGGTGTGCACCTGGCTGGGGAGCTTTCCGACCTCGGTGATGTAGGGACTGTCCGGCACATCCGGCGGGTCGATGAGGATGTGAATCGAGTAGGTGCCGCCCTGGTTGTAACAGAAGGCGCAGCGCGTCCATTCCAGTAGGCGTTGCAACTCCGTGGGGGCGTGGGCACCACGCCAGATGATCTCCGCGGGCGGCTCGATCGCGTCCATCTTCGCAATGACGGCCGCGCCGAGCACCCCCTCTCGCCACGTGAGGGGCATCGCGCTCAGGCACATCTCGATGAGCTCACTGTTCGTCTTTTTGAGGCCGGGGACGATCGATCCGTCCGGGAGCGTCGGGTTCAGGACGCCCTGCATGAGCAGCCCGCCGCGGTTCCCCATGAGGCGCCAGCGTCCATCCTCAAGAGTCAGGTCCCATTCGAGGGGGCGGATCTGTCCATTGCCTGAGGTCCGGCCGTGCGTGGCCTCCTGAATGTCGACGATGCGCCAGTCGAAGACCTCGACGCTCTTGACGTCGGTGCCCATCACGATGGAAAACGTGAGCCCGCTCATGTCGGCGGGCAGGGCGAAGCGCTCCTCCTCGCAGAGGCGGAACGTCGCCGTCGCCGGCCAGATGCCGATTCCGCGCGTCACCACGCCCATGAGTCGGCCGCGGACGATGATCGTCTGCTCTCCGATCGTCGTCTTGAGGTGATGGATGAGGCGCGGGCTGCTCACGTGATCATTCCTCTGGAGGTTCCGGCCGGCCGCGCGGCGCCGGCGCCACGGTGCCCGGCGGGCAGATGAAGGTCATGCGCCACGTCGTCTCCCGCTCGATCTCGTTCGGACGGTTCTTCGTGATCTCGGGCGACTGGTGCTGGAAGGCAAGCAGGGAGGCGGGCGCCCCCGGGGCCGCCTCGTAATCCGATGCGATGGTGACGGCGCGGCCGCTGATCTCGATCAGCACAGGCTGGGGTTCGCCGAAGTAGATGAAGGGGTTGCGGTCGGGATAGAGGCTCACGCGCCGCGCCGCGCCGCCGCCGCTCGTGCGCACGACTTCCTGCCAGAAGGTGACGCCGCTGGGCTGCTCGGGGTTCTGGGGGTTGGGGTGCTCCGTCGTCAAGGCCGTGAAGCGGAAACTGATGCGCTGGTCGGCATAGCGGTCCTGGCGGAGCTCGCTCGACACGACGCGGCCGAGCGTGGCGAGGATCTCCTTCACCTCGTTGATCTGCGTCATGGCGCCCGGGCCGGTGAAATGTCCGCTGCGCGTGAGCACGACCATGCCCTGCATGTCGACAGCGCGGGTCTCCTCGAGTCGGGCATCCTCAACGCCGGGCAGGCCGCTCCACTGCGACTCGCGGTCCGTTACGCTGTACGAGCCGCCGCGGTCATCATCACTGCTGTCGATGCGGTACTCGCGCGCGAAGCCCCCGACGCCCGCGGGGAGATTCGCCTCGATGAAGGCGCGGGCGCTCTGCCCTTCGGCCATTCGCACCGTGCCGG